>DUBN01000075.1:0-3916 GCA_012960315.1 Acidimicrobiia bacterium
CGACGTCGCCGTTACCAACAGTAAGGGTCAAACAGTCCTTCACCCCTCTAGAGATAGCTACCACGACCTAATCCAACTTTTGGTCGAAGAGGACTACGAGGTTTGTGTAGATCTGTGCGGTGCGGATTACTTGGGAAACGCCACTCGGATGTTGCCGATGACAATTGAGCCTGAACGCTTCGAGTTGGTGGTCAACCTGTTGGATGTCCATGCACCACGACGACTTCGGATCAGAGTGCAGGTACCAGAGTCGGATCTTGTGGTCAGAACGATCAGCGACGTTCACCCTGGTGCCGAAGCGATGGAACGCGAAACAAATGACATGTTCGGTGTTTGTTTTGAAGGCCACCCTGACCCAACTCCGATTCTGCTTCCCGATGGATGGAAAGGCCACCCGCTGCGCAAAGATTTCGCGATGGGCCGCATCCCGGTCCAGTTCAAGGCGGTCGAGGGTCGATGACCAAGCTGGACCATCTTCGAAACCGTGATGCTGTCCTCAGAATGTCTGAGAGTGAAGCGGAAGAACGAGCCGCTGTTGTCGACCCTGACGACGAACGAATGATTATCAACATGGGCCCCCAGCACCCGTCAACCCATGGAGTGTTGCGGGTGACCTTGGAGTTGCAAGGGGAGACGGTCCTGCGTTCTAAGCCGATCATCGGTTACTTGCACACTGGGATGGAAAAAACCGCGGAAGACCTCACATTTTTACAGGGGCCTACCAACGTCACGCGAATGGATTACGCGTCTCCGTTGTTCAACGAATTGACCTTTTCGTTAGCTGTAGAAGCCTTGCTTGAAATCGAACTTCCGGACCGGTCCACATGGATCCGCATGTTGATGTGCGAGTTAAATCGCATGTCGTCGCACCTTCTTTTCTTGGCGACCAACGGCATGGATCTAGGAGCTGTCGGAATGATGATCTACGGGTGGCGTGAACGAGAAGAAATACTCCGTTTTTTTGAGAAGGTGACAGGCCTTCGTATGAATCACAACTACATCCGACCTGGAGGAGTTGCAGCGGACCTTCACGATGGGTGGCGACAAGATGTTCAAAGCATTCTAGAAATTCTCCCCGAACGCCTGGAGCAGTTCGATGTGCTCATGACCGGTCAACCGATTTGGCGTCAACGTACCCAAGGGATCGGTGTCATTACTACCGACGAAGCCCTGGCTCTGGGTGCCACCGGACCGATACTACGTTCCACTGGCTACGCCTGGGATCTCCGGCGAGACATGCCTTATTTGGCATACGACCAAGTTGACTTCGACATTGTGGTGGGGACGTACGGCGATACTTTCGACCGCTACGCGATACGACTCAATGAAATACGGGAGTCAATGCGCATAGTAGAGCAGTGTGTAGAACTGATGCCCGAGGGCCCGTATCGCGTTGAGGATCGTAAAGTCACTCCACCACCGCGAGCGCGTATCGATGAGTCGATGGAAGCACTCATCCACCATTTCAAGATCTTCACCGAGGGCTTCAAGGTACCGCCGGGCGAGGTGTACACGGCCGTGGAATCACCACGGGGGGAACTTGGGTGCTATTTGGTTTCAGATGGGGGAGCCAAACCGCAACGAATGCATATCCGAGCGCCCTCTTTTGCCAATCTTCAAACCCTTCCGCACATGATGCACGGGGGCCTCCTCGCCGATGCAGTTGCTGTTATCTCATCGATCGACCCAATTATGGGAGAGGTTGACCGATGAATTTTTTTAGCGAAGAAAACTTGGAGCATGCCAAGGTAATCATTAGGCGTTATCCGAAACCGCGGTCAGCCATGATCCCTTTGTTGCACCTAGCTCAGGAGCAAAGCGGCTGGATTTCTAACGATGCGATGGTCGAGATAGCAGAACTATTAGGTACGACTAGCGCCGAAGTGCTGGGTACGTGCTCGTTCTACGAAATGTTCAAACGACGTCCCGTAGGTAAATACGTCGTCAACATCTGCACCACGATGTCGTGCGCCCTTCTGGGTGCGGGAGAACTGATGGAACATGCCGAGCGACGTTTAGGTGTGAAATCGGGTGGCACAACAGCCGACGGGATGTTCACGATCGAGGGAGCAGAGTGCCAGGCTGCGTGCACGGAAGCGCCGTGTCTGCAGGTCAACTATCGGCACCGATACCGAGTTACTCCAGACCAATTCGATTCGATCGTTGATGAGCTTTCCTCAACTGACCACGACGTGCCTGACCATGGCGTGCTATCCCAAGTGCGACAACATATACCTGAAGATCGATTTGTAGGAACGGCCCCTCCAGAAGATGTCACATCGGCCCCAGTTTGGATGCACGAACAGGGGTCCGATCAGTGACCGGTATCGGCGGGACCCCTATTCCTCACGCCCCTGGATTTGTCGCTAATGACACCCCGCGGATCGTTACTGCACGATTTGACTACGAAGACTCATACACCTTGGAAAGGTACGAGGCCACAGGTGGATATCAAGGTCTTCGTAAGGCACTCCAACAGACGCCCGAAGAGGTTCATAGCGAGGTTCGAGACGCAACTTTGCTCGGGCGCGGAGGTGCTGGTTTTCCCGCTGGAGTGAAGTGGGGGTTTTGTCCTCCCGGGGTCTGGCCTCGTTACCTCGTCGTAAATGGAGACGAGTCAGAACCAGGAACCTATAAAGACCGACTCCTAATGGAACTCGACCCGCATCAACTCATTGAAGGTTGCCTCATCGCCTGTTACGCAGTGGGTTTAAGTCAGTGCTTCTTGTATGTCCGCGGGGAAATGGCTGTCGCGCAAGAACGGGTGGCAAAAGCCCTCAACGATGCCTACTCCGCTGGTTACATTGGCAAGAACATTCTCGATACAGAATTTTCAGTGGACATAATTTTGCATTGGGGCGCTGGCGCTTACGTAGTGGGAGAGGAAACAGCGCTTATTGAAAGTCTTGAAGGAAATCGGGGAATGCCCCGACTAAAGCCACCGTACTTCCCAGCAGCGGTCGGCCTATACGGTCAGCCGACAATTGTGAATAACGTTGAAACGTTGTCGAATCTCCCATGGATTCTTGAGCACGGTGCGGAGGCCTTCACAGCTATCGGCACAGAAAGCTCGCCGGGAACCCGGATGGTTGCCGTCAGTGGTCATGTACAACGACCCGGGGTATACGAAATTGTTAATGGGACCACCACATTTCGCGATCTTTTGTACAGCGAAGAAATGTGCGGCGGAATTCGCAACGAGAATCAACTTAAAGCTTTTGTACCTGGCGGAGGTTCCGCGCCGTGGTTCACCCCCGCCCAGCTTGACTTGCCTTTTGAGGGCAGCCAAATAGGACCTGAGGGGTCAATGCTTGGATCAGGTGCAATCATCGTGATGGATGAAACCACTGACATTCCGGCAGCTGCTCTCACCCTCACCAAGTTCTACGCGCATGAGTCATGTGGCAAATGTGTGCCCTGTCGCGAAGGTGGTCCCTGGCTCGAACAGATTCTCCGGCGCATAGTCGATGGTCTCGGCACGCCTCGCGATCTGGATTTACTTTTTGAGGTCGGTGAAACAATCTGCCCCGGTGACTTCCCCCACGCAGCGGTTCCATCTAGAGGAATCGAGGCAGTTCCTTTCCCATATCGCATGACCACGATTTGCTTCGTTGGGCCATCAGCTTTCGCCCCTATCCATTCTGCTCTCACACTGTTCAGAGAAGAGTTTGAGGAGAAAGTCGCGGGTAATAAGAATCGGACCATGATTGAGGTGGCTGTTGATGTCTGATACGCCCCCAAGCGAGGTCACCGTCACCATCAATGGTGACGAATTCGAAGCACGCCCTGGTGAAATGCTTATCGCTGCCGCAGACCGAGCAGGGGTTCATATCCCCCGGTTTTGTTACCACGAACGTATGTCATCAGTGGGCATGTGCAGGATGTGCCTTGTCGACATTGATACTGGGCGTGGGCC
>DUBN01000075.1:3979-11448 GCA_012960315.1 Acidimicrobiia bacterium
ACCCAGTCGGAGGACACTAAACGAGCTCAGGAAGGCATTCTTGAATTCCTGCTTGTGAATCATCCACTCGACTGCCCAGTGTGCGATAAGGGTGGCGAATGTCCGCTCCAAGATCAGACTATGGCCTATGGTCCCGGCGAATCACGATTTGTGGAAGAGAAGCGGCATTACGAGAAACCAATTCCGATCTCGGACCTAGTTGATCTCGATAGAGAACGTTGCATCCTTTGTGATCGCTGCACCAGATTTGCAGACGAGATTGCGGGAGACCCACTAATACAATTCACAGAACGTGGTAGTTCCACGCAGGTACTAACTTTTCCCGACGAACCTTTCAGTTCGTATTTCTCAGGCAACACCGTTCAGATTTGCCCGGTGGGAGCACTCACTGCCGCGCCCTACCGATTCAAGGCGCGCCCTTGGGATCTCGAACAAGTTGAATCGACATGCACGACTTGCTCCGTAGGCTGTCGCGTCGCCGTGGAGTCTTCGCGAAACCAACTCGTGCGATATCTAGGAGTCGACGTTGAGTCGGTGAACCATGGATGGCTTTGTGACAAGGGACGGTTCGATTATGAGGCTGTTAACAGTGATGATCGGCTAGTAACCCCACTCGTTCGAGATGATCATGACCAATATCAATTGCTTGGCACTGATTGGGGCTCGGCTTTAGCTCGGGCCGCTGAAGCCATAAAGCAGGCAGGTCCACAACGCGTTGGAATAATCGGCGGATCGAGACTCACCAATGAAGATGCCTACGCATGGGCAAAACTCGCTCGCGCTGTCATCGGAACCGACAACGTGGATGCACAACTAGGGGATGGACTACCGGCTGATGTTGTATTGGGGCTTCCAACAGCAACCATTGCAGACGCCTGCGAAGCGGACACAGTTCTTATTGTCGGTCCAGATCTCAAAGAGGAGCTACCGATCCTGCATCTGCGCCTTCGCGTAGCTGCCACTAAAGGACAAACCAAGGTCATAGAAATAGGACCAATCGCTACAGGTGCTGAACCCTACGCACAACGCTCTATTCGCTGCCGGTCTGGCGAGGCAGCAAAGACTTTGATGGCTCTTTTGGAAAGCGACGATCCACTTGGGGATCAACTTCGAGACGGATCTGTAGTAGCGGTATTAGGCCGCGCGTCTATGGCCGAATCAGCCACCCCCGCGTTGGAAGTTGCTTCGGTCATCCGTGATCGGCTTCCCCATGCCACCTTCTTGCCTGCGCTAAGGCGAGGAAATGTGCGCGGGGCCTTAGACATGGGTCTCGCTCCAGGGATCCTTCCCGGGCGAACAACCATTGATGACCCAAGCGAATCTTTGATCAATCGATGGCAAACTCTCCCTGAAAAAGCTGGTCTGGATACGACAGCAATGCTCCAAGCGGCAGCAACTGGTGAACTTGACACACTTATTTTGCTTGGCGCTGACCCTCTGCGTGACTTCCCTGATCGGAATCTCGCCATAGACGCTTTTCGGCAGGCCAAAACGGTCATAGCGATCGACAACTTCGTCACTGAATCTGTGAGCCATGCGGACGTAGTTATGCCAAGCACCGCTTACGGGGAGCAGGGAGGCACCACTACAAACATCGAGGGTCGAGTAAGCCGCCTTGCTCAAAAAATCACTCCTCCGGGCTCAACACGTGAAGACTGGATGATCGCCGCCGAGTTGGCATGGCGTTTGGGCGGCGACCTAGGTGTTGGTTCGCGAGAAGAAATTTGGTGTGAAATTGAGCAAGTCGCGCCAAGCCACGCGGGGGTGACCATTGAACGAATCTGTGGACCTGAAGGACATGAAGGTATTCTTATCCAAGGAAGCTCGATAAAACCGACGTTGGCAACACCGCAAGAACCACCCGTTGTAGACGGCTACGGATTGCGACTGGTCAGTGGCCGGAAACTATGGGATGCCGGAACTGGCGTCAGCCACAGCCCTTCATTGCGTCACCTAGCCGAAGAGCCGACGTTGAAAGTGCATCCTGGTGACCTCCAACGTTTAGGAGTGTCAAGTGGAACTGCCGTTCGAGTTATCTCAACCCGAACAACTGAGACACTCCTAGCCGTTGCAGATGCCACCATCCTGCGAGGGACGGCGGTACTCCCGTTCAATCAACCCGGAGGTGGAGCCAACCGCTTTATTGACGCCACTGCACTTGTCAACGACATTCGGATTGAAACTTTGTGACCGGCGACCCCCTCTATCTCGACGGTGTTGACCTCGTTGATGTCGGCATCATGGCTGTCAAAGTTCTTGTTGCCTTTACCTTCCTGCTCGTCGCCACCATGTTTATGGTTTGGTTCGAACGGAAACTTATTTCGGACATGCAAAATCGGATCGGTCCGAATGTGGCCGGCCCTTGGGGTTTACTCCAGACCTTCGCCGACGGGGTGAAATTCTTTTTCAAAGAAGACCTTCGACCCGAAAACGCCGATCCGCTTGTGTTTCGGCTGGCGCCTTACATCTCAGCGGTGACAGCCTTTCTGTCCTTTGCCGTTGTACCCATAGGTGGTTCGTTCGGCGGGGGCTCCTCTGGAACCGTCACCATCTTCGGACGAGAGACCTATCTCCAGGTAGCCGACCCTCCGATTGGCATTCTTTTCTTACTGGCGATGTCCTCGATAGCTGTGTACGGGGTGATGCTCGCCGGCTGGGCTTCCGGCTCTAAGTATCCGCTCATTGGGTCGGTCCGCGCCTCTGCTCAAGCTATTTCTTATGAGGCAGCGCTAGGCATGGCGACCGTCGTTGTTGTGGTGCTCGCCGGGACCTTGTCGACCCATGGCATCGTTGCCGCTCAATCTGGCGGATTTACGCGTTGGTTCCTCGTCTCATCAGGAATCATCCCCTTCATCGTTTTCCTTATCGCCGCAACCGCGGAGCTAAATCGTCCCCCATTCGATCTGGTAGAAGCCGAGCAAGAACTCGTCGGCGGATTCCACACCGAGTATTCATCGATTCGTTTCGCTCTGTTCTTTCTCGCCGAGTTCATGAACGTCATCACCATGTCCGCAATCATGGTCACTCTTTTCTTTGGCGGTCCTGCTGGCCCCATCTTCTTTGGAATGACTTGGTTCTGGCCCACGGTTTGGTTCCTGCTTAAAGTGCTCGCGTTTCTTTTCGTGTTCGTGTGGTTCCGGGCGACTCTCCCAAGACTTCGCTACGACCAATTAATGCATCTGGGCTGGAAGCTGTTAATCCCACTCATTCTCTTCTGGCTGATGTTCATCAGCCTCAAAGAACTGCGCGCTACCTATGACTGGAACTGGGTTGTGACCTACGGAGCAGCAGTCGTTGCTCTAGCAATAGGAGCATCCCTTCTCGTCGCGGCACTGCGAGCTGGTGACCGCGCATATCAAGAAGAACTGGAGGAGGTGTAATGGGCTATCTCAACGGTTTCAAAGTCACATTTCTGAAACTTTTCGAAGAAAGGGTCACCACTGAATATCCCAAAGAAAAGCGACCAAAACCAGCCCGCTTCCATGGCCGCCATGTCCTCAACCGCTACGAGGACGGTATGGAAAAATGCATTGGCTGTGAACTCTGCGCCGGCGTATGCCCGGCCAAATGCATATATGTCCGCGGTGCCGATAATCCCGAGGCAGCTCCCGTCTCGCCAGGGGAGCGTTACGGGTACGTCTATGAGATCAACTATCTTCGCTGCATTCACTGCGATCTATGCGTTGAAGCCTGCCCCACTGAAGCAATCACCGAATCCAACCTGTTCGAATTTAGCTTCACCAATCGGGCGGACGCCATCTACACAAAAGCCGAATTGGTCGTTGACGACGAAGGCCTCCCACAACGTCAACCCTGGGAGCTTTGGCACGATGGAGACGACCTCGCCACCTCCGGTTGGATGCGAGCGACGGCTTCATCGGGAAACCCCGATTATCAAAACCGGATTAGCTGGAGTGGCGAACTTGGTTACGGTGTCCGAGACCCGGAGATAGGCCAGCACCTATCAAACCTTCGGGACGAAGCTGACGTACCTGAAGGGCAATATCCAAGCGCCGATTCAGGGGATCACCACTAATGGTTGACACGCTCGTCTTTGTTGTTGCTGCCCTCATCTGCCTCATAGGAGCCTTGGGCGTGGTCCTTGCTCGCAATCCCGTCCACTCAGCGCTGATGTTAGTGATGACTCTCTTTGGGATAGCGGTCCAATTTGTAGCCCAAGAAGCGCACTTCCTTGCCGCGGTCCAGGTGATTGTCTACGCAGGCGCGATTGTGGTCCTTTTTCTTTTTGTCATTATGTTGCTCGGAGTAGATCGGGCACAGAACCTTGAAATGTCGTTCTTGCCCATCCAAAAATGGGCGGCCCTATTATTTGCCGCTGGTTCACTAGCCATTGTCGTGGCACTAATTGTTGTGGTCGGAGAGCCCGTCACGGGAGCTGAGGCCATGAGCGGCGCCCTTGGCGGTACTGACGACGTGCGACTTTTGGCCCGATCACTGTTTTCTGACTACGTCTATGCCTTCGAATTGACTTCCCTGCTTCTTGTGATTGCCGTCATCGGAGCAGTAGTTCTCGTTCGCAAACCGAAAGTGACAGACCCCGTAACTGCTGAAGATGGTGGTAGGTGATGGAAATTACCACTGGCTGGTACCTGGTTTTAGGAGCTCTGCTTTTCATAATCGGTGGCACCGGCTTGCTAATACGTCGCAATCCACTCGTGATGCTCATGTGTGTCGAATTGATGCTCAATGGTGTCAATCTGAGTTTTGTGGCCTTCTCCCGAACACTTGATGACATCGGTGGACAAACAGTCGTGTTCTTCGTTCTGGTCGTAGCAGCTGCTGAAGTAGTAGTTGGCCTGGGGTTGGTCGTAGCTATTCTTCGCCGTCAACCCGGGGCAACGGCCGACGATCTTTCGTTGTTAAAGGGGTGATGGAGTGGTCGAACTAGTTTGGCTCATCCCTGCCCTGCCTTTGATCGGGTTCGTCGTGCTGCTCCTGGCGGGGAAGCTGCTGGGAGAGCCCCGCGCCGGGTGGATTGCGACCACGGCCGCAGGTGCCTCCTTCCTAGTGACTTTGATGGTTTTCGTTGGACTGTTGGGTCGCGACAGCCATAGCGGCGAACGTTCCTATGAACTGATCCTTTTCGAGTGGTTGCCCTCCGGTTCTCTTCAGGTAGAAGCTGGCTTTCTAGTCGACCCGCTATCGGTAACAATGGCGCTTTTTGTCACTGGTGTCGGAGCGTTGATTCACCTTTATTCCGTTGGTTACATGCACGGAGATCCAAAATATTCAAAATTCTTCCTATACCTAAACCTCTTTCTTTTCTCAATGTTGATGCTCGTCTTTGGCAACAACTTGGTAGTTACTTTCCTTGGATGGGAAGGCGTCGGAGCTTGTTCGTATCTTCTGATTTCGTTTTGGCACCACCGAGATAGTGCAGCTACTGCAGGTAAAAAGGCGTTCGTTACTAACCGTGTGGGTGATTGGGGCTTCTTGGTCGCAACCTTCGCCATCTGGTCCGCTTTAGGCACTGTTACCTACACCGAAATTGCTAGTTCCCCTGCAATGACAGCGGCTACGGGAACAGCCGTCTCCTTGTTGTTATTCGTCGCCGCCGCAGGCAAGTCAGCCCAGTTGCCGCTCTATGTTTGGCTGCCCGACGCCATGGAAGGTCCGACTCCGGTTTCGGCAATGGTTCACGCCGCGACGATGGTTACCTCCGGTGTGTACCTCCTGGTGCGCATGAACAACGTCCTTACAGACGACGCCTTAATTGTGATTGCTGTAGTTGGCGCGGCGACAGCTCTTTTTGCTGCCCTATGTGCGGTAGCCCAACACGACATCAAAAAGGTGCTCGCCTATTCGACCATCAGCCAACTCGGGTTCATGTTCCTGGCAATCGGTTCAGGGGCCTACGTTGCTGCAATCTTTCATGTAATCACGCACTCGTTTTTCAAGGCGCTTTTGTTTCTTGGTTCTGGTTCGGTTATCCACGGAATGGGTGATGAACAAGACATGCGCAAAATGGGTGCGTTGCGTTTAGCTATGCCAATAACTGCTGCCACATTCATTGTCGGGTGGCTCGCTATTGCAGGCGTTCCACCATTCGCAGGTTTCTGGTCGAAGGACGAAATCTTGCTGGCAGCCTGGGAACAGAAAAATATTGGTCCTCTTCTTTGGGTGATCGGGCTCATCACGGCACTGCTCACCGCTTACTACATGAGTAGACAAGTCATTCTTGTGTTCTTTGGAGATCAACGATGGGATGAAGACGCACACCCCCATGAATCCTCGTGGACCATGACGATCCCACTTTGTGTTCTCGCTGGAGCGGCGATAGTGGGGGGCGCTATAAACCTGCCGTTAGTGAAAGATTGGCTTGTCCTTGAACACTTTTTGGAGCCAATCTTCAATGACCCACATCATTTCTCGTCGGGCACCATCACCAAGATTGCTTTAGCAGTGATTTCTGTGTGTGCCGCGGTCGCAGGGATCTCACTTGCAGTTCTGAGTTGGCTAACCAGACAGATCTCGACGGACCGTCTCGAACCCGAATTTCTTGAGAACGCTATGTATGTTGATTCCACATATGCTCGCGTCGTTGATGGAATCGGAACCTCCAGCTTCCAGGGAGCTGCCGACATTGATAAGCGATTCGTGGATGGAACTGTCAACACCGTTGGCAAGCTAACAATGCGGTTAGGTCGGCTAATCCGACCCGCGCAGTCTGGATATATCCGCAACTACGCCGTCGGAGTAGCGCTAGGTGCTCTTGTGATCGTCGCTTTCTTGACATGGGGGCTGTTGCTGTGATCGAACTCCTCGCCTCGCAAAGTGCATCATCGTTCCCGGTGCTAAACGCCATAATCCTCGTTCCGGTGCTAGGCGCTCTCGTTGTAGTGCTGTTGCCTAACAGCAGACCTGAAATGATGCGACCGATCGGTGCAGTCTTCGCCTCTATCGCCGCGGCTATGTCGCTCTATGTGATGACACAGTTTTCGAGTCATGACGCCGGATTCCAGTTCGAGTCAATCCAATCTTGGATTCCAGCCTTAGGTATCAATTGGCACGTAGGCATAGATGGCATCTCCCTTTGGTTGGTCGTTCTTACCGGCCTCATCACCCCGATCGTGCTTTTAGCGGTAGATCCACACCACGAACCAAAGTCGTACACGGCTTGGTTGTTGTTGTTGCAGGCCGGTTCGTTTGGAGCGTTCTTAGCGCTTGACCTCTTCCTGTTTTTTGTCATGTTCGAGATCGTGTTAGTCCCGATGTACATGCTGATCGGCGGCTGGGGCTATGAGGATCGCCGCTACGCGGCCACTAAATTCTTCATATACACGATGGCTGGTTCAGCCCTGATGCTTGTCGCTATTATCAGCGTCGCGACCTTAAGCGCCGGTGAGCAAGGCATCACATTTGACGTCGTTGAACTCGCACAACGCCAAGCCTTATCAACCAACACGGCGCGGCTCTGCTTCTTAGCGTTCGCTCTCGCATTCGTTATC
>DUBN01000075.1:11635-13796 GCA_012960315.1 Acidimicrobiia bacterium
ACCTTGGGGGTGATAGGAGTCATTTATGGCGCCATCGTCGCGACCATGCAAAAAGACCTTAAGCGGCTTGTGGCGTACTCCTCGGTAGCCCATATGGGGTTCATTGTTCTAGGCATCTTTGCCTTCACGACACAAAGCCTGGAGGGTGGGATACTTCAGATGGTTAACCACGGTCTGTCTACCGGGGCCCTCTTTTTGCTTGTCGGCATGCTGTATGAGCGACGGAAGACGCGTGCAATTGAAGAACTCAGTGGGATCCAATCTGCCGCCCCCATCTTCGCAGGCTTCTTCACCATAGTGATGCTCTCATCTATCGGTGTTCCTGGACTAAATGGGTTCGTTGGCGAATTTCTGGTGTTGATTGGTTCGTACGAAACCCGTCGATGGTGGACCATCATCGCGGCCACTGGCGTCATTCTTGCAGCCCTCTATCTTCTGTGGGCGTATCAGCGGGTCTTCCATGGTGAACCAACCGCTACCGACGAGGCGACCCCTGACTTAACACTGAGAGAAGGCCTGACTCTTGCCCCATTCATCGCGGGAATTATTTTTCTAGGGATATATCCAAAACCATTACTCGACCGAATCGAACCTGCAGTGGACGGGCTAATCGCTCACATCGAAAACCATTCGGATTATGAACGCCCCAGCCCCGCAGCTCCAGTCGTCGTGGATCACAACCAACTCAGTGGAGATGATCACTGATGCGCGACCTCTCTCAATTGGTCTTCGTCGGACCTTCCATCGATTGGTGGGCTTTGCTGCCCCAGATGATCCTTTTGGGAGCGGCGCTCCTGATTTTGCTTGTCAGTGCCCTAGCCCCCCAACGAACATCGGGTGGCTTCTCCACGGTAACGACTCTTTGCGCAGCGGTCACTGCCTACATCGTGGCTCTTGGTTTGTGGAGCGACGTGCAAACCGAAGGACCGTCGGCCTCCATCGCTTCAGCTTTGGGAGTAGACGGGTTTAGCATCTTTTTCACAATATTGATTCTGACTGGGCTAGTCGCTACTGCCCTGATTGCCCATAGCTACCTTGACCGGGAAGGCATTGACCCTCCGGAATTTTACGCCCTTCTTCTGTGCTCGGCCGCGGGTGCCATCGTCATGGCTTCCGCCAATGACCTCATAGTTATGTTCCTCGGATTAGAGGCGTTGTCGATCGGGCTTTACGTCATGATCGCGATGCACGCTCGTCGCCCAGAAGCCCGCGAGTCGGCAATGAAATACTTCGTACTAGGCGCGTTTAGTTCAACCTTTCTTCTCTATGGAATAGCTCTGATCTACGGAAGCACGGGATCCACCAATTTGGTACACGTGCGCGACTACCTAGGCGCAGTGGTATTTCGAGACCAACACTTGCTGATGGCAGGCATGGCTTTGCTTTTAGTTGGATTCTCATTCAAAGTTGCGGCAGCCCCATTCCACTTCTGGGCCCCAGATGTATACCAAGGAGCCCCAAGTCCCGTAACCGGATGGATGGCATCGATCGCTAAAGCCGCAGGCTTTGCGGCCTTTCTTCGAGTCTTTTTCGGAGCGTTCGGCGCTCATAATGCCGATTGGTCTCCCGTCGTTGCGGTCCTCGCATTTCTTACCTTGGTCATCGGTGCCGTGATGGCGATCTTGCAAACCGACGTAAAACGTATGTTGGCGTTTTCGTCAATTAGTCACGCCGGATACGTCTTAGTCGCCGTGCAGTCGACTGCTGACGCTGGCACTTCAGCGGCCCTCTTCTATTTGTTTACCTACACGTTCATGGTTCTGGGTAGCTTCGCCATCATTGGAGCGATGGGGGCAGATGAAGAACAGCCTCTTGCCCGATATGCAGGTTTGGGGCGCAGCCGGCCGGTGTTGGCCATGGCTTTCACAATCCTGTTACTAGCTCAGGCCGGCGTCCCGCTTACTTCGGGGTTTGTCGGAAAGTTCCAGGTCATCGCGGCTGCCGTCGGACATCGCAGCTATTTGCTAGCGGCAGTTGCAATGCTCAGTGCTGTGATCGGTGCCTTCATGTACTTGCGAATCGTGATGACTATGTATGTAGTTGACGAGGGCACCGAAGGGCCGTCTCCGACGTTGCATTGGACCGTGGCCATCGTCTTAATCGGCACCGTTGGCTTCACCCTCCTCGTAGGGATTGTGCCCCAATTCCTTATCGAATTCGC
>DUBN01000076.1 GCA_012960315.1 Acidimicrobiia bacterium
AAATACGTGTTCGTGTTCTACGAGCAGCAGGTGATCGTCACAACTGTTGGTGAAGAGGTGCCGTTGGAGGTCAGTCGCTTCTTGATAGGCGACTCTCCCAAGCCAACGCACTCGAAGCATCTAGAGTTCCACTTCCCAATCTCGAGTTTCGATGGCGCGCTTGATGGTGGAGAGAAACCCTGCTGCATAACTTCCATCGAAAGCCCTGTGGTCCCAGGCCATCGCTAAATGACCTACGGAGTGGATAGCGATGCTTTCGTTGCCAAATCGGTCAGCGACCACGACGGGGCGTCGGGTTACACCATCGGTGGAAAGTACCGCTACTTGAGGTTGGTTGATGATTGCGGCAGTTGTGTATGTGCCGAAGCCTCCGTTGTTGGAGATGGTGAACGTACCGCCGCTGATGTCGTCCAAATTGAGGCGCCGGTTTCGTGCACCTAATGCCAGGTTGTTCACGGCGAGCGCTAGTGCCTCGAGTCTGAGCCCGTCGGCTTGACGGACGACGGGAACAATTAATCCCTCGTAGTCAAGATCGACTGCCACACCTATGTTGATGTCGCCGTGGACTCTTAATCCTTCGTCTTCAACTGAGGCATTGAGGTAAGGCCACTCTTCAAGCGCTTCAACCACCGCGCGCATGATGAAGGGCAGATAGGTAAGGCTGAAACCATGTGCGGCTCGCCAGGTTTCGCGGTGTGTGGATCTCACGTTTTCGACGTTCTCGTAGTCGACTTCCATGACCGTCATTGCGTGGGGCGTGGAATGAGCTGAACGTGTCATGTGATCTGCGGTGGCGCGTCGGATGCTGTTGAAAGCTACGTATCGTGATTCTTTGGATGTGCGCGGGGCATTTTCGAGGTGTGGTTGGGGGTCGGGCGCTACCGATTCGTCGTGGTGACGTTCGTCGATAATGTTGAGTACGTCGTTTCTGGTGATGCGACCGCCCTGACCTGTGCCTTGGATGTGCACCGTTTCAAGCCCGTGTTTTTTTATTAGGCGACGAACTACTGGCGATAGAAGCCGGGTGTCACTGGTCTTATTTTGAATTTCGTTTCGTTTTGTACTCTGGGTTGACCCGGGTGAGGTTCGGTCGGAGTTGGGTTTCGTCGGAGTTGGCTGTCGCGAGTTAGCAGAATCGTGTGAATCTTGCGCGACGGCTTCGGGGGCACTCCTTGCGAACTCACCTTCAACGACTGCCAAGACTGTCCCGACAACGATTGTCTCCCCTTCTGCGACTTTGAGTTCGATGATCGTTCCGGTGACTGGAGATGGAACTTCGGCATCAACTTTTTCAGTTGACACTTCGTAGAGCAATTCGTCGACGGTGATGGTGTCACCGACTTGTTTGAACCAGCGGGTGAGCGTGCCTTCTTCTACCGTTTCGCCCAGTTGAGGGAGTTCGACGTCGATAAGGGCCATGGTTCTAGCTGTGGAGCGCTCGACCGGCAAGGTCAAGGACGGCTTCGCCGAATAGTTCTGACAGAGTTGGGTGAGGCTGAATGAACTCGGCGATTTCGTCGATTGTTGCCTCCCAGTTGACAGCGAGGTAGCCCTGGCTCAGTTGTTCAGTAGCCCAGGGGCCGATGAGGTGGACTCCTAGGAGTTGTCCCGCACTGCCGTCAGCGCGCCGCTCGGCGATGACTTTGACGATGCCGTCGGTTTCGTTGACGATCATCGCCCGAGCGTTTCCAGCAAAGTGATGCGTTGCCACCGCTACGTCATGGCCAGCCTGTCGTGCTTGTTCTTCGGTCATTCCCGCGAAAGCAATTTCGGGGTGGCAATAGATGGCCCACGGGACTTTGAGGTAATCGATCGGTGGTGGGTTTCCCCCAGCCATGTCGCGAACAGCGAGCATCGCTTCGGCGAATGCGACGTGCGCGAGTTGAGGTGTGGCAATTAGATCCCCAACTGCGTAAACATGCTCTTCCGCTGTCCGACACAGCTCGTCGACTACCACAAATCCGCTTTCATCGATCTCGATGGAGGTGCCTTCAAGCCCAAGGTGATCGGCGTAGGGTCTCCTGCCCACGCACACGATCACCATTTCGACGTCTACGTCGGTCCCGTCATTGAGGTGAACCATCGTCCCGTTGGGGTGGGGAGAATGCCCGGTAACTGAGCTACCAGTGATCGATGTGATTCCTCTCTTCTTGAAAGAACGTTTCAATGCCTTGGCTATATCGCTGTCAGCGCCGGGGATCAGTTGATTCATCGATTCCAAGATGGTTATTTCAGTTCCAAGGTCGGCAAGCATCGAGGCGAACTCACACCCGATTGCTCCTCCCCCGATTATGGCCGCGCGACCTGGTAAGGCTTGCAGTTCTAAGACTTCATTCGACGTCAACACGATCTCGCCGTCGATTTCAAAACCCGGAATCGTTCGCGGCACGGAACCCGCAGCAAGAACGACCGATTCGCCAGTCAGTATTTGTTCGGTTCCGTCGTTATGTTGCACCGTCACTGTTCGCCCAGTTGTTAGGCGCCCTGTCCCAGAGAAGACCGTTACTTGTTTGTTTTGTAGGAGTTGGTTTACTCCTTTGAAGAGGCGGTCGACGACCGCTCGTTTCCGGTTTTGGGTTGCAGAAAAGTCGATGGTTGGCGTCGAAGTGACGACACCGAATTCTCCCGCGCCCACAACGGTGCGATGCACAGTTGCTGTTTCCAGAAGTTCCTTGGCTGGTATGCACCCGCGATGCAAACAAGTTCCGCCCAAAAGGTCTCGCTCAACTAGGCCAACATTCAGGCCAGACGACGACGCGGCTAATGCCGCCGCGTATCCAGCGGGTCCGCCGCCCACTACGACTAGATCAAATTGGTTTGAACTCATTGTGAGGCCAATCGTATCCGCAGGCGACGGTCGGCTTGTCTTGATTTGCGAGTTGCGCCCTATAACGGCCTACACCGAGATCAGGACCTGTGCCGCGAACGCGAGGAGGATGATGAGGCCCGTGACTAGGGATGCGATGATCAAAGCTCTGGTACTCACATCTGCTGAATCTAGCGTTCTTACAGGTTCTGGCACATAGCCTTTGCTGCGTGAGAGCACTCCTTCGCTATACGGCGCTGTACCTATCGATCATGGCATTGGGCGCCTGTTCAAGTGATGGCGCATCCGGTGGTCTTGATGGAGCAGATGTGTCGGTCCTAAATCAGCCAGAGGTGCTTTTCGATGGCGGCTCCGCTTCACGCGACAAGGCGGAAACCACAGTGCCTGTCGAGTTAGCGGTGCTTGAGCGTTCGACGCTTAATGGAGCAATGTTTGACCCAACATCACTGGCGGGAAAAGAAGTTCTTTTGTGGTTCTGGGCGCCGTGGTGAGGGACCTGCAACAGGGAAGCAGCGGCGGTCGCCGCTTTAACAGTTAAAACTGACGTTGTGATCATCGGTATGCCCGGGCGTGATGTTCGCAAGGCATACGAGTTGTTCGTTGAGCGTCACGAGCTCAGTCATATCCCCCAGATCGAAGACGTCGACGGAAGTCTTTGGAGCTATTACGGCATTACTGCTCAGCCAGCTTGGATTTTTTTTGATCTTGAGGGAGGCGTTGACCGTGGACGTGGCCCGATACCCACGAAATTGTTCAAATCGGATGCGTGACAATGCGTGATGATCAGCCGGCTAGGTTTTGATGATGGCTTATCGCGCTGTGAGTTGCGAACGCCTCATTTCGGCTGAGGCATCTCTCATTTTCGATATCTTGGCGGACCCTTCGAATCATGCGGCGATTGACGGGTCTGGGACGGTCCAAGGCCATGTAGGCAAGCAAGGCCGTCTAGCACTTGGCAGTACGTTCGCAATGAAAATGCGATTCGGGCTCCCGTATCGCATTAAGAATCGAGTGTATGAGTTTGGGGAAAGTCATTTAATCGCTTGGGGCAATTTGGCGGGCCACAGGTGGAGGTACGAGTTGAAGGTGGAAGGCGAACAGACGCTCGTGACCGAAACATTTGACTGGTCCACGTCTCGTTTGCCTATTGCAATACAAATACTTGGCTACCCGCGTCGCCACCGAAGAAGCATGGAGCAGACGTTAGAGCGCCTCGCGGAGTTGGCTGAGTCGACGACCGAGTGAAATTTGCGTTAGTGGCGTTGTGCGTCCTGCTGGGGGTTGCTGGCTGCACAACTGACCGATCGGCTTCGTTCGGCGATCAGTCGGTTCGCGATTCGTCGGGACGCATCACGTCAGGCGGCAAGGTCGGCGTGCTTCGATTGATGCCTGGAGATTGCTTCATTCTGGGTGCAGATGAAATTGAGGCGGTCGATGGTGTTCCGTGTGAGGATGACCACAACGCTGAAGTTTTTTCGATTTTGGAGCTGGCGTCCACCGATTGGCCCGGAAGCCAAGCCGTCGCTCAGGTCGCTGAGAAAGGGTGCGTTGACCGGTTTCGCGGTGCCACTGGTCACGCTTTCGACCCAGTGCATGTAGCGATAACGGGGTACGCGCCGAGCGAAGGATCGTGGGGCGATGACCGGAAAGTACTTTGTGTCGTTACAACTCACGATCTGGGTTCGGTTCGCGGCCGAGTGACGAAGTGAGTTTCAGCGAATTCACCCGGGGTCTATCACCCAGACATCCTCTTCAAGGTTTCTTTCGAGTTTTCGTTGCAAGTCACCTAGCGTTCGGTCGTCCGCGTGCCGGACGAGAACAGCTTCGGTGGCGTACGTCATTATGGCGTCGTCCCGCCGACCCATTGCCTTTGCAAACTGCGAACTGGTTCTTGGCACTTCAGCGTTGACGATGATAATTGATCGTGCTCCTGCTAGCAGCTCGCTAAAGCGTCGTTGGGTTGCTTCGGGCCATCGTTGCTCCATGCCTTCAAACGCGAGTACCACCACATAGGGAACGGCGGCGGCCGCGGCGGCTTCGGCGGCAAGCAACTCAACGCCAAGTCCCAGACCTGTGATCACCTGAAGGTCTGGGTGCAGCTCTAGCTTGGCCCTGAGCAGTTCTATCAGGCGGCGGCGCACGGACATGGTGGTTGAGTTCTCTCCGTATCCACCCAGTTCGGGTGGCCGGTGACCGAAAACTGCGATGGTGTGAGCATTGTCACCGCGTTGGTTGGCGCTCGCGGATGCGCTTGAAGGGTTATCCCCTTCAAGCCCTCTGACGATCGCGTCAGTAAAAATGCCTCCAGATTGATTTTCTTGGCGAGCTGCCGCCGTCGTAGCGAGTTGATCCGCGGCGTCATTTAGGCGATGACCCGAGTGTCCCTTCACCCAAACAAATTCGACGTCGGCTCGCGCATTCACTAACTCAATGAACGGTTCCCACAAATCGCGATTCGCGACGGGTTCCTTCTTTGAGTTTTTCCAGTCTCTTCTGTGCCACCCCTTCCACCACTCTTGGACAAAGCAATTAACGACGTAAGTCGAGTCGCTGTGGACGCGTAATGGGCCTTCAAGAGTCTGCACGGCCGCGCTAGCCGCAGTGAGTTCCATTCGCTGATTCGTGGTGTGCGGTTCGAACCCTGATAACCACGTTCCCTGGTCTACGACAAATGCCCACCCGCCTGGGCCTGGGTTACCCAGGCACGCACCATCAGTGAATACGTCTGTGACCATTGCTGTACTTCCTAGTCCACTGGCGTGTCGAAAACGTGTTGATTGAACAAAGCATGCTCTTCGGGTGCGAGGATAGGTGCATGTTGTTCGACGGTTTCAGCGAGCAGACGCCCGACGTCGATCCCGAAGAGACCGACGAGTGGGTGCAATCGTTCGCAGCGGTGGTTGAAGAACGGGGCAAGAATCGGGCACGGTTTCTCATCAGACGCCTAATGACCGCCGCACGGCAGTTACAGGTCGACTTTCCAGCGACAGTCTCATCTCCTTATATCAACACAATCGCTCCCGATGACGAGCCATGGTTTCCAGGCGACGAATACATAGAGCGGCGTCTTAGGGCATTTATTCGCTGGAACGCGATCGCAATGGTGACCCATGCCAACACATGGGCAGATGGCATAGGTGGCCATCTGAGCACCTTCGCAAGTTCAGCTGCATTGTACGACGTCGGTTTTAACCATTTTTGGCGAGGGAAGGACGACGGAAAGCCTGGGGACCATATCTATATTCAAGGACATGCCGCGCCGGGCATATACGCACGGGCGTATCTCGACGGCCGGTTAAACGACGACGATCTTGACCACTTCCGACGAGAGATTGGTAGATCAGGGCTGTCGTCGTACCCCCATCCGAGACTCATGCCCAGTTTCTGGGAGTATCCGACCGTGTCGATGGGTTTAGGCCCTATTTCTGCGATCTATCATGCGCGCTTCAATCGTTACCTACATCACCGGCGGGTCGACGACACGTCTGAATCTAAAATTTGGGCGTTCGTCGGTGATGGAGAAACTGATGAACCGGAGACGCTCGGGGCATTACACCTTGCAGCTCGAGAACGTCTCGATAATTTGATTTTCGTCGTCAATTGCAATCTCCAACGTCTAGACGGGCCAGTTCGAGGTAACGGAAAAATCATTCAAGAGCTTGAAGCGAATTTTCGTGGTTCGGGTTGGAACGTGATCAAAGTGATCTGGGGCGGGCGTTGGGACGAACTTCTCGCTCGAGATGTCGACGGGGTACTAGCGAACAAGATGCTTGAAACCGTGGACGGTGAGTATCAGCGTTATTCCGTTGAAAAAGGGGCTTATATCCGGGAGCATTTCTTTGGACCCGACCCGCGATTACGACAAATGGTCGAAGATCTCTCCGATGAAGATCTGGAGCAGTTACCTCGAGGCGGGCACGACTATAAGAAGCTATATGCGGCTTATCACGCGGCTGCTGAGCACGAGGGTAGCCCTACCGTCATACTGACCAAGACAGTCAAGGGCTGGACGTTGGGTCCGGATTTAGAAGCTAGAAACGCAACCCATCAAATCAAGAAACTTTCGCGGGAGCAGTTGTCAATAATCCGAACCAGATTGCATCTTGAATCGGAAATTCCTGAGGACTTCGACATCGATCACCCCCCTTATTACCGACCAGCTAAGGGTTCCGACGAGCTGGAATACTTACTTGCGAGGCGCCGAGAATTAGGAGGGCCATTACCTGCTCGTGATGGTTCGTGGCGACGAAAGCCTTTGCCTTTACCGAGTCGCAAACCGTTTGAAGAAATGAGCGCTGGTTCGGGTGACCAACAAGTTTCAACCACTATGGCCTTTACCCGATTACTCAGGGCCTTGACCAGAGAAGAGGGTTTCGGGGAACGGGTGGTGCCCATTATTCCCGACGAAGGTCGAACCTTTGGAATGGATTCACTTTTTCGAGAGATCGGTATATATGCAAGTCAGGGCCAACTGTATGAGCCCGTTGATCATGACCTTCTTCTTTCTTATAGCGAGCGGCAGGATGGACAGTTACTCGAAGAGGGAATTACCGAAGCCGGCGCTTTGGCGAGTTTCACGGCGGCCGCGACCTCGTATGCGACGCGTGGTGTTCCGATGGTGCCGTTTTACACCTTCTATTCGATGTTCGGGTTTCAGCGAGTTGGAGACGCAATCTGGTCTTTAGCGGACATGAGGGGACGCGGGTTTTTGATCGGAGCTACAGCCGGACGTACAACTCTGATGGGCGAAGGCCTCCAGCACCAGGATGGGCATTCGCTGCTATTGGCTTCTGCGGTACCGCCATGCCAGGCCTACGACCCGGCATTCTCTTACGAATTAGGTGTGATTGTTGAAGATGGTTTGAAACGAATGTTCGTCGACAACGAAGACATTTTTTATTACCTCACGGTGTACAACGAAAATTATCTTCAGCCAGCGGCTCCATCAGATCTTGATCATGATGCTCTCCTCGCTGGTTTATACAGATTTGCGGCCGCTCCCTCCGATCATTCTTGTGGCGCGACGATTATTTTTTCTGGTCCCGCGCAGGCCGCGGCACGATCAGCTGTGGATCTGCTGGCAGAAAATCACGATGTGGGCGCTGATTTGTGGAGCGCGACCTCATTCAAAGCTCTCAGAGACGAAGCCCTCTCAGTTGAGCGTCACAATTTGTTGCACCCAGAGGGTCCGGTCCGCGTCCCGTTTGTGACGAATCAACTCGGTGGAGGAACGGGGCCGGTGGTCGCAGTGACTGATTTCATGAGATCAGTTCCGGATCAAATTTCGCGATGGGTTGGACGCGACTACGCGTCCCTAGGTACCGACGGCTTTGGGCGAAGCGACACAAGAGAGCGTCTCAGGGAACACTTTGAGGTCACGGCGGAGCACATCGTCGTGTGCGTGTTAGCGAGACTCGCTGCCCTGGGCCACTGTGAACACTCGGTGGTGAACGATGCGATCAAGCAGTATGGACTCGCCACCGAAATGACCGACCCTTGGTCGACCGGGGTCTACTGAGAACTCGACACCAATGCTTACTCCTCTCCACTTCACAGGTGACGACGCTGCCGACGCGCTGCTTAATAACGACCCATTGGCTTTGCTCATTGGAATGATTCTCGATCAGCAATTTCCGATTGAGCGAGCATTTCTCGCCCCCTTTCGCCTGCAACAGCGACTTGGTCAGTCTTTGGAGGCAAGCGATTTGGCGTGTATGGCCTCGGACACGCTGATCGAAATTTTTAGCGAAAACCCTGCTCTGCATCGCTTTCCCAAATCGATGGCGGAACGAACCCAACAATTGTGCAGATATGTAGCTGATCATTACGACGGCGATGCGTCGGCTATTTGGAGTGACCTCCCTGACGCTAAGTGTCTTCGACACCGGCTTTTGGAACTTCCCGGTTTTGGCGATAAAAAGGTCAAAATTTTCGTAGCACTTCTCGCGAAACGATTTGGGATTACACCAAAAGATTGGGAGAGAATCAGCGGTCACTATGCGACTGCTGGCTTTCACTCCGTGGCTGACCTCGATTCCCCTGAAGCGTTATCTCGGCTACGGGCAATAAGAAAGGCAGCAAAGAGCACCTCATGAGTTCAAATATTCCCTGCAAAGACCGTTGGTATGAGGACTTCTTGGTCGGCGAATCGTTCACACTGGGCAGTGTCATCATGGATGCAAAGGAGATGTTTGATTTTTCGACTCGATTCGACCCTCAGCGCTTTCATATAGATGCCGCTGCAGCAGCCGACACCATCTATGGCAGCCTCATTGCGTCAGGGTGGCACACAGGTTCTTTGATGATGAGGTTGCTCACTGATGGCTTTTTGGGTGACGCGAGCCAGGGATCGGTCGGAAGTTCCGAGCTCAATTGGCCTTCGCCGGTTCGCGCTGGCGACACACTCACTCTCAGGGTAGAGATCTTGAGTAAACGGGTGAGCCGTTCCCGACCAGATATAGGTCTTATCGAGATCAGCAACGAAATGATTAATCAGGATGGCGATGTCGCTATGCGAACCGTACCGACCATGATCATCGCCAGACGAGATGCAGTTGCTTAGCTAGCGGTTTCGGCCCCTTGACGCTCGAGCCATCCCATTAAGACCGCAACGGCGCGAGGGTCGTGGCGGATCCTGTGGTCGGCACCAGCGATGAGCCGCAGCTCAGGCGAAGGATGCTGCGCTGCGAGCATTCGAGCGTCGTCTTGTGGGACTTGGCGATCGTTTGTTCCGTGCAATATGAGAAGAGGACGAGACCCAAGCTGTGGGACTGAGTCAATGGCACGATGTTGTCGAAGTTGCTTGGCCCATTGGTTCAACGAAGCCGGCTCGTCGTCATGGTCAACGACTCCTACATCGCGGCAGTGTTGCATGAAGCGACGCGGATCCGTCGCCCAATCGTCGAAATCGGCGCGCGGAGCCATCGCCGCGACACCACGAATTTCCGGATCACGTGATGCTGCCATGATCGCTAGCGACCCGCCGGTGGTCGAACCCACGAGCCATATTCGTTGCGATCCCTCTTGCCGTAACCGTTCTATTGATCGAGCAACATCTTCGAGCCACCCGACCATTGAGAATTGGCCAGCCGACTGCCCACATCCGCGCAGACTGACGGCCAGAACCGCCCACCCTTGTTCTTCGGCAACTCGCTCAGCAAACTGCTCATAGGAACGACTGGGAACCCCTGGCCGTTGTGTCGAAGGAAACCCGTGGCATAACACCATCGCAGGAGCCTCAGCCATGTCGCGTTCAGGGCGCACAAGAAACGCGTCGAGCGCAGGCTCCCCTTCGATCGTGGTTTCTGCAATGGTGACTGCCAAGGCTATGACCGCGGCACTCAGGAGCAGCAGGCCGCTGGTTTGTATCCCCGATTTCGTGCCTCACGAAGCTCGTCGGGGCCGAAGGTGGCATAGGACCGAGAAGTGCAGATTCCGCCAATAACGTCTTCGTGAGCGCACGAATCAAGGTCATGGACTCGTTGGATTCGCTTATCACCCACGAAACGATGGCCTTCTAGTTCTTTGGGTGGTTCCATAGCAACCATCTTGCCTCACTCTGGGCTTGACGCCGCGCCCAGGGCTCCAATGGCGTTGAGATATCGAAAATGGGCCCTGACAACTGCGTCAATAGTTGGTCGGGTGATCTCTATCCCTTGCGAAAGGGCTTCCCGATAAACATGTTGAATTGCTGTTGATTCTTCCGCTATTTCGTCGACGTCGCCAGGGTCGGCCTTGAATTGCAATTGGTTGAGGTGAACTCGAAGGAGTTCCCTCAAAGTTTCGCCGTCGATCTTGGCAGCAGCATCAAATGGCAATTCGGCTTCGACGAAGACTGCTGCTTCTTCTAATCGCCATACAGGCTGACGTGGTTGAAGGCTGAGTCGGCGCGATTCTCGACCGATCATGCCCGCTGCGACAACGAAACCGATCACCAACGAAAAAGCAACGACAAGGGCAAGCATTTGGTTTGGAGAGTGCCTTCAGATTCGAAGGCGAAATCTAGAGTCCGATTCTCTGAGCAAGCAATTCGCGATGGTAAGCAGGGTCGCCAAACATCAATTCAGAACTCTTTGCGCGTTTGAAATAAAGGTGGGCCGGATGTTCCCATGTGAAACCGATTCCGCCGTGAATTTGAATGTTTTCGGCCGCGCAATGGAAGTAAGCCTCAGAGCAATAGGCCTTAGCTAGCGAAGCCACCGAAGGCAGTTCTTCGTTCATTTCTGAGGCGCACCATGCTCCGTAATAGGCGGCCGATTTGGCTGATTCAACTTCAAGCAACATGTCAGCACATTTATGCTTTATCGCCTGGAAGGAGCCGATGGGTCGACCGAACTGGACTCGATCTTTGGCGTATTGGACCGCCATATCCATGACGAACTGGGCTCCACCTACCTGTTCGTTTGCGAGGGCCACAGCTGCCAGATCCAGGATTTGAGATATGTACGCAAAATCGTTGGTGTCACACAGGTGGCTGGCGGGGCTTCCGTCGAAGGTAATTCGTGCTTGTTTTCGGGTTTGGTCCATTGTCGAAAGGTTTTCGCGGCTGAGACCCGTCGCATCTCCTTCAAGGGTGTACAGGTGAATTCCGTTGTCGGCTCGAGCGGCGACTACAAAGAGGTTTGCGATTCCTCCGTCTGTCACGAACATCTTTTCGCCAGTGATTGTTGCTTCGTCGCCAGTACCAGTTGCTTCAACGGTGATGCCTTCGGCATCCCATCGGCCGTTCGCTTCGGCTAGTGCCAAGGTTGCGATGGTGCTCCCGTCGGCGATGCCTGGTAACAACGCTGTCTTCGCGTCTTCGTTGCCGGAGTGCATGATGGCATTTCCTGCAAGCACGACGGTGCTGAAGAAGGGCGCACAGAGGAGACTTCGGCCCATCTCCTCCAGGGCGATGCCTAGTTCGACGTAGCCAAAGCCTTGGCCGCCGTACTCTTCTGGGATAATCATGCTTTGAAGTCCGAGTTGCTCAGCCATCTGGCTCCAAACAGCGGGATCGTATCCATCGTCTGTGTCCATTAATTCGCGGACGGTCGCTTCGGCAGATTTATCTTCCATAAACGAGCGAATGAAGCTGCGGAGTTCTTCTTGTTCCTCGGTGAAGGCAAAGTTCACGGTGGCTACCTCTTCGTAGAGTGGTGGGGAATACAACGTTTTAGCCCGTGTAAGCCCAGCGCGCCAATTTGAGTGTGTACACTTATGTACACATTCTTTTTTGAGTGACCGGAGCAGCGCGTCAAATGAGTTCAGCAGCAGCAGCAAGTCACGTAGGTACGAGAGAGTTGCGGGCGAACCTTGCGAGTCATCTGCGCACCGCTGCCGCTGGGCATACCATTTTCATAACCGTGGACGGGCAGGTAGTGGCTCAACTAGGCCCCGTCGGTTCGGGTAGTCAGCCTGACTCAATCGAGGCCCTTATTGCGACAGGTCTGGTAGTCGCACCGCGGAGACCCGACCGGAAAATCGAGGAAATGGCCTTTGAGCTACCGGCGGGGCTTTCCAGCGATCGGGCGTTGCGCGAAATTAGGGGGCGTTGATGACGGTCGCTCTCGACACTTCGGCTCTTTTGAAACGCTATCTCTCTGAACCAGGCCAGCGTCTCGTGAATCAGCACCTCAAACAGGACCTCGTATGGTGCGCCTCTGCTTTAGCTCGCACTGAAGTTCAACTCAGTTTACATCGGGTGGCTTCTGGGCCCGTTGAGCAGCGAGCGTTGTGGTCCACGTTTCGGGAGGATTGGGACCGTATTGCGGTTATCCCGTTAGACGAGCGGTGTTTGGCGCGGTCGGTTGAGATAGGAGCCAACTTTCAGTTGCAGACTGTGGATGCGCTGCATCTGGCTGCCGCGGATAGGCTCCCCCGGCCCCTGACGTACCTGACGTTTGATAGTCATCAAATTCCAGCGGCGTTGGGTTTGGGGTTTGACGTTGTGTCAACAGAAAGCGTCGATTTCTAACACCAATTTACCCTCGTGAATCAATCATGACCGATGTGAGATTGCTGGTAACGCTCAACTCCGATGTCGCCGATCATCAAAATTTGTGTCCGCATCCAATCACGATGGTTTTGTTCATCCACCGGTCGGGTTAGCCCTGGCAAAGAATTTTGCCCTCCAAGCACTTACTTCGTCTCCCCCAGGCAAACGCCTCCAAGGACGCAGGGCGGACTCGCCCACAACAGGTCACTAGCCTGACGTCGACCGACATTGCTTCCCCGTTGGTTGAGCCGCTAAGACGGCAAATTGCTAAGCACATGTTCCCTCTCCACGAACCCTTCAAAAGGATCAACGCACATCATGAACGAGAACGCCGAGACTGAGCACGGTGGCGGACAGGCGTCAGGGCCTTTGGGTCAAACAGATTCATTCCCCACCGATGCAGAGCTGTCTCGAAGCCTGATGGAGTCAACTAGCAAGGGAGTGTTGTCGACACTCACCCCAGACAGCTATCCCTACGGAAGCCTTGTCTCCCATGTAACAAGCGAGGACGGCGACCCAATCATCCTCATATCGGACCTAGCAGAACACACTCAAAACGCTCGATTAGAAAATCGAGCAAGTTTTCTCGTCGATACCGCCAGTTCGATTGAAGGGGACCCGCTATCAGGCGCTCGACTCACATTGGTCGGCAAAATGGAACTCGTAGACGACCCCGGCGCCCTGAGTGACCTGTACCTATCGAAACATCCCTATGCGGCGGGTTACGCCGATTTTAAAGATTTCAACTACTGGAAACTTGTTGTGGAACGTTGCCGGTTTGTTGGAGGATTCGGGCACATGAGCTGGATGGACGGCACCACGTACTCTCAGGCAGATGCTGATCCGTTCTCACCTAACGCCGAGCACGCTATTGAGCACATGAATGATGATCACGCGGACGCGAATCTGATATTCGTTCAAGAACTCGGTGGCATCCCTGATGCGTCAGAGGCGCGGATGGTTGCGGTGGACCGCTATGGAATGACATTTCAGGTACCAACTGAGGAAGGCGATCGGTTCAGCAGGGTGGCGTTTCCTGAGATTGCTACGCACGCGTCTCAACTTGAACCTTTTGTTATTGGTCTGCTGCGCTCATTGCGTCAGGATGCCTAAGGAGTAGCCGTAGACTTCCGCTATGACTCTCCATTGGGAAGGGACCGGCATCGAAGTGCACAAGGTTGTCGTGGGCCCCTACGAAAACAATGTGTTCACCATTCGATGCACGGAATCAGGTGAAGCACTCCTCATTGATGCTGCCAACGAACATGAGCAATTACTTGAGCTATGCCGAGGTCTCGGAGTGCGAACCGTCGTCGAAACTCACGGCCATTGGGACCACATCCAAGCCATTCCCGCGATACGAGATGCCGGATACGAAGTAGGGGTCGCAGCCGAGGACGCAACGATGCTCCCTAGCTACGACTTCATTCTCGAAGACGATTCCGTCATTGAGATCGGGCGTCTTCGAATTCGAACAATCCACAACCCTGGCCACACTCCAGGTTCAATGAGCTTCCATGTGGAAGACACGCCGCTCCTATTCAGTGGGGACACTTTGTTCCCTGGAGGACCTGGCGCGACGGACTTTGAAGGTGGCGATTTCAGCACGATCATTCAAAGCATCGAAGATCGCATGTTTTCGCGTTTTGCTGCCGACACCATTGTCTTGCCCGGTCACGGAGATGACACCACCATCGGTAGTGAATCTCCCCAGCTTCAAACATGGGTAGATCGCGGCTGGTAACTGCTAACCGGTCGATACTCGCCGTGCAAGTGACCGAAAAGCCATTGTGAAGGTTACGACTGCCAGACCCAATATTGCTGCGACAGCTTTGGCAAGAGCCCCCAGATCCCACCCCTCCGATAACACCGATCGCATGCCCTCCAAAAGGTAGGTAACAGGGTTCCAAGCGGCCACAGTTTTGAGCCATCCGCTCATCAAATCTCGTGGCAACATGCTCGGAGTGAGGAAGGCGAAGGGGAAAAAAATAAGGAATGCCGAGTTGACCGCAGCCGGATTGCCGGTACGCAGAGCGACCGTATAGGGAAATCCGGTGAACGCAAGACTCCACGCCATGGCGAGCATTACGAAGACAGCAAGCCCTGCTACACCGGTGCCAAAGCTGACACCCACAGCAAATCCCAACAGCAACACAACAACCGCTAGAGCCAAAGCCAGCACGATGTCCGCGATCATCAGTCCCAAAAGCAGCGACACTCGACGGATCGGGGTGACCAACATGCGATCGAGATATCCAGTTTGGATATCAGTCACGAGCATGTTGGCGCGAGATATTCCGGTAACGGCAAACACAATGCCGACAGGCAACTGAAAAGCTCGGTAGTCGATCCCCGCCTGACGTTCCACAAACGTTTCCAGCGCACCGATATTGACGACAAAAAAGAAAATAGGAATAGCTAAGGCCGGGCCGATGAACTCCGGTTCCCTCAACAAGCTGCGTATCGCTCGGCGCGCCACGGTCCCGACGTCAGAAAAAAACCCGCTTCGTCGTGCTATCGGTTGTTGAGTCACCATCATTGACTGGTCTCACTTGAGAGTCTGTGACCCGTTGCGCGAAGGAACACGTCGTCGAGAGAGGGCGTACGTACGGTGAGCGATTCCGTAGCTACACCGCTTTCACTAAAGGCAACCGCAACTTGCGCAACTAGTGATGCCCCATTCGCAGTGGAGATCGTCAATCCTCGACTTCCTATCGTTACTTCATCAACCCTCGGTAGTGCCCTGGCTATACCGGCGGCACGTTCAAGTTCGTCTTGAAGCTCCACCACAATCACGTCAGCACCAACGGTCCGTTTTAAGTCAGCCGGAGTTCCTTCTTCAACAATGCGTCCTTGGTCAATGATGCCGACCCGATGCGCTAGCGCGTCCGCCTCCTCCAAATATTGAGTCGTTAAGAACACAGTCACCCCATGAAACTCGTTTAATCGTCGTACTTCTTCCCAAACTCGAACTCGGCTTACCGGATCTAGACCAGTCGTCGGTTCATCGAGGAACAGCACCTCAGGATCGTGGATCAAGCTTGCTGCTACGTCCAAACGTCTTTTCATTCCGCCGCTATACGTCCGAACCCAATCGTCGATCGCGTCGCCAATATCAGCCAGTTCAACTGCACGAGCAACCCGCTCGCGTCGAGTAGATGCTTCCAGACCATAAAGACGCGCTTGTAGCTCGAGGATCTCGCGCCCGCTCTGTTTGTCATCTAGAGCAGCTTCTTGAAGGGCTAACCCAATACGAATACGCACCTCGCTGGGCTGCGTCACCACATCGTGGCCCGCTACACGCGCCGAACCAGCAGTCGGTGCGAGCAGGGTGCACAACACGCGCACGGTCGTCGACTTCCCAGCACCATTGGGTCCTAGGAACCCGTAGATCTCCCCTCGAGGGATCGCTAAATCAACCCCATCAATCGCGCGATTCGCGCCAAACTCGCGTATCAATCCGCACGCTTCAATGGCTAAATCCGTCATCGCGCCAGCACACTAGCTGGACGTTTGCAATAGAGCATGATGCGCACGAAAACTAGCCTGCCTCCCCCCAACTACGGTTGCGTTATGACACAAGCCTGGAGTCAAGACCAACTAGCCGAAGCAACAAAAAATGGTCTAGTCGACACGGTAATTCTCGCGTTCACGGATCATTATGGGCGACTACTGGGGAAGCGCCTTGACGCTGAGTTTTTTTTGGAAGATTCATCTGGAACGCACGCATGTGACTATCTCTTGACGGTGGACATGGAGATGCAGCCCGTTGAGGGATACGACTTCTCGAATTGGGACCTCGGTTATGGAGATCTTCACCTCACGCCGGACATGAAGACATTGCGACCCGTCCCGTGGCTCGACCGTACCGCGTTGATTCTCTGCGATTTGGTTACGACTGGTGGGGACCTCATACCAGTGGGACCTCGGTCAATTCTTCGCTCGCAGATACAACGACTACAGAGCCTCGACATAGAAGCCATGGCTGCATCAGAGCTCGAATATTTTCTTTATCGAACCTCATACCGAGATGCCGCTAAAGGGGACTATCGAAACCTGGAGCCGGCCGGATGGTACGTGGAGGACTATCACCTCTTGCAAGGCGCCCGCACTGAAGACCTCAACGGCACATTCAGGCGCCATCTAAAAGACATGGGAATACCTGTCGAATCGACAAAAGGTGAATTTGGACGAGGACAACATGAGTTAAATATTCGATGGTGTGACGTGCTCGAAATGGCTGACCGTCATGTGTTACTCAAGCAGTGCGTCAAAGAAGTCGCCGATCAGCAAGGTGCGGCCGCGACCTTTATGGCTAAACCTCACGACACCGAAGCAGGATCCAGTTCTCACCTCCATCTAAGCCTTTGGTCAACTGAACAAAGCGTCAACCTTTTCGCTGGCGAACATGAAATAGCTGGATTGCGAGTGTCTAATACGTTCCTCGGTTTCCTTGGAGGTTGGCTATCGCACCTTCCAGAACTGATGCCGTGCTTCGCCCCCACGGTCAACTCTTACAAGCGCTACCAGGCCCAATCCTGGGCACCAACCAGCGCGGCGTGGTCTCCAGATAACCGAACTGCCGGTTTCCGAATTGTCGGTGAAGGAGCATCACTTCGAATTGAATGCCGAGTTCCTGGCGCTGACATCAATCCTTATCTCGCCTACGCAGCAGCGCTTGCGGCTGGAATTGACGGCATCGAGTCGGAGGCGAGACCACCGGCACCGTTGAAGGGAGACGCTTACAAAGCTGTGAGTTCACCGTTACCCAGCACTCTTAACGAGGCCGTCGATGATTTCGAAACCAGCGACTTTGCTAGAAGAGCATTCGGAGACAACGTCGTCGATCACTACAGCCACTTCTGGCGGAGCGAAGCGGCCGCTTTCAATTCGGTGGTCACTGACTGGGAACGTCGACGATATTTCGAACGTATATAACGCGCCCCGCGGCACGCGACCCATGAGCGGAACGCTAATCAGCTATCTAGAAGCGCCGGGCGACGTTGGCCTATTCCCGTACTTTGTTCATACGCATGCGCAAGCTCTAATACAGAGCGATCTTGACGGCTTCTACCAACCAACTGCAATCCAACGGGCAACCCATCCCCTGTAAAAGCGGCAGGAACGGAGATCGCTGGATGCGTAGTCGTTGTTATATCGCTACACGACCTCATCCAATCGATATAAGTATCAAACCTGACTCCCTCAATTTCTTCGATGTACTCGATGTCCTTAGAAAACGGCGGCACTTGGGTAACTGGGCACGCTAAAAATTCGACATCGCTCATAAATCTTTGGAGCTGAGCAAACATTTTTGCCTGTTTGAAACAAGCTTCGGCATGATCTCTCATCGACATGGAAAGCCCTTTTTCGGCATTCCACACCACTGTGTCCTTTAGCTGCTCTCTGTGAGTCTCAAGTAACGACTCATATTTGAATGCGAACGTCCACGCGCGAAGTGTTTGGAATATCTCGGGGGCGTCAGAGAGGTCGGGCCATGTCTCCACAACTTCGCAACCCAAATCTGAAAGCACGTTCGGCACATCGGCAAGAGCAGTTCGGATGGCGGTGTCGACGGGCAACCCACCAAGGTCCGGTGACCAAGCAACTTTCACACCTCGGAAATCTCGTTCCAACGATCCCGCAAAGGTCTCCGGCGACTCGACATTTGAACTCGGCGCAAGCTGATGTGGACCCGCTATCGCTTGCATAAATAGAGCAATATCACTGACCGTTCGCGCCATCGGCCCAGTTGTGGCCATCGGGACCCACAGGTCAGTATTGGGCACCGTAGGAACCCGTCCACCGGAAGGACGGAATCCTACGACATTACAAAAAGAGGCAGGGTTTCTTAAAGAGCCTCCTAAATCGGATCCATCTGCTAACGGCACCATTCGTGCAGCAAGCGCAACCGCAGCACCGCCGCTACTGCCACCACACGTAAAAGATGTGTCGTATGGATTAGAAGTGACTCCAAAAACCTCGTTAAATGTTTGCGAACCGGCACCAAACTCTGGTGTGTTGCTTTTCCCGACCATCACGGCGCCGGCTTCTCGTTGTCGTTCAACGATGAGATCATCATGTTCAGGAACACGATCTTTGAATACGGGCGAACCCAACGTTGTTCGTACGCCGGCCGTATCAACTAAATCTTTGTGGACCACCGGTAGGCCGTGAAGCACCCCCAGCGACTCACCTCGAGCGAAAGCTTCATCCGCTTTAAGCGCTCTCTCGGCTGCAAGTTCAGGAACCAGAGTCACGATTGCATTGACACTCGGGTTAATCCGCTCTATTCGCTTCAAATGGGCATCTAACAACTCGCGAGCACTGACATCACCTGCACTGAGTAAACGTCGCATTTCGATGGCCGTTAAATCACACAGAGCCTCGTTGGTCATCTATGTATTTCACCACATAGACCACCACCCAACATTTGAAACAAACTTTTACTTCTCGTTTCGTTTCGAGATCTGGAGACAGTTGCAAGTCGACCCCTCTACGATTCTCTTATGGCAACTGAGAGAGACGACAGAACCCAAACCACCGTCGAACTGTTACAAACCCTGATCAGGAATGCTTGCGTGAACGACGGCACCGCAACATCTGGTAACGAAGTTCTTAATAGCGACGCTCTCGAGAGTTTCCTTGAGGGACCAGGAATCGACATAGAGACCTTCGAACCAACCCCTGGACGAAAATCGTTGGTCGCTCGAATCGCTGGCACCGATGCGGCATCCCCAAGCTTGTGCCTAATGGGGCACACCGATGTCGTCCCTGTGAATCCCGACGGCTGGACGCGCGACCCGTTCGGCGGTGAGCTCGTCGATGGTGAGGTATGGGGTCGAGGTGCCGTTGACATGTTGAACTTAACGTCGTCTCAGGCGGTCGCGTTTAAGCATCTGGCAGATACTGGCTTCCGTCCATCAGGAGATTTAATCTATTTCGCTGTTGCCGATGAAGAATCGGGGTCGGCACATGGAGCTCAGTGGATGGCTGACCACCACCCTGAGGCAATCATGGCTGATTACGTCCTCACCGAAAACGGAGGACTTCACACGGGATCGAGCGACAGCCCTTACATCGGCATCAATGTCGGAGAAAAGGGCGTTGCGTGGCGAAAAATTCGCGTTACGGGAACCCCAGGTCACGGATCGGCGCCGTTCAAGACAGATAACGCTCTAGTCCGAGCAGCCGCAGTCGTGCAACGTCTAGCTGACTACAGGCCCCCGGCAAGATTCCATGAACTATGGCGCCAACAGGTTGACATTCTCGACGTCGATCAAGAGACAAAGGAGATCATGCTCGACGCTAACCGCATCGAAGATTGGCTCGACGCCCACCCAGTGGAAGGTTTAGCTCGCCATTTTTACAGTTGCACGCACACGACTTTCTCCCCCAACGTTGCCGAGTCGAACCGCCGCATGAAGACCAACGTCATTCCCGATCAGCTCGATATCAACGTCGACATACGTACCTTGCCCGGGGAATCGACTGCAGAGGTTCAAGCGCATCTCGACGAAGCTTTAGGGGATTTAGCAGGTCAAGTCGATGTCGAAATCATCATGAATGACCCGGCGAGCATTAGCCAGATGGACAATCCCATGTGGGACACGATTCAAAAAGCGGTTAACCAGCCATTCCCTAGTGCTCGTCTTTCTCCTCAACTCATCGTCGGTTTCACCGATGCTCGCGTATACCGAAACCTCGGCTCAGTCGCTTACGGTGCGGGCCTTTTTAGCCCTGACCTCAAAGCAAGCGACTTCCAGACTCGTTTTCATGGTCATGACGAACGAATTGATCTCGAATCGCTCAGTCTGACAACTCAATTTTGGCTTGACGTTTGCCACGATTTTCTTGGTTAATCCATAGCCCCAGGACCCAAGACAATCCTTCCTCCCTATTTGCACTATCAAGACAGTGCTAATTCGGCAGAACCGCCAATACACTCGATTGCATGGCACCCACGCTCTTCGAGATCGAGTCCCTCGAGGTCCAGGCCGACGAAGGCCAGAAGATCCTACACGGCGTCAATCTCACGATTAATCCCGGCGAAGTTCACGCGATTATGGGGCCTAACGGCTCCGGAAAATCAACTCTCGCGACGACTCTGATGGGATCACCAGAATACGAAGTCGTTGGTGGATGTCTACGGTTTCGAGGAGACGACATCACCGAATGGGGAGCAGATGCTCGCGCCAAAGCGGGCATGTTTTTAGCTTTCCAATACCCTCAGGAAATTTCTGGCGTGTCGGTCCGCAATTTTTTGCGGCAGGCAGCCTCGGCCCGCAAGGGAGAAGACATCTCTGCTATCGACATCTACGTGACGATGCAGGACTGGATGGAGCGTCTAGATATGGATGCATCGTTCATGGACCGTTACCTCAACGAAGGATTTTCGGGGGGCGAGAAGAAACGCAACGAGATCTTGCAATTAGCCATCCTTGAGCCCGACTTCGCAGTCTTAGACGAGACCGATTCAGGGCTCGACGTGGACGCCCTCAAAATTGTGGCTAAAGGAGTGCGCGAAGTTCAGCAAAGCCGCCCAGAAATGGGAATTCTGCTCATAACCCACTACCAGAGACTGCTAACCGAACTCCAACCCGATTACGTTCACATTCTCGTCAATGGACGAATAGTGGAATCAGGAGGACCTGAGCTTGCCGAACAGTTGGAGCGCGAAGGCTACGAACGGTTCGATAGATGAGTCTTCCGCCTGACCTCAAAAGCAATTTCCCTCTACTGTCACAAACAATTAACGGTCACCAAATTGTTTACTTAGATTCCGCAGCGTCGTCTCAAAAACCAGATGTGGTTATTGAGACGATGAATGACTACTACCGGACGATCAACGCAAATGTGCACCGAGGCGCATACCAAATAGCGGCACAAGCTACCGAGGCGATGGAACAGGCACGGGCGAAACTTGCGACGTTCATCGGAGCACGTTCAGCAAACGAGATTGTGTTCACGAAAAACGCCACTGAGTCATTCAATCTCATTGCCCGATCTTGGGGCGGTCAGAACCTTGGCCCAAATGATGTTGTTCTCATCAGCGACATGGAACATCACGCGAACATCGTTCCGTGGCAAATACTGGCAGCAGAAAAAGGCTTCGAACTCCGATGGATACCTCTGACACCTGATGGCCATCTCGACTTATCTCAACTCGATCGACTCCTGAACGGAGTCAAAATGGTCAGTGTCACGGCTATGAGCAACGTGTTAGGAACGCTGAATCCCATACGCGAAATTGCGGACAAGGCTCACAGTGCGGGAGCGCTGATGACCGTTGACGGAAGCCAGTACGTCCCCCACCTTCCCACCGATGTTATGGAACTTGGAGTCGATCTTCTCTGCTTCACGGGTCACAAAATGTGTGGTCCTACCGGAATTGGCGTTCTCTGGGGGCGGGCCGAACTTTTGGATGCCATGCCACCATTTCTCGGCGGAGGCGAGATGATCCTCGATGTCCGTCGTGACGGATTTACACCTAATGAACTTCCTCACAAATTCGAGGCGGGAACACCTCCGATCGCCGAAATCATTGGGCTGGGAGCCGCTGTAGATTTTCTCGATTCACTAGGGATGAACGAGGTACGTCAACACGAAATCGACCTAACGAATTACGCACTTCGCGTGCTCAATGACCGTTACGGCGAGGAAATAACCATCCACGGTCCATCCAGTGCTTCAGAAAGAGGTGGGGTCCTCTCAATCCAGTATCGCGACGTACACCCTCACGACCTGAGCCAAGTTTTAGATCAACGAGGTATATGCATTCGCGCAGGTCATCATTGCGCCAAGCCGTTAATGCGGGAACTAGGGGTAGGGGCAACAGCGCGCGCATCACTCTACGTCTATAACGATCAAGCGGACATCGATGCTCTAGCGGAGTCTTTGGCGCCCGCTGGCGAATTGTTCGCGCGCTAGTTCTAGGAGTGTCAAGTGTCCGGCCTTGAAGACCTCTACAAGGAAATCATCCTCGATCACTACCGCAGCCCGCGTCACCGCGGTGAACTCGACTCTCCCCCTGCGCACAAAGCTGAGGGCTTCAACCCTCTTTGCGGCGACGAAGTCTTGCTTACTTTCGCATTGGAGGACGACGTAATTCAGGAGCTATTAATCAGTGGTCAGGGATGTTCCATCAGCCAAGCTTCAGCTTCCATGATGTCGGCCGCAGTTCAAGGAAAATCGGTAGAAGAGGTGCGCAAGCTCACCCGCCAATTCAAGGTCATGATGTCTATCCACGAAGAATCAATTGGTGCTGAAGATCCGCCATCTGAAGACGACAAACCCTTCGGACTCGGAGACCTTGAGGCGCTTAAGGGCGTCGTGAAGTTCCCTGTTCGTATTAAGTGCGCGACGCTGTCCTGGAACACTCTGCTCACTGGCTTAGACGAGCTAAAGGTCTAGAAACACTTCACCATCGGTGTCCCGGTGGAACTCCAGTCATGTGTTCCTTGATCCGTCGCGTCGTCGCAGCCGAGGTTCCCTGGGGAACTTCATCCGCGGCAAAAAACCCAACTTCGGCAATTTCTGGCGATACCGACGCACCAACTGACCAGTCAGTGACCAGGAAGACCACCACGTGATCGCTTTTATGTTCCCTGAAAGAGGAGAAGACGCCGTGAACCGACTGAGGGGTTTCGGGTAGTTCAATACCTGTCTCCTCCAACAGTTCTCTTTGTATAGCTCCCACAAGAGATTCACCGGTTTTGACGCCACCACCCGGCAGGTACCAGCCTTCGCGATAGCTATGCCGAACAAGACAAATTCGATTTTCGTCGTCCACTACTAGGGCACGCACTCCTAGGGTAAGCCGCGCCGGTCGCAGGGCCGCCCAACCCCTATACATCCGGAAAAGAAGGCGTCTCAAATCAACCACTTGCGAGCTCTTCCATATGTAAAGCCAGCGTGGTGTCAAGTGCGGTCACGCCGTCGCGATCATGCGTGGTGAGGCGAATTTTCACCACTCCATAGACATTGGACCATTCCGGATGGTGATTCAGACGTTCGCAGTGCATTGCTACGGCTGACATGAATGCGAACGCATGTACAAAGTCAGCGAAGCGGTACGTCCTCTCCAAGGCGTCACCAGCAACGGACCATTCGGGTACCTCTTTCGCAAAATCGTCAAGCTCAGCAGCCGTCAGTAGGTGGCGCTCCATGTTGCCTCTCCCCTCTGCTGTCAGGCCGGGCGGAAGGTAATTAGTCTAACGACGCTGGTAGGCCGAGTTAACCGGGGCCGTTTATGCAAGTGGATCAGCGAAAGGGTCGTCTGAGTTCGGATTGGAAGCTTTTTTTGAAGCTCCGAGACCCTCGATAGACACCGTCACCCCTTCGGATTCGACGTCTGATTTCAGAAAACGGGCATACCCATTGGTTTCGATCTCTTGCGCGAGATCTGGTCCACCGCTTTCAACGATACGTCCATCCACTAAAACATGAACTTGATCTGCTGGCAGATAGTCGAGAAGTCGATGGTAGTGAGTGATGCAAAGTACCCCAAGGCCTGAGTCGGTCATTGTTTCGATGCGTTCAGCGCACGCGCGCAAGGCATCAATATCAAGCCCGCTGTCTAGTTCGTCTAAGACAGCTATCTCTGCTTCGAGAACGGCGAGTTGTGCTGTCTCATTGCGTTTTTTTTCGCCGCCAGATAGATCTACGTTTACGGGACGATCAAGAAGTTCTGGACTCAGACCGATCTGAACGGCTTCTTCCAGTAGTCGAGAGGTGACATCGATCTCTGTTTTCCCTCTTGCTCGCAATGCCAACTCCAGGGTTTCGCGAAGTGACACTCCGGGAACCTCAGTCGGATATTGCATAGCGAGAAACAGTCCCGCCTTTGCTCGTTCCCAAGTTGGCAAAGGCAACAGATCCTTGCCGTCAAGCGTGATGGATCCGCTAGTAACCCGATACCCCGGTTTACCCATGATTGCGTTGGAAAGAGTGCTTTTGCCTGACCCGTTGGGACCCATGACCGCATGAACTTGTCCCGAAGAGACCTCGAGGCTCACGCCATCCAAGATTTGTTGGTCCGTCACCTCAACGCAAAGCTTTTCAATCGAGAGCGTGGTCATGATAGATCTACGTTCACTTCCCCATCCAAGACCCGGACCTGGTACACCGGGATCGGTTGAGTAGCGGGAAAGACGTCGGGCGTTCCAGTTCTGAGATTGAACTTCGAGAAATGTTTTGGGCATTCGATCGCGCAGTCTTCTGACCAGACGACTCCTTCGGAGAGCGAATAGTTCGCGTGGCTACATCGATCACCTACCGCATGAATGGTGTCGCCTATGCGGACTAGGGCGAGTCTGTGTCCTTCGACATCGAAGCGTTGTGCCTCACCATCGGCAAGGTCATCTGATCGACACACAGGAATCATCGTTGTTGACCTGGTCCTTCGAGGGCTAGTAACTCACTAATGCGAGTATTTGCGGCGTCGCTGATAGTTGCAACCGGAAGCTGATCTAGTACATCCGCGAAAAACCCTCTGACGACCAGAGCTTCAGCTATGTCCTCGGGAACTCCGCGGCTTTCAAGGTAAAAGCGTTGGTCCTGGTCGATGGGTCCAACAGCAGAGGCATGGCTGCATCTGACATCGTTATTTTCAATTTCCAAGTTCGGTACTGATTCCGCCCAGGCCTCTTCGGAGAGCTTGAGCGTGCGGTTGGTCTGGTACGCATTTACGTCAGCGGCATCCGGTTCGATTCTGATAAGACCGGTATAGATTGCTCGACTTCGGTCGTCGAGGACACCCTTGAATAGCAAGTTCGAATTGGTGTGGGGCGCGTTGTGTCTCTGAAATGTCCTGAAGTCGTGCTGAGCGTCCGCGCGACCGAAGTAAATAGCCCTGATATCGCCAGAAGAGCCCTGGCCGGCCATTTTGATATCAATTCTCGCTCGGGCATATTCACCGCCGAGTGCTATTTGGCTCACCGCCAAATGTGCATCTCGTTCAATCTCTGCCATTTGGGTCGCGATCTGCCAGGTACGAGGTCCGTGCTCTTGCACAGTGAGGTACTGCAGACGCCCTGCCTGATTGACTTTGAGCTCTGTTACCGGGCATACCAGTGCGTCAATATCTGGGCTCGTTTGATGTTCAACGACCGTGGCTTCTGAATTTTCTCCCAAGTCGACTAGCACTCTCGGGAACCAGGCCAGCCCACCGGTCGTGGTGTGCTGGCGTATTAGGACCGGGCCCGCGATGACAGCGTTAGAAGCAATATGGATGACGATGGGAGCGCTGCAGTAGGCAAAGTTGTAATCAGAAAAAACATCGGGCCCCGTTTGCGTTACCGAGCCAATCAAATTCTCAAATTCAGTTCCGTCTGTGAGCACAGTAACGGCTTCGTCATGCACAGAAATCGAGACCACTTGCCCGTCCACAATGTGAATCACCGCTGCAGCGTTTTCATCGACTCCGTTCGTCAGGCCAAAGTCAAGTAGAGAACCACCCGGAGCCCCCAGTTCGTATTTCGAGACGTCGAGGTCGGCGATCGGGGTATATCGCCAGATTTCTTCCTCAAATGATGGCAACCCAGCTTCGTCTGCTCTTTGCGCAGCGCTGTTACGGCGCTCTAAGAAAGCCGAAGACCCGACCGATTCGCCGCCGTTGGGGAGCTGGAAAAGGCTCGTTCGAGTAGTCGTCACAACTCATAATTCTACCTATCTAGATAGGAGAAATCCCCTGAACTGGGGCAGTCAGTCAGCGCTTCTTACCTTTCTTTCGCTTCTTCGCGCGGTTTTTCTTACCCATGCGAGGTCCGCGGCGGCCCTTGGAAAGCCGTTCAGTTTCAATTTCTAACATGATGTCGGGGCCGGCTGAGTTCACGATGTCCTCGGCAGCGTCCAGTAACGCGGCTATGGAATCATCTTCGCCCAGACTGTCCGGCTCCTCAGCAAAGTCTCGCACTCCCAAGGTTCCATGACTCCAACCAGCATCGAGCCTTCGCGGGGAGTATTCGGGGCAACTTTCAGGGCAACGCCACGGCGCTTCCGGCGCGAGATCAAGATTACATTTTCTGACTGTTTCGCCATTCGCGTAGGATCGGGTCTCGTAATGACGGCAGTTCGTCCGCATCGGCATGCAGGTATTGTCGCGCTTCTCGCCCGGTTACACGAGTTCATGGCTCATTTAGTGGGCTATAGCGCGGCGATCGCCTCCGCTATTGCCAGGGCCCGGCGAGCCTCATCAACGTGCAGGTTTTCAATCATTTTCCCGTTAACCGTCAAAACTCCACGTCCGTCTTTTTCGGCTGCTTCAAATTCTTCAATCACTTGTCGGTGAAAGTCGAGTTCATCCATACTTGGCGAAAAAATTTTGTTGGTCGGGGCCACTTGATTCGGGTGGATCAGGGTTTTGCCGTCAAAACCCATTTGCGCGCCCTGGAGACACACGGACGAGAACCCAGTTTCATCTTTTATGTCGTTATAGACACCGTCAAGGATTCCTATGTCCGCCGCCCTCGCTGAGAGAAGGCACTTGGCAAGGTATGGCAGTAGGGCATGGCGGTCAGGTGTAATCGTTGCTCGTAACTCCTTCGCCATGTCGTTGGTACCCATGACCATGACCGCTATTCGTTCATGTCCAGCAATTTGATCGACTTTCAAAATTCCGGAAGGCGTTTCAACCATTGCCCATATTCGAGTTGAAGCCGGTGCTCCTCCCTTGTCTAAGAGAGCGGAAACGTGGTCAAGGTAATCGGGTCCGTCGACTTTGGGTATTACAACCGCTGCGGGAGCGGCAGCGGCAGCGGCTAGAACATCGTCAGTTCCCCACGGGGTATCAAGTCCGTTGCAACGAATCGTTAATTCGCGATGTCCATATTCCGATGAGGATGCTGCGGCGCAGGCTTGGTCACGCGCCAACTCCTTGTTCTCCGGCGATACCGCATCTTCCAAATCAAAGATCAACGCATCGGCCTCCAAATTTTTCGCCTTTTCGAGGGCGCGTTCGTTGGCCGCTGGCATGTAAAGGACCGAGCGCCTGGGGCGGTAGTTAACACTCATCTACTTCTCCTGAATTTGAGCGGTTCTGGTCGTGTCCGTCAGAACCCGTAACTACTTGCGAGATCGGGATCTTTAGCGGCTAGTTCACGTGCAAGATTGACCACTACATGACACTGTTTGACTGTCGCGTCGTCTTGCATTTTTCCGTCGATCATCCCCGCGCCGGTTCCGTCGCCCATCTCGTCAATCACCCTGATGGCCCATTCGACTTCTGAGGGTTCAGGGCTGAAAACTTTTTTGGCTATATCAATTTGCACTGGGTGCAGGCTCCAAGCGCCGACACAACCAAGTAAATACGCGTTACGAAATTGGTCCTCGCACGCGACCGTGTCTGCGATGTCTCCGAACGGGCCGTAGTACGGCAAGATTCCGTAGGTCCCACAGGCGTCAACCATTCGAGAGAGGGTGTAATGCCAGAGGTCTTGCTGATAGACCGCTCGGTCAGAATCATCTCGGCCTTCTTCAGGGTCTTGCCGCACCAAGTAGCCAGGATGGCCGCCACCTACCCTCGTGGTTTTCATACGTCGATCTGCTGCGAGGTCAGCGGGTCCGAGTGAAAGACCTTGCATGCGCGGACTTGCGCCACAGATCTCTTCGACATTGGCGACTCCCTGTGCTGTTTCGAGGATCGCGTGCACAAGAATCGGGCGATCTAATCGTGCTCGGGCCTCAAGTTGGGCCAGCAACTGATCTACGAAATGAATGTCTTCTCGCCCTTCGACTTTGGGAACCATTACGACGTCGAGTTTGTCGCCGATTTCGCTGACCAAAGTCATGAGGTCATCTAGAAACCACGGCGAATCAAGACTGTTAACGCGAGTCCAAAGCTGCGTCTCTCCACTTGTCCAGTTGCGTCCTACCTCAACTAATCCCGCTCGTGCAGCTTCTTTATTATCTACAGCAACTGCATCCTCAAGATTGCCGAGCAACACGTCAACAGTAGGAGCGATGCCTGCGACTTTTGCTCGCATTTTTTCATTTGATGGATCAAAGAAATGAATCATACGCGAGGGCCGAAATGGAATTTCTTTGAGCGGCTCGGGCGCACCGAGCGCTAACGGTGAGAAAAAGTTCTTCGGTGTGCGCACGAACAAAACCTCCGGTGTAGCGGCGGCTGACCAAAGTCGCGATGATTAACCTGATCGCCACCTTCTTTTATATCGTCGCAAAGAGCTCACCGTTGACAATTAGCCGACAGATCCTTCCATCTGTAGTTCGATAAGTCGGCTCCACTCCACGGCATATTCCATCGGCAAAGTTTTAGTTACCGGTTCGATGAAGCCGTTGACAACCAGCCCCATCGCCTGTTCCTCGGAAAGTCCACGACTCATCAAGTAGAACAGTTGGTCATCTGCAACCTTCGACACGGTCGCTTCGTGACCGATCTCTGCGTCGCGGGCACCGATTTCTTGGTAAGGGTAGGTATCCGAGCGGCTATCTTCATCGAGCAACAAGGCGTCACATTGAACATGTGATCGGCAGTTATCCATGCCTTCTTCGACTCGCACCAAACCACGGTAGGTCGTTCTACCCCCGTCCTTGGAAATTGATTTCGACACAATTTTCGAAGTGGTCTCGGGAGCCGCGTGAACCATTTTCGCTCCGGCATCTTGATGTTGGCCTTCGCCTGCGTACGCGACGGATAGTACTTCGCCTGATGCTTTTGGTCCCATGAGATACACGGCTGGATATTTCATCGTCAGACGGGATCCGATGTTGCCATCGATCCATTCGACGTGCGCTTCCTCATAGGCGGCGGCGCGCTTGGTAACAAGGTTGAACACATTGTTCGACCAGTTTTGAATCGTCGTGTATGTGATGCGTGCGCCGGGGAGCGCAACAAGTTCAACTACTGCTGAGTGCAGCGAGTCAGTGGTGTAGACCGGTGCCGAACATCCTTCGATGTAGTGAACCGTTGCGCCCTCATCGGCGATGATCAAGGTACGTTCGAACTGACCCATATTCTCCGCGTTGATGCGAAAATACGCTTGCAGCGGCATCTCAACTTCCACGCCAGGTGGGACGTAGATGAACGAGCCACCAGACCAAACAGCTGAGTTAAGAGCGGAGAATTTGTTGTCCCCAGGGGGGATGAGGGTCGCGAAATATTTCTGGATGAGCTCGGGCTGTTCGCGCACTGCTGAGTCCATGTCAGAGAAGATGACGCCTTGGGCTTCTAAGTCTTCGCGATTTCGGTGGTACACGACCTCTGACTCGTATTGGGCAGTCACACCAGCTAGGTATTTACGTTCTGCCTCGGGTATGCCGAGTTTTTCATAGGTCTCCTTAACCGAATCCGGCAGTTCTTCCCAAGCGTCGACCTGTCCTTCCGTGGGTTTGATGTAGTAGTAGATGTTGTCGAAATCAATACCAGAGGTGTCGCCGCCCCAGTTGGGCATTGGTTTGCTCTGAAAAATTTTGTAGGACCGTAGGCGGAAGTCGAGCATCCACTCAGGTTCCTTCTTCATAAACGACATCTCTCGGATGATGTCTTCGTTCAAGCCCCTTTTAGGCTTGAATACATAATCCTCTTCGTCACTCCAACCCAGTTCGTATTTGCCTAGATCGATTGCGACATTTGGTTCGGTGTCAGTCACGAAGACTCCCGTGTAAAGGAATTACCACTATCAGGATAGTGGTAATTGTATTCCGGTCCCACTACGTGCGCCTGACCAGGAATCAGCATCATCGATATGGAGATAACCCGGTACCTGATTGTGGGGTGTATCTAGATACACCTTCGCCTCTGGGGCTTGTGCGAACCGCCCATGGCTCCACCGAACTTCGACGTGCCCGTCGACGTTGGTCTCTACTGCGGCTTCGTGGTCGCGAACGGTGGCGCGCCACCCGACCTTTGGTTGGCCGGCTTCTTCGCCCCACATTTCTAGGTCACGGAATTCGAAACGACGACGCCAATCCCAAGGCGTCGTTACTAAAAGCCTGAGTGATCGATCTTTCGCCGATCCCAGTACGTAATAGGGGGCCGGGCCGATGCGTAACAACCGCCAAAGAAGGGCTTCTCTCTGACGTTTAGTAGCCACTGATTTGCGCCACTGGTTAGCGGTAACGCGGCCGACTTCGGCAGCTAACTCGCGGTAGGCCACAGCGCACTTAGCACTCCACTCGTTTTCGGCCAGAACAGTTTTGAGTTTGGTTCGGTGATGTTTTGCTAAATCACCCACAAAGGGCGGCAAATCAGAGTCCGTGTCTATCTCAGCCCGAACCGCTGCGTACAGCGCTTGGTGCTGTTCGGGAGCGGCGTGGTCATACCAGTCCCCCACATCCCGGCTTGCTGCGAAAAGGTTCGACGGAGCCGCGTTCAGTAAAATTTTGGACGAATATTTACAGGAGATCAGGTACACGTGGTCGACCCGCAGATCAATCGGCAGCTGGTCGTGGCCAGGACTTCGATGACTACCCTTCCACTCGATTATCAGCGGAGGACGGCCCCTCAATCCGTCGCGGGCTTGCAGGAAAACTTGGCCGTTTCGGTACGCTCCAGCGAAATCGACGCGATGAAGTGATTCGTCGACGGCTTTGGCGAACTGTTCCCAGACGCTTTCGGTCACGTCAACGAATTGTTCGGGAAGCCGGCTTACAGCTTCGGTCGGGCTGTCATATCCGAGCATTCCCAGGCCCGTCGCGAGTTCGGTAATTTCGGTGCGAACGGAAGCCAACGTTTCAGCCGATCAGCACCGGGGCAAGAGTTCGCCATCCGTCAGCGACCTGGTTGGGTTCTTCGGTAAGAACTTGCACGCACACGTGATCGGCTCCCGCGTCGAAGTGTGCCTGAACCCGAGCGCGGATCGAGTCCATCGTTCCCCACACGACCACCGCATCCACGACATTATTGGAGAGATTCTCGATATCCCCAGCCTCGTAACCAAGACGTATGAGATTGTTCGCGTAGTTCGGAAGCGCCGTGTAGGTCTTCATGTGTTGACGCGCTATCGATCGCGCCGTGTCAGGGTCTTCTTCAATGACAATCATTTGCTCGGGGTATAGCAGAGCATCTGGACCCATAACCGATCGAGCAAACTCCGTGTGCTCGGGAGGAACGAAATATGGGTGCGCACCAGCGGTCTCAGATGCCGCCAGTTCGAGCATCTTGGGGCCTAGGGCAGCGAGCACTATCTCGGGAAGCTCATTGGGACCCACCGCCATAAAGCGGGCTTTATGCATTAACGAGAGGTATTCGCGCATGTAGGTAAGCGGTTTGGAATAGTCGTGCTTTCGGACCCACTCAACTAGATGAAGGTGACTGACTCCCAGCCCAAGTAAGAATCTTCCCGGGTGTGCTTCTTCAATACTTCGCTGAGCATTCGCCATGGTCATGGCGTCGCGCGCATAAATGTTCGCGATACCCGTAGCGATCTTCACGTTCGTCGTATTTTCGAGGACCCGCATTGCCGTGACGAAGGGGTCACGGCCAACAGCTTCGGGGATCCAGATCGTTTGAAAGCCAAGTTCAGCAGCCTCAGCGCACAGTTCATTTGCCGCTGACGAGGGCATGCTGTCAAGCACGCCTGTCCAAAGACCAACTCTCCCTAAATCAACCGACGCATTCGCCATGCGCTGACCCTAGGGCATCGAACGCTGCTTCTCATTCGATAAGACGCAAGTGCTCCCGAAAGGTGCTCCCGCGCTGGATATATTTTTCAATGCCCGGCAAGATCAGCGGATTAGTGTCAACACCTTCTCGTATTTTCGCTGGAGTTCCTAAGGCCATCGAACCCGGGGGTACGTGCATACCTCCTGGGATTACTGCGCCAGCCCCAACTAGCGCCCGAGCACCGATAACTGCTTCATGGAGAACAATCGCTCCGCTTCCCACCAACGCCTCATCCTCTATCGTGCATCCTTCTAAATGAGCTAAGTGCCCGATTGTGCAGCGACGCCCAACCACGGTCGAGAACTCGTCTGTCACGTGCAAAACAGCATTGTCCTGGACCGAACTTTCTTCACCAATGACGATGGTGTTGTCGTCGCCACGAAGTACCGCCCCCGACCAAATGGTGGCGCGAGCGCCGACTCGGACACGTCCGATCAGCACTGCTTCGGGCATCACCCACGCATCGGGGTGGATTTCAGGTTGATGTTCGCCTAGCGCATAGATCGGCATGTTCATCCTCAGTCGATCACGTGGGACAGCAACCAGCAAACTACAGGGCAGAAACGCTATCTACGCTGAGTTCCGATGGTTCTAGGCCGCTAACGTCCAGCCGATGGCTTCGTCTCAGAACACAGCCCCAATAGCTTCTCGTCGGGCCCACACGCGCCTGGCCCACGGGAAACCCAAAGAAGATCCCTGGTTTTGGTTGCGTGATCGTGATGATTCAGACGTTCTTGACTACTTACGCGCTGAAAACAGTTGGACGGATCAATCCACAGTTCATCTCGAGGGTCTGCGCAACATTCTTTTCCACGAAATTAAGTCAAGGGTGAAGGAATCGGATCAATCCGTGCCGATCCCAAAGGGCTCTTGGGAATACAGAGTTAGAACGGGAGAAGGTCTTCAGTACCCCCTTCATGTGCGTCAACGTCTTGGGCACCCGGAGAGCGAAGAGGTTTTGTTGGATGAAAATGAAGCTGCGAAGGGCGCTGATTATTTCGCTGTAGGTGACCTTACGGTGAGTCCAGACCATCGATTTCTTGCTTACACCACCGATACCGAGGGTGATGAGGAGTACGACCTCACGGTCATCGATCTTCATACCCGAAAAGTCATCGATAGCGGTATCCGGGAGCTGTCATATGGTTTGGTTTGGGCCAATGATTGCCGAACCCTCTTCATGGTTCTCACTGATGCTGCTCGGCGACCCAACAGGATCATCCGCCATGTAGTCGGCGATTTGCCATCAGAAGATGTCACGGTATTCACCGAACCGGACGAACGATTTTGGGTTGGAGTCGGAGGTACTAGGAGTGAGAGGTTTGTGGTGATTGGCAGTGAGTCCAAGACCTCTTCGGAATACTGGCTGCTGGATGCCGACACACCCAACAATGAACTATCACTGGTCGAACCTCGACGCGAGGGTCACGAATACCGGGTGTGTCATCAAGGCGATCGTCTATTGATTCTGACGAACGATAATGCAGTCGATTTTCGGCTGGTAGAAACTCCGGTTGACGCTCCCGGATCCAGCAACTGGCAGGAACTCATTTCACATCGTGAAGGGGTACGGATCGAGGACGTCGACGCGTTTGAAACTTTCACGGTGGTTACCGAGCGTCGCCATGCGATTCCTGTACTTCGCGTGTTGGACCACGCGACCGACAGGGAATTTGAGGTGGAGATGGACGAACCCGTCTTCGAGGCGGGACCAGGGGCCAATGCTGAGTACCAGACGCGCATATTCCGGTATGGGTACACATCAATGGTGACTCCGCCGTCCACGTTCGAAATTGATATCGATACTCAGAAGCGTCGGCTACTTAAACAACAAGCAGTTCTGGGTGACACGGACCTAGCGGCGTACAAAAGCCAGCGAACGTGGTCCACCTCAGCTGACGGGGTTCAGGTTCCCGTGAGTATTGTTTGGCGACCCGATGCCGTTACGTGGCCAGCTCCAACGTTGCTCTATGGATATGGAGCGTACGAGGTGGGAATACCAGCATCATTTTCATCAGCGCGCCTTTCGCTTTTGGATCGAGGGGTTGTTTTCGCCATCGCTCACGTTCGCGGCGGCGGAGAACTTGGCCGAACCTGGTACGAGCAGGGCCGTCTAGAACATAAGCAAAACACTTTTACGGACTTCGGGAATTGTCGGGACCATCTTGTTAGCGAGGGTTGGTCAGACGCAGACCGTGTTGTTGCTCGCGGAGCCAGCGCTGGGGGTCTTTTGATGGGGGCAATGGTCAATCAGCGACCTGATGCTTTTGCTGGCGTGGTCGCAGAAGTTCCGTTTGTCGACAATGTGAACACGATGCTCGATCCAACGATTCCACTCACGATCACCGAGTACGACGAATGGGGAGACCCAAACGATCTGTTGACCTTTGAGTTGATGTCCGCCTACGGACCCTACGAGAACGTAACTGCCGCAGATCATCCGGCACTGCTGGTTACCGCCGGGCTGAACGACCCAAGAGTTCCGTACTGGGAACCAGCCAAGTGGGTTGCCAAGCTTCGTTCCTTCAGTACATCCGAACTACCAATTTTGCTTCGAACCGAACTCGGCTCAGGTCATGGCGGACCTTCTGGTCGCTACGACGCGTGGCGAGACGAAGCCTTCATCTTGTCGTTTGCTCTAGACATATTGAATTTGGCGGAGCATTCAGAAACCGGTTGACAGGGCGGCCAATGCGAGAAGGATCAAGTTACGAACGACCGAACTGCTGCCTACTGGGCGAGCTGACCATCGACCAAAACATGCACACACTGGTCGCTCGCTGAGTGGGCGACGCATGACACGCAATATCGCGATGGTGAATCCTGCTAGTGCTAGCTCCGCCAGTAAAGACGGAACCGGAGCAGCTACACCAGCGACGAGTAAAGCTCCCAAAGCAATCTCTGCTGGAGCTATTAACGGAACTATTTGACGCGGCGCCCCCAACGTCATCGCCGCAGTGGGCCAAGATTGGTCACGTAGTTTCAATGCCCCAGAGAGTAAGAAAACTGCGCCGAGCGCTATTCGCGCCACTACCGACACTGCCTTAACTCAACCGAAAGTGCCGTAGTTGCCTTGAAAGAAAAGTAGCGGTTCTTTACTTTCCAATACTTCAAGTTCTATGACCCGACCCACGACAATGTGGTGGTCGCCGCCGTCATGTATCGCCTCGATCTCACAATCAATATAGGCAATTGAACCCGCGATAATTGGTGATCCAGATGGGCCCGGGGACCACTCTACGTCGGCAAATTTATCATCTGAACGGCTTGCCATTACGCCGCAAACCTCCATTTGATCTTGACCCATAACGTTGACGCAAAATGAACCCGACGCTCGGATTTCTTCCCAGGATCCGGACTCTTTCCCAGGCAAAAAAGCTACCAAAGGAGGGTCGAGGGACACGGACGTAAAAGAGCCGATGGCCATGCCGACTGGCTGCCCATCATTGACCGCGGTCACTGCAGTGACCCCGGTAGCAAAATGCCCCAACACATTTCGGAAGACTCCAGAATCGATATCGCTCACCTTGGCTCCTTGTTCGAAGACTCCGCCGGAGCGTAGTGCCGGAAGTAACCCCACAGTTTCGAACTCGTCATCAGATGCGATTATCGTCGCCGGTATGAGTCAAACCGAGGTACCTGATTTACCCGATGGTCTAGTGGCGGTCGTAAAGCAAGATTGCCCTACGTGTGAGCTGATCGCTCCTGTTCTCGTCGAGTTAGCGAAAAAGTCTGATCTGACAGTCTTCACTCAGGACAATCCCAATTTTCCCGCAGAAATCAGCAACCGAATGTTGGACGCTGATTTAGCCGTCTCTTGGCATCACCACATTGAGACCGTTCCAACACTTCTACTCGTCCAAAATGGCCAAGAAATAGATCGGACTGTCGGTTGGTCACGTCCTCAGTGGGAACGATTGTCCGGAGTGTCAGAACTTGGAATTCACTTGCCGGACCAGCGGCCGGGCTGCGGTTCATTATCGGTCGATCCATCATTAAGCGCTGAACTCACCGTCAGATTCGGCGGATCAAAACTCCTGGGAAGACGCGTCGAATTCGCGTCCCTGGAAGACACTCACGAAGCTTTGTTCGAAAGAGGCTGGACGGACGGGCTACCTGTAGTCCCGCCCACCGAATCCCGAGTACTCGCGATGCTTGAAGGCACGACTCGTTCACCTGAGGACATTGTTGCGACTGTCCCACCCGACTTAGTGCCGTGCACTGTTGAAAAAGTCGCCATTAACGCGGTGATGGCTGGATGTCGGCCCGAATATCTTCCCGTGGTCCTCGCAGCTCTGGAGGCAGTTTGTACCGATGGGTTCAACATGCATGGCTTGTTGGCAACGACCATGCCTCATGCTCCAGTGCTCGTCGTCAATGGACCAATTGCCACAAAAATTGGCATGAACTCCGAGAACAACGCTTTGGGTCAGGGAAACCGTGCTAACAGCACCATCGGACGTGCCCTTCAACTAGTTATACGAAACGTCGGGGGCGGGCGGCCAGGGGAAGTTGATCGAGCAGCGCTCGGGTCTCCCGCCAAAGTCGGATTCTGTTTTGCTGAACGAGAAGCCGATTCGCCCTGGACACCGATTTCAACGATGTACGGGTTCCCAAGCGGAACGAACACGGTCTTAGCTTTCCCAGGGGAAGCCCCGAGAAATGTCGTCGATCAGTTATCACGAGACCCTGAGTCTCTTGCCCGCACCTATGCCGCAAATCTGATCTCGATTCAGCACCCGAAACTTATTCTGGGTTTCGACGCAATCTTGGCGGTGGCACCCGACCACTCTCGAATCTTTGGTGATGCGGGTTGGTCACGAGAGAAGCTAGTTGATCGGATTGTTGCACTGACCGTCAGACCTGGGAAGGAGCTAATTCGAGGGGCAGGAGGGATTCCAGAAGGCCTACCCGAAGCGATGGCAGACCTCGATCTTCCAAAATTCCGCCCTAATGGGTTACACATAGTGCATTGTGGTGGCGGAGCCGGACTGTTTTCGGCAATTATTGGGGGATGGGTGAACGGCGAGATGGGGTCGAACCCAGTTTGCGTCGAAATCATTCCGTAGCAAGGGAGAACCTATGACCAAGGTGCTAGATCCAACGAACGAGACTGAACCTGCAAAGATTCCGCGAGTTGATCGCCCGACCAGCCTTGATGGCTTAACCGTCGGGTTGCTTGACATCAGTAAGCCGAGAGGCGACCGCTTTCTCGATCGGATCGAAGAACGCCTTGTCGAGCGCGGACTTCGTGTCGAGCGGTTTCGTAAGCCGACCTTCACAAAGCCAGCTCCTGTTGATTTACGTCACGAAATCGCCACTAAGTGTGACGTTGTGATCGAGGCCCTAGCCGATTGAGGCAGTTGCACGTCATGCAGTGTGCATGACATCGCTGACCTGGAACGACGTGGGCTTCCCGGGGTTTTTGTAGCTACCACCCAATTCATTGATGGTGCTGAAGTGCAAGGAAAGTCTCTGGGGTTTGACCCGGCCGCTGTTTGGGTCGAACACCCGATTCAGGATCGTACTGACGATGAGATGGTGACGATTGCCGACAAAGCAATCGACGAGCTACTTGACCAAATCACCAAGCAGTAACACGTCGCCTTGAGAAGCGACGAGACCTTCGTCTCGGAGATCGTTTACCAGTTGATCTACGCGGCATTGTTCGTCGAGAAGCCCCATTACTGCGGCCGCGTCGGACGTTTTCATTGAACCTTGGGCTAACGCTGACAACAGTCGTCCCCTCGCTTGACGATTGCTTCCGGAGAACGGTTGTTGTCTTTTACTGACTCCCGCGCTTCCTTCAGCAGGGTCCTTACCCGCTCCCTGCCACGCACACCATGACTTCACGGGGCAGCTGTGACATTGAGGGTTCCGTTTAGTGCATACGGTCGCTGCCAAGTCGAACAGTCCCTGATTCCAGTCCCATGACCGGCCAGGCGCCACGATCTTGTCGGCTAACTCCTGAGCAGCTTTTGGACGCAGGGAACTACCGCACCAACGCGCGAGTAATCGACCCACGTTGGTGTCCACCACACCCAGTTGTGTTTCAAAGGCAAACACCATCACCGCTCTCGCCGTATACGGGCCTACCCCCGGCAGTTGCAGAAGTTGACCTAACTCTTGTGGGACTCTGCCTTGATGTAGTTTCGTTATCTGTTGCGTCGCCTGATGAAGGTTCCGGGCTCGGCGCGGGTATCCGAGCCCTATCCAAAACTTCAGCACCTCGGAAAGCTCGACACGAGCCAAATTCTCAGGGGTTGGCCAGTAATCCAAAAATTCTGAATATTTGACTTCGACTCTACTGACCTGTGTCTGTTGGAGCATCACCTCGGAGACCAACACAGCCCAAGGGTCTCGCGTTAAACGCCACGGTAGATCGCGTCGCGATTTGACGGCCCAGCGAAGAAGGGCACTAGTGAAGCCATCCCCTTCTAACCCGACTTGAAACTCACCGATTTCAGGTGTCGACGCCATAAGAAAAGTTTAGGTTCGCCTCTGCCTCTTGCTTACAAATCGTGATGTTGCGTCAAGAATAGGTACTCAAAGAACCCTTAGTTTGGGGTAGGGACTATGAACAACGATGCAGCGTAGAGAATCATCAACATCTGGGAGCGACACTTCCCTCTAGAGTTCACCATGCTCGACAGAAACTTTGTGTCTTCGAGTCCTCTGCCCATAGCCTGTGTCATTGTCCCGACTTGACGAAGTGGTGAAGAATTATGACTGCACCGGATCTCCAAGCCGCCGCTGACGCGTTAGCAATTGGTGTATCGATAATTGATCGCGCTGTCAGTCACGCAGCTGCTCTACCTGACGCAGACGAGCATCAAAGCCTTCTTTATGACCTTGCACATGCCGCGTCTGCAATCGAAATCAGTCGCTCATTACTCGATTACGGGGCCAAGGGAGAGAATGAGGGCAAACTAGCTTGCGCGTTCATTGCTGATGTCTTGGCGGACCTCCACTCCAAGCTCTTTGGCCGCGAAACCGCTTGGGGAGCGGAAAACGGGGAACTGGATCCCGCTCGGGAATTCATTCGCCTTTTCCGAGATCCGCAATTCGTGGCTCAGCTAGCGCTGGTGGAAGCACCTCGGCACCTTGACGAAGACTTCGAAATGGTGGCCGATACCTTCCGCCGTTTTGCCAACGACAAGATTGCGCCTCAAGCGGAGCACATTCATCGCCAGGACACTGACATCCCCGAAGACATCATCAGCGGTTTAGCTGAGCTCGGATGCTTCGGCTTGTCAGTCCCCGAAGAATACGGCGGTTTCGCGACAGGGAGCGAGAGCGACTACATGGGAATGGTAATCGCGACTGAAGAGCTTTCTCGTGCGTCGTTGGGTGCTGGAGGTTCTCTCATCACGAGACCAGAGATCTTGACTAGAGCACTCGAGCGTGGCGGAACAGAAGAACAAAAGCGCGAGTGGTTTCCTAAAATCGCGACGGGCGAGACAATGGTCGCTGTCGCTGTCACAGAACCCGACTACGGGTCTGACGTTGCAAATTTAAAGGTCACCGCAACTGCCGTCGACGCCGGGTGGGTCATAAACGGAGTCAAGACGTGGTGCACATTTGCTGGAAGAGCAAACGTGTTGATGTTGCTGGCCCGCACCGATCCTGACCGCAGCAAAACTCATCGCGGCCTCAGTTTGTTTATCGTTCCCAAACCCGAGGCAGGAGGGCACAGTTTCGAATTCTCCCAGAACAATGGCGGCTCGATGGAGGGGCGAGCGATCCCAACTTTGGGCTATCGAGGCATGCACAGCTTTGAAATAGCGTTCGACAATTGGTTCGTTCCTGAGCAAAATTTGATCGGCGGCGAGGAAGGACTGGGCAAAGGCTTTTACATGCAGATGGCTGGTTTCGAGAACGGTCGACTCCAAACTGCCGCTCGAGCAGTAGGCGTTATGCAAGCGGCGTACGAAGAAGCTCGTGCCTATGCCCAAGACAGATCAGTTTTTGGCCGCCCAGTCATCGAGTACCAACTCACTCAGGCAAAACTGGGGCGGATGGCTGCGATTATTCAGGGCTCGCGCCAGTACAGCTACTCGGTGGCTCAAATGATGGCAAAGGGCGAAGGACGCCTGGAAGCTTCAATGGTGAAAGCTTACGTCTGCAAAGCCGCTGAATGGGTTACGCGCGAGGCCCTTCAAATCCACGGCGGTTTCGGCTTTGCTGAGGAGTACACAGTCAGTCGTCTTTTTGTCGATGCCCGTGTGTTGTCCATCTTTGAAGGTGCGGACGAAACCTTGTGTCTAAAGCTGATTGCGCGTCGGTTGTTAGCCGACGCGCGTTGACCGGCCTTTCAGGCCTCCGCTTCGCCACATTAGAGACCCGGGCGAAGAAGTTCGGCTGCAACGCCACAGTCCTCTCTCATAGCGACGTTGGATAGAGTCATTCCTTTTGGTCCAACGACGTGACTGATCACTGTCATAGGAACAACTTCTTCATCGGCCTCTAGAGGATCTTGCTTCGCTAGCTGGTCTTCTATTACTTCGAAGAGACGTTGCGGGAGGGCTCGGCCGGCTCCTACGACAACCCACGTCTGTTTCCCTGCGTGTAGCCCACAAATCGCAGCCGCATAGGAACCCGAAGGGGCTATCAGGGCTTCGGGACCCGCAGCGGCTGCTTCAATGATGACTACGTCAGCCGTGGCACAGGCTTGTCCTAGCCCAGTTAACGGAACTTCGGTTACTTCGACTTCACGTTGCATGAGTGCCCGGGCAAGCCCTGCTCCTTCACCGTAAGCATCTATTACCCGCACGCTGACGTCACGGCGAAGGTGAATGCTTTCCATGGCTAGGTCAGGCCAGCCGATGACGGCTACCGTCGCGTCATTCGGAAGGGCAGAAGCGACGCGACTCGGCGTTGGGTCAACGTTGAGTTCTTGTACAAAGTCCGCGGCTGCCCCTCGAGCATCTGCTGCAATCAACACCTTGCTAGCCATCGCCCAGAGGGAGCCAGCTAGAGGGTGGTGATGCAACATCCGTCGGCACGCATTGACCAGCTCAGCGGGTTCACCCCAAAGTGAGGCCAACGCATCAGCTGCTTCGCGGGCCAAATCGAGTTGATCAAAGCCACCAGCGCGAGCTACGTATCGAAGCCGTTCGATGGGATGCACGAGAGCAGATTGCCACATGTCTCACCTACAGGGTGAACTCAATTGAATTTGGATGTAAGTGGGTACTGACCATCCAGCGCGCTAGCTTGGCTCTCGTGGTGACTGACCCTTCGAATCAGCTGACACTTGCAACCATCGATGGTGCTGAACAGACCTTGTCTCAATGGTTGACATACTTCAATCTTCTCACCGTTGTGCTTGATCCCTATACCCATGAAAGCGGGTGGATCATTCCGACCGCTGACCGAATTTTCGCGCATTACGAGGAAGCCGATGTGCGCTGTGCTTTTGTCGTAACGAGTGATGCGGATGGGGCTCGCGAGTACTTGGGAAAGTATTCAAAAGAATGGCTGGTCTTGATCGACGAGGATCGCGAACTAGTGAGTTCTCTCGGGCTTGAGCGTCTGCCCGCACTTGCCCATATTGCTCAAGATGGCTCTTTGGCTGGTTTCGCAGAGGGATGGAACCCGGCAGATTGGAGAGGCGTGTTGGCAGGAGTTGAGGAGGCCATGGCGTGGCGTTGCAGACCACTTCTTCCGGCTCCGGAAGATCCTGGCGCCTTTGAGGGAACACCCGCTCTTACCTAAAGCTGCATTTTTACTCGGTACATTTCTGCGTCGGCGCGGGTCAAAAGTTCTTCAGCGTTGTTACGGGTTCCGTAGCCGACGGTGAAGCCGATACTGGCCCTTGCAGTTAGAGAATGGCCACCGATAACGAATGGGCGCTCCATCGCTATTCCCAGCCGTTCGGCAACGAGCCCCACATCGCTTGCATCTCTTAATTCAGGGCAGACGACCACGAACTCGTCGCCGCCATATCGGGCAACAGTGTCTGTCGGTCTCACCGAGTCGGCGAAGCGCGCTCCAATCGCAGCTAACAAGCGATCTCCGACCGTGTGCCCGTAAACGTCGTTCACGACTTTGAAGTCGTCAAGATCGCAGAACACAACACCGACGGCTCGTCCAGTTTGGAGCGATCGTTTCAGAGTTTCTTCTAGCCGAGAAACGGCCTGCAGGCGGTTGCCTAGTCCAGTCACCGGATCGTGTCGGGCGGCATGTGCAAGTTCTGCTTCTTGTTGTCCACCCGTCCATAAGACAGCGATAGAACTACACAGCAGCAACAAAGCGACCCCGACCGATACCACAACTACAACCCATCGGAAGATGCTTGGTTGAGGCTGTGGATCCAGCAGTAACCACGCACTCGCGAGTAGAACAGCGATACAGGACGGTACGGCTACGAAGAAAAGGATTCGTCGAGGCATCATCGCAACAACCGAGGGTACGGGTATCTGGCTTGTTGGGCGAGAACCCTTATCGCGCTACCCAGCCGCCATCGACTGGAAGCGGGATTCCGGTGACGTAACTGCTGGCATCGCTAGCCAGAAATAAGAGAGCACCATCCAGTTCTTCTACGGCGCCGCCGCGGCCCATAGATGCATTACGGGCAATCCATTTCGTCGATCGTTCATCTTCGAACATGACATGGGTCAACTCAGTGTCGAAGTATCCGGGACACAGCGCGTTCACGCGCACACCTCGCTTAGCCCACTGGACTGCGAGGTCTCGGGTCAAATTCACCAGACCCGCTTTGCTCGCCGCATAGGCCGGTTGAAGGTTAGGGGCCGACGCCACTAGGCCATGAACCGATGCGACGTTAATGATGCTTCCTTCTCCACGGGTCAACATGTCCTGGGCGGCCAGCGCCGATAAAAGGAAACACGCGTTGAGATTCACATTGACGACATTTCGAAAGGTTTCAATCTTCGCTTCTTCTGCAGCGTGCACAGCATCAGTAATGCCGGCGTTATTTATCAACACATCGACTTGACCGTAATGAGAAACGGTTTGAGAAATCAGTTGTCGGCACTGATCGTCGTCGCTCACGTCGCACTGGATTGCTAGAGCGTCAGGGAGTTCCGACGCCAGCTTCTTGAGTCGATCGTGGCGGCGTGCAGCAACAACGACTTTCCCTCCAGCTGCCGCCAACACTCGGGCGAATCGATCGCCGAAGCCGCTGGAAGCGCCAGTTACAACACAAACTTTGCCGTCAAGCCTATATAGGGCCTCAATGTTGGGAGTTTCGCTCATACACCTAGAGACACTAGGCAAACATATGACTTCTCACACGGCGTGGTGGAGTTAGCTGCTCTAGGGTCTTGGCATGAAGATTCGCGTTGGCTTTGGTCTAGGAACCCGTAGTTTCACCAACGATCATTCGACTTTTGAACCCTTCGTCGATTCTCTTGAGCAACTGGGGTTCGATTCACTGTGGCTCAGCGAGCGTCTAGGTGGCGAATGCCCCGACCCAATCGTTGGGGTGGCATACGCCGCGGGCAGAACAACGAGGATGAAGTTCGGGTTTTCTGTGATGGTTCTGCCCGGCAGAAACTTGGCCGTTCTAGCAAAAGAGCTTGCCAGTCTCGACAGACTCTCCAACGGTCGTCTTCTGCCGGCGTTCGGACTCGGAGTCGCAGACGTTCACGAGCAGGCTGCTTTTGGGGTTGAACGCAAACAACGCGCCAAAATGTTCAATGAGGCTCTCCCTTTGCTGAAGCGAATGTGGGAGGAGGGACCAGTAACGCACCAAGGGGATTTCTACCAATACGAGGATGTGGATCTCCTGCCCAAGCCGATGCAAAAACCAATGGATATTTGGCTGGGAGGAGCCGCCGATGTTGAATTACGTCGATGCGGGAGATTCGGGGACGGTTGGCTCCCTTCGTTCTGCACACCCGAGATGGCAGCGCAAGGGTGGAGAATCGTAAACGATGCGGCAGATGAGCATGAAAGATTCATGGATCCCGAACATTTCGGTGTCCTTGTTCCCTACAGCCATGGCGAGTTACCGGCCAGTTATCGAACGATTCTTGAGCGCCGTGCTCCCGGGGTCTCTGCCGAAGAAATTATTCCCATCGGCCACGACGGGCTGAGGACTCAGCTCGAAAAGTTCATTGAAGTTGGCGCCTCAAAGTTCGTGCCGATTTTAGTTGGTGAGCCAGATGACTGGTTTGCTGAGCTAGAGGGTGTAGCTAACGTCGTCCTTCCCCTTCAGAATTAGCCCCCATTGATGAGTGGAAAGTGATCTATTCATGCAATTCGGCATTTTCTTCGAGCATCAAATTCCTCGACCGTGGGACAGCGGAGCGGAGCAACGCCTAATCTCAGACGCGCTTGACCAGTGCGAGCTCGCAGACAAACTCGGAATCGAGTACGTCTGGGAAGTTGAGCACCATTTCTTAGAGGAATACAGCCACTCATCTGCTCCTGAGGTATTTCTCTCTGCCGTAAGCCAGCGAACCAAGAACATGCGCCTGGGTCACGGCGTTGTACTGACTGCTCCTAAGTACAACCATCCAGCCCGCGTTGCTGAACGCCTCGCAATGTTGGATTTGGTTTCGGGAGGGAGAGTTGAGTTCGGTTCAGGTGAATCGGGGTCCCTTGCAGAATTGGGAGGGTTCGGAGTCGATCCGGAAACCAAGCGTGATGAGTGGCTCGAAGGCTTGGAAGTTGCTGTCAGGTGTATGACAGAAACACCTTTTAGCGGAGTCGAAGGAACCTATGTGACGATGCCTCCGCGCAACGTAGTTCCCAAGCCAGTCCAACTTCCCCATCCCCCCTTGTGGGTAGCCTGCAGCCGTCGTGAGACCATCTTGATGGCTGCTGAAAAGGGTATGGGCGCCTTATCGTTCGCTTTTGTCGATCCCGAGGAAGCTCAACTCTGGGTCGAGGACTACGAGAAAACCTTTGTTGACTGTTGCGTCCCTGTAGGCGAGGCGGTCAATCCCCAGTTGGCTTGTGTCTCAACGATGATGACCCATCACGACGAAACAGAGGCGCTTCGTCGAGGGCTAGAAGGGGCAAACTTCTTCGGGTACTCACTCGCTCACTTTTACGTCTTCGGGGATCATTTCCCTGGAACCACCAATGTCTGGCGCGAGTTCATCGAAAAGCGAGCTGGAGCTGGGTACTCCCCCGAGGCGGTGGTCGCGGAGGCAAAGGGGATACTTGGGGCGAAAATCGCAGCGGGAAAAACTGAAGGGCTCCGTGGGGCGATCGGAACTCCTGATCAGCTACGGTCTTTTCTTGAACGTTACGAGCAAGCCGGCGTCGATCAAGTCATTTTTGTTCTGCAGGCTGGAAACAACCGTCACGATCACATCATGGAGAGCATCGAGATTTTCGGAACAGAAATTCTTCCTGAGTTCAAAGAACGGGACTCCGAGGCTCGCGCACAGAAGGCGAAGAGATTGGCTCCACACGTTGATGCTGCTATGGCCAGAAAGGTCCGATCCGTGCCTCCATTACCGGAGAACTACTCGATGCCAGCACTGCCCAAGATGATCCTCAAGGAGCACGGTGGTGAAGAACTGTTACAAAAGATCGCTGAAGGATCGGCGACCGGTCAGTTTGACACTTTTCGCGATCTCGGGAACTAAGGCCCATTAGAGGAGCCGTCAAGCTCGTGCTGGAAACTCGCTCACGTCTACGAAGACGGGACCGGGGCCTGCATAGAGCCAACGCCTGTTAGACGCTCCCGGATTCACCAAGGTAGCTAGCGCGCAATTCCGGATTTGCGAGAAGGGCTTCAGCGCTGTCGTCGAGAACCACTTTTCCGGTCTGTAACACCCATCCTCGATCCGCGATCGAGAGCGCCATGTTGGCGTTCTGTTCAACGATGAAGATAGCGACGCCTTCCTCATGAATCTGCTGGATTAGTTCGAAGTTGGTCTGAACCAAGGCAGGCGCCAAGCCCATAGAGGGCTCGTCCATCAGGAGAACTCGGGGGTCGGACATAAGTGCGCGTCCGACCGCGACCATCTGTTGTTCACCTCCGGACAGGGTGCCGGATTTTTGGTTCAGGCGTTCCTTCACGCGCGGGAACATCTCAAATACTCGCTCTAAATCATTAGCTATTCCATCGCGATCAGTACGCAGATAGGCGCCGAGTTCTAAATTCTCTTTAACTGAGAGCCGTTTGAAGAGCCGGCGGTTTTCCGGAACCATTGTCACCCCGCGCTCCACTCGGTAGCTGGTCGAATGATGCGTGACTATCTCACCATCGAGAACGACGTCTCCCGTCGTCGGTGTCACCATGCCAAGGAGCGTCTTGAGCGTCGTGCTCTTTCCGCTCGCGTTTCCCCCGAGTAGGCATACGAGTTCTCCTGGGAAAATGGCAAGATCGACGTCTTTGAGTATGTGGACCGCACCGTAGTGGGTATTAATGCCTCGGAGCTCTAGGAGTGGCATCTGATTTTCGGTCAAGATGACGTCTCCTCGTCGGCATTCTTATCTTGCACCTGTCGCCCCAAGTAGGCCTCTACGACCTTTGGGTCATTCGCAACGCTGTCGTACGAACCTTGAGCGATGGTCTCACCGTGATCTAGGACTACCACACGGTCGGAAACGTCGCGGACAACGCTCATATCGTGTTCGATAATGACGATTGTGAAGCCCCATTCGCTTCGGAGACGGCCAATTAGAGCAGTTAGCTCAGCTGATTCTCGGGGATTCATCCCTGCTACTGGCTCGTCAAGAAGTAACAGGCGGGGTCGAGTTGCCATCGCTCGCGCGATCTCGAGTCGACGCCGGTTGGCATATGACAAAACCGATGCCGGCTGGTTGAGCCGGTATCCGATCAGTCGCGAACCGAAAAAGGAGAGCACTTCTTCGCCATATTCTCGAATCGCGATTTCCTCCGACTTAAAAGCTTTGGTCTGTAATAGTGCGCCGAAAACCTTTTGGTGGGTCCGACAGTGCTGGGCAACCATGACATTTTCCAAAATCGTCATATTGGCGAAGAGACGCACGTTCTGAAACGTCCTAGCTATGCCACGCTCAGTTACCTGGCTGGGATCTAGGTTTAGGAGAGACTCACCTTCGAAAAGAATCTCCCCTGATGTCGGAGTGACCATCCCACTAATCATGTTGAAGAAAGTTGTCTTGCCCGCGCCATTGGGCCCGATGACGCTGACAATTTCGCCTTCTTCGACATGGAAATCCAAGTTTCTCAGGGCGTGGAGACCACCAAATGTGACACTTAGATCGAGGATTTGCAGCATGTTCACGATGGATCCTCTTCGTCGATCTCACCTTTTAGCCAGGCGTCTTGGAGGAACTCTTCTTGGTGAAGTTCTCGGCTACGTCGCACGTTGGGAACCAGACCCTCGGGACGTTTGAGCATCATCCATACGAGTAAGGCACCGTAAATCAGAAGTTTGAATTGGCCTAACTCCTGCAGCAAACCCGGCTGTTTCGGGCCTCCTAATACTCCGATCAGTACCACAGCTCCGACGATGACCCCGGCAATATTTCCCATACCGCCAACGATGACCACGACAAGGATGATGATTGATACGAGCATGATGAAGCTGGTCGGGAAGATCGATCCGACCTTTGCTGAGAAAATGGCGCCAGAAAAGCTCGCTAGTACCGCTCCAACAACGAAAGCCATCAATTTGGTGCTTGTTGTGTTCACTCCCATCGCTTCAGCGACGTCTTCGTCTTCTCGGATCGCCATCCAGGCGCGACCTAGTCTCGAATGTTCGAGGCGCCATGAGACGTAGATCGCGATCCCACAGAAAACCAAGACCAGCAAGAAGACGGATCTGGGGTCGGTGCCTTTTACTGTTCCTATTCCAACGTCAACTCCGGGAATGTTGGTAATTCCTTGAGCACCACCAAACCAGCCGGATAACCAGTCGCTCAAGAACAACAAGCGGATGATCTCGCCGAATCCAAGAGTCACGATCGCTAGATAGTCGCCACGCATTCGGATCACGGGCGCGCCAATGAACAGCCCTACTAATCCGGTTAAGACTACGACGACGATTAACGCGACCGGCCATGGCAACTCAGGTGAGAATCCAGGCGAGTTGGGAGAGGTAAGCACCGCCGTGGTGTAACCCCCGACTGCAAAGAAAGCGACATAGCCAAGGTCAAGGATTCCCGCCAACCCAACGACGATATTGAGACCCAGAGCCAACAAGACAAAGAGGCCCACGTTGGCGAGTAACTCGTTAGCGATTTTCCCGAGAAAGAACGGGAGCACAAGTAGAAGCGCCGCGCCAACCCCTAGGAGAACGAGGTTGACTCGACTGCGCTCATCTGGGGGCATCTTCTGAACGCGAGCACGCAGTCCCTTGATCCGGCCAGCTACCAATAGGGGGATTGCGATCGCGAGCACAGCTACGAGGAGAGCCCCAAGGATTTCTAGACCACCACGCTTGTAATAGATGAAGTCGGTGAAGACCTCCAGTCTGAACCCCTCGAGTAAGTCAGTAAGGAACGTCTGAAGAACGGAAACGATGAGCACAGAAAGTACGACAGTCAAAATCTTGGCCCGGACCATCGCTGGCACCACATGCATCGCTCCGCCCAAAAGCCCCAGTGTCGTCCCAAGAACGACCCAGAGCAACATGCCCAACGTCGTCGAACGATTGAAGGAGAGCAGCTCGAGAAGTTGTGGACTCCAATTCACTAGAGGATCTCGAAGGTTGAAGTTCTTCACCAGGATCATCAGTCCGACCAGACCGAGCGCACTGCCAAGTCCGACCAGCGCTCCAGCTGCCAGGTCCCTGGTATCTCTTTCTCTTTCGCCCATCCCTTCCAATACGACCTGGCTACCGGCAAGGCTGGCTAATACAAAGGGCACCCAAAAAAGTGATAGGTATCCCAAACTCAAAACGGGGTAAACGATGCTTCGTCGGTCAAGTCCTACCGGCATCCCAGCGAGGGCGATAAACGCGCAACTCAACGCCCCAATTGCTGAGAACCTGATCTGTCGACGCCAGTCAAGCCCTGGAGCTTCGAAAGTCGAAGCGTCGTTTGCTGTCGCCGTCATGCCCGCTCATCTTCCGACAGCCGCTCACCAAAGAGCCCGCTCGGTCGTACCAATAGGACAAAGATGAGAACAGCAAACGCTACGGCGTCGCGAAGCTGTGAAACTCCATCAACTCCGAGCGGTTCCAGCAACACCAGCGGGGCCGTTGCCTCCGCTGCACCAAGAGAAAGACCGCCCGCCATAGCCCCGCCGAGGTTGCCAATCCCACCAACCACTGCCGCGCTAAACGCTTTGATGCCAGGCAAGAACCCGGTCGTGTGGATCACACTCCGGAACAGAATCCCCCACAAAATTCCCGCAACTCCAGCCATAGCGCCACCGACCGCAAACGTTTTGACGATGGTTCGATTTACATCGATACCCATAAGGGCAGCGATTTCTTTGTCCTCTGCGACTGCTCGCATTGCCTTGCCGGTTCTCGTGCGTTCCACAAGAAACCACAAACCCGCCATTGAGACGGCAGCGGTCAGCAACACAAGGAGTTTTGTTCCCTCAATTTGAAAACCGACAAGCGATCTTTTTTGTGACAACCAGCTCGGCAACGTGGGATAGGACTTCGCCCCCGGGCCGAGAAGAACTACTGACAGGTTTTGGAGGAAGAATGAAACGCCTATAGAGGTGATCAGCGGAATGAGTCGTGGGGCGCCTCGCAAGGGACGGTAGGCGACACGCTCCATGATCACCGCCGTGGCGGTCGACAACAGGATTGATGTCACCACTATGAAGAGAAGACACAGAAGAAACGCGTCCTCCCATAGGCCCGCATCAGCCAGCTTGTTCGAGGTAATCATCCCCGACATAGCTCCAACCATGAAGACTTCCCCATGAGCGAAGTTAATGAACCCCAGTACGCCGTAAACCATCGAGTAACCGAGCGCTATCAGTCCATACATTGCACCTTGTGCTAGCCCTGTGACCAGTAACCCTTTGAATTGTGGAGCGGTTAATCCAGTTGCATCTGGGTTAGCCCACTGCGCAAACGGATTCTGAGGGTTGATCTGCTGGGCAACGAACGCCAAAAGACCAACCGATATCACAACGATGAACGTGATCCGTATGAGCGTGAGAAACCGATCGACCCACAGCACTCGAGATGTAAGTTTCGCGTCGTGCGTCGTTGTCACATAGGTTCCAGAAAGTAGAAGCGAACTGAGACGCCGTATCAAGTTGGCCAACGTGGGTAACCGACATTTGGCCCCGACCCGGCGAGGTGCCGAATCGGGGCCAATATCGATTCATGGATAACTGATCCCTCAAGAAAGCAGATCAGCTTTGCCCATTATGGGGCGAGAATCAGGGCGCGTATTCAAACACTACGTTCTCAAGCGAAGCCCCGAAGTCTGATGAATCGTTCTGAACAACAGTGATGCGCTGAGCACCGCAGTCGCCGAAGTCATCACAAGACAGGATCCCGATGATGCCTTCATAACCCGTCAGGTTGTCCAAGTATTCGCGGACACCAGCTCGATCAATGACCAGATTGTCTCCGTCCGAATATGACGCAGCCTTGATGGCCTCCAAAAGAATCGTGGTGGCATCGTAAGAGTGCGCCCAGAATGGAGCCTCTGGCGGGTTTCCGTTATTTGACTCATAATCAGCCAGGAACTTCTCCGCTGTCGCGCCGGTGCTTTGGTTGGTGTTGCTGCCATAGCGAAGATCCGGACCTGAGAGGTACATGCCATCGGCTTGAGACAATTCCATAAAGCTTTGGACCTGCAGACCATCAGCGCCAAGTAACACGGTGCCCTCAAGGCCTGATACTCCCGGAGCCTGATCGGCGACCAAGTCACCTGCGGGCTGGAAGATCGGGAAGAAGAGCGCGCCAGGCGAACCAGCAGCAATCTCGGTCAGGACGGGCACCATGTCGGTGTCTTCCTTGTTCACACCAGTGAAGCCGGTGACGGTGCCACCTAGGGCTTCAAAAGCGTCAGCGAAGGCTTGAGCCAGTCCTTGGGTGTACGGGTCGCCGTCATGGATAGCGGCGGCGGCGGTAATACCTAGTTCGTCATATACAAACTTGGCCATAGCAGCGCCTTGGAAAAGGTCGTTATGAGCGGTGCGGTAATAACCTGCGTGGTAATTATCGCCAGCTGTTCCAGCCAAATCAGACGTCAGAGCCGGTGAGGTGTTTGACGGGCTGATCATCACCATGCCAGCTGCGCTAATCAATGGCGAAGCGGCTGTAGCGGCGCCGGAACACGAGGTTCCGATTACACCAACGACATCATCGTCCGCCACGATGGTTTGAGCCGCAGCCTGACCACCGTCAGCAGAACAAAGGTCGTCAAGACCTGTGCCAATAGTGACGCTAAAGCCATGAATGTCGCCGAAGTCGACAAGAGCCTGCTCAACGCCACGCTGGTTTGGAATACCGAGGAATGCGACGTCACCCGTAATTGCGTTCAGTGAACGAATCTGGATGTCTTCGCCAGCTTCTACGGTGACGGTTCCAAGGGAACCATCACCCAAGCTGTCCTCTTGATTGGCGGCTGAACCTGATGAACTTGAGCCATCATCGGAACTGCCACATGCAGCAGCGACTAGTGCAAATGCAAATAACACACTCAGTAGTCGCAAAAACTTAAACTTCATGAATGCCCTCCCTGGGCGTGACACTGTGGCACTCGAAGACGGTCCATCCAATGGACGTCAGTACACAACGCCGTGAACGTTCCGGAGTCTATGCGCCGCAACGAGCCATAGCGACCCCTTTGCCCACACGACGTGCTCAGGACGGCTTTTCGGTGACTAGCCTCTCGACGATGAAGCGCACCACTCACAGCGCGATAGCCGATGATCGCAATGAACAAATTGAAATTTGGATCAACGGCGAATTTTTCGTGCGCCATGAGGCCAAGATCTCGGTATTCGACAGCGGATTTCTCGTCGGCGATGGAATTTGGGAAGGAATACGACTACATAAAGGCAAGTTCGCTTTCCTCAACAGGCATTTAGATCGGCTCTACGCTGGAGCCGCAGCTATTGATCTGGACATCGGCATTGGGCGCGACGAACTCTCTACTGCCCTGAATGCGACAGTGGAACGTAACTCGATGACCGATGGCGTCCATGTGCGCCTAATGGTCACAAGAGGTGACAAAACAACTCCATCACAGCACCCTTCGAATTGCGTTGGAGGACCAAACATCGTGATCATCGCTGAACACAAGACAGCGAATCCCGAGGTACGGCGAAATGGCATCACATTGTTTACGGCGACGGTGCGACGCCCTGGACCCGAGATTCTCGACCAAAGACTGAATTGTCATTCGAAACTGCACGAAGTGATCGCTTTAATTCAAGCAAACAAAGCTGGAGCAGATGAGGCCCTCATGCTCGACCCCACAGGAGCGGTCGCTACCTGCAACGCAACTAACTTCTTCTGCGTTAGTAACGGCAAATTACTGACGTCATCAGGCCACTACAACCTCAATGGCATAACTAGGCAGGTGGTATTGGAGGTTGCTCAAGTCGACGGTATTCGATCAGGAGAACAAGCCTTCTCTCTGACTGATGTTTATTCCTCAACTGAGGCATTTGTCACTGGGACCTTTGGAGGGCTTACTCCCGTCGTCGAAGTAGACGGACGAGTCATAGGCGCCGGTAGCGAGGGTCCAATGACACGTCGACTGAGAGAGTTGTATGAATCGGCGGTAGAGGCGGACATCAGATCGTGACCTTGCGAATCAACTGCTGGTCAGGGCCACGAAACATTTCGACCGCATTGATGTATTCGTTCCGCGAGCGCCTCGATACCACTGTCGTAGATGAACCTCTCTACGCTCATTATTTACGGGTGACGGACAGAGACCACCCTGGGCGCGATCAGGTTCTTAACGCCCAGAATCCCGACGGCGAAGTGGTCGTGCGCGACGTGTTGTTGGGTGAGTACAACTCTGACGTCGTTTTTTTTAAACAGATGGCCCACCACCTCGTCGGACTAAACGAAGATTCCCTGGTTGGTTTCAAGAATATTCTTTTGACCCGAGATCCTCGAGACATGCTGCCATCGCTTGCTATACAGCTACCTGATGCGACACTCGCAGACACAGGCTTGGCAAATCAGGTTCACTTGCTAAACAGTATTCTTGAGCATGGCGAAAAGCCGATCGTGATTGACTCCAGTGCCCTTTTAGGGAACCCCGAAAGTTTTCTACACAGTCTGTGTGACCGCTTGGATATCAAACCGGATCCTTCGATGCTGTCGTGGGCTGCAGGTCCGAAGCCCGAAGATGGAGTGTGGGCTCCGTTTTGGTATCAGAACGTTCATAGTTCCACAGGGTTTGATCGTGGCCTTTCATCTCGCCGCACCGTGCCCTCGAATCTCGTTCCAGTCTTGGACGAAGCAATTGGTCTTTTCGATCGACTAATCGAGTTTGCGTAAGTAATTCTCCGATGCTTGTTCTTTCCGCAGCAGACGTAACCGTGTGTCTCTCCATGGAAGCCGCTATCGAGGGCATGCATCGCGCGTACGCCGCATGTACCTCCGGTGATGCTGAAATGCCACAACGAACGGTCATTCCATTAGGCGCATCACCAAATCTCGCAATTTTCATGCCAGTACATATCAAGGGCTCTTCGGAAGTCACTCTGAAATCGGTGACCTTCTCGCCGAACAACGAACGGTTAGGGCTACCAGCGATCCAAGCCATAGTTCAAGTCTTCGATGCGGCGACCGGCACTCCGGTCGCCTTGATAGATGGAAATCAACTTACGGCTATCCGCACAGCGGCAGGCGGTGGGGCTTCGTTGGAACTCTTAGCTCGAGAGGAGAGTCATTCGCTGGCGATGTTGGGCAGCGGAACCCAGGCTCGAGCCGGTATCGAGGCCGCATGTTGCGCTCGAGATATTGAAGTTGTTCGACTGTTTAGCCCGACAGACGGAAATGCTCAAAGGCTCGCGGACCGGCTTAGTGAAGAAGATTGGTGTCCTGAAATTCAGGTAGTCGGTAGTTCTCGCGAAGCGGTATCGGACGCTGATGTCATATGGACTGCAACCACTTCCATGTCGCCCACATTTCCGGGCGAGTCCGTCAAACCTGGAACCCACATTGTGGGGGTCGGGTCGTTTCAAACGTCCATGGTGGAAATACCTCCTACTTTGCTGGCGAGGGCTTCAGTGTTCGTTGACCACACTGACGCATGTTGGGCTGAAGCAGGAGAAGTGATCGTTGCGCGTTCAGAGGGGCTAATTCGGTCCGAAGATGTGAGGGAATTGGGAGAAGTGGTCTTGGGTGTTCATCAGGGACGCTCCAACCAGGACGAAGTCACGATTTTTAAGTCGGTAGGGATTGCCTGTCAGGACGCGGTGGCATCGTCCTTAGTTGTTGCAGCAGCCAAACGGCTTGGCGTCGGCACGACGATAGATTTCTGATGGCAAGCATGCGGCAGCCAACGCCAGAAGCTCTTTTCGTAGTCGGAGGCATATCCCAATATCTTGGCGCAGCTACCGCGGTGGGCCTGTTTTCTCAGATAGCGCCGGCGAGTGTGGCGCTGCTGCGAGTGTTAGCCGCGAGCCTTGTATTGATCGGCTTCCGTCGATCTTGGCGACGCGTGTGGAGTAAGCAAGACATTGTGTGGGCTGGCGCGTTCGGTGTCGTCCTGGCCTCAATGAACTTGTTGATTTATTTGGCCATGGATCGACTCCCCCTGGGCAATGCCGTGGCTATGGAATTTCTTGGTCCTGTAGCAGTGGCCGCTATTGGTGCACGGACTGTTAGATCGACACTTGCGTTGATACTGGCTGCTTCCGGAGTGATCGTCTTGGCTGGACTTCAAAGTGAAGGCACCTCGCTCGGGGTTGTTTTTGCGCTGCTGGCTGGGGCGATGTGGGCCGGCTACATAGTTCTAGGTCACCGCGTCGCCCAAGAAGGTCCCGCTGTCGACGGCTTAGGGGTAGGCATGTTTATCGGGGCCTTGGTGATCAGCCCGTTAGGGATTGGGGGAGTCGGTGACGCGTTCGCAAGTCCGGGTCTTCTGGGTCTCGCCCTCGCTACCGGCCTGCTATCCAACGTCGTTCCGTATGGCATCGACCAGGTAGTGATGAAAAAAATTACTAGAGCAAAGTTTGCGCTACTTCAGGCGCTGTTGCCGGTGACTGCCGCGGTCATAGGGTTCCTTGCACTTAGCCAATCCCCCAGCGTCGCTGAGTGTTGCGGAATTGGCGCTGTGATGCTCGCCATAGCCGTCAGCGGAGCGGAGTAACAGTTACCCGAGCAAGTGGAGCAGAATGATGTCGTGACGGAACCCACCTACGAGCCAATGGAGCACGAAGAGAAGCTCCAATGGATGCTCGAAACTCACGGGTGGGGAATAGAACCGGTGGCCCCCTCGGACCGGGAGCACCTTCGCGCTGCATACTCCTACACCTTTGGCCTTGAGGCATTTCTCGGGCATCCCGAACTGGTCATTTTTGGTCTCGCTCCGGTCGCAGCTCGTGGGCTACTCGACTTGATCGTTAACCAATTACGCCTCGGCGGATCGCTACCTACGGGAGAGCTTTTCGACGGGCTACTCGATAACAATCTTGTTAGCGCCCTCCTCGACATCAAAGTTTCTGAGTTTGATGACTATTTTCCGACGCTGCCCCTGATTTATGGTGATCAACCGTGGCGTGTTCGCCAATTTGTGTGGCCTGACCGCTCGGGTGCTTTGCCATGGGACGAGAATTGGCCAGAAATCCTTAAATACGCACAACCCGTTATCGGCACTTGGTAGCTCTTCTTGCTACGTGCGCACAGATATGGCGGATCGAACCGACACTTTGATGCCCCTAGGAGCTTCAGAAGAGGGGGTCTATCCATGTTGCTGCTGCTATCAGGCCGAACATAAATCCACATATTCCTAGTATCGGGAGCATTGTCCAGACACGAATAGGTGAGCGCCTTCGTTGGTCGCCTGCAACCCAACCAGCGAGCAAGCCCCCTACGAGACCACCTAGGTGACCTCCTACTGAGATACCCGGAACGACAAAGGAAAGAACGACGTTAATCACGATCAGGGTCCCCAAACCTTCACTCCACGGGTCCCTGCCGGATAACCGCTCTACGACATAAACCGCCGCCATGATCCCGTAAACGATTCCTGACGCGCCCACGACCGCTGTGTCGGGCGCCACAACCAATGCTCCAGCAGAGCCCCATAGCATTGAGTTCAGGCAGACTGCCCCAAATAGAGTCGAACCAAGATGTCTCTCTAATCTTTTTCCTAACAGGAAAAACATGATCAAGTTCAAGATGAGATGGCGAATATCTGCGTGGAGAAACGCTCCCGTTGCGAGACGCCACCACTCCCCCACTTCTGATATCGGGAACCCGTAAGTCGCCCAATCCACGATGACGTTTCGACGCAACGAGGTGTCTCCCATGCGCGTCATGTCGTGTGTGAAGGCAAACAACGCTGCATTCGCGGCAACAAACGCGACCGTTACAGGCGGTAACGGGTTTCTCGCAGCACTAGTAAGCACCCTTGCACCGTAGAGCCCAAAAGGTGCTCGCCCACTAGGGTCATCCCATGAAGTTCGGAGTGATGTTTGCAAATACCGGTCCCTTTGTGGAGCCCGATGCAGCCGTGGAACTAGCCCAGGCAGCTGAAGAAGCGGGATGTGAGTCAATTTGGACCGTTGAGCATGTGGTTGTGCCGGCGGGTTACACCTCCCAATATCCCTACGCAAAAGATGGACGAATGCCGGGTGGGACGGAAGACTTTGATATTCCCGATCCGTTGATTTGGCTGTCATACATCGCTGCCGCCACTACCAAGATTCGCCTGGGTACCGGCGTCATGATTATTCCGCAGCGGAACCCTCTGGTCACCGCCAAGGCCGTCGCGACTCTTGATCGGCTCTCCAAGGGTCGAATGATTCTGGGAGTCGGATCCGGTTGGCTGGAAGAAGAGTTTCAAGCCCTTGGAATTCCCTTCGAACGCAGAGGGGATCGCACCGATGAGTATCTCCGAGCAATGAGAGCGGCGTGGAGCGACGAAACAGCCAGTTTTGATGGCGATTTCGTGCAGTTCAGTGACGTTTACAGTCGTCCTCAGCCGATTGACCGTCATGTGCCGATAATTGTCGGTGGACATAGCAAGAGGGCTGCACGGCGCGCAGGCGAAATTGGCGATGGGTTCTTCCCTGGACGCGGCCGACCTGAGGAACTTTCGGCCCTGTTTGATCACGCACGTCGAAAGGCAGAGGAATGCGGAAGAGACCCGGAAGCGCTCGAATTCACAGCAGGGGGGCCGACCACTCCGGAGTACGTTGAACAGTTAGCCGCAATAGGTGTCAGCCGTATGATTGTCCCACCTATGGATCCGTCTCAATTCGCCAAATTCGGTGACGAAGTCGTCGCAGCCTTTTCGAGCATCTGAGATGACAAATGTCTGACTCAATGCTTGTGCGACTCTTGTCCTGGATCGACGCTTCACCATCGCCGTACCACGCGGCGCACAACGCATCTAACGACCTCGTCGATGCGGGCTTCACGAAGTTCGGAGCCGGCGCACAGTGGGGAGATAGTGATCGTGTCGTGGTGAGCTGGGGCGGAGTTGTGATGGCTGCGGTTTTCGGCAACCGAATCAACCCTGATCGGCTTCAGTTTCGTTTAATTGGTGCTCATACAGATAGTCCGAATCTGAGGGTGAAACCAAACCCCGATGTAGGCAGTGTCGGTTATCGGCAACTAGGAGTTGAGGTCTATGGTGGCGTTCTATTGAACTCTTGGCTTGATCGTGACTTGGGGCTTTCTGGGCGAGTCGTGGTGCAAAATGGGGCTTCTCAAGAGACCCTGCTGTTGAAAATCGATAAGCCAGTCCTTCGAGTGGCTCAACTGGCAATTCATCTCGATCGCGAAGTGAACGAAGGGTTGAAGTTAGACCGCCAGTCGCATCTTTCGCCGATCTGGGGTTTAGGCGATATTGACGAGGGTGGATTTAGATCATTCGTCGCTGAACAGCTCGAAGTTGAATCCTCCGACGTCCGTTCATGGGATGTCATGTGTCACGATCTGACCGCCTCAACGGTTCTAGGGCGCCATGAGGAGCTTTACGCGGCACCGAGAATAGATAACCTTGCCTCTTGTCATGCCGCGATACAGGCCCTACAGGAGATCGAAACTCCAGCTGATGACACGATTTCGGTCGTAGCGCTATTTGACCATGAGGAAATCGGGAGTGAATCTTCGAGCGGCGCTCGAGGGCCGATGCTTGCCAACGCTTTAGAACGCCTAGCGACTACCCGTGCGGTGACGCGCGACCAATTTCTTCGCGCTTTGACGAGGTCGTGGTGCGTTTCCGCGGACGGCGCCCATGCTGTACATCCCAACTATGTCGATCGCCATGAGCCAGAGCATCGTGTCATTTTGAACGGCGGTCCGGTTATCAAACTCAATGCCAACGTTCGCTACGCCACTGATGCTGAAAGTAGCGCTCTATTCCAATCTGCTTGTCGTGATGCTGGGGTTCCTTTTCAGCAATACGCTCATCGAACCGACTTGGCGTGCGGTAGCACTATCGGTCCGATAACCGCAGCACAGTTAGGCATGTCCGTCGTTGATGTAGGGAGTGCCCAATTGTCGATGCATTCTGCGCGCGAACTCGGGGGTGCCGCCGATCCTCAATATCTCACTTCCGCGCTGGGCGCTTTTCTAGCTAGCGACTAGCTCCACCAAGCCGACACGGATTCGAGTTATCCGTGGTGAAGTTGTTCAAACAAGTGGCTGCTGTCGTTGAAGCGTCGAATGGTCCACTGCCCCTCGGTCCAGATGATCTGGCTGATTGAGCAGTTATCGGCACCTCCGAACGCAAATGGGCGCGATTTAGCGATTCGAGCAAGAGTGGAACCGATTACCCCACCATGCACCGTGCACAACACCAGTTCGCCTAGATGTCGTGCAGCTATTTTTTCGAGAGCGCCAAGGCAGCGGTCACCGAACTCTTCATTAGTTTCGGCCCCAGGGATGGCGTCCCAGCGTTCTTCGAGGAGCATCTTTTGGTACGTGGGATGATTCTCAGCGGCTTTTTGTCGAAGGAGTCCACCTTCCCATTCTCCTAAATGAATTTCTCGTAGGTCTCGTTCGATTGTCACGTCGAGATCAAGTAACTCTGCAAGGGGTGCGACGGTTTGTTGGGTTCTTTGCATGTTCGTCGCGTAAAGCGCGTCAATGGGTTCTCGCTTCAAGCGGTGAGCTGACTTTTCAGCTTGGGTTAACCCGACTGCCGACAGTGCCGGGTCGCCTTGTCCTTCAACTAGGGGGAACGGTTCTCCAGGTACAAAAGGCTGGGACGCTCCGTGGCGCAGCAGAATAATTTCAGTGGAGTTAGGCGTTCGCTGCCAACGTAATTGAGCGAACTGTTCTGGGCCTTCGGCGTCTGTTGTCACGGGCTGCAACGTAGCAAGTCTGCACCAGTTTTCACCGATGCAGACTCGCTTGTTGGAATATCGATACCCAAAGGAGGTGTGTGAACTACTTGTTTGTTGCGCTATCCGTCGATCTCGTAAGCGGCTTCACCCCCATCAATCACGTAAGCGGCTTCGCCGTGGTCGCTGACATCAAGTCCGGCCATCTCGGTGCTTTCCGAGACCCTAAGGCCAATGACTTTGTCCAACACCTTGGCAATAATGAAGGTCGCAACGAACGAAAAGGAGGCTACAGCCACGATTGAGAGGATCTGGTTCCATAGCAACACCCCACCGCCGAAGAAGACCCCATCAATGAAATCGCCACCGGGGACTGCTGAGGAATCCGCCATGAAACCCAGCAAGATTCCGCCAACTGCACCCCCAACGAGGTGGATACCCACCACGTCAAGGCTGTCGTCGAAACCGAGGCGGAACTTGGCTTCGATTGCATAGAAGCAGATCACACCGGCGGCAGCTCCGAACACGAGTGAGTGCATGGAACCTACGAAACCGGCGGCCGGAGTGATGGCGACTAACGCCGCAACTACGCCCGATGCCATTCCGATGGTGCTTGCTTTACCGGTTTTCGCTAATTCGACGAGCATCCAGGCAACCATGCCCGCCGCAGCGGCGAGGAAAGTATTCACGAAGGCCTGAGCTGCAACGCCATTTGCTGCAAGCGCTGAGCCGGCGTTGAAACCAAACCAACCGAACCAAAGAATTCCTGCACCCAGCATCACAAACGGCACGTTGTGGGGCGCTGGTCGATTCTGTGGCCAGCCCGACCTCTTCCCTAAGACAATTGCTAGCGCTAATGCTGCAGCACCCGCGTTGACGTGGATAGCTGTGCCGCCTGCGAAGTCATGAGCCGGCAAATTGAAGATCCAGCCGTCAGCTCCATAGATCCAGTAGACGACCGGAGCGTAAACAACTAGTGACCAGATTGGCACGAATACCATCCAGGCCGAGAATTTCATGCGGTCCGCTACTGCGCCAGAAATCAGGGCTGGTGTGATGCAGGCGAACGTCATAAGGAACGCAAAGCTCGCCAAACCTTCGACATCGTGGACTCCCTTTAATCCGACGACACTCAGGTCTCCTAACCAGGAGCGTCCACTGTCCCCTGATGCCAAACTCCAACCCAACAGCACCCACACAACGGGCACAATTCCTAAACACCACATGTTCATGTTCAACATGTTGAGCGCATTTTTGGCTCTGACCATTCCTCCGTAGAAGAGGGCGAGCCCTGGCACCATAAAGAGCACCAGAGCAGCTGAAGTCAGGATCCAGGCAGTATTGCCTTCCATCGGCTTTTCCTTCCGCGCGGGCACTGAGATCCCGCTTGTGTAGGAAAGACTAGATAATGAGCATCAGCGCACAGTTTCATTCGTGTTACGGCAGTGTGAACAGTTCTCCTCTAGCTTCGAGAAGTTAACCCGCCTGATCCAAGGCTTGAACGAGATCTTCCACTAAATCATCTGTCGATTCGATGCCTACCGAGATTCGTACGAGGTCATCGGGCACCTCCAGTGCGGAACCAGCTACCGAGAGATGCGTCATTACGCCGGGATGCTCAATCAATGATTCAACAGCCCCAAGTGACTCTGCGAGGGTGAAGACTTTGGTGCTCGTTACGACCCGCTCAGCGGCAGCTTGTCCTCCGGTAAGGCGAAAGCTCACCATCCCGCCAAAGTCACTCATTTGTCTTGCCGCAATCTCATGACCTGGATGTTCTTCGAGTCCTGGGTAGAGCACTTCACTCACCGAGACATGCTCTCTGAGAACCGAGACGATGCTCTTCGCGTTCTCGCAGTGCCGATCCATTCGAACTGCCAACGTCTTCAAGCCACGCAACGCCAGATAGCAATCGAAAGGACTGGGGATAGCGCCCACCGCATTTTGCAGAAACACCAAGTCTTCAGCGAGAGTGTCATGGTTGGTGGCAATAAATCCACCGACGACGTCACTATGTCCACCTATGTACTTTGTCGCAGAATGTACGACGGCGTCCGCTCCCAAAATTAACGGTTGCTGCAGGTAAGGGGTCGCGAAGGTGTTGTCAACGATGACCAGGCCACCTAATTCGTGAACGACTTCCGAGATCGCCTGTATGTCAAAAACTGAGAGCATGGGGTTCGTAGGAGTCTCAAGCCAGACCATCCGACAATCGGGGTTCCATACCTCTCTAATTTGGCCAGGATCGGTGAGGTCAACAGCGGCGTTACCAACGCCGGACTTTTTCCCATGGATCTGGTCGATTAAACGAAAGGTGCCGCCATACGCGTCATTACCAATCAGGATCTGAGACCCTGGCGTCAACTGGCGGAGCAGTGCGTCTTCCGCTGCAAGGCCGCTCGCGAACGCGAAGCCGTACTTGGCCCTTTCCAGCGACGCAACACAAGCTTCATACGCATGCCGCGTGGGATTTCCAGTTCTTGAGTATTCATAACCGTGTTTGGGTGAACCTGGAGCTTCCTGAGCAAAAGTGGTCGACATAGCGATTGGTGTAACTACGCCACCGGTTCGCTGGTCGTGAGGCTGCCCCGCTCTGATAGCGCGAGTCTCAAATCCATATTCTTCTGGATCCTCGAAGCCTGAGAGGAGGGGGTCGCCGCCCATCATTTCGCCTGTACCTCCGCAAGGTTGTCGGAAAAAGACAGCAGTACTTCTGCACGGGTCAACAAGGTATGCGGCTTCCCTGCATCAAGCACGAGAACTACTGGAGACTGTTCAAGTTTGTGAGCAACAGTGTCTATCGCTTCGCCGACGCCAACAACGGGTAATGGTTGGTCCATGAGTTCTTCAACTGCGCGGTCGAGAATGCCGTTTGCCTCAAAGGACTTCTCCCTCAAGGAATCTTCCGATACCGAACCTATGACTTCCACAGCAGCTAGGGGCATCTCACCCTTAGCGACGGGAATATGTGAGAGATCCAACGTTGTCATGAGTTCCACAGCCTCGCGCACAGTTGCTTCGGGGTTGACATACGTCAGCCCCAATTTTTCGGGGGGTTTTGCCCTGATTAAGTCCGCCACGACTAAGCCTTCTTGCTTCGTAAACCCCATCTTGATCATCCAGTTTTTATCGAAGATCTTGCTCAGATAGCCCCTCCCGCTGTCGGGGATGAGAACTACTACCAAGTCGTCAGCTGTAAGCCCTTCAGCTATCTGCAAGGCAGCGGCAACTGCTGTTCCGCCTGAACCACCAATCAGAATGCCTTCTTCCTTGGTCACGCGATGGGCCATAGCAAATGACTCCGCATCGCTGATCGCAATGGTTGTGTCGACCACTTTGAGGTCATACGTCTCAGGCCAAAAATCTTCGCCTACGCCTTCAACCAGATATGGCCGCCCATCACCGCCTGAGTAGACCGAGTTCATTGGATCCGCAGCAATTATTTGCACTGTTGAGTTTTGTTCTTTCAAGAATCTTCCGACCCCAGTGATGGTGCCACCTGTTCCCGCCCCAGCAACAAAATGTGTGACCTTGCCTTTTGTCTGTTCCCATATTTCGGGACCCGTTGACTCGTAATGGGCTTTCGGGTTTGCCTGATTGTGGTACTGGTTCGGTCGATACGCGTTGGGGACTTCTTTCACCAGCCGTTCAGCAGTTGAGTAGTAGGAGCGTGGATCATCCGGGGCAACCGCGACGGGACACACAACAACTTCAGCACCGTACGCCTCCAACAGACTCACTTTTTCGCTGCTGACTTTGTCAGTCATTACGAACAGGCATTTGTATCCCCGCTGCGCGGCAACGATGGCGAGGCCGACACCGGTGTTACCCGAGGTTGGTTCAATAATCGTTCCACCCGGCTTCAGTAGCCCGGCCTTTTCAGCTTCGTCAATCATCGTGACGGCCGGACGATCCTTTGAACTTCCACCAGGATTAGTGGTTTCGAGTTTCGCGACAACTGGACATGGCAGCCCTGCACCAACTCGAGGCAGTTGCACCATCGGTGTGTTACCAATCAGATCAAGTACTGATTCAGCAACATCCAGTTCGGGGATATTCATGGGTCCAGTGTGGTCGTTCTGCGCCCGCTTTACACACTCGTTATCTACATCTCAGCTGGCGTGACATCATGACCGCGTCAATGAATGAAACGTTAAACGCATTAATGCCCATACTCACGATCGGACCCCAAAAATCTGGGGTCAACTATCGCAGCCGAAGTCATGGCTGTATTGGCGGATATCTCTTAACCGATGAGAGCTTTTGCAGCCTGTCGGAATTTCTCCACATTGGCTTCTTTGATTTCCTCGTACCCGCGAATCATGTCGGGCAACTCAGCCACTTCTAGGGCCTTGTCGTAAGTTTCGGGGCGCAGGTCAGTGAGCATCTGCTCGATCATTTCTTGGTACTCACCCACTAAGGCCCGTTCCATCTTCCGGTGAGCGGTGTTCCCAAATAAATCCAATGGTGTTCCACGCAAGAATTTCATTCTGCGCAACACACCGAAGGCGACATCGCCCGATCGACCCAGTCCTATTTTTTGGTCTAACCCAAGCCGCCTCATTGACGGTGGGTGGAGCTTGTAGGTGACTTTGCTTCCATCACCAAACTGTTCGTGAACGGCAGCGTGGAACTCTTTGGATCGATGGAGTCGCGCCACTTCATATTCATCTTTGTAGGCCATCAGCTTGTAGAGGTACCGGGCATAAGTTTCCGACAAACGCGTGTCGTCGCCTAACGCCGCTTCAGCGGATCTAATTTGGCTCACGCTCTCTACGTACTTTTGCGCATACCTGGTGTTCTGGTACGCCACTAGATCCGCTGCTCTGATCCTCACGAGCCGCTCAAGTTCTTCTGAAGCGCTTGGCACGGATTGAACAAGAGCCTCAACTGCTGCCGACACCTTGGCCTCACGACCCACTTTTCCGACTCTCTCAATTCCTAACGCGTCAAGGAAGTCAGGCTCGATAACGATCTGTCGGCCGATTCTGAATGCTTGAGTGTTCATTTCAACTGCTACGCCGTTTAGTTCGATCGCTCGTTCGATAGCGGAAGAACTAATCGGTACCACGCCACTCTGATACGCGGAGCCAAGCACGATGATGTTGGCCGGCATATGTGACCTGAAGAGATTGTCCGAAAGATTCCCTGCGTCGTAGTAGACGTTTTTTTCGGCGACTGTGGCGCTATCGATGGTGGACTGCAGAACCGACCATTCGGGGTATTCGGCAGAGGTGTCGCGCACCATCGCGCCGGTGGGCACCTTGCTCGACGACACCAGAGCAATGGTGCGTCCGGGCATCGCCTTCTCGAGGTTGATGGGGTTTGTTCCACTCAACAAGTCGAACACGATGTACGCGTCAGCCTCTCCGGTTGCAATCTTGTTGGCTTCTCCAAGTTCGAGTTCACTATCTGGCCGACGAATCTTCAGGTTCGACACTACCGGTCCGCCTTTTTGAGCGAGTCCCGTCTGGTCCAATCCATGTGCCTCCTTCCCATCTAAAAGAGCAGCCGTTGCCAGTAACTGATTCACCGTGACGACCCCTGTTCCGCCGATTCCCATCATTAAAACGTTGCCTTCGTCCAGACGGTCAGGTTCGGGCTGGTCGTCGGTGATCTCGGCTAACGCCATGACTGATTTTTCGGGTACCGCTCCACCTGGAATTACTTCAATGAACGCTGGACAATCTCCGTCAAGGCAAGTGAAGTCTTTGTTGCAGGAAGATTGGTGAATCGTCGTCTTGCGGCCAAATTCAGTTTCGATAGGTTGAACTGACAGGCAGCTGGATTTCTCGCCGCAATCACCGCATCCTTCACAAACGGCTTCGTTGATGAAGACCCTCATCGCCGGCTCAGCGACCTTGCCTCGCTTTCGATCACGACGGAGTTCAGCCGCGCAGGGTTGGTCATATATAAGAACGGTGCATCCAGGAACGTCGCGCAAAATTCGTTGGGCTTCGTCTAATCGATCTCGATGCCAAACTTCTGTGCCGGGAGCGAAGTTTGGAGCGGTCCCATATTTTTCGGTGTCGTGGCTGAGGACCATAATCTTCGCCACACCCTCTGCTTCGAGAGATCGGGTGAGTTCAGGGACTTCCATCCCTCCATCAACGTCTTGGCCGCCAGTCATGGCCACGGCCGCGTTGTAAAGAATCTTGAAAGTGATGTTGGTTTCGGCAGCAATTGCTTGTCGAACCGCCAACGATCCGGAGTGGTGGAACGTACCATCGCCGATGTTCTGAAAGCGGTGTTCCAAGGTGACAAATGGAGCTGCACCCACCCACTGCACTCCTTCACCACCCATCTGTGTGGTGCCTTTAACGTTTCGTGTGGGAGTCATTGATGCCATGCCGTGGCAACCGATTCCACCCCCAGCTTCAGAGCCTTCAGGAACCCACGTAGAGCGGTTGTGTGGACAACCTGAACAGAAGTTCGGCGTCCTATTTGACTGCTTTTGGGTGTCGGGTGCCCCAAGGGCGACAGGGATAGTTACGCGCTCACGCACCGCCGGTCCGACTGCGGCATCCCCCAACCGTTCAACTAAGAACGGTCTGATTTTGCGTGCAATCAAATCCGCGTCCATCTCGCCATGACCAGGAAACCAAAAACCGTTGTCGCTATCGCGCTTACCGAAAATCTCAGGAGAGTCTGTTGTGCCGTAGAGAATTTCTCTCATAAACATCTCAATGAAGGCCCGTTTTTCTTCAACTACGACAATCGTTTCAAGACCGCGAGCGAACTCTCGAACTCCATTTGGTTCCAACGGCCATACAACCGCCGGTTTATAAATTCGTATTCCCCGTTGTTTGAGGGTCGACTCGTCAAGACCCATTCGATCCAAGGCTTCTCGAAGGTCGTAGTACGTCTTGCCAGCAGCGACGAGTCCGATGCGAGCGTCGGATGTTGCGCCGCTGGTGGTATTTAGACGGTTCAGATGAATGAAAGCATCAGTCGCCTCAAGACGACCCTCATGAATTTCAAGTTCTTGACGTACAGCGAGGGGTCCAAACAACGAATCTTGTTGAGTGTGTTGCCAAGGTCCACCGTTCCACTCGAAGCCCGGTCGCTGCATTTGCACTCGGCCGGGGCCAACTTTGATAGTTGAGTAGCCGTCTGCCACGTTTGTCACAATTTTTAGTGATACCCAGAGACCGCTGTATCGCGAGAGTTCGTAACCAATTCGTCCGTAATCGGCGACCTCTTGGACACTCCCTGGGTAGAGGATGGGGGTTTGAAAGTGGAGCAGCGCGAATTCTGATTCGGAAGCCAGCGTTGATGATTTTGAAGCTGGGTCGTCTCCGGCAACGAGCAATACACCGCCCTTGGGGTCTACGCCGCACACGTTCGCGTGTCGGATGGCGTCTCCAGAACGGTCGACTCCGGGGGCTTTGCCGTACCACATACCTAGAACGCCATCGAATTTGCCTTCGAAGTTTCGATTCGCTAATTGCGAACCCCACACAGTGGTGGCTCCTAGGTCTTCGTTAAGTCCGGGGACAAATTCGATGTTGTTGGCCGCAAGTTCTTCCGCGTTACCGTGCATCAACGTATCGATGCCGCCGAGGGGTGATCCTCGATAACCAGAAACCATGGCTGCGTTGTTCAGTCCGTCGCGTCGATCCGCGCGCAGTTGGTCCAAAAGAACACGTAACAACGCCTGGACGCCAGACATAGCAACGTCACCTTCATTCCGTACGAAGCGGTCCTCAAGTCTGAAGTCAGCAAGTGCCATCAATACCCTCCCTATCAAGAGCAAACAATAGTGCCGAGAAAGGCAGTAGTGGCTATACGTGTGTCTTCATGGAGTTGATTCAGTGTTTCTGACTCATTGAGTTGCAGGACACGCGCGCCGGTCGATTGGCGTGACGCCTCAAGTTCTGTCCGCAGTCTTGGAGAGATACGGGGAACATCTTGAGAAATCATGTTCAGTGATTACTGGTGTTTGCTGAGTCAGGTAGACGTGTCGCTAGCAACAGGGCGCATGCGTTGGCCAACCCGGC
>DUBN01000077.1 GCA_012960315.1 Acidimicrobiia bacterium
GACGAAATGCCGGTATGGCAAGACTTTCAAATGTTGACCCATTCACAGGTAGCGTCGACCGCTACCCAAGGCCGCTTAGGTCGCGCACTGCGCCTTTATCGGCGCTAGTCGCCATCAGGGCATACGCTTTCAGCGCGGTCGAAACTTTCCGCGGCCGTTGCATCTCGGGTTTCCAACCCATTTCGTTTTGGAATTCTCTGCGGTTATCTAGCTGTTCGTCATCGACGTCAAGGTGGATAGTTCGGTTGGGAATGTCAATTTGGATGATGTCGCCATCTCGCACAAGGCCGATCGTGCCTCCCGACGCCGCTTCAGGTGACACATGACCGATGGACAACCCTGAGGTTCCTCCTGAGAAACGGCCATCAGTGACTAAGGCGCATGCTTTCCCTAGTCCTTTCGACTTGAGGTACGTCGTCGGGTAGAGCATCTCTTGCATGCCCGGTCCTCCGCGAGGTCCTTCGTATCGAACGACCACCACTGAGCCTTCTGCAACTTTGTCGTTCAGAATGTGATCAACCGCTTCATCTTGACTCTCGACTACGTGGGCTTGACCCGTGAACACCAGGTTTGATTCATCCACGCCTGCGGTTTTGACGACGCAACCGTCTTCAGCCAGGTTGCCATAGAGCACAGCCAGCCCTCCATCGAGGCTGTACGCGTGTTCGACTGACCGGATGCACCCCTGCTGACGATCAAGATCAAGCTTGTTGTATCGCTCTGCTTGGCTGAACGCTACTTGCGTTGGAATACCCGCTGGTCCGGCACTGAAGAAGGTGTGGAGTTCTTCGTCGTCATTAGTAATGACGTCATATTTGGCGATTGCATCAAAAAGTGTCGGCTCATGGACGGTCGAAACCTGATTGTTGAGCAAACCGGCTCGGTTTAACTCCGCCAAGATGCCCATCACTCCACCAGCTCGATGGACGTCCTCGACATGAAACAATTCGGTCGCCGGAGCAACCTTGCAGATGTTTGGCACTTTCTTCGAAAGCCGATCTATGTCAGCCATCGTGAAGTCAACTTCGCCCTCTTGTGCCGCTGCGAGGAGATGCAGGATGGTGTTCGTTGAGCCACCCATAGCAATGTCGAGTGACATCGCGTTTTCGAAAGCCTCAAATGTGGCGACTTTGCGAGGGAGGACCGAGTCGTCATCCTCGTTGTAGTAACGCCGACAAAGATCAACTACGAGCCTCCCTGCCTGTAGAAATAGTTCGCGTCGATCAGCGTGAGTAGCCACCACTGTGCCGTTACCCGGTAGAGAGAGTCCCAGCGCTTCTGTTAGGCAGTTCATCGAATTGGCGGTGAACATTCCCGAACACGATCCACAAGTGGGGCATCCTGATCGTTCCATCTCCAACACGTCTTCATCGCTAACTGAATCGTCCGCTGCGACAACCATGACGTTTATAAGATCCACCTTATTTTCGGCAAGCTTTGTTTTTCCCGCCTCCATGGGGCCGCCAGAAACAAATACGGTGGGAATATTGAGCCGCATCGCCGCATTGAGCATCCCTGGGGTGATCTTGTCGCAGTTACTGATACAAACCAGTGCGTCAGCGCAGTGGGCCTGAACCATGTACTCAACCGAATCCGCAATTAGGTCTCGACTCGGCAAGCTGTAGAGCATTCCGTCGTGGCCCATAGCAATGCCGTCATCAACAGCGATGGTGTTGAACTCTTTTGCGACCCCACCCGCGGCCTCGATCTCTCGTGCGACCATCTGACCAAGGTCTTTGAGATGGACGTGTCCGGGTACGAATTGCGTGAACGAATTCGAAATAGCGATGATCGGCTTTTGGAAATCTTCATCCGTCATCCCCGTGGCACGCCAGAGGGCGCGTGCTCCGGCCATGTTGCGACCGCCAGTAGAAGTAGTTGAGCGATACTGAGGCATTGCTCCAGCCTAGAACCCTGCGACTTAGGAAGAACGAGAAAAAGATTTTCTCCCAGTCCAAGAGTTCCGACGCGCATCTAGCTCCTCGCCTAGCAGGTCAAAAAGGCGTCCTGCTGCCCGGTGATACTGCCAGTAGGTGCCCCTGTGCCCGGTCCTGACGATGTCACTTACCCATGCGGTGGAGCCGCCATTGGAGTCTGAGGAAGCGCGAGCGAGTAACACTTGCCGCCATGAAGTAGCCGA
>DUBN01000078.1:0-167458 GCA_012960315.1 Acidimicrobiia bacterium
GACCACCAACAAATCTGTCAGTCCTGAATTCACCATTGATCGAGCAGCGCGTTTTACTACCGCTTCGCCATCTAACTGGGCGAGAAGCTTGTGGCTAGAACCGCTGTACCGCGAACCGACCCCAGCTGCGAGTAGAGCACCTGCAACTTTCACAATTTCAGTATGACCTCGGCAGACCAAGCACTTTGTTTGACACGTAGTTCATAACCATCTCCTGGCTGACTGGCGCGATCTTCATTAGACGGCTTTCTCGCCAATAGCGTTCGACGTCGTACTCTTTGGCGTATCCAAAACCACCGTGAGTTTGCATAGCTCTGTCGGCGCATTCAAATGCTGCTTCGGACGCCAGATACTTGGCCAGGTTTGCCTGTGCTGCACAGTCGAGTCCCTTGTCGTAACGCCATGAGGCATCTCGAATAACTAGTTCCGCCGCGTGGAGTCGAGCATGACTATCAGCCAAAGGGAACGCCAAACCCTGATTTTGGCCAATAGGGCGACCGAAGATGATTCGACTATTTGCGTACGCGACGGCTTTCTTGAGAGCTACTCGTCCAATTCCAAGCGCTTCAGCTGAAATAAGAATCCGCTCAGGGTTTAGTCCATCCAAGATGTATCTAAAACCCTGGCCTTCCTCCCCCACCCGACGGCTCACTGGAACCCGGAGGCCGTCGTAACGAACTTCACATGAGACGACTGCGTTGCGTCCGACCTTAGGAATGGGAGTGATGTCGACTGCAGGGTCCTGTAGATCCACTAACAGCAGGGTCATGCCTTGGGTCGGTCCGTCGCATAGTTCTTTAGGCGTGGTTCTGACAAGCAAAAGGCAAACATCGCAGTAAGGGGCTTTGGTGGTCCACACCTTGGCGCCAGTAACTACATACTCGTCGCCGTCGCGCTCAGCTCGGGTGCGGATAGAGGTGGTATCGGTGCCTGCGTCAGGTTCCGTGACACCAAAAGCGGCATGGAGTGAACCGTCTGCGACCTTGGGCAAAATCTCGTTGACTAGCTCAGGGGAACCATATTTACGTACGGGTTCCATTCCGAAAATCGAGAGGTGAATCGCCGAACAACCGTTCATCGCGGCACCACTTGCGGCGACTTCTTCTAAAACAATCGACGCTTCGGTAATTCCTTGGCCTCCACCTCCGTATTCCTCGGGGATGGCTATACCCACCCATCCTCCATCGGCCATGGCCTGATAGAAGTCCCAAGGGAATTCGTGTTGTTCGTCTTTTTCCCGCCAATACTTGTCGGGAAATTGAACGCAAACCCGACGCACGCCGTCGCGGATGGCTTCGTGGTCTTCAGAAGGAGAAAAGTCCATGAAGGGAAAGGTAGTGGGCGGTTCGCCACTTGGCTCAGTGAATCGAACCTTGCCCTTGGCTAAGGCTTGGCACATTTCGGCCTGTTCGCATGGCAATGATCTCAGCAACGATCGAAACAGCTGTCTCTTCGGGGGTTCGACCACCGATGTCGAGACCGATGGGTGATCTAACGCGTTCTAGCTCTTCGATGGTCACCCCTTCCTCAATCAGTCGCTTGATCCGTTTCTCATGAGTTTGGCGGGAACCCATTGCCCCCAGGTATCCGACACGAGTCGGTAATGCTCCAATGATCGCCGGCACGTCAAACTTGGCGTCATGAGTGAGAACGCATACCGCGTCTCGAGGACCGAGATCACTTCCAATGCGTTTAAGTAATCGGTCAGGCCAGTCGACCACAACTTCATCTGCCATCGGAAAACGCCGCCGAGTGGCGAACACTTCTCGCGCGTCGCACACCGTCACCCTGAAACCTAAAAGTTTGCCTTGGCTCGCGAGTGATCGTGTGAAGTCGACAGCACCAAAAATCACCATGTGAGGCCGTCGGGCGTGACACTCGATGAAAACACTTACGTCGTGTTGTCGAGCCTCGCCCTTTGGGCCATAGTGCCGAACTTCGCTCGTGCCTGCATCGAGCATCGCTATCGCGTCCCGCCGAACTACCCGATCTAATTGTTCGCTTCCCAGGCCGCCTAACGTCGACCCAGATTCCTCAACTAAAAGTTTGGCTCCGATGTCCGGTCCTTCAATCAGCGTCGCGAGGGCAACGGGTACCTCTGACCGAAGCAGATCTCGAAAGCGTTCGTAGATCGATGTCACCAATCCAGTTCCTCGATAAAAAGATGGATCGTACCGCCACAAGTCAGCCCGACTGCGAATGCGTCATCGTCGCTATAACCGAACGAAGTAATGCCAGCTTCACGACGTCCTTCTAATAGCTCAAGAGCTTCGCCGACGACCGCGCCCTCTACACATCCACCCGATACCGAACCCGCAACTTCGCCGAGGCTGTTGACGGCCATCGCTGCCCCGGGATCGCGAGGACCACTGCCTTCAATGTCGACAACGCGGGCAATTGCAACTTTTTGATCAGCTGCACGCCACCTTTCTATGTCGTCGAAGATCTCATGCATAGCTGAATGCTCCCATGTTTAGGCTGAAACCGCCGCAGCCAGTCGTTCAAGCGACTCAAAAGAGTGGCCTTCAATAAATTCGTCTGTGTGAGGAAGGGCGGCAGCCATGCCGCGGGCCAGTGGCGCATACCCCGGGGTGTGTTTCAGGGGGTTAACCCACACTTGTCGGTAAGTCACTCTGTGTAAACGTTCCATCTGCTCAGCTAAGACCTCGGGCTCTCCGCGGTCCCATCCATCAGAAAGAAGCACAACTATCGCTCCGCGCGCCATGCCTCTAAGGCCCCAGGAGTCATTGAATTCTCGTAAAGTCGCGCCCAGGCGGGTACCTCCGGACCAGTCAGCCACAGCCGTAGAGGCAGCTCTCAGGGCAGCATCTGGATCTCGAGAAGATAACTCGCGCGTGATTCGCGTCAATCGAGTGCCAATAGCGAAGGCTTCTACGCGCGTTCTTCCCACAACTGTCGCATGAGCGAAACGAACTAAGGCTCGCGCATAGGGCTCCATTGATCCCGAAACATCTAGTAGCAGAACCAGGCGACGGGGTCGACGATCCATTTCGAGAAACTGCCGATGGATAGGTTCTCCTCCCGTTACGAGAGCACGGCGAACCGTTCGACGTAAGTCAGGCAGGCGGGTTCGGTGTTTAGAAGAAACCTTTCTGCGAGAAGGCCGAGTCGTCGACGTAAACCGAAGGCCCGCCATTAGCCGTTGAAGTTCGTTTAGTTCATTGTCGCTGCACTCGGCGAAGTCCTTTTGTCGCAGAGTCTCTAAAGCGCTGTACCTGACTCTCAGAGTTGGGCCCGTCTCGCGTGCATTGAGATCAGACTGATCCGCTTCATCATCACCAGTGTCTGTGGCAAGCGTTACCGATATCGGTGGTAATTCAACCGCGATGCCGGACGCGCTCTTACCCTCCCAAAACACAGCGAACGCTCGGTCAAACGCAACTAAATCTTGTGGATCAGAAACGAGGGTCGCCCTGCCCGCCCAATACACGTCTTCTCGAGATCGGAGGCCCAGCAATCCCAGAGCTTCAACAAATGACATCACCCTGCTGACCGGAACCTCGAACCCGACTCCTCGAAGAAGCCGGCCAAAGGCCGTCGCAATTTGCGCTGCATCATTGATCCGGTCGGCTGTCAAAACTTCAGTCATTGGTGACGGCAGCCATAATCATTTCAAGCCCTTGGGAAGTGACGCGTTCCTGGTCCTCCCGGTATTTGAGTACAGCGCCAAGCGTCGCGGCAATCGTTTGCTCGTCAAGGCGAGTTTCTCCTAATTTTCCTAGCGCAATTGCCCAATCAATTGTTTCAGCCACGCCCGGTGGTTTGTATAGACCCATACCCCGCATTGCTTCGACAGCTCCCGCAACTTCGCGAGCCAACCTGAGGTCCACATCAGGGGCCTTGAGTCGAATTATCTCGACTTCCCGTTCAAGGCTTGGGTGATTCACCCAATGATATAAACACCGTCGTTTCAAAGCGTCGTGTACGTCTCTGGTTCGATTTGAAGTAACCACGACGAGCGGAGGCTTTTCAGCACCGAAAGTTCCCAATTCGGGGATCGTGACGGTGTTGTCCGATAGAACTTCCAGAAGAAAAGCTTCGAATTCATCGTCGGCTCTATCGACTTCATCGATTAACAAAACCGGGCTTTGGGAATCAGAATGGTCGATGGCTCGAAGTAATGGCCGGCGGATTAAAAAGCGTTCCGAATAGAGTTCGTCTTCGACGACTCCACTGTCGTTGTCGGTTCGGCCTGCAGCTTCGGCGGTCCGAAGATGCAACAGTTGACGGGTGTAATCCCACTCGTAAAGCGCCTGTGCCGAATCGATGCCCTCGTAGCACTGGAGCCGAATGAGTTCACCACCAGTCCAAGCTGCTAGTACCTTGGCGAGTTCGGTTTTTCCAACCCCAGCGTCGCCTTCAAGAAAAAGAGGACGCTGCATACTCATTGACAGATAGACGACCGTGGCGAGGCCTTCATCAATCAAGTAGCCATGATTACTCAAGGCAGCACTAACTTCGGCGGGGGAATTGGGGACATTGAACATGCCTCATAAAGAATACGACCTCGGACCTATTTAGCCCTCACTGGATGTCGATTCGACACGACACCCCCGGTAGCGGATATCTTGCCGCGAGGCATTAGAAGGGATTTAGAGATGGATCTGGGTATCAGTGGACGGACGGCCGCGATTGCTGCGGGTTCTGCGGGATTGGGGCTTGGCGCGGCTAAGGCTCTTGCCGCCGATGGAGTTCGGGTAGCTATCTGTGGACGCGATGCTGCGAAGCTGGCCGCGGCTGCGGCTGTTATTGATGGTGACGTGATCACCCTGGAGGCAGATTTGTCGATGCCGAACTCAGGTCGCGAGTTCGTTGAAAACGCCACTGACGCATTAGGTCACTTAGACATCCTCGTTACCAATGCAGGCGGTCCTCCTCCAGGCACATTCGTGGACACCGATCTAGATGCCTATCAAGCTGCTTTCGACATGAATTGCAGATCAATGATCGAAATGTGTCGCACTGCCATACCCGCTATGCGAGAGCGTGGCTGGGGACGCGTATGTGCCATCACTAGTGTCGGCGTCAAACAACCAATCGGGTACCTGATGGCCAGCTCGGTAGCCCGAGCGGCGTTGACTAGCTTTCTCAAAATTACCGCCAGAGAAATCGCAGCCGATGGCGTGACAGTTAATTCCGTTCAGCCAGGTACTCACTGGACGGACAGGGTCGCAAAGATTGTGCCGGATAGAGAAACCGCGGCCGCTTCAGTGCCTGCACGAATTACCGGTGATCCCGATGACTTCGGTGCAGCAGTGGCGTTTCTGTGTTCTGAGCAGGCGAAATTTATTACTGGCACAGGGCTGCTCATTGATGGAGGCCAAGCCGCTGGGCTCCTGGACTGACCTGTTCTTCGTCGTAGGAGGGCCGGTCCTTTATAGCAATTGGAAATTCGTCTGTTGCGCTAGCGCGCTTTCGTCAAGAAATTCCTGCAGCTTCCAACGCCCTCCGAGTGAGGACTCGTGCGAGATGCGCTCGGTACTCCGGTGACGCGTTGAGGTCTGTGGGGGCATCAGTTCCTTCTGCGGCCTGCTCTGCAGCTTCCACAGCGGAAGCTCCTCCAGCTAACGCAGCCTCCACCGCAGCGGCGCGCAGTGGAGTCGAACCCATGTTGACCAAAGAAACCTGAGTTGTGCCCTGCACCTGGACCGCAGCGACCCCTACGATCGCCCAATCCTGTGCGCGGCGATTGAACTTTTGATAATTCCAAGAATCTCCGGGAGCCTTCGGCATTCTGATTTCAGTGAGCATCTCATCGTCTGAAAGAGCGGATTCGAAGTACCCAGTAAAGAAATCCGAGACTTGAACCTCGCGCTCTCCATTCGGTCCCTGAGCCATCAAAGAACCACCTAGAGCCAATACGGCTGCGGGAAGATCAGATGCCGGGTCTGAATGCGCCAACGAACCCCCTATGGTGCCCCGATGCCTGACCTGCGGATCGCCGACCTTGCTCGCTACATGGGCAAGGATTGGACACTCTGTTATCAGAAGTTCACTTGTCTCAAGGCTTCGGTGCGTTGCCAGCGCTCCGATCGCAATATGGTCGTCCCGGTCGTCGATGTAGCTGAGGTCTCCTACGCGCCCTATATCTACGAGCACCGTCGGAACAGCAAGTCGAAGCTTCATCATTGGAAGAAGAGAGTGGCCTCCTGCAAGAAACTTCGCTTCGTCGCCGTATTCAGCAATCAGAGCGACAGCCTCCTCGGATGAGCCGGCTCTCTTGTAGTCAAAGGCAGCTGGAATCATTCGCTGAGCCTTTCAACTTACGTCTTGGCCGCTACAGGCCAAGACTGCTTTAACAATATTGTGGTACCCGGTGCATCGACACAGGTTGCCTTCTAGCCCCTCACGGACCTCGGCTTCGGTTGGTGCCGAGTTTTCTTCAAGAAGCGAACAAGCCGCCATGACCATGCCGGGCGTGCAGTATCCACACTGCAAACCGTGATGCTCACGAAAGCTCTCCTGCATGGGGTGAAGCTGATCAGCAGAGGGAGCGAGACCTTCAATGGTCGTCACTTCCTGGCCATCAGCCTGCACCGCTAGCATCGTGCAAGCCTTCACTGATTCACCGTTGACGTGAACGGTGCAAGCTCCACAAGAAGAGGTGTCACAACCCACGTTCGTGCCGGTAAGCCCAAGCTCCTCGCGCAGGTAATAGACGAGCAATGAGCGCGGTTCCACGTCGGTCACGCGTGTGGCGTTGTTAACCGTGACGCTGATCTCCACGACGATCCCCTTCCTCCAACAGTCGGGTAGCCTTTCGGCCGGGCTCAATCATGCCCCATCAGAGGCACTAGTGCTGCACCGAAGGGGTTACTTATTTCTTAAACCGGAAATCAGTTCAAAATTTAACTCAGCGCGCGACCACGTCCACGTCCCCAGCTGTCCCCCAGTTCCGCTGACGCAAAATCAAATTCTTGTTGATTTGCGGAGCTATAAGCACCTAATTCAAATAGAAATTAGATAAGTTGCTGAGGATGCCAACGGTGAGTGAAGAAAACCAACACATAACAAGTACAAAGAACCAAATATTAGAAAACGCGCGTGAGTTGTTCGCCATACATGGCTATGACGGGACTTCCATTCGTCAATTGACCTCCAGCCTGGACATCACGCCAGCCGCTCTCTACTACCACTTCGCTTCTAAGAATGATGTGCTTGAGGGCCTAGCTGCGACGTTACATGACGGTAGCGACGCTCTTCTTGACCGAATCAGTCATTTCGATCAAAGCCACCAAGCCATGCGTGAAGCACTCAATCAGTATTACGACTTACTTGCCGACGATATCCACGTGTTCCGTTTGGTGTACAACGACGCGGCAATTCAACACAGCCCTATCGGACATAGATTGCGGGCACAGGCTCGGGAGTTCTACACCTATCTGGTTGGACCAGATCCTTCGGTCGAAGATCGTATGCGAGCGGCGGGAGCTGTCGGCATCATCCGGCTCTCATTAGAACAACGAGGCATGGAGCCAGTAAAACATAGAAACGTCATCGTTGACCGAGCTTTTCGCGTGATGACCGACACGTAGGGACGTAACGAACCGCGATTCGATCATTACGAATCACCTGCGACCAGATGCTGGACTCCTGGTAAATGCCATCCCGACGGCAATTTGATTATGTCGGCGGGAACAACAAAAAGAAATATTTCGTCGCCAGGCTGCACAAGCAACAGTTGTCTACGGGCTTCCCGCTCAATAATTTTCGGATCCTGCGCGCGCTCTATCAGAAACTTAAGCCGTTCACGTTGCTCTTGAAGTGCGCTCAATTCCTGCTCAGCACGGTCAATGCTTTTACCCTGGTCGACATATCGGCGGATCGGGAGCAGCGATGCCGCGGCCAGCGCTGCCGCAGCCAACAACACCACGGAAATAGCCGTCCTACGTCCCACTCGACCGAAGCGAAATCTGGCGCCTCTGAAAAGGGAACCCCGCAAAGGTGTCGGCTCCGAAGTGGACGCGACGGTACTCGGACCACTATCCGACGCGGAGTCTGGACGTCTAGTCCAGCGCCAACGCTGCACGGCCCCTATAGGCCGCAGCCTCGCCTAAATCCTCTTCGATGCGCAACAGCTGGTTGTACTTCGCTACCCGGTCTGATCGGGCTGGAGCGCCAGTCTTTATCTGGCCGCAATTGGTGGCGACCGCCAAATCTGCGATTGTCGTGTCTTCGGTCTCACCGGAACGGTGAGACATAACAGCGGTATACCCACTCTTCGCCGCTAACTCGACAGTTTCTAAGGTTTCGGTCAGCGTCCCGATCTGATTGACCTTTATGAGAATCGAGTTCGCGATTCCGCGAGACACCCCATCTTCAAGACGCTCACTGTTCGTTACAAATAAATCGTCACCAACCAACTGAACTTTTTCCCCTAATGCGGAAGTCAGCGCAGCCCATCCGTCCCAGTCTTCTTCATCCATTCCATCTTCGATTGAGACGATCGGGTATCGCTCACACAAATCAGCGAGGTACCCAGCAAACTCGGTTGAATCAAGACTTCGACCTTCGCCACTGAGTTCATATTGACCCCCACGGAAAAATTCTGAAGACGCTGCGTCGATTGTCAATGCGACGTCATCTCCAGGTCTGAATCCGGCACGTTCTATCGCTTCTACTAGAAGAGTCAATGCCTCCTCATTACTTGCCAAATTAGGGGCAAATCCGCCTTCATCGCCGATGGCCGTCGACAGACCGCGATCTGTCAACACCTCTTTAAGCACGTGATAAGTCTCCACTCCCCAACGGAGGGCCTCGGAAAACGATGCCGCTCCTACCGGCATGATCATGAACTCTTGAAGATCAACGTTGTTGTCGGCATGCTCGCCTCCGTTGATGACGTTCATCATCGGCACTGGGAGAACATGAGAGTTAGCTCCCCCGATATAGCGGTAAAGGGGTGAGCCGATTTCGGCAGCAGCGGCGTGTGCGGCGGCCAATGAAACTCCCAGAAGTGCGTTAGCTCCAAGTCGATGCTTGTTGGCAGTGCCATCAAGGTCGATCATCGTCCAATCAAGAGCTCGTTGGTCCAGGACGTCGAGACCTAATAGGGCCTCACCAATTTCAGTATTGATATTGTCAACTGCAGTCAATACTCCTTTGCCTCCAAACCACTTACCCCCATCTCGCAGTTCAACCGCTTCGAATTGCCCAGTTGAGGCGCCTGAAGGAACCTGTGCTCGACCTTTGACGCCGCTTTCCAATTCGACTTCAGCTTCAACGGTCGGGTTTCCACGAGAATCGATGACCTGACGACCCAGCACATTTACGATGCTGCTCATCGGGCTACGCCGAGCAAGGTTGAGGAACGAAAGAGATTCATAAAGTCAGAACCGATGGTAGCTCCGGCTAGGAGCTATATCGCAGGGGTAATTCAACCTTTATTTTGTTCCGTAGCTTTGATTGCCGCCCATTGGGCGATTAGTTGTTCTCTATTTGGCATCGAAGTGCGGGGGTCTCGGTCGAAGACGTGAGGATGTCGTCTAATCATTTTGTCTCGGATGCCGTTAGCCACATCAGTGAGGTCAAATAGTCCATCCTCTTCTGCGATAGCGCTGTGAATCATCACTTGGAAAAGCAGATCACCAAGTTCTTCGATCAACCCGTCGATCGACCGGTCACCATCGTTCATCTGTTCGATCGCTTCGACAACTTCAGTCGTTTCTTCAATTAGATAAGGGATCAAACTTGAGTGGGTTTGTTCTCGGTCCCATGGGCATTCGGCTCTCAATCGGCGAACTAATTGATGTAGTTCTGTCATCGCGTCGCTGGGTCGGAACTTGGGTATTTGTGGAATCCACAGCGACGTCAAGTGATCTGGGTCAAATCCACGGTCGAGTTCTGCCCATTCAATTTCGAAAACAGCTTCCGACGTGGACCCCAGTCGTTGCAGGACGGTCACCATCGGGGCGTCATCGGCGTCTAAAGAAAGTTTGATGTCGGATAGCACAAACTGATCGTCGCACTGAGCAACTAACACGGCACCTGTCAAGTGAGCAATTTCCGATTCAAACTGCTGGCCGTCGACAATAGTCACTCTGCTTTCGACGGGATCCACGTTCAATCTGTCCCAAGCTAAATCGAGAAAAGATATCCCCGGCAGAATTTTAAGTTTGATCTCTGTTCTTCGTCGAAGTAACTCGACCGTGTGTTCTGCAACCAGCGGTGATCCCGGCACAAGGTAAGCGATCGTGCCATGTTCAGCTGCCTCAGATACGAGTCGGTCAACGATCGCGGAATAAACCTCGGTGATCGAGTCAGAAGATTTGTAAAGATCATCAAAAGATTCGAGATGGTTGAACACTTCAGCGGATGGATGCTGTCGCGTCCGTAGATACGTCGGGTAGGTCTCTACTAAATCGTGGATGGCGGTCGAGACAAAATCGCTGCTCCCGGGCCCGAGTCCTCCGACAACGACTTGAGCCAAAGTCACACTATTGAGCGGGCGTTACCGACAACGCCGTCGAATCCCAAGTTCCGACGCTCGGATCGACAGTGACTGGGTACTCGGTGACGAGGTCTGCGAGCACTTGTTGAGCGAATGGGCCCAGTGCTGTGGGATCTTTCTGATCCTCTTGTAGTTCTCGTAGGAAAAAGACCAACCATAGGCGGCCAGTTGGACTGTATTCCGAAGCCATCGAAACTACTTCTGACGTTTCACCGACAGACATTTCGCCGAGAGGCGCCGCGTTTTCGCCGAATGTGTTGGCCCATGTAAGTAAGTTGGCGCATCCAACATCTCCATTCACCGCTGTCGTGATTCCTGGCGCGTTCAATTGCGAAGCGACCACCGAGGCTGGTTCCCCAGCGATCAACCTTTCTCGGGCGCTGTTCGCTACGGCTTCAGTAGCGACAGCAATCAGGGTTACGCAATGGGGCGTGGAGAATTTTTCAAGTCGCGGATCTGTTTGGAAGGCCTCTTTTCTGGCCCAATCTTCAAAATCACCAGTGAGATGGGCCTGAACTTGTGAATTCAGCTGTTCCTCCTCAACTTCGAATTCGATTCCGAATCCTGCTCCCTGAATAGCTACAGCAGCCAACCTGAGTCTCAGCATGGAGGTGAGTCGAGCGGCAAATAATCTGGTGCTTGGATTTGCAGGATCGGTGAGTCCGCTGGGTGGCGATGCCTTCAAGCTGTCAAGAACCGCTTTGACAGTGACATCGCCTTGAGGGTGAGAAGCAACAACCTTGGTGAGGTCCATCAAGGTGACGGTCATCAGGTAGTCGCTGCGCAGCGCTACCCCATCATTATCTTGATCGATTTGGTCAAAAATTTCGTCACGCGAAAGGCCGTCTTCGGGGTTGGGTGAGTCACTGCACGCGGCGACACTCAACACTAATAAGCAAAGAGAAGCTATTGCCAACAGATGCCGGGGTTTAAGAAAGTAGTGAGCCACTGCCGGAATGGTAGGCCTTGGAGGCGTTAATCGGGGGGTCGGAGTTCGCGAAGAAAGCTGAAAAGCACGCCTGGCAGATCTGGGCCCGCGCTCTTTGTGTACAACGTCAACTCCTTAAGGTCTTCCTTGTAGATACCCCCCTTGTAGGGTCCCTCGTTCAGTAGCCGCTTGAAACGTACCTGTTCGCTCTGCTTAAGTTCGATGGGAGACACACGCACCCGATCACGGTTTGTGACGCTGATATCGCTTACCTCTAGACGAACGCATTCGGCTCTCAGTAACGCCGTGTGGAGAAGCGTCTGAGCTGGTGCTGGAACAAACCCATATCTGTCGATCCATTCGGCTTCTATGTCGGCGACTTCAGCTATTGCTGTTACTCCGGCGAGCCGGCGGTATGCCTCGAGGCGCAGTTCTTCGAGAGGCACATACTCGTCTGGCAGGTATGCCTGAATGGGAAGATCAATATTGATGTCGCGCGACGACGCGATCGGCTCACCTTTAAGTTCTGCCACGGCCTCAGTCACCATCTCGCAGTAAAGGTCATAGCCAACGGCGGCGATGTGGCCCGATTGGGCGCCGCCGAGAAGGTTGCCAGCTCCCCGAATTTCGAGGTCTCTCATCGCGATTCGAAACCCAGAACCCAATTGGGTTGATTCACCAATAGTTTTTAGGCGTTCGAAGGCTTTTTCGGTCAAGGTTCGATTGGGCGGGTAGAAAAGGTAGGCGTAGGCACGTTGCCCAGAGCGTCCTACGCGTCCACGAATTTGATGTAGTTGTCCGAGTCCCATCATGTCGGCCCGATCTACAACAAGCGTGTTCACGCTTGGCATGTCGATGCCTGATTCGATGATCGTGGTACAGACCAGCACGTCATAACGCCGTTCCCAAAAATCGATGACTACCTGCTCCAAGGAGCCTTCGTCCATCTGCCCGTGCGCTATTGCGATGCGCGCCTCTGGAACCATTTCATGCAGCTGGTCTGCGACTTGGACAATATCTTCCACTCGGTTATGAACGAAGAAGACTTGTCCTTCGCGGAGGACTTCTCGTCGAATCGCCTCGGCTACAGCTCTGTCGTCGTACTCGCCGACATGGGTAAGGATCGGCAGTCGTTCAGCCGGCGCTGTATGTAGCAGGGAGAGATCTCGAATCCCGGTAAGACTCATTTCAAGCGTTCGGGGAATCGGAGTAGCGGTCAACGTTAAAACGTCGACGTCAGTTTTGAATTTCTTTATGGCTTCTTTGTGTGAAACTCCAAATCTTTGCTCTTCGTCAACAATTAATAATCCTAAATCCTTAAACCGGACGTCTTGAGATAGAAGTCGGTGCGTTCCAATCAAGACGTCTACGCCACCATCAGCAGTTGCTACAAGCACCCGTCGTTGTTGAGCGGGAGTCAAGAAGCGGCTTAAAGCTTCGACTCTGACTGGATACGTCGCGAACCTTTCCATGAACGTTTGATGATGTTGTTGAGCTAAGAGCGTCGTCGGCACTAAGACCGCCACTTGTTTACCGCCCGCTACGGCACTGAATGCGGCTCGCATGGCGACTTCGGTTTTGCCAAAGCCGACGTCGCCACATACCAACCTGTCCATTGGATGAGGGGATTCCATATCAGAGAGCACATCTTGAATAGCGGTCAACTGGTCGGGTGTTTCTTGAAAGACAAATGAATCCGAGAGTTCGCGCATCCAAGGCGTATCGGCGGGAAACGAGTAGCCGCGCGTATTGAGGCGAGATTGATAAAGCACTACCAGCTCCTGGGCGATCTCAGAAACTGCGTCTCTTACTCGTGCCTTTTGTTTCGCGAAGTCAGTGCCGCCCATCCGACTGCGCGCCGGTGTTTCTCCTCCTGTGTAGGGTCGGATTAGTTCGATCTGATCGCTTGGCAGGTAAAGCTTGTCGGTTCCTTTGAAATCCAGTACCAAATAATCACGTTCGGATCCCATAAGAGTCCGATGTTCCATGCCGCTGTAACGAGCAACTCCGTGATGGTGATGCACGACATGATCACCCGGCTGTAAATCTTCGAAAGTTCGTTGTGAGCCTGATCGGGGACGAACGGGGCGGTGAGTTTGGCGACGACCCGTGATGTCTCGTTCTGTAAGGACAGCCAGCGCGAGTGTGGGAGCAATGAAACCACGTTCGAGGGGCGCTGCAACCGCGTGGCCACCAGCCTCTCCGCCGTAGGTGTCTGTTTCGTGTACCTGCAGATCGATGCTTTCCGAGCGCAACGTCTTGGCCATTCTTTGTGCTGATCCTGGCCCATTGGCCGCAACGACTAAACGTTGGTCGGCGGAAATCGACAGTTCCCTTACTTGATCAAGCAGGCGCATGGGGCTTCCGGCGGCGGTCTCCCAAGGAATCGTTTCAAATTTGGGTTGTGTCGGTCCTGTAGGGATGCTGTCAATTGCCCAAACACTCGCCTCGCATTTTTTGAGCATCCGTTCGAAAGGAACATGGAGTCCTGGGAATGGTCGCGGGTTTCCATGGTCATCTAACGCTTGCCACGTGCTGGCGAGCGTGCGCGCCAAGTCGGTCTCTTCAGCAATCAGATCTAGGGATCGGTCCTTGAGTCGCTTTGGGTCGATCAATAGGACTAACGCCTCAGAGCTCAATAAATCTGCAAGCACTAGTTCCTCGCTGGCAAGCCATGGCAACCATGACTCCATGCCGTCAAACAGCTGTCCCTCTGCGACTCGCTCCCACTGTTCCCTCCCCCAGGGCTCACTTGTGATGAGTTCCTTTGCGCGCTCGCGGATGGCGAGAGTCGGGCGCATCTCTCGGGCCGGAGCAATGGTCACTGAGTTGATCTCTGACGTGGATCTTTGATCCACGACCGAAAACTCGGTTAGTCGTTCAACTTCATCTCCCCATAGGTCAAGTCTGATTGGCGAATCCGCCGTCGCCGGGAAGATGTCCATAATGCCGCCTCTGACGGCAAACTCGCCTCTGTGCTCAACTTGGGATTCGCGCCGGTATCCAAGAGCAATAAACGACTCCGACAGAGCAGATAAATCGGCGGTCCCTCCGCGATGCACTTCAAGTACTTCGGTTTCCGATGCATCTCCTGTTAGGCGTTGAAGTAGCGCCCGGATGGGCGCTACAACGACATCTGGGGAACGGCCCCGCGTTAGTCGGTTCAAAAAATCAACTCGCCGTCCCATGGTTTCTATGCCAGGGCTCACTCTTTCGAATGGAAGCGTCTCCCATGCCGGGAAAGCTCCAACGCGGCCTTTTCCCAACCAAATTTCCAGATCATTTCCTAAAATTTCAGCTTCGTTGGCACTCGGGGTTACCACCAGTAGTGGCGCCTGGTTGGATACTTCGGCGAGGCCGGCGATAAAGAAGGCGCGAGCGGCTTCCGACACAGCGACTTCTGCGTTCTTTTTGCCTAATAGCTGGTTGAGGACGCCATCGTTAGAAATTCGACTTGGCAATGACGAAAGGGGTCCACTCAGGTTCACTGTGTGGAACCGTTCACATCGTTCATTGCTCGTTCGACACCGTCTCGGATGATTTTTTCGATGGCGTCAACCCCCACGTGAACGGCCGTGTCTAAAAAAGACCGGTCAGCTTTCGAAGGTTTCTTCAGAACCCAGTCTTTGCCTGCCTGCGGATTCGGTGATTTTCCTATCCCAATCCTCACCCGAATGAAATCTTCTGTTCCCAAATGCTGTCGGATCGACTTAAGTCCATTGTGGCCCGCTCCTGAACCACCAAGTTTTATTTTGACGCGTCCGGGTTCTAAGTCCAATTCGTCGTGCACCACGATCAGACAATCCACTTTTTCAACGCCATTGCGGCGGATCAGTGGGGCGGCTGACTCTCCACTCAAGTTCATGAACGTGGTTGGGCAGGCCAACACCACACGGAGACCCGAGAAGTTGACGGTGGCTACCCGAGCTCGATCAGATCGAGAGATCCGGAGAGAGGCCCCAATCCCCTCGACAAATTGCTCAACTACCTCGCACCCGAGATTGTGTCGCGTTCCTAAGAACCGATCGCCCGGATTACCGAGGCCCAACACCAAGTAATTTGCCGGAGTGCCGCGCCGCTCTGCTGCTCGGCGAAAGACCGACACTGCCGGCCAACTTAACTATCGGCGCCAGCGTCGTCGCTGGCTTCTTCGTCGCTATCTGAGGCTTCGGCATCAAGTTCTTCGCCCTCTTGAAGCTCATCCTTTTCTGCTTCTGCTTCTTCAGCTGCGATGGCGGCCCTGCTGCGTTGGCCTATCGCTATCAGCGCGTCTTCTTCGGCCTGAGGGACAACACCACTTCCCATGTCTAAGTCAGATACCCGCACTGGGTTATCGATCGACATTTCTGTGATGTCCGCTTCGAACAACTGGGGAATATTGCCTGCGGGGGCTTCCACGGTAAGCGTCATCATTTGTTGCTGAACGACGGCTCCTTCTCGACCTACGATCGCTGCTTCGCCAACGAGAGTGATGGGCACGTCGACAATAAGCCGCTGATCCAGGTCGATGCGCAAGAAATCGACATGGGTAACGCGATTGGCTATCGGGTCGCGTTGCATATTCTTGACGATGGTGAGGTGGTCACTACCATCAACATCAAGTGTGATCACCGCGTTTGGGCCTGCGGCGTTAAGCGCAGCACGAAACTTCAGCCTGTCGAGGGTCACTGAGAGCGGTTCAGACCCCTGTCCGTAGACGATCGCCGGAATCTTGTCACTGCGGCGAAGACGTCGCGACGAACGACTACCAAGTGCGCGGCCGGTCTCAGCCTCGAGTTTCAGATCTGACGACATGGCTGACGACTCCTGCGAATAGCAACATATAGGACGCTTCTTATGAAGCCGCCCTGTGAGAGCTAACCATTGTAGAGCCAGCGACTACGCATCACTCACCCGCTAAGCGAGTAGACGTTCTATGAAAGATTATCTCCGTCGAAGATCTCAGATACGGAGGTGTCTTCGAACACCGATTCGAGAGCGTCTGCCAAAATTCCCGATGCGCTCAGCACTTCTAACTTGTCGAAACGTTTCGCGTCAGGAAGTGGCACCGTATCCGTCACAATAACTTTGCTTAGCCGAGAAGCTTTGAGGCGCTCAACTGCAGGTCCAGAGAAAACAGCGTGTGTTGTGGCGCACAACACATCCGAAGCTCCGTGTTCGATGAGTGTGTCAACGGCGGCACAGATCGTTCCAGCGGTATCGACCATGTCGTCGATAATGACGCAGGTTCGACCACTTACTTCACCCATTACACCTAGCGCTTCTACTACGTTTGCCGCGTTCAGGGAGCGACGCTTGTAGATCGTGGCTACTTCGCAATGCAATCGCTTCGCATACCTTTCGGCGACTTTCACCCGACCAGTGTCAGGTGAAACGATGATTGACCCCTCAGGGATCCTCGACTGTAAATATTTGATGAGCACCGGCGCCGCGGTGAGATGATCCACCGGTCCTTCAAAAAAACCTTGAATCTGTCCGCTGTGTAAGTCAATGCTTACTAAACGGTCGGCGCCGGCTCGGCGCAGGAGATCTGAAATTAGTCGGGCGGTAATCGGCTCTCTGCCCTGCGCTTTTCGATCTTGTCGGGCATAGCCGTAAAAGGGAGCAACAGCGGTAATTCGTTTCGCTGAAGCCCGTCGCGCCGCATCCACCATAATTAGGTGCTCCATCACAGCGTCATTGACGCTCATGGCTTCGGTTGCCGCGTGGGTTTGGATGATGAACACGTCGCCACCGCGAACCGATTCTTTGAAGCGGCACTTAATTTCGCCGTTAGCAAAATCGATAAGCCCAGGATCACCTAGTTCGATACCCAAATGGCCGGCAATTTTGTCCGCGAGCGCGGGGTTCGCTCGGCCCGTGAATAGGTGTAAACGCTTCTTGGTAACGAGCTCCATCGCAACTCCTGCTTCAAGGTGATGTATAGAACGGCCCCGTGACAGTACCCGACGCGACCTCAACCCCCGAATTCAAAACCGCGTATGGGCCAATTCGGCAATTATCGCCAATCCTGGCTTGCGTGGCAGAGGTCGATTGAACATGGGACCCAGCACCGACGAACGTGTCGGTCAGACGCACGTCGGGACCTACTTCACTCCCTTCGCCGATCACACAATCACCTTGCAAGAGAGTGTTCGGAAAGAGCGTCACATCGGGTGACAGTACGACCGTCGCATCAATGTAGGTCGCCTTGGGATCCACCATTGTAACGCCAGCGGCCATCCATTTTTTGTTTGTCCGCTGCCTTATGACGGCCTCGCACTCCGCTAGTTGTTGGCGGTCGTTCACTCCGCGTACCTCGTTAGGATCGTCGACCAGAAGAGCGGCTGCGGTATGACCGGCGGCACGTAGAACCTGAATAACATCGGTCAGGTAATACTCGCCCTGATTGTTCCGGTTGTCGACTTTCCTCAGAGCCGCCGTCAAGACGCTGCGATCGAAACAATAAATCGATGTGTTGACTTCGGAGATCTTGAGTTCTTCCGGTCCCGCATCAGCGTGCTCAACGATGCGTTCAATCCGACCTTCACCGTCACGCACTATTCGCCCGTAACCAGAAGGATCTTCAAGCTGCGCTGTCAACAACGTAGCTGCGGCTCCCACGTTGACATGCACTCGGTGTAGTTCCGTTAGCGTCTCGGATTTAAGAAGTGGCGTGTCGCCTGGGAGAACCATCAAATCGAAGTTGTCGTCGTCAAGTTCGTGAGGTTCAAAGGCCTGAAGACCTACAGCTACGGCATCTCCGGTACCGCGTTGGACATTCTGTTCTACAAAGTCGACCCGCGTGGGGTCGGCCGATTGTTCATAGAGAGTCTTCGTTACTGATTCAGCTCCGTATCCGACGACCACTACGGTGCTTTCTAGGTCAAGTGCCTCTACTGCCTCCATCACATAGCGGGTCATGGGCCGACCACAGAGCAGATGAAGTGGCTTGGGTCGCTCTGACTTCATACGCGATCCTCGGCCGGCAGCAAGCACCATTGCCCCTAGACGACGCTCGGACGAAAATCGGTTCACGTTGAACGGTTCCATTCTTCGGAGCAGCCGGCAGAAACAAGAATTTAGTCGCAGCTTGTCTGCTCGGGGAGGAGGGCTCGAACCTCCATTGTCGGGATCAAAACCCGATGTCCTGCCAGTTGAACGATCCCCGACCGACGATGTGCTGAATACGCACGGTCGACAGACCTAGCCTAACGATGGGAACTGTCTTATGAGGGTCGGACTAGGGAACAAACGCGCAGAATGTCACGTTGGGTCTTGCCCGTGCTCCAGCTACCCTGCAGGTCCACATGGGATCCCTAGTTAAAAAGCGTCGCAAACGCATGCGAAAGAAGAAGCATAAGAAGATGCTTCGACGCACGCGTTATCAACGTCGCAACAAATAACCATCTTAAACCAACGTAGTTAGCAGCTTCAGTTGGTTGCACTGGTTATGGCATTGCCGGCATCGTACGAACGGTTCGCGAGGAAACGCCTCGATGCGCAACGGGTTCATGGCGGCCCTCAACAAACCATGTGCTACCACTCCCAGCCAGGCGGGCACGGGTTCCTGTCCCCTCACTCAGGGCATCTCTCCACTCTGCTAATTCGGGTTCAACCTCAATGGCTGCTTCTTCGAGGTCGTTGCCGTGCAGTCCTGTCGGCCCATTGAGGTCGTCCCATGCGCGATAAACCTCCGGCGTCGATACCCCAATGGGTGGAATCAGAAGGGTGATTTCTCGATCCACATGTGGCAAAGGTTCAAGTATTTCTCCTATGCCTCGGACTCGAGCTCTACCTCCGTGGAGACAGAACGCTACGTCGGCGCCTAGTGCTACGGCAGCAATCGGGTCGTTTAAACCTGCCCATCGCAAGATCGCGGCAGCATTTGTTGATCCTCCACCTAAACCTGAGCCCGCTGGGATTCTTTTTTCGATGACCACCCCAGCTTCGCGACCAACCAGCTCTAATGCACGCGAAACAAGATTATCTTCGTTGACAGGCACCTCTAACCCAGACGTGGTTGGGCGTACCACTAAATCCGAACCCTCTGATAGGGCGAGTTCGTCACAAAGATCGACTGAAACCATCTCTGCGTCGATTAAGTGATAGCCGTCGCTCCGGCGACCGGTCACACGCAACGAAAGAGTGAGCTTGGCTGGAGCGAGTAAACGGGTGGCAGTCATCGTTTGGTACCTACGGAGCTTCGGGCGAGCGCTACCCAGTTGAACAAATCGAGTTCCTCTGGTCTGGAAGTAGGCGCAACGTTTGCTCTTTCCATCACTTCTTCGTCAACGCGACTCCTTAGGCTCTTGCGGAGCATTTTGCGACGTTGGTTGAAGGCAATTCGTAGAAGTTCTATTAGCTCGGTTTCTACTTCTGATTCGATACCGTGATCGACCCGCTCGATTGCCACCAGCGCAGAAGTAACTCGAGGTCGCGGGTAGAAGACCGAGGGGGGTACCTGACCGACTACCGAAGCGTTGGCTCTGAGTGCAACACGAACTGAGACTGCCCCATACGCGGAGTGGCCAACTGGTGCGGCCAATCTTTCACCGGCCTCTCGTTGGACCATTACGAGCATGCGATCAATCGATGGAACTTCATCTAGCACCGTAAGCACGATCGACGTTGCGATGTTGTATGGAAGGTTCGCGACCAGATCCCATCCGGGGTTCGGAAGGGTTTCATCCCATTTTAGGTTGCGCACGTCTGCCTCAATGATTTCGGCATGATCACCCACGAGGTCAGTCAGAATCGGGATCAAAGCCTTGTCCGTCTCGATGGCTGTTACGCGGGCGCCAGTTTCTATCAAAGCAAGCGTCAAGGATCCCAAGCCCGCGCCGATTTCAACTACCCGACTCTCAGGCCCGACACGAGACAAGCGCGCTATACGACGAACGGTATTGGGGTCGATGACGAAGTTTTGGCCGAGGCTTTTCTTCGGATCGATACCCGCATCGTTAAGCAGACGTCGAACATCGGCGAGAGACAAAGTCATTGGTTTACTTGCCACTTGGTCCACCCGAAGTACTTCTTACAACCAGGCCAACCATTCCAACCTTGAGCCTGCCAAAGTAAATTTGCTCGGTAGATCTGCTCCTCTTTACTAGCGTCAGCTGGATTTCCAGCCCCTCCCACCCATTGCCACGAACCCAGCGAGAATTGAAGGCCACCGAAGTAGCCGTTGCCAGTGTCCACGTCCCAGGTGCGGCGCGACTCGCACCAGGCGATGCGGTCCCACATATCCAGAGTTGGCCAACTATCGAGATATGTTTGCCCAAATATTGTTGACTCAACGTTCGGTTCAACCGATTCATTTTCGGGCTGACGACTGATAGGCACAGTCGTCGAAGTACTAGTCGTCGAAGTACTAGTCGTCGAAGTACTAGTCGTCGAAGTACTAGTCGTCGAAGTACTAGTCGTCGAAGCACTAGTCGTCGAAGCACTAGTCGTAGCGACTGCCGTTGACGCAGCCACCGAACTTTCGCGAACCGCAGTCGTTGACACAACCACCGACGTCGCCGCAGCCACAGGATCACCAACAGCCATGACCGCTTGTGTTCCTGAGAAAAGGCTCCCTACCAATGACACAGCAAGACCGCCTAAACGGAACCCGGCCTCTGAGAGATCCGGCAGCGGATCATCTGTGATCGCGCGAACGGCTGGAGGCATCTCTGGTGCATGCGCGTTCTGTCGAGAGTCATGTATTGCCATTCCAATGACAGCAATCACCGAGGCTCCCAATAACGAGAGGACGGTGATCCTTCGCCAGCTCTTAGAAAGCACAGGTTGCACCGCTACCCACTCCAGATTGCAGCCAGTTATTCGGGCCTAGCGACATCTCATAAATGCAGATTTATCAGACAAAACCATAAATCTTTGATGCGTTATTCCAAGACTCTATGGCGACAGTTTCTATCTCGACGCCTCGCGCAAGTGCTACTCCGGCGCCTACGAGCGTCACCCACCCTGGATGGTTCCGCTTGCCTCGCTGCGGAACGGGAGCTAAGTACGGTGCGTCTGTCTCCACCATGTATCGATCGGCCGGCGTTAAGGCCGCCGCCTCGCGTAACTCAGGGGCATTAGGAAAGGTCACGATTCCGCTAAACGACAAACTGGCGCCACGTTCGAGACTAGATTTCGCCTCTTCAGGACCGCCGGTGAAACAGTGGAAAATCGTGTGTTCCGGCGCACCCTCTGCGTCCAGAATGTCGAAGGTGTCCTTCCAGGCTTCCCTGGTGTGAATGACTAGCGGGAGTTGGTAGTCGTGGGCTAGTTGAATCTGATCGGCAAAGACTTGTCGTTGGGCATCACGGGGTGAGTTGTCATAGTGGTAATCGAGACCACACTCCCCAACCGCAACGATCTTAGATAGAGAAAAAAGATTTTCGAGACCCTCAATTCCGTCCTTAGCGGCGTGGGGGTGAACGCCTGCTGTGGCCCACACTCCATCGAATCCAGCGGCCCTACCGCAACACGCCACGCTGTTCTCTACCGAAGTGCCCACATCGATGAGTCGCTCCACACCAAGCTCCTTTGCTTCCTTCACCACCAAAGCGGCAAGGTCTGCGTCATCTGGCAAGTGGCAATGGTTATCGGTCCAGCGCATTTCGTTCATTTGAGTCGAGGAAATAGTGGTTCTCCTTTAACGACAAGAAGGCCCGCTGGATATCCGCCCCACTCGATACTTTCCGGAAGTCGTTCCTCTTCAGCATCACCGGTGAGGCCGATCCGACGACGAATTTCTGCACAAGCGTCCGGGACGGCGGGTGAAGCAAGAATCGATACGATGCGCAGGACCTCAAGAGCGTCACCCAGGATTGCGTCAGCTAGAGGGCCAGGTTCGGCCTTCCAAGGTTCAGCTTCCTCTAGGAAAGCATTGGTCTCTCGAATAATCCGCCATGTCGCATCGAGTGCTTCTGAAGGCGATATTCGCTCCCAAGATTCCGCAATTATTCGATATTCTCGAGCCACGATCGGAGCAAGTGGGCTGTCGGGGCGCGGCGCTGTTCCTACACCGCCGCATTTTGATCCGACCACCGTCGTTACTCGGCTTAGTAAGTTGCCGAGGTTGTTAGCAAGGTCGGCGTTGAAACGGGCAGTCATACCTTCGTGACTGAAGTCTCCGTCCGGGCCAAAAATTTGATCGTGAAGGAAATGATGGCGCACTCCGTCGACCCCAAAATCTGCAACGAGGTCCGCTGGAGCAATTTGGTTCAGTCGGGTTTTGGACATCTTTTCGCCGCCGACCAACAAAAAGCCGTGAACGTGAACTCGCTCAGGTGGAGCCAGACCAGCGCTCATCAACATTGCGGGCCAGTAAACGCAATGAAAGCGAAGGATGTCTTTGCCAATGAGATGAATTGCTGGCCAATAGTGCGAAAAGGACGCCGGATCGTCTACGTATCCCGCCGCGGTGATGTAGTTCGTCAGGGCATCAAACCAAACATAGGTGACGTGGCCTGTGTCCCATGGCAGCGGGATTCCCCAGTCAATGGATGTTCGACTGATCGAGAAGTCGCGAAGCCCTTGGTTGATAAACCCCAACGCTTCATTTCGTTTAGTTGTCGGTAAAACGAAATCAGGATGGGTTTCGTACCAATCCCGAAGAGGTTGCTCATAGCGGCTTAATTTGAAGAAGTAGTTCTCTTCGGCTACGTGCTCAACCGGACGGCCATGTATGGGGCAGTTTCCTAGGTCAAGGTCGTCTTCGTTGAAGTACGCCTCACAACTAACACAATAAAGGCCCTCGTAAGTTTGAAGGTCTATGTCTCCATTGTCGTAGCACGCTTGCAGCAATTTCTGGACCGCCGTGTGGTGACGCTGTTCGCTAGTCCGAATGAAGTCGTCGTTCGATATTCCGAGTTGAGCCCAAGCGTCCTGGAAACGAACAACTGTTTGATCCGCCCACTCTTTGGGAGTGCAGCCATTTTCTTCGGCGGCACGCTGAACCTTGAGGCCGTGTTCATCTGTTCCGGTCAGGAAGCGAACGTCACGTCCAAGTAGTCGATGCCATCGCGCCACGGCGTCTGCTGTGATGGTTGTGTACGCGTGCCCGATATGCGGCGCGTCGTTGACGTAATAGATCGGTGTGGTGACGTAATAAGAGTTGGTCACGCATGCCATGGTACCGACCCGCGTTCGCGCAGCCGTGGGCCTTTAATACTTAGGTTTCATTCCTCAACTGCGAGGGCAAGGGCGTACACCCGATTGCGAGCAACCCCAAGAGTCGTTGCTACGAGATCAATCGCGGCGCGCCTGGTCTCCCCACTCGCCAACTCTTCGCGTAACGCTGCCACAACAGTCTCGTCATCGACTTCTCTCTGCGGAGCCCCACCAACAACGATGGCGATCTCACCCTTCACGTCACCAGAGAAACGGGCCGCAAGTTCTGTCAGAGTTCCGCGTGCGGTTTCCTCATAGAGCTTGGTCAACTCGCGCATTACGGCCGCGGGACGGTCACCACCACAAAAGTTCGCGAGGTCATGGAGCGTTACCCGCAACCGCCGAGGTGATTCAAACAACACGGTCGTTCGAGTTTCAGCCGCTATTGAGGCCAACCGGGCCTCTCGTTCCTTGCCTTTCCTCGGCAAGAAACCTTCCATCACCCATCGCTTCGTCGGGAGCCCGGAAAGGACCAAGGCGGCAACAGCCGCAGTAGGACCTGGGGCGACGGAAACTCGATATCCCTCTTCTGAGACGTACTTCACTAAACGCTCGCCCGGATCAGATATCGCTGGTGTCCCCGCATCACTCACCAACGCCACATCGTGGCCTTGGTCAAGCAAAGCGATCACTGTTGACCCAATTGAGACTTCAGTGTGTTCGTTGGCAACAAGCAGACGACGGGCACGCAAACCGAGATGCTCAAAAAGTTTTCCCGTTCGTCGGGTGTCTTCACAGGCAACTGCCCCCGCCCGTTCCAGAATTTCGCGAGCTCGTTGCGATATGTCACCCAAATTACCAATTGGGGTGGCCACTAAGTACAGCGTCCCCCGATTCGTTGTTTCAGAAAATTCATTCATTTGGCGTGACCCCAAACCATTTTGCCATTTGGCAGTTAAGTCGGCGGTAATAGACGCTGATGGCAACATCGGTTGCTGTCGAAAAGGGGCAACACTTATTGTCACCCAACGCGGTAACTCGAACTTGGCTCATCGCCAAAGAGATAAGGGTTTCGTTTCACTAACGAGCTTGCCGTTATACGTTGAACCGAAACTCAACAACGTCTCCGTCTTGCATTCGATAGTCCTTACCCTCCAGACGCAGGCGGCCGACGTCTCGCGCAGCGGACCAAGAACCCAGCTCGAGTAGAAGATCGTGCTCGATTATCTCGGCGCGAATGAAACCTCTTTCGAAGTCAGTGTGAATTCTCCCAGCGCACTGTGGTGCTTTCCAACCATCTTTGAAAGTCCACGCGCGCGATTCTTTGTCGCCGGTAGTAAGAAAGGTGCGCAGGCCTAAGAGCCCATGCGCGGCTCGGACAAACAACGGTAGGGCACCTTCGCCTAAACCAAGACCTTCAAGCATCTCAGACCGTTCTTCCGAAGGTAAGAGAGCGGCTTCAGCTTCAAGTTGCACGGAGAGCGGCAATACCTCAGCGCCGGGGAGCTCGTCTCCTAGTTGCGACGCCAAATCACTAGCTTGCTCGAGCTGGTCTTCCCCAATGTTCAATACAGCCATAACAGGCTTGTTGGTTAGCAAGAAGTGCTCGCGTAAGGCTGCTCGCCGGCCATCAGAAAGTTCCGATCGAAACAGCGGCGTACCGTCCGACAACAAACTCAGCGCGACTTCAAGAGCATCAACCTCTGCTACCAAGTCTGGGTCACGGGGATCGGTCCGCAGGGCTTTGCGGCGGCGATCGATTCTCGACTCAACTGACTCAAGGTCCGCGAGAGTGAGCTCAATCTCTACTATGCGCAGATGCTCCAGAGGATCACTTGGACCAGGCACATCTTCGTCATCAAAGGAGCGAAGAACAAAGACCAGCGCATCTACTTCCCTAATCCCAGCGAGGAATTTATTTCCCAATCCCTCGCCCTGACTGGCTCCTTCGACCAGGCCACCGATATCAACAAATTCGGTCGTCGAATTCACAACTTTTTGGCTCGCACTCATTTCAGCGAGCGCATCCAGCCGGTGATCTGGGACTTTCACCACACCAACATTGGGGTCTGTTGTAGCGAACGCATATGGAGCTGCTAGGGCGCCACCTCCGGCTAAGGCATTAAAAAGGGAGGACTTACCGGCGTTCGGCAGGCCAACAAATCCAAATCTTTCCATTGGCAGGCGAGGCTACCTGCGGGTGGGCTTATCCGGCCCTTTACGCCGTGAATCGGCAGGCAGGCTGTGAAAGAATCTAAAACAATTCGAGCAGGGAGAAGCTTGTGGGACCGTTAAGTGGAGTCAAAGTTATTGAGCTGGCCGGTATCGGGCCTGGCCCGTTCTGCGCCATGCTCTTAGCTGACTTAGGTGCAGATGTCGTGAGAGTTGATCGCATGGAGCAAGTCGACCTCGGGATCGACAGAGGTCGAAAATTCAGCGTCTTAAATCGCAGTCGTAGGTCTGTTTCAATCGACCTCAAGAACCCTGACGGCGTCGAAACAGTGCTCAAACTCATAGAAGAAGCGGACGCTCTAATTGAAGGGTTCCGACCCGGCGTCACTGAGCGACTCGGACTAGGGCCCGAAGAATGTTTCGAGCGGAACCCAAGCCTGGTGTACGGCCGAATGACCGGCTGGGGCCAGGACGGCCCGATGGCCCATGCCGCTGGGCATGACATCAACTACATCGCCTTGACCGGCGCGCTCCATGCCATCGGAGGGGCCGACAAACCATCTCCGCCGCTCAACCTTGTAGGCGACTTCGGTGGCGGCGGAATTTACCTCGCCTTTGGACTATGCGCTGCCTTGCTCGAAGCCAGAACTTCCGGCAAGGGTCAGGTAGTTGACGCCGCGATGACCGAAGGTGCTGCATCGCTGATGGGTTCTATTTACGGCATGCACGCCTCAGGGCACTGGTCCGACGAGCGCGAGGACAATGTTCTTGACGGGGGATCCTATTACTACGGGGTATATGAGACCGCTGACGGCAAGTTTGTCTCTATCGGATCAATCGAAGGCAAGTTTCACGACGAACTTCTAGAACTAACCGGCTTCGAGGACGCGCCAACGACCGCACGAAACGATCAGGAAAGCTGGAACGAGAAGAAGGCTCGATTGGCAGAAATAATTCAATCAAAAACTCGCGACGAGTGGGACACCGTAATGCTGGGTAGCGATGTTTGCTACGCGCCGGTGCTTGACCTATCCGAAGCGCCCCAACATCCACACAACGTCGCGCGAGGATCATTTGTTGAAATCGAAGGCGTAATCCAACCCGGCCCTGCGCCTAAATTCAGTCGTACGCCCGGCAAGGTGCAGATGCCGCCTCCGGCCCCAGGTCAACACACCGACGAAGTACTCACTAATTGGGGATTCTCAATCGAAGACGTCGAGAAGTTAAGGGAAGTCGGAGCAATCAGCTAACACCGGTCGGGCATAACGAAGAGAAGCGTGCCTTTAGTGAATCGTTCGACACCCCGGTAGCCTGGCGTCATGTCGAAGCGCACAAAGAAGAGAAAACTCCGCGCTCGTCGCAGCAAGGCCAATCACGGCAAGCGGCCTAACATCGGGAGAGGTTGATCCTCCTCAGCCAGATCTTCCTTCAATTACCGAGACTACGGCCGCTGTTATCAGGCGAGCTCCGTTGGATTGGTAGTGAGTACCGTCGTCGGTTCTGACTTCTATCTCTACCCCATCGTCATCTGAGATGTGCTTAGCCCACACCCCGTCAGGTGACACGATCGAGGCAGCATCTACCCATTCAGATCGGTAACCGTTTTCAAAAACTCGCCGAGAAATTGGGTTTACCGCGTCGGGTAACGGCACCATGAACGGAATACGGAAGTGCGGCAGCCCAACCCAAACTACAAGTCGGCCAGGGCGATCAAGAACAGTAAGCATTTCGGTGATTCTGGATTGGTATTTCTCCACCCATTCTGTGCCGCCCTTTTCCGAGGGACCGCTGCGAAATCCCTGCCAATCGTTTCCGCCAATTGACAAAACAACGACGTCATATGGGCCGTCAGCAATCTCGTCTCGAAGGTAATCAACCCAATCGAAATACCAGTCGCTCACGACCCCTGTCGATTTCTTGACATCTTCAGTAAAGATCCAACGATCTTCATTTCTCACGAGGATCCGAAATCCGAGGGACGCGCCGCCCGCAAGAGAGTCCCCGCCCACCCACACACTTAGAGGTCTCGCTTCTGTCGGTTCTGCCAACAATGCCCGCCGATCAACTCGCGTCCAGTGGTAATACGTTTCCTCATTACCTAGATGGGAGGTCAGCGGGTCAGGCCACCGAAGATGCGGGGCACCCCAAGGGTCGAACTCTGTGGACGTGGCTTTCGTTGTGTCATTCGCGGCGTCGCGCTCTTCATCCGCCCAACCCGAATTGGCCACGATCACACTCGCGATCGCTGCGACTGTGAGAAACACGACAGTACGAAAATTCATCGAATCCAAAGTTCGTCGATATTGGGTGACCTTCGTAGTTCTCGAAGCAGAAGCGCCGACAACCATTCTCCACCCCAGTGACTCAAATGCACTCCATCCGTCAATCGGACATCCACAAGTTTCCCTGCATTATCCGGAAGATATCTGGAGTAGTTCCCAGAGCTATTCGTAAATAGTCCACGAAGATCGACGTATTGAACCCGGTCTCGTTCGGCTGCTTCTGCCTGATACAGATTGTTCAGCAGTTGCATACGCTGATCGAAACCCTCTTGACGCATTGGGGGCTGTCCTACCCACAACAGGACCCGATCTGCGTCGGATGTGACAAGATCCATAACGGTGCCGATTCGGCGCCGATATTCAGCCAACCAGGCCTCGTTGAATCTCTCCAACCACTGCCCGTCCCCGGCTCGTATATTTTGTGCGTCATTGCCACCCAGAATTATGACTACGGCGTCCGGATCATGTTTCGTCATAATTTCGGCGAGCCGGGCCGGCCAATCAAAAAAATCGGGGCGGCTTAAACCACTTGATAGAACTGGCTCAGAGGTCGCTTGGACCATGGTTGACGTCTCCGCTAGGGAGACAAGGGTGTCACCAAAAAACCGAACCATCGAATCCCCTGTAACCCAGAGTTGGAAGGGGTTGTCTGCATCCCAATTGGGCTTTAAGGATCGGCGAAGCTCTTCCCCGGTCACTTGTCTAAGCTCTTGCTCTTCTTGGACTGATGACGTAACCGAGTCATCTTTTTCTGACGTAGCGATGACCTCTATCTTCTCTCGCAACAGCGTGATTGTTTGCTCGACTTCGGAGCGGCCTAGTAAGCGTTCTACTGTCACCCTCGGCCACGTCAGCCCAAGAGACGAAGCTACCGATTCAATAGGACGCCAAACCGCTAACGCTACCGATCGGCCAGTTCCGTCGGGTTGACGTTTGGCGTCTGCTAATAGAGCTGAAGAGTTCAAGAAGAGCGCCACCGCCAAGCCTGCGAGACCCGCCACTAATACTTTCCCCGCGGGCCAACCTTGTCCGTTTCGTCTCAGATCTCTATGCGATTCCGACTCGGCGTTGGTCATTTTTTCCATCAGAATTGAAAGTAAATGAAGGGCGCTATTCCCTCAGGCCCAAACGTGTCAATGACAACCAACCCGATGCCGAACGCTATCCCTTGAATCAAAACAGGTCGTCTGTTCATCCACGAGCCCATGCGAGCAGAGGCTGACTTTGTGACAAATTGGACACCAATTGAGGCCAGCACGAGGAAAATCAAACCAGCGTTCAAAACTTTTGCGTCGCCCGATGAACCAATAATCGCGCTTAGAACATCCGACGCAGCAGAAACAGAATCGGCTCTGAAAAAAATCCAGGCAAAACAAACCACATGGAATGTGAGCGCCCACCTAATAACCGGGTGAATTCGCTCTGTCGGTAATGACCGCTCAACAATTAAGGCAACCCCATGTATTGCGCCCCAGATGACGAAGTTCCAGGTACTGCCATGCCACAAACCGCCTAAGAGCATGGTGATGAGGAGGTTTCGATACATGTCGCTGCTTTGCCCACGATTGCCGCCAAGGGGAATGTAGAGATAGTCACGCAACCAGGATGAAAGGGTGATGTGCCAGCGGCGCCAAAAGTCTCTTAATGAGAGAGCGCTGTAGGGCCTGTCAAAGTTGATCGGAAACCGAAATCCGAGAAGAAGCGCAACGCCAATAGCGATGTCTGTGTATCCAGAAAAGTCCGCGTAAATTTGAATGGCGTAGCCGTACACACCAAATAAAACATCCAGACTGCTGTGCCCCTGAGGATCCGCGAAAACGCCATCGACCAAGTTGCTCGCGAGCCAACTCGACACAACGACTTTTTTAAAGAGCCCCCGAAGTATCAGGTGAAACGCTTCCGCTGACGCCACTCGTCGCGGGTCAGATCGTTTCGCAATTTGAGGAGCCATCTCTGAGGCACGAACAATGGGACCTGCTACGAGTTGCGGGAAAAATGATAAGTAGACAGCGAAGTCAAGGAACTTCATCGGTTCAATAACGCCCCGACGCAAATCAATGACGTAGCTCATTGCCTGGAAGGTAAAGAAGGAGATCCCTACCGGCAATGTCAGCTCCAAAATCGGAATCGCGTTTCCCATGCCCAATAAGTTCGATAACTCGACGGCAAAGAAGTCGTAGTACTTAAAAACCCCCAGCAGTGTTAGATCGCTTGCTATGGCGATGCTCGTCCATGCCCGAACTCCGTCTTGGGCGCCCAGGAGACGGCATCTACTTATCTTGTTTCCGGCAAACCAATTAGACCCAATAGCCCACAACAACAATATGACAAAGCGCCAGTTCCACCATCCGTAAAAGAAGACGCTGGATCCAAAAATCACAGCGCGCCACACCGTGGGGTGCGGACGCGTCAACCAATTAAGTACGAAGACGACAACGAAGAACAAGCCAAAGGCAAATGTGGGGAAAAGCATCGTTTTACTGGTAGCGGACAGGCAACGGTACCTTTCGACCGTGCCCGAATGAGGCAGGATGGCTTCGTGAGAGACCCCACCCCAGTGTTTGCAGCCGAACCTTTAGCTTGGATCGAGGCCGACCCAGACCCAACAACACTCATGGCAATCAAGGAGCTATCTGCCAATCCTGAGGCTTTAGCAGCAAACTTCGCCAAGCCAATACGATTTGGGACGGCCGGCCTTAGGGCCGAACGAGGTGTTGGCCCAGCTCGCATGAACCGTATAACCGTACGCGTTGTGGCAGACGCTATCGGCCGACATCTTGAGACTCTCGAAGTGGCGCACAGGGGGGTGATCATCGGGTACGACGCGCGACCAGAATCGGACGTCTACGCGTTGGATTCGGCCCGTCTTTTGACTGCAATGGGAATCACTTGTTGGTTAATCAACGGACCGTGTCCAACACCCGTGGTTGCTTGGCATTTGAGAGACCGGCAAGCTGCCGCCGCCATTGTGGTGACGGCCAGTCACAACCCAGCGAGAGACAGCGGCTACAAGGTGTTCGGATCGGACGGGACACAAATAAGACCCCCAACAGATACCCAAATCGAAGAGTTGATGACTTTCTCATACCTTCCAAGTGAGAGCGATCTCGCTCCCGTGCAAGATGTAGGTCACATCGATTTGGCAACTGCTATCTCTTCTTATGTCGAGGCTGTGATACCAAAACCCAAAGACGTTCAACCTTCGGGTAGACAAGCCACTTGGGTGTACACGCCGCTATGTGGTGTTGGAGGCGAGACGTTGGAAATGGCTTGCTCTCGAGCAGGCATTAACCCTCCCCTCAGAGTTGAGTCACAATTTGAACCGGATGGGTTATTCCCCGGGATCCCTTTCCCGAATCCCGAGGAGCCTGGAACCATGGACCAGGCCTACTCCGTAGCCGAGGAAGCCGGAATAGATCTTGTTCTCGCAAACGACCCTGACGCGGATCGCTTGGCTGTAGCAATCAAGACCACCGATGGCTGGCATCAACTTTCAGGCGACGACGTCGGACTGTTGTTGTGCGATCATCAACTGTCGAACACAACAGGAAATAATCGTCTGACAGCCAGTTCGGTTGTCTCTTCTCAAGCAGTTGCTGCTCTCTGTGCGCTTCGAGGGGTTGAACATATTCGGACGCTTACCGGATTTAAATGGATTATGGAACCGGTGGTAGCCAGGCCTGAAGCACGTTGGATATTCGGTTACGAAGAAGCTCTGGGATATTCAGTAAACGACCACGTATTAGACAAAGACGGCATCGCTGCAGGCGTCACCTTCATGCAAATGGTGGCCGATTTAAGAAGCAAGAACCTTGACCTCTTGACGCGCCTCGACGAGTTGGCGGCGGAGATTGGCTTGTACGTTACGAGCCAAGTGGCCGCTCGTGTTGAATCTCTTGAACTTGAATCCTGCCTCAAAGCTCTTCGCACCACTCCGCCTCGAGAGTTGGCAGGAAGCCCAATAGTTGAGATTAAGGACTGGCTCAAGCAGCCGTTCCCTCACAATACTAATCTCCTCGAATTCCGCTCGCAGGGGGGTAGTCGGGTGTCAATCCGACCTAGCGGAACTGAGCCCAAAGTAAAGATTTACCTTGAGCAATTCATCCAAAACCCCGAAGATGATCTCACATCCGCTCGAGCTCAATGCAATGCACAGCTCGACTCTCTTGGCCTCGTCGCTTTGTCGTGGTTTAGAACTGCTTAGTGATCAAGCCAGAGCACCTGCAAGATCACGGAGTGAAGTGTTCGGGCGGGGCCCAACATGGCCAATCACTTCCTCAGCTGCTAATGATCCCAATCGACCGCAACGTTGTAGGTCATAACCGCAGGCCAGGCCATAGAGGACACCTGCTGCGTACAGGTCTCCCGCGCCTGTTTTGTCAACAACACGGGCTACAGGGTCTGCCACGATTCTGGTAAATCCGTCCGGAGTGATAAGTACGGAACCGTCTGCTCCCATCGTGACGGCTGTTAGATCTACAAGTTCTTGCGCCATCTCAAGTGCTCGGTCTAAATCATTCACCTCAAAAAGAGACATGACCTCATGATGGTTAGCGAACAACACATCGACGTGGTCGTTGATCAGACCAAGGAACGATGCACGGTGGCGTTCCACACAGAACTGGTCCGACAGAGTTAATGCCACGCGCCCCTCGGGGCCAACGGCTGATGCCGCACGGCGCATAGCAGCCTTCGCCTCAGGAAGGTCCCAGAGGTATCCCTCTAGAAACAAAAGCTTCGCCCGCGCAACTAGAGCTAAATCAACGTCTGACGAACTAAGACCGTTCGAAGCTCCAAGAAACGTGTTGAGGGTTCGTTCTCCGTCGGGGGTGATGAAGATGATACACCGACCAGTTGGATCATCAGATGGGGCTCGAGGGGTCGTGTGAGTAATCCCAAGACGTTGCATATCCGAGCAAAATATGTCTCCTAGCTCGTCGTTCGAAACTCGGCCCACATACCCCGAAGTGCCACCAAGTGAGCTGATACCGATAACGGTATTAGCAGCTGACCCTCCGGAAACCGTGACCCGTTCCCCGACGAGTTCGTATAGTTCCCCTGATCTCGCAGCATCGACCAGGTTCATCGCTCCCTTGGTAGCGCCGATTCGTTCAAGAAATGCGTCTTCTTGATGCGAAAGGACGTCAACAAGAGCGTTGCCGAATCCAACAACATCAATATCTAGTCTGGACTGGCTGGCAGTCATAGCTACTTTCGAACGGGACTGTCGGGCACCCTAGCCACTCAACTTCTATGAAGCTCCCGAAGGACGGATAGGGTTCGGCCTGTGACCGACCAGAACCCGTATCGGCTACCGCGACAGGTATTGCCGAAGCACTACATAATCTCCTTGGAACCTGACCTCGAAGGCAGTTCATTCGAAGGCACGGTGTCTATCGAGCTTGACGTGGTTAGCGAAACAGACACCATCATAGTTAACGCCGCAGAACTTGAGATTGACAACGTCTTCTTTGAGCAGAACGAGACAATCCAAGCAAATTCGGTAGTTCTCAATGAAGAACTAGAGAGGGCAGAGTTTGCTTTTCCCGTCGTTCTTCAACCTGGGCCAGCGCGACTTACCTGCTCTTTCAAAGGCACTTTGAACGATAAACTACGAGGCTTTTATCGGTCTACTTGGAAGGACGAAAGCGGACAGGAGCGGGTAATTGCCACGACCCAATTTGAGTCCACGAACGCTCGACGCGCCTTCCCTTGCTTCGACGAACCCGACCTGAAGGCGTCTTTTGGAGTCACGCTTAGGGTTGATAGTTCATTGATGGCAGTTAGTTGCGGGGAACTGGTCAGTTCAACGGAACTCGATGACGGACGACGAGAAGACACATTCGCTGACACGATGGTGATGTCGACTTACTTGGTCGCATTCATTGTCGGCGAGCTAGAAGCGACCGAGGCGGTCAACATCGACGGGGTTCCCCTTCGCATAGTCCACGTTCCCGGGAAGGGCGACCTCACCGAGTTTGGTTTAGCGGCTGCCGAATTCAGCTTGAGGTGGTTGGTTGACTACTACGACATTCCTTATCCGGCCGGAAAACTGGATCTTATCGCCGTACCGGACTTCGCCTTTGGGGCAATGGAAAACCTGGGTTGCATAACCTTTAGAGAGACTCTTCTACTGTCGGATCCAGAGAGGACAACTCAAGCAGAGTTAACTCGCATTGTTGATGTAATTGCACATGAGATCGCACACATGTGGTTCGGCAACCTGGTGACCATGGATTGGTGGAACGGAATTTGGCTGAAGGAAGCGTTCGCTACATTTATGCAAGTAGCCGCGACTGACGCCTTTCGTCCCGAATGGCGGCGCTGGGACGGATTTTGCGTGGAGCGCGGTGCCGCATTTGACACCGATTCTCTCGCATCAACTCGACCCATCGAATTCGACGTCATATCTCCGCAAGACGCCGAGGCAATGTACGACGTTTTGACATACGAGAAGGGCGCTGCTGTCGTTCGGATGCTTGAACAGTTCCTCGGAATTGAGCAGTTCAGAAGTGGAGTGAACCACTACCTAACTGCCCACAGTTACGGGAACACCACAACCACTGATTTATGGGACTCGTTGGAAACCGCCACTGGGATCCCTGTTCGCGCAGCGATGGATACTTGGATATTTCAGGGCGGGCATCCGGTGATCTCCGTCGAGACGTGCTCGGAGGGCATCAACGTTCGACAGTCAAGATTTGGTTACGGCGAAGTTGGAGACGCAACATGGCATGTTCCGATAATCGTTCGGGCACAAGTGGGGTCGAAGACAGTAGAAAGTCGCCTCCTCCTTGAAGATTCTGAGGCAACTATTGACCTGGGTGGCACACCTACCTGGGTGATAGTTAATGCGGGCGGCCACGGTTTTTACCGAGTGAGCTACAGCAAGGTTCTGCGCGACGCGTTGTCGGGGCGCGCTCTTGACGTACTCTCCGAGGCTGAACGCTACGGACTCGTTGATGACACCTGGTCAGCAGTGCTGGCTGGGGAACTACAAGCTGAAGATCACATCGCTCTTATAACGAGCTTGGCTTCAGAAACTGATCTCGCGGTTTGGCAACGAATGTTGTCGTCCTTAGAGCACCTATATGCCATCGCGGACCCCTCGGGACAGCAGCGTTTGGAAGTTCTAGTTCGGGACCTCTCGACCACAGGGCTTGGGGTCTTGGGGCTCGAACCAATGGACAACGAACCCGCCCTGGATCGCGAGCTACGAGCAGCGCTATTTGCAGCCGCTGGAACCACGGGCCAAGACGCCTCAGTCCGAGAAATGGCTAATGCTCTTTTCGCTGACGCAAGTGCGGGCAATGCGGTTGAGCCGAACTTGGCGGCCGCTGTGGTGCGTGTCGTTGCTGCTGCAGGAGACGACGCGACTCACGCAACTCTTGTGGATCTATACCGCGAAGCTCCTACTCCGCAGTTAGAGGTTCGTTATCTCATGGCGTTGCTTGAGATCGAAGATATTCAACTGTTCGAACAGACACTCGAACTCATAACCTCTGAAGTTCGGAGTCAGAACGCTCCATATCTTTTGTCAGCCGCCATGAGTCATCGAAGTCATGGGCGCTTAGCTTGGGAACTCATTAGGGATCGTTGGGAAGAACTCAACGCGAAGTTCCCTCAGAACTCCATTCCACGAATGGTCTCGGGAATTCGTTCGTTGTCGACTCCAGATCTCGCAGCCGAGATTCAAACTTTCTTTGAGGGTCACCCGATCCCTCAAGGTCATCTAACAGTGTTGCAACATTTGGAGAAACTTGGCGTCAACGTTGAACTTCGGCGCCGCGAAGGTCACCGACTCGGAAGCTGAAGCCGCTTGTCGAGTTTGCCTGACAGAATGCAGCCATGTTTGGTCGCGCGACACGTCGCAAACTTGGTCCTCGTTACAACTTTTGGTCGTCTATAGCTTCGCTGCTAGTGGTGGCCAGTCTGGTGTGGGCCGCTCTTTATTGGTCAGGGTCAGTGCTGGACTGATCTTGATTACCTGTTACTGATCCCGCTACCCGCAAGGCTCGCGACGCCTCGTTTTCCGCGCGGCTTATCTCACTCCACCGGTACATCAACACGGCGATAGTGCCCCAGACAACTGGTATCCCCCCAAGCTTCATAACCAAACCAGCCAATTGCTGGTCTGTAGTAGCCCCGAGGCCATGCACTCTGGGCGCCAACTCGTAGGTCGCGTATAAAGGAAAGGTAGCGAAGGTAAGAAACCCGCCCGGTACGGCGGGCACCACTGCCAACGCCAGAAACAGGTAAGCCATGCGCCCTGGATAGCTCGTCATTTTGTGTTCCCCTATGGGAGAAACAATGGGCATCCAAACAACAAGACCGCCAATTAGCCACAGGGCATCCATTGCGAAGGACCCAAACTGGGTGACTCGCAAGTTGTCGACCGCCCAGGGCGAGTGTGTCAATATCAGCATCGCGTTAAACAGCAGACCTGCTGTTACCGGTCGCGAACACCGGCCGACCAGGCGGTGGAGCCGTAACCGGCCAACTAACCGTGTTGCCATCCACTCGGGAGTGCCTAGCAATAGAAGAGGCGCCACCACCATCGTGTAAATCAGGAACTGCGTCATGTGGGCAGATGCCAGATAGCTCGCTCCGAGCAAACCGAGGGGCCAGTCTGTAGCGAGCCAGAGTAGAAGGACGCCAACGATGAAAAGCCATCGTTGCGAACTGCGGATGTTGTGTCCCTTTGGGGGCCGACGTCCGAAAACCAAATAGGGCAAAACCAGACACAGCATCGCCACCCATATGCCGGGATAAGCGCGAAACGTCCATGACCATGGTTCTTCCAGAGTTGAGCACCAGAACCTCACGCCATCAACCCTTTCCCTTTGGCCGTCCAAGCCCGCTATTCCTGGACGCTATCGGAGGGTCGCAAGAATAGGCAGGTCCCGGGTCCATGCAGTTTGCCTAGTCGGATGCGGGTACTGGGTTCGACCCAAGCCGTCGGGGGCGAACGCGAAGACCCTGCCATCATGACCAATGAAGGGAGAACCTCGATCCTCCACGGTGCCTGGGAGAGCTACTAACGCCGAGAATTGTCGCTGGACTTCGAGAAGTTGGTTGGTTGTGCCGGTCAGACCGACGAATTCGGTGTTAAAGCGGTCAAGAAAAGTCCTCATAACCTTCGGAGTGTCTCGTTCCGGGTCCACCGTCACGAAGAGAACCTTTACGTTGGGCGGCATTCCCGGCCTGGCTAGAACGGCACTTAGCTGAGCCAGATGCACCGGGCAGATATCGGGACATGAGGTAAATCCGAAGTACACGAGCCGCACCGATCCTCGGGTATCTGATCGCATCGCGAATGGTCGACCTGCGGTGTCAGTGAGTGTGAGGTCAGGCATCGTGGCGGGCGCATCGACTTCGAGTCCCGCGAAACGGCCTTCATTGCGACGATCGGTACAACCGGTAATGACGGCAATGACGGCAATGACGGCCAACATTCTCAAGCTCACCTTGAGTAACGGTGACAGATGTTGTGTTGTTTTGATTGAAGTGGAGGTGAGGGGAATTGAACCCCTGGCCTCTTCGATGCGACCGAAGCGCTCTACCAACTGAGCTACACCCCCGTGGGGACATTTGGACGATACCGGAAAACTGTTCAAGGTAGAAGATTGTGAATCGCACCCATTCGGGCTCAGGGACTTATCGGGCAGCGTTACGCCCTATACCTTCTTCGGGGATCTCTATGGCAAGTGCTACACGTGGCCGAAGGTAGTGAACTTGGGCGAGTCGTTCTACCTCTTTTTTCCGACGTTGATTCAGCAAGGCCAGGTAGGTGATTAGCGCAATGTCGAAAACGACTTGCATGACGCCAACAACGGCGACGCCCCCTACGATCCACCCAAACAGGGTCAATGCTGAACCCAATACCAACAAGCGAAGAATGTCCCGGCGACGCACTGCAGCTTCGCGACTGTTGTTTGGCACTGAACTGCGAGGGCGGCGGTAAACACCACGGCTGTCGACAGTTGACACCCGAGCTCCGAACGGAGCGGGAAGCCCAGCTGCAGGCGTCGCGTGCGAAAGAGTATCGAGTTGATGTTTCCAGGCCACCATTGGAGTGCGTCGACCCCCGCCCCCGCGGTCGCGGAAGTTGCGTATCAGGCCAGGCACCAGCACGATGGCCCACACAATTGCAAGAACAAGGAGCACAATTTCAGTCACTAAGTTATCTCCTCCTTCTCTGAAATAGAGTTTGCGGCCCTCGAACTCAGTGGCCATGTTTGTTGAAATGCGGAATCGTTACCGTCAGCCCGAAGAACTATCGGTCCTAGGTCTGTCACCAAAGTAGTGCGATCTGGTGAATTTGATGCAATGCGAACATTTTAAATGTGCAGCGAGGCACGATTTCAATCAGAACTTCGACTGTACTCACCTGACTTCCCGCCGCTCTTCTCCCATAGCGCTATGTCGGTAATGGTCATATTTTTATCGACCGATTTACACATATCGTAGATGGTCAGAGCGGCAACCGAACAGGCAGTAAGGGCCTCCATCTCTACACCGGTTCGTTCGATTGTCTCGACTTCAGCTGCGATAGTGATGTGTGTTTCCTCCAACTCGAAATCGATAGTGACAGATCCAATCATGAGCGGGTGACAAAGCGGGATTAGGTCGGACGTACGTTTGGCCGCTTGAATCCCCGCGACCCGAGCCACGGCTAAAACATCTCCCTTAACGGCATCCCCGGTGGCGACAGTAGAGACGGTTTCGGCAGTCATCTCGACCTGGCATCTCGCCAGTGCCCGTCGCCTTGTCGGTTCTTTCCCCAACACATCAACCATATGCGCTTGCCCTGATGAGTCCAGATGGGTGAGTTCAACAGCGTCAGCCTTACTCATGAATCAACCTCCGATTTGGCTCATCGTTCGTTTGGGACGAATGAAGTTCACTTGGCCTATGGAGTGGCCCGCCCATTTGGTACCAACAGCCGTAGAGATCGCGTCGGCGATTGCTTCATCGCTCGCTTCATTGCGAAGAAGAGACCGCATGTCGAATTCGTCGACTGCAAACAGACAGGTCCGGAACTGTCCTTCTGCGGTAAGGCGCACGCGATCACAATTTCCACAGAACGGTTTCGTCACCGATGCGATAACACCCACCTCGCCGTTGCCATCGCTGTATCGCCACCTTTCCGCTGGCTCGTTTCCGCGCACTACAGGTTCGATGGGAAAAGCTTCGCTGATGGTTTCGATGATCTCATCAGCAGGCACAACTAGGTCATCGGTCCACACGTCGCCAGCTTCGAGGGGCATGAACTCGATAAAGCGAACGGTCACACCTTTGGCGCGTCCATATTCTGCAAAGTCAACAATTTCATCGTCGTTGATCCCACGCATCATCACGACGTTGATTTTTACCGGCTGGAGTCCGGCATCGAGTGCCGAGTCAACTCCATCCAAAACACGATCCAACTCGTCGCGTCGCGTCAGTTCTAAGAACCGCTCTCGCTGAAGCGAATCAAGACTGATGTTGATTCGTGTTAGTCCCGCGGCTACAAGGGCGGCAGCGTGGAGTCGCAAAGTTGCACCGTTAGTAGTCAGAGCTATATCGACTCCCAGACCAGCTAGGCGTTCCACAAGGTCAGGAAGGTGGGCTCTAACGAGTGGCTCTCCCCCGGTGAGTCGAATTCCGTTGAATCCGAAACGATTCACACATATACGTGCGAAACGTTCGATTTCTTCGAACGAGAGGATTTCCGCTCTTGGAAGCCACTGCATACCTTCTGCCGGCATGCAGTACTGACAGCGAAAGTTACAGCGATCGGTAACGGAGATACGAAGATCGCGAACAGTACGACCATAAGGATCAATTAAGTCTTGTCCATCGGTGTTCTGGCCCATGATTCCTCAAGCGTAGCGACGCCCAGCCCGTTGTATGTATAGAAAGTGGTGTTGGGTCAGTTCAGAAGCAGAAGGTCAACGACATCACCTTCACGGCATCCGTCTCCGTTTGGAAGTACTGCCAACGCATTGGATCGCGCCATCGATGTCAGCATGTGTGAACCCTGACCTGCCACTGAGCGAACGCGGATCCTGCCGTCTTCATAGCGGGCTAACACTCGCGAATAGTGAGTCTTGCCGTCAGGATGTCGCGTCAACGGCTCAGCCGCTATTCCTTGAATTACAGTGCGAATCGGTTCGGGAAAGCCCATCATTGTTCGCAAACCAGGTCGGGCGAATAGTTCATAGGACACCATCGACGAAACTGGATTACCGGGCAGACCGAAAACTGGAGTATGCCCAATAGTGCCAAAGGCGAGGGGTTTAGCCGGTTTGATGGCAATTTGCATCCATCGCATATCGCCAACGCGGTCAAGAACCGCTTTGACATAATCGAAGTCACCCATGCTGACGCCTCCCGAGGTCACAATCGCGTCGCAGCGATCTGCACCATGCAGCAGGGCCGATTCGATCGCCGTTTCGTCGTCAGGGATGAGTCCGAGATCGACAGCAACAAATCCGTCGCCGTTTAGCAAGGAAACGAGGGTGCACCTATTTGAGTCGCGAATTTGACCGGGAGCGAGAGGTCCGCAGTCGTCCACCAATTCGTCGCCAGTCGACATAACTCCGACTCGTAGGCGAGGATATGTCGCAATCTCACTCATTCCTAGGCTGCAAAGGACGCCTAAATGTCCTGCTGTTAGAACGGTGCCTTGGGCAAAGACCAGTTGGCCGCTGGTGACGTCGTCACCAGCGGGACGTATATGGTTCCCCGCCTGTACGGCAGTTTCGATCGTTACCGCGTCGCCTTTGACAGAAACCTTCTCGACCATAACTACGGCATCGGCGCCTTCGGGTATAGGTGCTCCAGTCATAATTCTGCTGGCTTCACCGGTTCCCACCACCAATTTCGGCGCATACCCCGCCGCAATTGTTTCAATAATGCGGAGTTGGACGGGAACGACCGCCACATCGGAGGACCGGACAGCGAACCCGTCCATCGCTGTGTTGGCGAATGGCGGAATTGATTCCTTCGCGATTACATCAACAGCGGTGACTAACCCAAACGCATCATTTACAGGTGTAAAGATTGGTTCTTTACGGCTGCAACGATCCAGGACATAAGTTCGAGCCTCTTCAAGCGGGATCATGAGCGGGAATCTAGCGGTCATCGGACGTCAACGCCTTTATCGCGTCCCATGTGTCTGCTTTGTGACTCGTCGCTACAATTTCGATCGACCTTGAAGGTCAACTAGGAGTTACCCGACGAGATGCCTACCTACCAATATCGGTGCAGCAACTGCGACGACCAGTTTGAGCTGCGTCAATCGTTCACCGACGACCCTGTAACTGTGTGCCCTGATCCGAGCTGCGGCGGCCCCGTGAAGAAGGTGTTTGGCAGCGTAGGGATAGCTTTCAAAGGCAGCGGGTTCTACAAGAACGACAGTCGATCGAGCGAAACAGACAAGTCTTCAGATTCTTCGGCCTCAAAAGACTCCGACAAAACGCCGAGCACTAGCCCAGCAGACAAACCCGCTTCATCCGACAAACCCGCTTCATCCGAAAAATCAGTGGAGAAACCGTCTAAGCCTGAAAGTTCAACCCCAGCCAAGGATTAGGCCCGTGTCACTGATACTTCGATCGCGGGAACGCATCACGAAGTTCCCAACTTGCAGCATCTGGGGCATCAGCCATAAGAGCTATCGCGTATAGAGCACAAGCATCGCTCCTGCCGCAAGAATGACCCGGTATATAGCGAAGCCGGCGTAACTGTGAGATAGCACCCAGCGAAGGGTGAACTTGAGGGCTACCCAGCCCGTAATAGCTGCGGTGAGTGTTCCCGCAATCAAGGCGGGCCACATCCCCGCGGGAAGCCCATCGGTGAGCACGCCGTAAGAGCGATGTAAGCCGGCACCCGCAATTATGGGTATGCCCATTAGGAATGCGAGACGTGCCGCGTGGGGCCGGTCGTATCCGGTCATCCGAGCAACCGTGATCGTAATGCCCGAACGACTTACGCCAGGTAGTAATGCCAAGGATTGGGCGGTGCCTATTTTGAGCGCGTCTCGACCAGAAAAACCGCGGAAAGATCGCTTGCCTCGCGCTTGGCTATCGACGAGCCAAAGCAAAAGTCCAAAGAGACCCAACCCAATCAAGATGATTCCTATGCGGTCGCTCAGTTTGAGTAAAAACGACTCAAACAAGGTGGCCGCAATCGCTGCTGGGGCCGCCGATAAAAGCAGCAACCACCCAATCTTGGCGTCGGTGTTCCAGGGTTGGCGGCCAACCAATGCGCCAAGGCCCGCTCGGGCATGGCGCTGTACGTCCCCCCAAAGACACACGATCAGGCCACTCAATGTGCCCAGGTGGAGGGCAACATCGAAGGTGTTTTCCATTCTGCCGTCACCCTCGAAGTGGTTCCATTGAAAAAACCAAGGAACTAACTCAAGATGGCCACTTGAGGACACTGGGAAGAACTCAGTAAGTCCCTGAGTGATACCTAAAACAATTGCATGGAAGATCGGCATAATCGTGGCCGTGGGTAGCGAGAAAAGCGGTCAGTCCGCTGTCGAAGGAACGATACGCGGTCGCCAGCGTCTCGGGGGGTCGTAGTGGTGTCCTACTGCCTGGCCCAGTCGCATCGACGATAGAAACTCCTCCGGGCTATCAAAGTCCGGCATTTCTAAATAAGCGGCACCTATGGCTTCTGCTACGTGTGCGTCACTTCCCGCACCCGTCGCTAGATCGTGTTTGGCTGCGTAAGCGGAGGCTTTGTCATTCAGGCTTCGAAGGCTGGTCTTACCGTTGAGAATTTCGATGCCATCCACGAGGTCGTGACTCACTAATTCATCGAGTACTTCCTGTCGCAAGTTATTGCGCAACGGGTCAAAGGGGTGCGGAATGTAGACAAGTCCGCCCTGTTCTCGAATATTTTTTGCAGCGTCTTCTGGCCGTATGCCCTGTGGGATTCGTTCCTTGAGAAACAAGCCGATGATTTCGCCTGCATGTGTTCTCATCTCTTCTCCGACGACTACGCGACAAGGAAGACTTTCCTTAAGTTCAATAGCACCTTTGATGGAATTGTGATCGGTTATACAAAGCACATCAATCCCGGTCGCGGCCACACTTTCTATAATTTCGTCGGGCGTGGTCGTGGAATCGCCAGACCACATGGTGTGGGAATGAAAGTCCACTCGAACCCAACCTTGAGGACATGGGTCGCCAAGATGGGGGTGACGACTTAACGCGTCAGTGGTGGGGGTGGTGGGCACGGCCAGCAGGGTACCAATGGTGTTGTGGCTTGCGCCCACAAGAACTAGATCCCAGAAAGTGCAACATCAGCAATTGCTATTGAAGTCATTCCCGTTCCGTTGGGAAGAAACTCAAAATCGCCTCCAATTTCGACGATGTCGAGCAGCATCCTTTGGAGCGTCGACGCTATGGTCGCTTCGCGGAATGGTTCGCCGAGAGCACCGCCTTGAATGCGTTGGCCATATGCACCTACGGAAAAGTCGCCGCTGACTGGGTTGACCCCGCTATGAAGACCGTTAACACCTCGAATGAAAACACCTTTTTTAATTTTCGCGAAAAGCTCGTCTCTATTGTTAACTCCGGGCGCAATCGTAAGCGCATGGATACCAACACTCGGCGTCGATCGGGGCCCTCGAACCGCAGACCCTGTGGAGCTGGTTCCAGCGCGGCGACCGGTGTATGAGTTGTGCAGGAACTGGGACAGTACGCCTGAATCGACAATGACGTTTCGTCGCGCGGCTAGCCCTTCACCATCGTGATTGTCGGCCCCTAACGATTCCATATTGGTTGGGTCGTCTATCAAGGTGAGTTGTGCGACAGCAATCTGTTCGCCTAGGCGTTCCGCAAATGGCGATCTACCTTTGATCACTCGCTCTCCTGTCAATGCGCCCACCACAGTTCCAAGAAATGCTGCCGCAACCGATGGTTCCAAAACCACGGTCACTTTTTCACTGGAAGGTTTAGTTGCCCCGAGCATTCTCGTTGCGTCTTCGACCGCTTCGCTAACAACACGATCGAGATCCAATGCGTCTGGCCGCCGAGCAGCGTCGCCGGCGTGGCCGATCTGGGTTTCGGTGCCCTGCATTGCAAGTGGTTGAACGCCAACCGAACAACTGCCTCCCTCGCTCTGAACCGCAATCCCTGATGTTGACGCTAGAGCGAACTCTCCCCAACCATCAGACCAAGCAGAGGAACGAACACCGGTAATTCGCGAATCGGATGAAAGGCACCGTCGTTCTAACTCGATTGCGACGGCCGCTCTGTCTTCTGCCGTCAGCCGAAGAACTGCCGGATCGGTGAGGTCAAGACCTGGGGGAACTACTCCGTCAGGAATCGCAATTCCTTGATCCGGGTCGCTTTCGGCGAACTGTAAGTTTTCTCGGGCTTCCTCGACGACCTGCTTAAGGACCTCGGGATCAAGTGAACCCGCTGTGGCAAATCCTTGCCGGCCATCGACCACTATGCGCACCCCGACGGCCTGTGATGCTCCGGAACGAACGGATTCGATTTGTCCGAGATATGCCTTCACAGTGGTGGAGCGACCTCGAGAGAGACACACCTCGAACTGCTCGTTCTCGCGCGCTCCGGTTAAAAGTCCTTGTGCGAGATCTGGAAGCTCGGCCGTGTTTTTCAACTTGCTGTGCCCCCGATGGTGAGCGAAGCAACTCTTAAAGTCGGTTGCCCGTCGCCTACCGGAACGCCCTGACCGTCTTTGCCACAGGTGCCAGGACTACCCATTGCAAAGTCATTGCCTAAGAGCTCAATGTTTTGCAATACATCGGGGCCGTTGCCAATCAGATTGCTTTCACGGAGAGGTGCCGTTATCCGTCCATCCTCGATGAGATATGCCTCAGTCATGCCGAAGACAAAATCACCGGTAGCGGTATTGACCTGCCCGCCTCCTAGCTGCGCAACATACACACCCTTTTCTGTGTCAGAAACGATGTCCTCGGGCTTTATTTCGCCGTTCATCACGAAGGTATTGGTCATTCGCACCATTGGTAAGTGCTGATAACTCTGACGCCGGCCATTTCCCGAAAGTTCCCTTCTTGCGGAACGACTCCGCGAGTGGTCCCACATGTAGTCAGTCAACACACCGTTCTCGATCAGAACGTTGCGTTGGGAGAGACATCCTTCATCGTCAATAGCGATAGTTCCCCATTCAGATCCCATGGTTCCATCGTCAACAAGGGTGACTGTGGGCGAGGCAACAAGTTCGCCGATTCGATCACGAAAAACCGAAGCTCCTTTGTCGACTAGATCGGCTTCCAAACCGTGCCCGCAAGCTTCGTGGAAAAGAACTCCTCCCCCGCCGCGTTGAATGACTACTGGCAGTTGGCCACTTGGAGCTGGGCGGGCCTCTAATTTCGTTATCGCACGTCTCGCAGCACGGCGAGCCATCGCTTCGACGTCGTATTCATCAAACAATTCGAAACCAACCGTGTATCCGACAGTTTCTCGGCCCGTTTGCAAGCCTTGATCCCCGCTCGCCACGCAGTTGACGGACAGCAATATGCGAGTTTGGTCATCGCCATTGAAGACACCGTCACTATTGGCAACCAAGATTCGTCGACGTCCTTCTGAATATCGGACGCTGACCTGCGTAATCGCACCGTCGACCTCGCGGGCTGCGGCATCGGTTTGTCTAGTTAATTCGACCTTGCGGGCCTTCGACACGGTCGAAGGTAGGATCTCGGCGCGATTCAGCGAGGCTCCTTGTCCACGGAGCGCTACCGGTTCAATCTGGTTGCCACCTTGAGCAGCTGCGGCGGCGGCAAGAGCCGCTTCTCTTAGTCCTTCCAATGAGAGATCCGCAGTGTGGGCAAAGCCTGTTGCCTCGCCCACAGTTACGCGGATGCCAGCGCCTAGATCTCGGCTGGACACCATTGACTCGACTCGCCCTTCGTCAAATTCAGTAGATGCACTTTGGCGATCTTCCACGAATACCTCGGCCCATTGGCCGCCCTTGCTCATCGCAGTCGAAATGGTCTCTTGGATCAGATCGCGGTCCAGTAGCGGACCAAGCATTTTTTCACTCATGATTCATTCTCTTGGGAGGTCATTTGTTTAGCTCTGGCGACACAGTATCGGCAGCGCGACCGCTTCGGGCTTCTCAGAAGGCTTCGCGCAGCGTAATCTTCGCTCTCTCGTGTCGCAGAAGATCTATCGCTATGTACGTTTGCCAAAAAGGGCGTCGTTGGTCCTGCGTATTGTCGCGAGTGCTGCGATGCTGGCCATCCTGCTGACACGCTTCCCCGCGACAGACCTCCAAAGGTGGCCCAACTGGCGGAGTGAAAGCTGGCTGTGGATGGTTGCATCACTGGCAGCCACGCTGACTGCGTTTGGTCTGGCCTCAATTCGTTGGCTAGAGGTGTGTAGAACCTTGGGCAAGCCACAAAAATTTCTAGATGTGTTGAACTATTTCGTGGCCGGCCAGTTCGTTGGGAACTTTCTCCCCACAACTGTTGGTGGCGACATTTTGCGGGTAAGTCGAATGGGCACCCAGATCCGTGACCACTCCAGCGCGTTTGCTTCGGTGGTGATCGAACGGTTAACGGGGTGGCTCGTCTTGCCTCTGATTACGCTGCTTGCGTTCGCTTTCAATCCAGGACTTGTCTCCACAAAAGGGGGGAAAGCCGCTCTGGGGCTCGCCATCGGAACCCTCGTTTTGCTGTCACTCACTATCTACCTAGCCGAACATCCGCGCTTTGGAGGTCGCCTTAGTGGGGAGAGCAGCGTGACAAGGTCGCTTGCCGCTGTTCATCGAGGTCTCAAGCTTTATCGGCAGGCACCGGGCACAATGCTTCGGTTACTAGCTGTGGCAGTCGCTTTTCAGATGTGCTTGGTAATTGCGGTGGTCTGCGTCGCCAACGCTGTAGATATCCGCCTTGGACCTACCGTCTGGTTTGCTTTCATTCCAATGGTCTTTATTGCACAAGTGCTTCCTGTGGCGATCGGGGGAATAGGAGTGCGCGAGGCTGCATTAGTTCTCTTTCTCGATAATTTCGGGGTTAGCAGTGGTCAAAGCGTGGTGTTAGGTCTCTTGATGTATGGCGTTACCCTCATTGCCAGCCTGACGGGAGTACCAGCTTTCATTTTGGGATCACGTCATCTGAAGTCGAAGGCCGGAGTTTGAAAGCGTCCAAGATGATTGTCGCCAAGATGCGTTGGTGGAAGGAAGCTCTGTTCATATTGGGCTTCTATCTGGCCTATGCGCAGGTGAGAAACCAGTTAGGTTCTGACGGATTGTTTGCCGCGACGACAGACACCGCGGCCAAAAACGCCGAACGTGTGATTGCATTCGAGAAACGGCTTGGTCTCTTCTTTGAGCAGGACCTTCAACAGTGGTTTCTGGACTGGGGTTGGTTCTTCTGGTTCTGGAACGTGTTCTACGGCAGTCTCCACTTTGTTGTGACCATCGTTGTTGGCCTATTTCTTTATCACCTGTTTCCCCTTCGCTTTATTCGTTACCGCACTGGGCTTGCGATTACTACTGCCCTAGGTCTGATCGGGTTCGCCACATTTCCTTTAATGCCGCCACGGCTTCTTTCGTCGCCTCCCCCTTACGGCGGAGCGATGGACAAGTTTTCTTTCGTTGACACTCTGTCGGTCCACGGCGGGTTGTGGTCTTTTGACTCAGGGACGTTGCAAGCAATTTCAAATCAATGGGCGGCGATGCCAAGTCTGCATTTGGCTTGGGCCGCGTGGTGCACCATCGCTATAGCGCCGGTCTTGAAATCTTTCTCGGCTCGAGCAGCCATGTGGCTGTACCCGGTGGCCACTCTTTTTGGGATCATTGTTACCGCAAACCATTACTGGATCGATGGCCTTGGGGGTTTAGTTGCATTAGCCCTAGGCATGTGGTTCGCTCATCGGATCGCAGATCGACAAATGCTCGACATGAATAACACGACAACTGACGGGGGCATCTGACGGTCAGCCGATAATGTGACCGGTACCACGGAACGCCAGTAACGAACCTTATGCACATTGAGAAGATCCAGAGTCCGGCAGATCTGCGTGCACTTGACGACGATCAGCTTTTAGAACTTTGCGAAGAGATCCGAGAATTTTTGGTTGATGCGGTGTCTCGCACCGGGGGTCATCTGGGATCCAACTTGGGAGCGGTCGAGTTAACCATCGCCGTGCACCGAATTTTCGAATCTCCTCGCGATGCGATTGTGTGGGACACCGGCCATCAGGCCTACGTGCATAAAATCCTCACAGGTCGGGCGGCTGGATTTGACACGCTGCGGCAAAGGCACGGCTTATCTGGCTATCCCAATCCCGCAGAATCCGAACATGACTTAGTTGAGAACAGTCACGCTTCCGCTTCTTTAAGTTGGGCGTCGGGTCTCGCTACTGGCTTTGAACTGACGGACCACCAGCATCGTCGAGTCGTCGCGATTATTGGCGACGGCTCGATGACTGGAGGCATGGCCTTCGAAGCTCTGAACAACCTTGGTCACTATGGCCAGCGCGCAGTCATAATTCTGAATGACAACGGAAGGTCGTACGCTCCCACCGTAAGCAGGCTGGCAACGGTGATGTCACGGCTGCGTCAGTCCCCGAATTACCTCAAGGGGCGGCAAGCGGTGACCAACATTTTGGACCGTTTACCTCTAGGCGTCGAGGTTAAGCGTGGTTTGTCAGGAGCAGCGGCTGCAATGCGGGAGATGTGGGAGCCGCCCGCTTTTTTCGAAACGCTAGGGGTGCGTTACCTGGGTCCAATTGATGGACACGATATCGCCGCGCTGGAGTCCGCTCTCCGCGATGCCTCGTCCTACGAAGATGGCCCCATCGTTGTCCATGTCCTCACCGATAAAGGACGCGGTTACGCCCCCGCCGAAGCCGACGAGGAAAAACACCTCCACGACATCGGTCTCTTCGATCCCGCTACCGGTAACTCACCCTCTGCTGGAGGCGCGAACTTCACTACTGAATTCAGTAGTGCTTTGTTAGACATAGCGGACCGCCGCGCTGATGTTGTGGCCATTACCGCTGCAATGCCTGGATCGACAGGGCTAATCCCATTTCAGGATCGTTACCCGGACCGCTTCTTTGATGTTGGTATCGCCGAACAGCATGCGCTGACGTCGGCTGCCGGTATGGCCCGGGCAGGATTGCGCCCGTTCGTAGCGATTTATTCAACTTTCTTGACACGCGGCTTCGATCAGGTGATGTACGACATCGGATTGCATCAGCTGCCCGTCATCATCTGTATCGATAGGGCGGGGGTAACCGGTCCCGATGGAGCGTCACATCACGGGATTCATGACATCGCTATGTACGCCCGTGTACCAGGGATGACTATTTTGGCTCCCTCATCAATTCAAGAACTTTCTGCAATGTTGGAGCAGGCACTAGAAATAGACGACGGGCCCGTTGCAATCCGTTGGCCCAAAGGTAATGCTCGAGAGTCGCACGTCGTTGGGAACGGATTAAGCGCCCGACAAGTTCGAGAAGGACGTGACGTTGCGGTCCTGGCGGCTGGACCAATGTTGCAAGCGGCAGAAGCCGCGGCGGATCTCCTCACACAAGAGGGCGTTGACGCAGCTATTTGGGATCCGAGGGTTCTCAAACCAGTTGACCGCGACATGATTCGTTCAGTGATCGATTTACCTCTCGTTGTCACCGTTGAGGACGGCAGCAGAGTTGGAGGTTTCGGCAGTCTCGTAGCAGATGCCTTGCAACGCCGGCAGGGTCAAATTCCTCGGTTGTTGCAGCTAGGCACTCCAGATGAATATTTGCCTCACGGGACCGCCGCCGAGTTACACGCCGAGTTGGGTCTTGATGCTTCTGGCATAGCCGCTGAAGTCATTAAGGCTCTTGAATCCTGCTGAAGTTGAAGCGGAGTTCAAATGGGCGTCCCTGCGAGCGTCAGGTAGCCGTTCGAACGCGCAACGACCGCTCATCCCCATGGCCGGGACAAGCGGTCGTTGAATAGTTAGCGTTCGTTGGAACTAGCCCACTTCGGAACCGACGACCGCGACGAACGACACGCAAGCCCCGGGTTGGCCACCAAGGTTATGAGTTAAACCAAGTGTCCGATCGGAGTCAATCTGGCGCTCTGGAGGTGCTTCACCCCGTAGCTGCAGCCAACACTCAAATAGCATTCGCAAGCCAGAGGCGCCGATTGGGTGGCCGAAGCTCTTGAGTCCGCCGTCTGGGTTTACCGGCAGATCGCCGTCAAGGTCAAATGTTCCGTTGAGGGCCTCTTTCCAGGCTGTTCCCTCTTCTGCGAAGCCCAAATCTTCCATAAGGACCAACTCGGTTGGAGTAAAGCAGTCATGGACCTCAGCCATCGCTATTTGACTACGTGGATCGCTAATACCGGCCTGTTTATAGGCCTCCTCCGCTGAGGTGCGTACTTCGCGGAACGTTGTGTAGTCATAGCTGGGGTCTAGGGCCCCGGTTGCTGGTCCAGAAGAGAAGCTCAACGCCTTCACATAGAGCGGCTTATCGGTATAGCGATGGGCATCTTCTGCTCGCACAATTACGGCTGCTGCCGAGCCGTCGCTTACCCCGGAGCAATCAAAAATTCCCAGAGGGCCCGCTACGAGCGGAGAGGCAGCGATGGTCTCTTTAGCCACTTCTTTGCGGAATTGTGCCCGCGGGTTCAGAGCACCGTTTTTGTGGTTCTTCCAAGCGATGCGAGTAAGTACTTCTTTCATCGTCTCTTCGTCGAGACCATGCTTGTGGGCGTAGGCCGGCGCGAGAAGACTGAAGGTTGCTGGCGCCGTAAGCGATGAATCAGTTCCGTCGCTTGGGGGCCGACTTCCGGTAAGTCCGGAGTAACCGCTGTCCTTGAGCTTTTCCACTCCGATAGCCATGACGACGTCATATGCGCCAGACGCCACTGCATAGCAAGCATTTCTGAATGCCTCTGATCCCGTTGCGCACATGTTCTCTACGCGGGTAACCGGTTTGTAGTCGATTTGTAGTGGCTTTGAGAGAGTGAGTCCCGATACACCCGATCCCATAGTCCCTAGCCAGAAGGCGTCGATGTCGTCCTGGATTACCCCAGCTGAGGCATACGCCTCGTGTGCCGCGTCGATGAGCAGGTCATCGGCGCCCTTATCCCAGCGCTCGCCGAAGGGCGTGCAGCCCATACCGACGATGGCGACTTGGTCCTTTATGCCATGAGAGGCCATGTCCCTTTTCCTTTGTCGTGTTCTACCAGTTTGGTAGATAAAGATGTATCCGTGCACGGATACTAGTTGTGTCCGCTCAATCTGCGAGTGGGCGAGCCTTCCAAAAGTAGTTGTGAATGCCTTGTGCGGTGAACAAGCGGCGGAATGTCATTTCCACGCGGTCTCCGATTTTGACTTCGTTCGGGTCGACGTCAGTCATCTCTGCCTGAAATCTTCCCCCTCCATCAAAGTCGATAACCACAGCAACGGTTGGGGGAGACAACGAAAACGCCAGGTAGTCAACGGTGAATGTTGTAATAGTGGCGGGTACATCCGCCATCCTGATTCGTTCCATATCGTCGACCGCTCCACCATCCATCGAAACCCTCATTGGTGGCAGGTGGATCGCTCCAGAAGATCGGTCGCGTGAGCCAACGAACGCGTACTTCCAATCCTCAGATCGAGATGTTGGAGGTGCGCCAGGACGATCGGGGTCTGGACGCCGTGGCGGTTCGCGATCAAGGAAACCGCGCCATGTGAGATAAAGGTTGTATTCGAGGTTGTCGCTTCCGGCTGCGATTTGAGATTCGACGGTCGCGAATGGTGTGTAGTCGGCTATGGCATCGGTTGTACGCATGACGTTGGCGTAGGCGCCATCAGCAAGGTGCACACACAGAATGGTTTCGCCTGGTTCGGCTTGATCAAGAACTGATGCAACGAGAACCGGAAGTTGAGCCGCCCCTGGATTGCCGATGCGCCCGGTGAGATCGTCAACCAATTTGTCACCGGCGATCTTCGACAAACTTCGTACTGCTCGCGCATGCAAGCCAGCGATGACCACCTTGTCAATATCTTCCATCCCGATGTTGGCAGATTTGGTTGCTCGCTCTATCGCGTCTTCCGCTAGCGCCAAATATGCCTGTTCCCCGAACCGTTCCTCCCATATACGGCTTGAGGTATCACCGGGAAGCCGGTAGCGATCAAGGAATTCACCCGTGGAAGCTGCGAACCCCAGCGTATGAGCGAGAACGGGAGCGTCTTGGTCATCACCGAAGATGACCGCTGCAGCTCCGTCACCACCGTTGCTCTCATCGTTGCTAGTGGGATTACCGGTACGTAGATCGGATACGACAGCCATTGATATACCTGGGGTGCCCTTGGCGCCGAGAAGTGCAGCTTCAGCCGATCGAGCTGATCCACCGGCATCGACCGCCCATGTGTCTTGTGGAAGATCAAGCGCAGCCTGAATAGCTGTCGCATTGGTTTTGTCCAGATAGGCGGGGTTTGCAGTGGCGAACCAAATCGAAGATGGCGTTACCGTGCTTCCGCGCAGGGCATTACGGGCAGCTTCGACGCCCATGGTGGTGGTGTCTTCGTCGTAGCCAGCTACGGCACGATGACCGCGCCCTCCTCCTGCCCCCATTGCCGCGGTGATCTTCGAACGATCTAACCGGTAGTAGGGCACGTAGGTGCCATAGCCAATAATGCCTCTCACATCGCCCCCATGGAGTTCAGTCGTACCCTGAGTCTAGGCAGCGGCTATGAGGCGACGCCATGTCGTGTGAAACTCATTCGCCTAGGTGGTAGCGAAATAGGGATTTTCGCCGGATGTGTGGTCTGTTATATCGACGACGTTTTCGACTCCATCAAGAAGCTCGATCAAAGTTTTTTCGATACCAGCCGTGACGGTCGCGTTAGCCATGCCACAACCTTGGCAACCTCCACCCAACTTGACCAGAACTGTGGAGCCTTCCACGCGGACCAGTTCCGCGTATCCGCCGTGCGCCGCTATCGATGGGTTGATTCGCTTGACCAGCACCTCTTGGACTTGTTCTTCAAGTGTTCCTGACAAATCCAAGGTTGCGTTTGGTCCAAGCTCGGGTCGATTCGGGTTGCGCAGCACCAGACCGGCCTGGTTGGAGTTGCTCGGGAGGTCTAGCGTCGCGCCCTCTAGTTTGGCGACGTCTTTTCCTGGAGTTAAAACTGTTAAGCCCCCACCGACGTGCGTCGGTAAGTCATCGGCATCCGCTTCACTGAGCACTTCAAAGGCTAGGTCGTACGAGAAATCGACTCCTTGGACTCCGGTGACTTCGATCCTCAGGGCTAGTTGTTCCGCCTCATCTTCACCGGCACGTAGTTCAAGAACTTTTTCAAGCGCCGCTTCTGTAACGGTAACGATTTCTCGTTCAGACATACGATCAGCTTACAGATTTGACTCTGGTGAGACATGGGACACGCAGCCATGACCCGAGTAATGTCCTTGGCTTATACCGATCCGACCATCGGGACGATGAACGAGTGAGGATTTATGACATTTCGCGCAGTGCTCTTGACACAGGAAGAACGAAAAGTGACAGCAGAGGTCACGCAATTAGAGGATGCGCAACTTCCTGATGGCGAAGTGACAGTCGACATCTCCTACAGCACGCTCAACTACAAGGATGGAATGATCCTCAACGGCATCGGTCGCCTAGTGCGTGATTATCCACATGTACCTGGGATCGATTTTTCAGGTGTTGTTAGTAAGTCCGCTGACGCGCGTTTTGTCGAAGGAGACAGAGTTGTCCTGACAGGTTGGAAGGTCGGCGAAGTTCACTGGGGCGGCTATGCCGAACGGGCTCGGGTCAGTGGTGACTGGTTAGTCAAACTCCCAGCAGGCCTTTCTGAACTCGACGCGATGAGTGTGGGTACCGCTGGGCTCACTTCAATGCTCGCTATGCAGACTCTCGAAGATCACGGCATCGGTTCCGGACCGGTGCTCGTGACGGGCGCCGCTGGCGGAGTCGGAAGCGTCGCTGTACACCTACTTTCCCAAGCGGGCTACGAAGTCGCGGCGTCGACAGGGCGTCCTGAGACAAGCGACTATTTAGCCAGCTTGGGAGCGAGTCAAATCGTGTCACGCGACGAGCTCGCAGAACCCGCGGCAGGGCCACTTTCGTCTGAACGTTGGGGTGGATGCATAGATGCGGTCGGCGACACGACCCTCGCCCACGTTCTTACCGAAATGCAGTATGGGGCGAGCGTCGCTGCCTGCGGACTTGCGGGGGGCCACGACCTCAGCACGACAGTGATTCCTTTCCTTCTCCGGGGAGTCAATCTGTTGGGAATCGACTCGGTTATATGCCCCTTTGAAACCCGGAACAGAGCCTGGTCGAGGCTCGACGAGCTCCTTGACCGAGACATACTTTCCCAGATGACGACCATGGTTGGCTTGGCTGATGTTCCACAGTTGGGCTCAGACATCCTTGCCGGTCAGGTACGCGGGCGCACCGTCGTTGATGTCCGTGCTTAGTTTCGACATCGCGTCCAGCTATGTGGCTGCTCTTCTCATTGGGATGTGAGGGATCCCATCTTCATCGAACTCCGGACCACTTGGAACAAAACCCAGCTGGGTGTACCAGTCACTCAAATACGCCTGTGCCGAGAGCACCCAGGGTCCATTCGTCGTTGACAGCACGTGGTTAATGAGTCGCCGACTCAATCCGTTGGAGCGAGCATCGCGTCGAGTGACGACCCGACCGATTCGCAAACAGTCGAGTTCCTCAATGATTCGTACGTATGAAGCAAGTCCATCGTGATCATCAATCCAAAGATGTAGCGCTTCGCTATCCAATGCATCAATTTCTGAATAAGCACATTGTTGTTCAACTACAAAGACCTCAACTCGAAGCCGAAGGATCTCATAGAGACGTTCCAAGGAAAGTTCTTCAAAATTTGAAGAGTGGACATCATTCACAATGCGGCCATCAGGGCCGAGAAGCCAGCAAGAACCATCGCTGCTGCCACCAACACTGCTGTCCAGTGAATCAGCGGCCGTCGGTGACGCAAAGACCGCAAGTCACCACTGGAGTCATGTGTCCGTCGGTTCATATATCGCAGGGTAGCGGAGCGTTTAAGTTCGCCCTTCAATCTCTTCCGATATCGCAAGCCACCGATCTTCAGTGTTTCCTAGGCTTTCCAAGGTCGAAGCCAAAGAGCGGTACATCTCTTGTTGCGCACTATGCGTAATCGAATCATCTGTCAGTAAAGCGCGGCATTGATCTCGCTCGAAGGCGAGTTTCTCCATCTCTACTTCGGCTTCTTTCAACTCGTAACGGAGCGTCGATAGAGAGCGGCCGGATCGTTGCCTCTCCTTTGTTTTGGCTTTTGGTCGAGGATTGTTTGGCTGGGATTTCGATCGGACTTGTTCCCATACGGCCTCACCCGCGCCCAGGTGACGGAACCCCCCTTCGCTTAAGGCGACGACATGTTCGACCGTTCGCTCGAGAAGGGCGCGGTCGTGAGTCACGACTACTAGCGCTCCACGAAATGTGTCCAACCATTCTTCGAGGGCTCGGAGAGTGTCTAGGTCAAGGTCATTTGTCGGCTCATCAAGGAGAAGGACGTTCGGTTCGGAAGCGAGGACAGACATGAGTTGCAACCTTCGCTGCTCGCCGCCTGAAAGGGTCCTGACCTGAGCTCGGTGTGTCGCTGGTTCAAACCAAAAACGCGCAAGGAGGTTCGTTTGACGGTGGTCGAGTCGTGAACCCGGACCTGCGACGATCTCTTCCACACTGGCATCTTGGTCAAGGGTTTGGCCCGTTTGGTCGAAGTAGCCAATTCGAATAGTTGAGCCGTAGTTCACCGTTCCCGTAGTTGGAATCCGTCGGCCAGCAATCACGTCCAGCAGAGTCGATTTTCCGACTCCGTTTGGTCCTACAACTCCCAAGCGTTCCATTGACGACATCAAGAGATTGACATTGTCGAAAAGTTTCTTTCCACCGACTTCTGCACCTACGTTCTCAAGGTCTATAACCTGCCGGCCGAGCCGTTGTTGGCCAAAATCATTTAGAGCCAGCGGACCGATTCGTAGTTCTTCTCGCGCCGGCGCTGTGAGAGTTCGTTGTGCGATCGCTAGACGAGACTTAGATTTTCTTCGCCGAGCCCGAGCACCTCGCTGCAGCCACGCAAGTTCCTTTCGCTCCAGAACTCGCCGTGTTGCTTCGTCGCGGTCGGACTTAGCTTGCCTTTCAGCCTTGGCGAGTAAATGAGATTGATAGCCTCCCTCGACTACGAAAGCCCCATGCGATGACAGTTCAATTGTTTTGGTCGCAACGCGATCAATCAGATACCTGTCATGAGATACGAATACGACTCCCCCGGCGAAGTCCTTAATGACGCGTTCCAGGTATTCAATTCCCTCAATATCCAAATGGTTGGTTGGTTCGTCAAGGATCAGAAGACCCGCTTCACTATTTTCAAGAACCATTGCTAGCGCAGCCCGTTTTTGTTGACCCCCGGAAAGAGATGTGATGTTTCTGTTCGCGATCTCTGTCAATCCCAGCCGGTCGATAGCGGCTTTAGCTTGCCAATCTGATCCGACGGCGTCGCTAACGGTTCCTTCACCCAATTCAGGCCGTTGACTTAGAAATGAAATCGCAAGGTCCGCCTGACGTCGTATCACACCTTGATCAGCAGTTTCAGTACCGGCAAGCACGTTGAGCAATGTTGATTTGCCGGATCCGTTAATGCCCAAGATTCCAACTCGATCTTTTGTATCGACAGTAAAAGAAAGATCAATAAATAAAGTCTTTGTTGGCCAGACGAGCGAGATGCTACTGACGTCCACCAGGGTCATTGTTTGCATCCGCTCGCGATGCGGGGACCGATCAGGGCCGCCGAAGAACCCAACTCAACCGACCCGCCTCGTCGAGGAGCCGAACTTCAATATTCGCTTGGGCTCCGCCTTCGACACGGGTTGCGACGCAGTTGAATGTGCTGCCGATCGGCGCCACCAGGTATTCACCATCACCGCAGTCAATCATCAGGTCAAATCCAACTTCGTATGCAACTTCGGTGGCCAAAAGTGCTTCGGTGTTTACTAGCTGAAGAGGATGGTGCTTATGCACGTATCCATATTGGCCTTGTGCATCGATTATCCGAACTTGAAGTTCGTAATACTGGCCCGCTACTTCGCTGGCGCAGATAAACACTGACTCTGGGGTCATCACTACGTCTTCAGGACAATCAACCACGCCCAGTTCTACTGGGAGAATGTCACTGCCAGCCCTATCCTCTAGCTCGCGCTCAAGTTGAGTTTGATCGGGTCCTCCACCGCAAGCAGAAATAAGCGCAGCGATGGTTATTAAGGGCACGGCGATCAGCTTTTGAGGGTTCAGTTGCAGCATCAGTTCCTCGTCAACCAAATTCGCTCTGGTCGACAATAGCCCGCTTGACGGCCCAGATAGACCGCTCTGTGTCGATCAAATAAATGGTTTTTCTTGGTATCGCCCAAAGACGTCAGCGAGAGTCGTCATGATTTCGCCAACTGTGGCATGCGTTCTGACCGTTTCGATCAGCGACGGCATCAGATTCGCATCAGTCTCTGCAACGCGACTCAACGCAATGAGAGCTTCATCTACCGCCGGCTGACTCCGGTCACTCTTGATTTGCTGAAGGCGCTTTATCTGACGTTTTTCATCGTCAGGAGTGATTTTTAGAAGATCAATTTGGTCGTCTTTATTTCCCTCCGTGAAGTCGTTCACCCCCACGACAACACGCCTGCCGGAGTTGATCTTTTTCTCAAAGTCGTAGGCGGCATCGGCAATGTTTCCCTGGTACCAACCTTCATCAATCAGATGAAAGGCACCTTCGAGCATCGACCCGCCTCCCGCCTCAGCGATGTGGCTAAACATGGCCTCGGCTTCAACCTCGAGTTGATCGGTGAGTTCCTCCACGAACCAACTCCCACCGAGGGGGTCAACGACATCCGTTACCCCGGTCTCGTGGGCGATGATCTGTTGGGTGCGCAGAGCGATGCGAGCTGCCTTTTCCGTCGGCAAAGCAAGTGCCTCATCCATTGAATTCGTATGCAGACTTTGCGTTCCGCCGAGAACACCTGCAAGAGCCTCAATCGCTGTTCGAGCGATGTTGATTTCGGGTTGCTGAGCGGTTAGTGAGACGCCAGCAGTCTGCGTATGAAAGCGCAGCATCATCGACTTCGGATCTTGAGCGCCGTAGTGCTCTTTCATCCAGCGAGCCCAAATTCGGCGCGCTGCTCGATACTTCGCGATCTCTTCGAAGAAGTCAATATGAGCATTAAAGAAGAAGCTAAGCCGCGGAGCAAAATCGTCTACCTGAAGACCCCGCTGCAATGCTGCTTCAACGTATGCAAAGCCGTTACCAAGAGTGAAAGCGAGTTCTTGAGCCGCCGTCGATCCCGCTTCTCGTATGTGATAGCCACTGATTGATACAGAGTTCCATCTAGGCATTTCGTTTTTCGAGAATTCGATGGTGTCAGCTACGAGTCGCATTGAAGGTCGTGGCGGGAAGACCCATTCTTTCTGAGCTTGGTATTCCTTGAGGATGTCGTTTTGGAGTGTTCCTCCTAAGCGAGTTCTATCTGCTCCTTGGTCTTCTGCATTTGCTACGAACATCGCCCAGATGGGCGCAGCGGGAGCGTTAATCGTCATCGACGTCGTTGTGTCCTCAAGATCAATACCGTCGTAGAGAACTCTCATATCTTCGATGGTGTCAACCGCTACGCCGCAACGACCAACTTCTCCCACGGAGAGCACATCGTCACTATCGAGACCCATCAACGTTGGCATGTCGAAAGCGGTTGACAGTCCGCCTCCTCCTGCAGAAAGAATTTCTTTGAACCGCGCATTCGTGTCCTCGGGGGTTCCGAAGCCAGCAAACATGCGCATGGTCCACAGGCGGCCCCGGTAACCACTCGAATGAACTCCGCGGGTATAGGGGTATTGGCCAGGCCACCCGATGCGTTCGTCGGGTTCAGCATCCTCTGGGCTGTACAGCGGTTCCACTGGAATGCCGCTCATAGTTTCGTAGTCCACGTCGCGGGTCCGATCAGCCTGGTGCTCTAATTCCCACTGCTCTCGCGTCACACGTTTCTCCCAGCTACCCAATCGAGGGTTAAGCGTCATCAGTCTAGGTCGGCTTAGCCGAGGTGTCCCAGGTGGTCTATAGGTCCTTGTCCTGCGCCCAGTTTCCAATTGGCGGCGCGTCTTATGGCTTGCATCGTGAAATCTTGGGCGGCCAATACCGCATCAACGGTAGGAATCCCTTTGGCTAAGCCAGCAGCAATCGCCGCTGAGAGAGAGTCGCCGGTTCCGCGAACGTTGGTAGTTATGCAACGTTCATTTTCTATGGTGATCGTCTTGCCACCCGAAGCGATGATGTCGACCATCATGTGAGAAGCCCTCCGACCGCCGGTCAAAACCACAACTTCTGGACCCATGCTCGCGAGTTCTAGCGCTGCATCACTAAGAGCTTGAGTGTCGTCTTCAACGGTTCTTCCTAGCAGCCGCATTGCTTCCAGATGGTTAGGGGTCACGACTTGAGCGTGAGGAATGAGCCGTTCGGAGATCAGACGATCGATCGTTTCGCCATATAGCTCACGACCGTGTCGATCAACCATTACCGGATCGACAACTAATGAAGGTAACGCTCCGGCCTCTGCCAACTCTGCAACCAGAAGAGTGTTTTCTTCAGAGAACAGCAATCCTGTCTTCACCGCCGCTACTTCGAAATCATCTAAAACGGATTCGACTTGAGAGCCAACGACACCAGCGGGTACAGGCATCGCTGACCGGAACTCTTGGGTGTTTTGTGATGACACAACTGTTATGGCGCACACACCGTGCACAGCCTGAACTGCGAACGTGCGTAAATCTGCTTGAAGGCCAGATCCCCCTCCTGAGTCTGAACCTGCGATTGTTAGTACCACTGGTGGTTGAGTCACTCGGCTGTTGTATCAGACTGATGGAACAACTTTCCTTGCCTAGGGTGGCGCTGTGACAGATCGCGTTGCGACAATCGGAATTATTGCCAACCCCGTTTCGGGTCGCGACATTCGTCGCGTAGCCGCTCGCGGAGGTATCTCTAGCACTGAAGATAAGCGGAATCGCATTGCTCGAGCCGTTATTGGTGCTGTTGCAGCAGGGGCGCGTCACATCGTGGCAATGAAAGAACCCTTCGGGATCGCCAGTGGAGCGTTAGCCGATCTGAGGCTGGAGGCCGAGCTAGAAATTCTTGACGTGAACGCCAGGGTTGATCCGAGTGACACGGAACGAGCGGCCTTAGAAATGAAAAAACGTCAAGTGGACGTCGTCATCACACTTGGGGGTGATGGGACAAATCGGACCATCGCCAAAGTCTGGCCTGAAGCCACTTTGGTACCGATGTCGACGGGAACAAACAACGTATTTCCGTCGCTGGTCGAACCAACAGTTGCGGGTGCAGCTGCTGGACTGGTTGCGAATGGGTTCGTCGACATCGACTTAGTAGCGCCACGCTCCAAAATGATTCATTTGGGTCTGGCTGATGGGTCTGAAGACGTTGCCCTCGTTGACGCAGTGACGCTCGTCAATGATTTCGTCGGTAACCGCATGCCGGTTGACCCAAGGAATCTTCGACAGTTATTGGTGTCCGTGGCGCGACCCGACACGATTGGTGTTTCGTCAATTGCGGGTCTCCACACAACTTGCGATGTAAGCGAAGACGCAGCGGTTTTGGTTCGGTGCGGAGACGGAGGTCGGTGGACAAATTCTCCAATCGCGCCTGGGTTGTACAGGAACGTGCCGGTGCTTGAGGTGACACGGGTTGGTCTTGGTGAAGAAATTGATCTCGTGGGGCCAACCACGTTGGCTTTTGATGGGGATAGGGAGCATCAAATTTCTGCAGAAGAACCGGTGGTAGCGGTCGTACGTCGCGACGGACCAAGGGTGGTGAACGTTAGGGTCGCTCTGTCCGAGGGGGCTTCCCAAGGTATTTTCTTCTCCGATTCGATTGCTGATCCTGTCCTTGGCGATAGCTAAGAAGCTGGCGGGGTATAACCACTTCCAACCGCGTCTAGTTCGGTTGGATCAGATGGTGTGAGCTTCGAACGGTGGTTGTGAGTCCAACGCTCGCATTGAATCAGGCAGTTCTGTTCGAGCTCGTCGGTGAAATTCCCGGTCGACGTCGAGGGTATGCGGATAAGCCGGTTCGCAGGCTCGGAAGAGAGGCACATGGAGTGCTCTGGCGTCGGGAGGACCGGGGCGGTCATACTGCACCAACACTTCATCGACCGCTTGTCCGTTGTCGATGACACGATACGGGCGCACGACCCCACCTCGAGTCGCTTTTCCTTCGGACGATTTAGCCACAGGCACGACCGGCTCATAGGTTCCCGACCGCCGAGCGATACCGACGAGCTTGTAGACCATTCCTGCGGTGGCATGGCCCGATCCCACGACAAGTTGGGTTCCGACTCCGTAACCGTCGATTGGGTGGCCGGCTAGTTCAGCAATTCGGTACTCGTCGAGGTCGCCCGATACAACAATGCGCGTCGACTCTGCCCCGTTTGCATCAAGTTTTCTTCGGGCGCGAAGCGATTCCACGGCTAAGTCACCTGAGTCAATACGAATCGCTCCGGGGACTCCCCCTAGCCTTTTGGCTGCCGCGAGAGCCCGATCAATGCCGGTTTCGATTTCATAGGTGTCAACCAGAAGCGTCGTTTCGAGTCCGTGTGCTTTAATTTGTGCTTCAAAAGCAGACTCTTCATCATCGTGCGCCAACGTAAACGCATGGGCAGAAGTTCCGGCGGTGGGGAGGTTGAAGCGGATACCCGCTTCCATATTTGAGGTGGCGTCGAAGCCTACGAGCCAAGCCGCCCTTGCTGCTGCTACTGCTGCCTCTTCGTGGGTTCGTCTGCCGCCCATCTCAATTAGATGGCGTCCTCCGGCGACGTCATGCATCCGTGCAGCGGCCGATGCAACGGCGCAGTCGTGGTTGAGCACGGACAACACAAGCGTCTCGAGGAGAAGGCCGGCACCAAAAGAGCAGTCGACTCTGAGCACAGGGCTTCCCGGCACATAGAAATCACCTTCGCGATAGCTCCATACTTCGCCTTCAAACTGGAAGGCATGCAGATATTCAAGGAGTTCATCAGTGAAGCGCCCCAACCTTGCTAAGTAATCGATTTGAGTTGTGGAAAATTGGAAACGAGCGAGCAGTTCTGTCAGGCGTCCAGGTCCGGCCACTACTCCGTACCCTCGCCCCTGAGGCAGTCGCCGCGCGAAGACTTCAAACGTCGCCCTCCGTGAGGCAACCCCCGAGCGGAGCGCGGCGTCAAGCATGGTGACCTCGTAAAGGTCCGTCATTAAGGCAGTGCCCATACCCGCAAGCATGGTTCATGAACTGGGTTAAGGGAAAGGCCAATTATCGGTCGCCGTTGTTTCGAGCAACTTGTTCGTTACTTGTCGTGGCGCACGATGCAAAAATAAGCGACGGTAGCGGTCTCTAGAGGCCACACTCCTGTTATGGCTCTCAAGACCTCAAGTCGAACTGATATCGCACCGTTTTATGTGATGGAGGTGATGCGCGCTGCAGCGGCACGCGAAATGGCCGGCAGCGAGGTACTGCATCTTGAGGTGGGTCAGCCTTCGACCCCGGCGCCTGAAGGGGCACGCGAGCGCGCGATCGCGGCCATCGAGAATGAAATTCTCGGTTACACCTCAGCGCTTGGCATGGACGCGCTTCGAGAGCGTTTAAGCCTCCATTATCAAGACTGGTACGGCGTCAAGATAGGAGCCGAGCGGATAGCGATCACCATGGGAGCGAGCGGCGCGTTTACATTGGCGTTTTTGGCATGTTTCGAGGCTGGTGACCGCGTCGCTGTTCCATCTCCTGGGTATCCGTGTTACCGCAACACCCTTAAAGCGTTAGGCGTTGAAGCCGTTGAAGTGCCGGTCGGGTACGACACTAGATTTCAACCTTCGCCATCAATACTTGATGATGTTGGACCTATCGACGGGGTGGTTGTCGCGAGTCCATCTAACCCGACCGGGACCATGCTCCTTCCTAGCGAACTGACGGAACTGATTCGTTGGTGCAAGGAGCGAGACGTCCGTTTCATTTCCGACGAGATTTATCATGGCATCACGTATGGGACTTCAGCTCCAACTGCCGCTGCGGAGTGGGAAGAAGCTGTCGTTGTGAATAGCTTCTCAAAGTACTTTTCGATGACCGGATGGCGACTTGGGTGGTTGGTTCTTCCCAGCGATCTGGTTTCTCCCGTCGAACGCCTGGCACAAAATGCGTTCATCGCCGCGGCGTCAGTGTCACAACATGCTGCGCTTGGTGCATTCGAGAGTCATAGCGAACTGGAAGGCAACGTCGAGCGCTACGGCGTTAATCGAACCATTCTCCTCGAAGGTCTCCCCAAGGCAGGCATTAGTCAATTAGCACCTGCCGATGGAGCGTTTTACATCTGGGCGCAGGTAGATCACTTGTGCGACGACAGCCAGAACTTGGCGCAGGAGTGGCTAGAGGATCTCGGGATTGCAGTCACTCCAGGCATCGATTTTGATCCCACCGAGGGACACCGATTCATTCGCTTCTCGTTTGCTGGTTCAACCCGTGAGGTTGAGGAAACCGTACACAAGTTGACCAATTGGGCTTCCGAACCTTCGGCTCGAAGAAAGCGCTGAGACCAGGGTTACTCTTTGGTCGCGACCTGATTTGGTGTGACATTCATTTTTGGTTCGTATTTTGTTGCCCCGACCTCGCGAGGTTCGCCACCAAGATGCGCTTTGAGTTCTTCACGGCACCGGGCGCAAGGTCCATAGAACCGCTCATTGACCGATTCGGAACATCGAGGGCAATTGAATTCGAGTGGATCTCCGGTTGTGGGCACCATCGCATCCTGCCAGCCCAAATGCTCTAATTGGGGAATGAGGCCCAAATGAGGCGAGAACTTTTAACGGAAATTTGTTTGGGTCAACCTGACGCGGTTGAGGATTTTCCATTCGGCGATCATGTCTCAGTGTTCAAAGTCGGAGGAAAAATGTTTGCGTTGATTCCCACGACTTTGGATCAACTTTCCCTCACTCTCAAATGTGACCCTGACAAAGCGGAGTCTTTGCGACAGCAATATTCATCCGTTCGAGCAAGCAACTTTCACAAACGACATTGGAATCGAGTGTCAATTGACGGGTCTATCTCAATTAATGAGCTGCAGGACTGGGTCGAGGATAGTTACGACCTTGTAGTCGACAAGTTGCCCAAAGGGCTCCGACTGAGTTTGCAGGGGCAAGTAAGAGGTCCGTCAGATTAAGCCCCTCTGACTCCACGCGTGTCATGAAGGGCATCGTGCAGTGAACCGACTCCTGAGACGCGTCGATGCCCCCACCTTGTGGGCGGGGGCATCAAACGACACTTGAGACGTTTTGCCTGACTATCAAAGCCAGGGCTTCACTGCGCGAGGACCGACACGCTCATCGTCAAGTCGGATGGTCTGGGTTGGAGTCGCCACCATTTCGTTACGTACGAAGAAGGCTTCCTCCCAAGTTGGCAGGCCGCCTCAGCGCCCGACCACCTCCAGAGTCCTATTAAGTCTTGGCATGTTTGGGACCACCTCCTTTTTCTGGTGACCCGATGGTGACACAACTTGAGGCAATCTGAGTGCCATGTGTGACTAGATGCGCCAAATCGTCGCGTTCATTGAACTGCGTTGCGGATGGCGGCAGCTACTGCCGTAGACGCGAGGTCAGCAACGAGGTCTACGGTCGCAGGGACCTCTTGGGTTGCTAACAAAAACAATGCGTCTCCGTCGACCGAGGTATGTGGGGGGTTGATGCTCCGAGCTATCCCGGTGTGGGCAAGGTCCGCTACTCGGCAGGCTTCTGGTTTGGTCAGCGTTGCATTGGTAACCAAACATCCGATGGTGGTATTAGCTCTCTCTTCGCCGGACTCCCAGGCAGCTACTTCGTCAAGTGAAACAAACGGATAGCGGGGAGCCCCGGGTGCGGCTGTCGAACCGGCAAGGACACTGCCGTCTGTATCAAGCACGTCACCGAAAGCGTTAACGGCAACGATTACTCCCACGGTTACGTCGCCTGATCGAGCCACGGAGATGCCCTGTCCGCCCGGACGCGCATAAACCCGCCCCGCTGCTTTACCAACGGTGCAGCCTCGGCCCACACCAACACGTCCGGTCTCAGGGTCAGCACTGGTTGCCGCCTCACATGCCAGTCGGCCTGCATCGGGGCCCGGTCGTGGATCGTCGGGTCCGGTGATGTCGAATACGACCGCTGCACCAACGACGGGCACGAGAACGGTCGCCAACTCAAGGCCGCGCTTATGATCGCTGCACCATTGGACCACTCCCTCGGCAGCCGCAAGACCGAAAACGCTGTTCCCACATAACGCGACGGCGTGACATTCGATCCCGGACCCGTTGGGCCCCAGTGCCGCTGCCTCACGCGTGCCGGGGGCACCACCACGCACTGCGATGGCCCCAAGCGAGCCTTTGGGGGGAAGAACAACCGTGACTCCTGTTGCATGTTGTTCGTCAGTCCAGCAACCCACCATTACGTCTTCGATGCCAAGTGCCATAAAAGAACCTTACGTTGCTCCGCGCGTTAGACATACATGGTGCCCGAAGGTCATACGATTCACCGACTATCGCGGGATTTACGGTCAGATTTTGGGACAAATCCGGTTAAAGCAAGCTCTCCGCAGGGCCGTTTCCACGATGGATCGGTCCAAATTAATGGGAGGACTTTGTCGAAGAGCGAAGCCTGGGGAAAGCATTTATTTCTCAGTTTCGATGATGAACTGATCTTGCACGTCCATCTCGGTTTAATCGGGAAATTTCGGCCTCATTCGATTGACTCGTTAACAACAGACACAGTACGTCTTCGCCTTGAGGGAAAGCAGGCGTGGCACCTCACTGGGCCCCAAAAGTGTGCCCTAATTTCCATCGATGAGTTCGTCAACGTGACCAACGGTTTGGGACCTGACCCTCTCCGGCGAGGGACACGTTTGAGTCATTTCGCTGACAACGTGGCACTCCGGCAAACTCCGATCGCAGTCTCACTGTTAGACCAGTCGGTTATCGCGGGAATTGGGAACGTATATCGCGCTGAGTTTCTTTTCATTCTGGGGATACACCCTGAACGACCCTCATGTGAACTGACCGATACTGAGATTCGCGGTCTGTGGGAAATAGCGGGCACTCAACTGCGTCAAGGGGTCCGACTTAACCGGATCGTTACGGTTTCTCGGGAAGATTCAGGATCCGTTCCCGGGCGAGTTAATCCTGATGACGCGCTGTACGTGTATAAACGCGAATCACAACCTTGCAGGCGTTGCGGTACCGACATCAGAATTACTGAACTTGCGGGGAGAAAATGTTGGTGGTGTGATCGATGTCAACCTCGATCGCTCAGTGCGCGTTGAGTAATTTCAGCGGCGTTGACACGTTGGACACCAGGTGGTGGAACGGGCATCAATAATTCGTGCCCTCAGGATAAAACCGCAGACAAAACATTTTTGCCCGACGCGGCCGTAGCACTGAAGATGATGTTGATTGGACCCTTCACCCACCAGGTTGCGGTAGTCGCGAAGCGTTGTTCCTCCGCGCTCCAGGGCCTGTGACAACACCGCGCGAATAGCATCAACGAGGCGTTGAGCTTGAGGTCGGCTAATGGAACGTAATGACGGATTCAGTCCAGCTTGGAACAATGCTTCGTCGGCGTAAATATTCCCTACTCCCGCTACTAGGCGCTGCCCCAACAATTGAGTCTTAATGCGCTGCCGTCGACCTCGAGCTCTCCTCCATAGTTCGTCCCCGTCAAAGTTCGAGTCAAAGGGCTCGGGGCCCATGTGCAGCAACGTCGGAATTTGCGAATAATCGCCTTTCTTGACAAGCGCTATTCTGCCAAACCTACGGACGTCTCTAAAAACGAGTGTCCGCTGATCGTCTAATAGCCACCATGCCCTCATGTATTCGTCGACTACCGATAAGTCGAGTTCGGGATTGTCGATGAGTAGTTGCCCGGTCATGCCCAGGTGAACGATGAGTTCTGTCTCATTCCCAAGCTCTGCGAGTAGGTACTTGCCTCGCCGCCGAAGGGCCATGAACCGTTGACCTTCAACATCTCGAGCGGGCCGAAACTTTTCTGATTCGTGACTACCTGCCTGAACGACCGTCCGTTTCAGAATTTCGCATTCCAATTGTCGGCGGATCGTTTCGACCTCCGGAAGCTCAGGCACTTGAACGGCGGCTTTTCTCAGCTACGAGGCCCATATCGCCTCTCTGCTTCAGCCGCGCCTTCCGGGCACAGGTCTACATAAGGACACCAGTTACACAGCGGACCAGTTTTGTGAGGGAAGTGCTCAGCATCTATCGATTGACAAAGAAGGTCCCAAGTAAGCCTGTACTGGTCAACAGCTTCCCCCACTGCCTCGGCATCAATTGGGCGATCAATCGGGCCGCTCGTCAGGTACATCAAACGAACCTCTGATACCTCGTGGTGTGTTTCTGCTAGCGCGGCTGCGTACAACCAAACCTGGGAAAGTTTGTCGTCGACGTATCTTGCGGCAGGTGATTTACCCGTCTTGTAGTCAACGACTCGCAACCCGGAGGGCACGCGTTCAGTCAAATCGACTATGCCGAAGAAGGGAACCCCCGAAATTTCAACGGATAATTCTTGTTCTGCTCGCACCACATCTACCGCAGTTGGGTCTTCTAACGAAAAGTAACGCTCGACCAGTCTCCAGGCCTTCCACATAAACGATGTCGTGTCCTCCAGAGATAGGCCCAACCCTAGAAAATCATCGTCATCGCGAGTCTCATCCCACAACGTGCGCGCTAACGCTCTGGCTGCATCAACCGAGCGGTCGCTTGCGTCAAGGCTGAGCAGATCTTCAAGTATCCGATGAACAAAAGTGCCAAGTACAGCAGCTTCGCCTTTGGGGTCTGGGAGTTTGTCGATATATCTCATCCGCCAACGCCGAGGGCATTGTCGGAAAGTGGAGGCTGAACTCGGACTCAAATGTCTTGGTCGAAAGCTTTGAGTTTCCATGTCGACTGAATTCACAACTCTCATCTTGCCCGAGGGGAGGGACGTTGGATCATCTGTCTCTTTTCGCAATACGACGCCACAGCCAAAGAACGGCGATAAGCCCTGCCAGACCACCAAACACTGCGACCGCTGGGACTCTCCGATCTAATGGCGGTACAGCTTGAGGCACCGTCTGCAGCGTCGGTCCCATTTCATCTTTAGTACTGATGGTTGGCGGTTGCTCCCCATCACTTTTTCGATCTGTTGCTATTTGAGATTCAGGGCGGTCGGTCACGGGGTCACCGGGAAGGCCGATGAATGCCCCACGGTCAGTGGGTCGCGGTCGGTTGGGGTCGTAGCCGGCCATCGCGCTCCTTCGCTAGTCGATAGTACTGGGCATCGAGGGTTCGGGGCTTTGGAGCGGTTCTCGACTGCTTGGTTCTACGGTTCGAGTCTCGGCTAACGAATTCCATAAGTCATCAAACTGACTGACAGCTTCAGCAGCACCTGGACGCTTCCCTAAAGCCCTCAAGCTGGTGGATTGGCCTGATGCCTCTGCAACCGCGGCCCTGAGTTGGATTTGAGGTAGCACAAGATCACCAAATCGATCATGTAACTGTTCGCACCAATAACGATTATCGCGGGTACGGCCAACTCGATTTACAACCACCCCTGCAAGTCGTGGCGCGCCTAGGCGCCCGGCAACTCGTTCAATTGTGTTGTGCATTAAGTCAACTCCGTCGGCTGCCCACGCAGCAGGTTCAGTGACAATCACGGCACGTTCGGCCGCGAACAGACCGTTGATGCATAGAAGACCTAGTGACGGCGGACAGTCAATAAGCACAAGGTCGTGGTCTACCCCTGCCAGCGAAAGTCGAAGACGATCTTGAGCTCCCACAGGATCGGCAGCAAGTAGAGGCTCTCTGCCGGCAAGCAAGAGACTGCCGGGAACAAGATCGGGCTGTGGACCCTCTTCGGGCCAATTAGATCGGCAGATAGCATCATTCACTGAGCCCGCCCTTGCTTCCGCCAGGACATCGTCGATTGATGGCGTTGCATTCCATACGCCCAAGCCACTTGAGGCATTGGCTTGGGGGTCAAGGTCAATCACCAACACCCTCATACCCGAAGCACTAGCGGCTTCAGCGATACCAAGGGTGACGGTGGTTTTACCCACGCCTCCTTTTTGATTAACAACAGCGATGGACTGCATTAGACGACAGGCTAACCCCGCTCGGCTCCTTCATCGGTTCGTTGACGATTCACGGTTATTGGCGAAGGTCAATACCGCACAACGAAGCCGCCGCAATTAGGCATCCTCGATGTGGCGGCCCTGCGCCATCTTCGATCGATTGTGCCGCGGAGAGAAGGGCGGCGCGCGCACGAGGCGCGTCAAGGTCATCGTCTAAAGCACTTCGTACTTCATCAATTAATGGCCCGTGACTCACAGGGTCGGCTTCACCCGCCGCCCGAACCAACCAGTCCAGATCAGATTGCGCTTGCGGCGCTTCTTCATCAAACCACTCAAAATCAGATCGGTAGTGGTGGGCCATGAGAGCAAGTCGGATAGCTCTCGGGTCGATCTTTTGGCGGAGGTCAGACACGAACACCAAATTGCCGAGAGATTTCGACATTTTTGTTCCTTGGTATGCCACAATTCCCGCGTGAACCCAGTACCGAGACAAGGACTCACCAGTTACGCATTCACTCTGCGCAATCTCGCATTCATGATGGGGGAAAATTAAGTCTCCTCCACCTCCATGAATATCAATTGTTGTTCCAAGTGCGTCCATGCTCATAGCCGAACACTCGATATGCCATCCGGGTCGGCCTGGCCCAAATGGTGAATCCCACCGCGGTTCGTCATCAGCACTCGGCTGCCACAAAACAAAATCTAAGGGGTTCCGCTGCCGAGGGTCGTCAGGAGAGCCGCCTCTCTCGGCGGCTAAAGCGACCATCTCGGCGTTGGTCAGATGCGACAATTTGCCGAAAGACGGAAAAGTTGATACATCGAAATATGTGATGCCATCGATCGTGTAGGTATGGCCGCCACTTTCTAAGGCACTAATTAGTTCGATCATGCCCGCAATGGATTCCGTTGCTCGCGGCTCTGCGCTCGCTGGGCGTGTATTCAGCGCTTCCATGTCCTGACTGAAGCGGTTCATCTCTAACTCGGCGAGCTCTAGAAAATCGATACCTAGTTCTCGTGCCTTAGGCAAGATGCTGTCATCAACGTCAGTGACGTTTCTTACGAGTTCAACGGTGTGGCCAAGATCTTCGAGTCTTCGGATAATGAGGTCGTAAGTGAGGTAAGTCGCTGCATGGCCCAGATGGGTTGAGTCGTAGGGAGTTATTCCACACACATACATTTGAACGTGATCGCCCACCTCAAGATCGACTATTTCCTGACGGGCGGTGTCATACAGACGCATTGTCATAGAGGTTGTCTCTTTCTTGGTCTGTAACCAGGGAAGTTCCTTCACCATACGTTGAAGACTCGACGAGTAGCGGCCATGAGTGTGCCGAATATATGAGCACAGCTATCACCTGAGGTTTAGACCTAGGTACTCTCGGTCAAGTGAGTTCTCGCGACGACGAAGCGATGCTTGAAACTGTCGAACATTTTCGACAACGTCGGCATCTCTCATCTGTAGATCCAAGCAAGCTTGATTTGATTATCGATGAGATCTCGATAGGTGGCCGAGAACCCATCGAGTACGTCGCAGCCCTGTTCGATCGGCATGAAATAGTCTTCGTCGGACATGACTTGCCCTCCCGGAGAACGGGTTTATTCATGCAAGAATTAATCCCTTCCGTGCGCGCCGCCGGTGTTCAATTATTAGGTATTGAGTGGGCCTGCGTAGATGATCAATCGTTACTCGACGAACTCGTTAATGCTCCACAATTCGATGAAGGTATAGCTCGATCGGCCCTTTTTAGGTGGGGGTTACGTCATCACTTTGCGTATGTCGAATATTTAGACATTTTGCGTTCAGTCTGGGGCGTCAACCAGACACGCGACCCTGGTTCGCCAATCCTTCGAGTGGTCGCACTTGACTACGACATAGACATCGATGCCGTAACGGACAGCGCTGACCTACTTTCGCCATATGCGTGGGAACACCTACGTCCTCGGGGTCCGGCTTCGCGACACATGGCTGACGTGTTGTTACGAGAATTTGTCGATAAGGGCCAGAAAGCATTAGTTCTTACGCGCACGGTGAATGCGCTCACGCGCCTGCGGCGGCGTCCACACTCCATAAACGACCACATCGACAAAGAAATTATTGATGGCCGCGTCATTGGGTGTGGAAACCACGTTTATAGCGCCATCGCTGATCAGGCAGCGACGGTATTGATTCACCAACCCTTCACTGCTGAGGGCGAGCACGGCTTTTTCACCCTCCCAGCGGATGGCTATTTAGACGCTGCGTTTGCCCATCCGAATCGACCCCATTTCCCAATCGCTTTCGACGTAAGTTCTGGTCCAATAGGGCGCCTCTCATGCTCAACTTCTGCAGACGGCGGCGATATTTCTCAATTTGCTCATGGGTGGGTATTTCTTGAAACTGCCAGCGATGTTCAGGGACCCACTCCTCTGCAAGGATTGATTGATGATGGAAATCTCGCTGAAGCCCGAAGGTGGTCACTCGACCCTCATCTTCGCCGTGCCGACGCGACCGTTACTGATTTCGAAGCAGCGCTCAGCAACGCCGCGGCGTCGGCTGAACTCAGTTGGACCCAGATCGTTTAGGCGCGCGAAGGTGCAGAGATGAACGAACCGAAAAACATAGACGGAGATTCGGGATCTTCACTGCAATCAGCTACCGCGCACCTTGCGGAATTAGCCGGATCTAAACAGTTGGTGCTGCTCGGTGACCAGGTCGGGGTCTCACAACATGTCCGCTTTGTGGCCGACTCATTACCCGAGCTTTATTCAGCCGGAGTCACCAACCTGGCGTGGGAATTCACAAACGATCGATCACAAAAACAACTGGATGATCTGCTTTCAGCAGAGTTATGGGAGGAGAGCCGATGCATCGAACTATTTGTCGATCTTCTCGGTATCGGCTTTACCTATCGCGAATACGCCGACGTTCTTAAGGCAGCGTGGTCATTGAACCGCACTCTCCCCACAGATGCTGATTCCTTTCGAGTCATCGGTCTAGGTTTACCCACTTATGTTGAGGATCCTGAACTTCTAGATGGGAGATCAGCCGCTGAGCTAGAACTGCGGAACTGGTGGATGGGGGGCCACTATCGCGACGTAGCGGCCTTTCACATGGCGAATATGTTGACCAACGAAGTCCTTCGCAGTGGACAACGCGCAGTTGTTTTGTTATCTGCGGAACGCACGACAACCAGGCTGATTCAGTGGGTAGATGGCCTCCCAACTGTGAGCGTGGGCAATCTTCTTTATCGCTGGATGGGAGAAGGCATAGCTCGGGCGGTGTTTCACGGAGCAGTAGCCGATAGCGGCGCTATTGAGAGAGTCGAATCTTTGGTCGCTGGAGCGCCCGAGCAACCTGATCAGTTCGGGATTTCTCTGGACCTTTCCACCCTGGGCAACGTCGGAGTAAACGAAGTGATCGGCTCCATCGATGGCCTCGAAACGTCATTAAGGCTGCGCGATGTTGCCGATAGCTACATCTGGTTAGGCAACATCGAAAGCTGGGAGGCGTGTCAACTAATTGAAGATGTCATAACCGAAGACAACTTCACCCAAGTCGAGGCGCGCTATCGAGCTCTCGACCCGAGACTGGAACCATGGACCGCTGCCGAACTTGAAGAGATACGTCAAGACGGACAACTCAAACTTTCAGACTCCTGGCCGAGGCTCCCCTTCGTCGAGGAACCTCCGGAAAAGCGCCGCCGCTTCCGGAAGCAACGGTAATGAACGACTTCATTCTCGGCGTCGACCTCGACGGAGTCTGTGGGCAACACACTGAAATGTTTCGCGAAATCGTCGCGCGAGAGCTTGGCGTTGACGAAGAAACACTTCCCTTGGAACGAAGTTGGGATTTTCGTGAGTGGGGTTTCGGGCCCGACGACTTTGAACGTTTACACCGAGTAGCAGTGCTGGAACATCGGATGTTCAGAGACATGAAGGTCATGCCGGGATGCGCAGAGGCGCTCTGGCGATTGTCCGATGCTGGTATTTGGATCCGCATCGTCACCCATCGTTTATATGTCAACTGGGGGCACGCGGTCGCGATCGCAGACACGGCTCAATGGCTTGATCAGCAACGTATTCCTTATCGAGATGTTTGTTTCGTCGGAGAGAAACCCGACGTCGCCGCTCATGCTTACGTCGACGATGGCCCACACAACGTCGAGGGCTTACGAGAGGCGGGCCACACAGTGATCACCTTCGATCAGCCCTACAACCGTCACATTGATGGCCCTCGGGTATCTTCCTGGCCAGAACTCGAGGGGATCGTTTTGAAATTAGCAGCTGACCACGCCGGATCGATTCCACAACAGTTGCCAGGAATGGGTGCAGGATCGGACAGACTCGTCGAAAGAACTAAGAAACAACCGTGACCATCGCAACAGCCCCAATTGATGCCGCAACCGTGGTAGTTGCCAGAGACACGGATAACGGCGTCGAAGTTCTGATGCTCCGACGTAATTCCAAAATATATTTCGGAGGAATGTGGGTTTTCCCTGGAGGCAGGGTCGACCCAGCCGATCGGGAAGACGAAAACCAAGTTTCCGTATGCGACGACAGCAATGGTCGCGGGTTTCTCGCCGCAGCGATTCGCGAAGCGCGAGAGGAAGCCGGAATCGACCTCAGCGATAGTGAGCTACACCATTTCGCCCACTGGCTTCCTCCTGCTATTCGACCAAAACGATTTTCTACACAGTTTTTTCTCACCACGGCGCCAGCAAATCTCGACGTTGCAATCGATCACGGAGAGATCACCGAACACCATTGGATGACACCTGCCGACGCTTTACAGCGACGAGCTATCGGCGAAATCGAGATGGTCACTCCCACTTTTTGCACTCTCAATTGGCTCGAAAAATTCCCAACCGTATCTGATGCCTGCTCCGCGGTAAAAACCGCGGAGTGCTTCCACACTCACATAAAACAAGTGGACGGTTCCGATCCAGGCATGATCGCGTTCTATTCAGGAGACGTCTCATATGATTCTCTTGACTTGGAAGCCTCGGGCGCGCGTCGGCGCTGCTACATGCTTCAGTCAGCCTGGTGGTGGGAAGAACACGACGGCGATGGATCGAATCTCAGCCTTGAAAGGCCTGACATCGTTACGAGTTAATGATCATGGCCGTGTGGTCGCTCGGCATAAGCGATGGCGCGCCCATCGAGTTCTGCTTCGTCAAGAAGCGTCAAATCGTTGAGTATTTGCTCGAGAGCCTTTGTCCAGCAGGTGTAGTAGTCCCATGTCGGTCGATCGATATCATCCGTTGACTCCCAAGCACCAATTGCCGCAATTAACCGCTTTCGGAAGTCTCCCCAACTAAAGCATCCCGATTCGACTAAGTCGGCTGTTACCCCAAAGGCTCGGCTTTGCCACGGTGCTTCGAAAACCAACTCGCCATTCAGTCTGGGTGGCGCTGTTAGCGAGTCCTCGAGAATCTCAACTTCAGTCACGGCTTTTCGGCCCTTGCCACTCCGATCATGGAATCTCTGCTCACCAGGTGCGCTAACTCTTCTAGGTCGAGGTGATCGGTTCCCTCCGGCTGCTCAGGGAGCACGAGAAAACGGGTTTCTGAACTGCTATCCCAAACTCGTACTTCGGTGTCGGCCTCAAGGCTTAGGCCCATCTCATCAAGAACCTTTCTAGGTTCTCGCACTACTCTGGCTCGATATTCGGGGCTCTTGTACCAATTTGGTGGCAAACCGAGGAGAGCCCAGGGATAGCAAGAACACAACGTACAAACCACGACATTGTGGACCCCGGGCTCGTTGGCCTTCACTTCGATATGGTCCATGACTGGTCCAGTCTCCGCGCCTTGAATGTCTTCGGTAGCTAGGACTTCATCAGCGTCGTCAAGAAGGCGCGTGCGAAATTCGGGGCTGAGCCATGCTTTCGCAACGAGGCGAGCTCCAACCATCGGCCCTAAGTCGTTTTCGAAGCGCTCGATCAGAGCATCGACACGCGACCGGTCGACGATCCCCTTCTCAACGAGAAGGTCCTCAAGAGCCTCAGTTCGAACCTCGGGTGAGCGAGGGTCGGTCTCATGGTGGTGATCCATTCCAGAGCTCACGTCGCCTCCACTACAGCAGTCAGATAGTTCTCGTACAAGTCGACATTAATCACAACACCGGCTTCGGATTTATTGCCCCAAAGATCTTCAGCCCGGTAACCAACGCAGATCACGTGTTGAGGCCTTTCGCCGAGGTCGTGGGCGGTGCTGTCCGGCAACACCTCCGCTGGGTGGATCTTGACGACAGTGCCCACCACACCAGCGACGTATTCAGGCAATCGGGTGTGGCCCTCTTGATTCGCTCCAATTGCGACTACGCGATCTCCTACTCCAAAGTGCGGAGGGTCAACGAGTTCGCGACGCACGGTTCGATGATTTGGTTGGGGGGTTTTTCGATCGGCCGGCAACTTTTGAGGATCTTTCGGCGCTACTGGCGAAGCGCGATGGGCTGGACCAGTGCCTTCTTTCGCACCCAATAGGACATCGAGCTCACCTGGGGCGAGAAGCGCATACTCTTCGAGAAGTAATTCCATCACCGCTTCCCAACGACCGTAATAGCCGCCATGATCGAAATAATCGTCTGGCGCGAGCCGTTCGAGGGCGTATCGCATCTCGCCGGGACGCGTCGCTGTGTGGCGCAGCACCTGGAACATGAGGCCTAGAACTCGTCGTTCCCATTCGTTGTGAAACGGTGGCTCATCAGGACTGTGAGGTACTTTCCCCCACCCTTGGGTGCCTCCTATGTCGTGAACACCACGATCTCTGGTCACCGTCAGATCATCTTCCGCTTACGGATCCACCGTCAATGGTGTACACCCCGCCGTTGATGTAACTCGCGTCTTCTGACGCAAGGAAGGCGACCAGTGCAGCGACTTCATCGGGCTCGCCGTAACGGCCCATCGGGTTTCGTGCAGCTAAGTCCTTGCGGATCATTTCAGCCTGATCGCCTCCGAACCCCTCTTCGAGGCTTCGCATCATTCGTGTTTCTATTGGGGAAGGGCACACAGCATTAACTCGAACGCCCTGGGGTACCAACTCGAGGGCAGCCGATTTGGTTAAGCCGAGAACGCCGTGCTTGCTTGCGACATAAGCGCTTAGTCCGCGAGCTCCCATCAAGCCAGCCGTCGATGCGGTGTTGACAATCGCGCCGCCACCATTCGCAATCATCGCGGGAGCAGAATATTTCATCCCCAACCACACCCCTCGGAGGTTGACACTGATAACTCGATCAAAATCTTCCTCCGGGTAATCGAGAAGCCCAATGATTCGGCCCTCAATTCCCGCATTATTGAACAGCACGTCGAGACGCCCAAACTCTGCAACGCACCCTTCAACATAACGAGCAACATCTGCTCCCTCGCTGCAGTCAGCCGTCACGGCAATGGCGTCAACCCCAAATGGCTCCGCCTCTGATAGCGCGACGTCTAAGTCCGATCCTTCGAGATCAACTGCGACGATCCGCGCACCTTCGGAAGCGAAGCGGCGCACAGCAGCGAGACCGATTCCCCCTGCGGCTCCGGTTACAACAACGACCTTGTCTTGAAAGCGCATGAACATAGCCTCCCACGGATAAGCAAACTCGATCGGACCCTGCAAGAATTAGAAACATGAGCGAATCAACTAGCCCCGAAGAGGTTGTTAACACCTTCATCGAGAAGATAGAAGCAAGAGATCTCGACGCGGCACTTAGCCTCGTTTCTGACGACTGTTATTACGACAATGTCCCCATCGGAGATATGACCGGAAAAGAGGACATGCACAAGTTCCTTAGCGGGCTGCTCAAAGGGGAAGGACCAGTGGAGTTCGAGGTCATTCGGCAAACAGCCACCGGGAACACCGTGATGAATGAGCGAGTCGACCGCTTCACTACGGCGAGCGGACGGACTATCGAATTGCCGCTCATGGGCGTCTTCGAAGTGAACGATGGACACATCACTTTTTGGCGCGACTATTTTGACAACGGCATGTTTCTTAAACAAGTAAAGGGCGAGGGCTAACATGACAGTGTCGGCACTTCGTAACAAAGATCGTTAGAACGGCACCGACTAGGGGGAGTTATGAGTATCACTACCGAGTTCCACGACCCTCGAGCAGACGCTCAGGCGGTCGCGGAGCCCTATGAACTAGAAGTTGACCTAGGAAAACCTCTGACAATTGGTCTCGTTGCAAACGGCTTCCCAGACAGTGTCCGTTTCCTAGATCATGTGGAGAAATCCCTGGGCCAAGTTGTGCCCACCGCATCTTTCGTCCGTTACGACAAAGGTGACGCGTCATCAGTCGTTAGCGGTCGCATGCTCGAAGAGATCCAAGCAGAATGCCAAGCGGTTGTTGCTGCTTATGGTCATTGAGGCAGCTGCACTTCTGGCACCGTGCGTGACAGCATTTCAGTAGCTCGCTTGGGTATCCCTGCCGTAGCCCTAGTCACAGAAGAATTTTGGCCTCAAGGAGATTTTTTCGCTCATTCCACCGGCATGCCCGAGGTACCCCGTATCAAGTTGCCTCACCCAGTCGCTGGTACCGGTGAACAAAAGATGGCCGAAGTTGCTGCAGATATCACTCCTTCCATCGTCGACTTCTTCACCGGCTGAGCTAAGTAACACGAGACGAAGATGACTTTGCTCGACGCCCCATCTGAACACGACGCGCTCGAAGTTCTGCACCAACTGGGCTGCACCGATGGTCTGCCGGTGGTAATACCCACTACTGACCGGGTGTCTCGAATGGTTTTGGCTACAGGATTCGAGCCCGACCTTGTATTAGGGGTCATGGGGCCGATGCATGGCTCCGCGACAGTAGAAAAAGTCTGTACCGCAGCCGTCATGGCGGGGTGCCTACCGGACTACGCCCCGGTAGTCGTTGCAGCAGTCCGCGCCGTTTGCCAACCCGAGTTCGACTTGACCGAAATGCAAGCGACAACTCATTGCACTGCTCCGTTGGTGATTGTTTGTGGGCCAGCTCGCCACGCGTGTGGCGAAATAGCGTCCGGGTTTGGTGCTCTCGGACCTGGACATCGGGCGAACGCCTCAATTGGGCGTGCCCTTCGGCTCGCCATGATCAACATTGGAGGTGCCCGCCCGGGTTCCTCCGACATGGCTCTGCACGGGCATCCCGGGAAATTCACTTACTGCGTCGCTGAGGATGAAGAAAACAGCCCTTTCCCTGGTCTACACACCACTTTTGGCTACGACCCCGAACAAAGTGCCGTGATCGTCACCGGAGCTGAAGCTCCACATTCCACTTTCTTCACCGGAGATCGAGACGATCCCGCTTCGGTGGAGAATTTGCTTAACGTAATCGCGCTAGTGATGGCGAACCCGGGAAGCAACAATGTTCATATTCGAGAAGGCTCCATCACTGTCATGATGAATCCGGATCACACCGACGTGCTCAGTCGGGCGGGTTTGAGCCGTGAAGACGTGCAAGCGGAACTCGCGAGTCGGGCCGCCATCTCGGTCGGAACGATGAGAAGAATAAGTCCGGACCCGCAGGGTCGGTACGAAGAGTCAGCGGACGATGAACTCATCCATGTACTCAAAGATCCGAGCCGCATACTGTTGTTCCAGGCTGGAGGCAGCGGCCTTTACACAATGGTGATGCCATCTTGGTGCGCAGGTCCGCATCGCAACGCAATAGTTCACGCTGAAATCGAACTCGACCAAGCCTGTGAAGTGCCTGGAATGAGCGAGTTGCCAAACTAATCTGAGGAAGGGATCCTAGGTGGCTGAAGATCGACCCCATGGTGGACTGTGGTTTGAAGAACTGACGCCCGGACTCGTCATTCGGCATCGTCTCCGGCGCACAGTAACTGAGACCGACAACATTATGTTCACGACGATGACGATGAATCCGGCCGCGCTGCATCTTGATTTCGACTACGCAGAAAAAGAGACCCAGTTCGGGCAGCCGCTAGTGAATTCGATGTTCACCGCAGCACTTGTGGTGGGAATTTCGGTTCACGAAACAACGCACGGCACGACAGTCGCCAACCTCGGTTTTGAGCAGATGAACTTTCCTGCTCCGGTGTTTCATGGCGACACCCTTCGCGTTGAATCTGAGGTAATTAGTGCACGCGAATCTTCCAGCAAGCCAGACCAGGGAATCGTTTTGTTTGAACACCGCTCTCACAACCAGGACGATGTCTTGGTTGCCACGATGAGACGAAACGCGCTCATGTGGAAACAGCCGAACTGAACTAACCGGTAGCGCCCAGCCAGAAAATTCTGCCGTACGGTTCGGAATCGTGCGCCGCACTGACTACCGTCATCGCCACCCCCCCTCTTTTGGAGTCTCCGCGATGGCTTACACCGCGCCTACAGACGCATTCCGCTTCGATGAATACCGATCTGCGGTGGAAGGCAAACGAGTGTTCATCACTGGCGCGGGTAAGGACGGTGGCATAGGACAGGCTTTCGCACTCTGCGCTGGTCTTAATGGAGCTGCGTCAGTCGGCGTTCATTTTCATCGAAGTTATGAGGACGGTTTCGATCTCGTTGACCAGCTACGACTGGAGGGCGTGAACGCCTTCCCCGTGCAGGCAGATGTAACAAATTTGCGTGATTTGTGGGCGAGTCGCAGCTACGTCATAGACCAGATGGGAGGCCTTCCTCCAAATTTAGTTATCTGCAACTCTGGGCTAACCGAATCGGGTTACAGCTTCGGACGGGCCCTTCGAGAAAAAGAAGGAGAGGGTCGGGCCCTTCGACGTGCCCGGGTGCGACAGCATTTTTTGGACAATCTCGACGAATCCCGTCTTGTCTTAGACACCAAGGTTGACGGCTTCCTTGCATCCACCCATCTGTGGGCCGGGGAGGCCGTTCACCATAATGAACCGATCCAATTGGTCTACATATCTTCACGTCAGGCAATCGACCCGGGGCCAGCGGTACCGGGGTATGCGATCAGCAATTGGGCGGTTTTACAGTTGCCGAAGGTGTTGAAAGTAAACCTGGGCAAAAACGCAGATCTAGTCCAATGCTTCTCGCTGATGTTTCCGTTTATCCGCACAGGTATGACCGATGAGTACGCTGACAACGAACGGGTCTTCGGGCGTTGGCAGCCTCGGATGCTTGAACCATCTGAGATGGCGGAAGCATTCATGGCGTTGTTGCACCGTCCCGGCGACGAGACCGATGACGGAATGTTTGAACTCTTCGTTGAGGCTGCCGAACAAAACGAGATAGATGTCACTTGGCGACAAGTGAAATTCAATCTCGCAGAGGAACAACTCACATGGAGTGCCGACCACCCGCTGAAGTTCTAGAGCGCTGACTCGACGCAACTATGGCGAATCGGCGCCTGGTATGTCGACCCGAATTCGTTCTATTCGCCCTTCACGGCGTTCCGCCGCACCGCCTCGCCCAGAGGTTGGGGCCGTAACGAGATACAACGTTCGCCGGTCCTCGCCTCCGAGCGCGCACGCGTAACAATTCAGTTCCAGATCTATGTGGTGGGTTACTTCGCCGCCGTCAACCACTCGGAAGACGGAACGATTGGTGGGATCACCAACCCAAATTCCTCCTTCGATATCAAGGCAAATTCCGTCCGGAACGCGTTCACCTAAATCGGCGAATAGGCGCCTGCCTGTGAGAGAGCCATCGAGTTCTATATCGAATGACAGAAGCCTGCGACCGTAAGACTCAGCGATAACTAGTCGGTTACCTTCAGGGTTAATGACCGCACCGTTAGGAAAGTCAAGCTCTGCGGGCCCGCGGCGCGTTATCCCGTCGGCCCCAACGATGGCAAGAGTGGCCTGGGAAAACTCTTCGCCTGCATCAGATCCAAAATTTCCTACATAAGCGGTGCCATCGCTTGCGACGACCATGTCATTACACGGACCGCCCGCGATATGTGAAAGATCCGCATGTAGCGACACCTGGCCGGCGGCATCCATGCGTTTAAGGCTCCTGTCGAGCATTGACACAAACAGAAGATCCCCATTGGGAAGCCATCCAAGACCAGATGGTTGTGTAGCAACTTCAAGTACAAGCTCTTCTGTCCCGGCTTCATCAATTCGAAAAATTCCGTGGCGGTAGAAGTCAGAAAACCATAGGTAACCGTCTCGCCACCGTGGGCCTTCGCCGAAGGCTAGACCAGCCAGCACAATGTCAGTATCCACAACATCTCTCAATCTTGATCAACAGAAAATCTAACTATTCCTAAAGCCGAAGGTAGCGTCCTGAGGTGTGGGTGAGCTAAGTCAACAGGAGGTTCGCCTCCGAATTGCGGTGCCGAGAGCGAACGCCGACTTGATATCAGGCGAACTTTGGCGACTAGGCACCTTAGGAATAGAAGAACGCGACGAGGGTGCCCAAATTGTGCTTCTGGCTGGTTTCTCTTCCGCTCATACTGCTGAAGCCGCCGCACGAAGCCTGGAAACATTTTGCGTAGTCGAAGAATTTGAATCGGACGATTACCTTGACGTTTGGCGCGAATTCGCAACGATTTACAGGGCTGGGAATCGCGTCGTGATTCGACCGCCGTGGGTCCACTATGAACCGAAGGCGAGCGAATTAGTCGTTGGGATAGATCCTGGACGTTCGTTCGGGTCTGGGAGTCACCCTTCGACTCGACTTGCTCTAGCTGAACTTGAGCGACTGCTCGAAGGAAACGAATCCGTTCTCGATGTTGGCTGTGGAAGTGGCATTTTATCCGTCGCTGCCGCACGGCTGGGTGCAACTCGAGTACTTGGAATCGACATCGACCCCGCTGCAATCGAGTTCACGACTAGAAATGCAAAATCGAACGGTGTCGCTGATCTGGTCACCGCGACGGCAATTCCAATTGAAGCGGCAGACGGTACATACGATGTGGTCATTTCGAACATGCTCGCCTCAATTCTGAGCTCACATGGGCCCAATCTCGTAACGATGGTTCGACCAGGCCGGCGGCTCGTGCTTTCAGGCCTTTTGAGCTCACAGGTAGATCAAGTCGTTGATAGTTGCACTCCCCTACGGCTACTTACTACCCGACACTGCGACGCTGGGGAAGGCGACTGGGTCAGCGTAACTTTGGGGTGAACTGTGTTAGCTCGGGACAACCATTTGATGTTGAATCGGTCCAACGTGCAAGTGGCCCACGCGTTCAAGTTCACCTTCCAGACGCAGACTTGGTAAGAGTGGAAGGACCGTTCGGAAGAACGCTCTCAACTCCCACCGTGCGAGGTGAGCACCAAGGCAGAAGTGAGCGCCATGTCCGAAAGCTAGGTGCTCGTTTGGATATCGAGTCACATCAAACCGGTACGGCTCATGGAACTGTCGTTCATCTCGGTTGGCTGACGCGTGCCAGATTCCAACGTGATCACCGGCACGGATTAGTTGATCGCCGATTTCAATGTCCCGGGTGCAGACGCGAGCGAACTGAATAACAGGAGAAGTCCATCGAAGAATTTCTTCGACCCCGTTGTCCAGCATTTCCTTCTCTTCAAGGTGGTCAACCAAGAACGCCAGTTCCTCCGGGTGTTGGAGGAGAGCGATCATTCCACCAGTGGCTGCGTTCCGGGTCGTCTCATTGCCGGCGGCGATCAGAACTCTGATGTACCCCAATAATTGTTGAGGTGTGAGGGGCTCACTTTCGAGTTCCGATCGGAGAAGAATCGATATCAGATCTGGTCCGCTGCAATCAGTAGCGCGCCGGTCCGCTATCTCTTCAAAGATCCACTCCTCAAATTCGATGAACATTCGCCGCCGCATGTCTTTTTTCGTTTCGTTAACTTTGGCGAATCGCATGAGTTTGGGATCGTCAAAAAAAACAGCGGTCCAGGCATGCACTTGTTCCCAATCGTCAGGAGATGCGCCGATCATCTCGCAGATCGTGGCCAAGGGGAGTTTGACTGCCAAGTCTTCAACTAGGTCTGCAGTTCCTTCAGTCTCCACCTTCTTCGCGAACTCATCTGCATACAACTGCGCATGGTTGACAAGAGATTCTTCTCGGGAACGCATTGCCTTGGGGGTGAATTCGGGGGCTACTAATCGGCGCATATCCCAGTGGACAGGACGGTCTGTGTAAATGAAGTCTGGGGGCTCCTCGGGATCCCACCCGCGCTCTTCCATACGGGCGCGGTATCCATCCCAAAATCGTTGATCCCGTTCGGCGAGGTCGAGCCGTAGTCTGCCTTTCCCATTAGCGAACGTCTCGTTGTCACCTGAGATCCGTTTCACATCTGCGTATCGGGTTATCGACCAAAACGGGGTGATTCCTTCGCGTTGGTACCAATAGACCGGCGCCTCAGCGCGAAAAAGATCCCACTCTTCCCACGGATAGCCCTCAGTTCGGTACCTCTCTAAGTCGTGAATTATTGCGTCACCAACATGCATGGGCCCTCCCGGAGTTCTGTAAGCGTAATAAGAATGCGAAGGCCAAGTCGGACTAATGAGTTCTCGTGGAATTAAAATCCAGTGATGACTGACCTACCTATGATCTGGTTCGATCGCCCTCCTGATTCGTCAATAGTCGATCTCATCAAAGGACGAGCACTTTTAACTTGGCCCAACTCAGATGATCCGCTTGATGGGATTGATCAAGCCGACGGGGCCGTGGTTGGTGCTTCCATCATCTACGACCGCAACGTTTTTTCGGGTAGCCCCAATTTGCGGGTGTTGTCGCGTGCAGGAATCGGATTCGACAACGTGGTTTTGAGCGACGCGACTGAATTCGGTATCGCTGCTTGCAACACCCCAGATGGTCCAACAATTTCAACAGCCGAGCATGCCTTAGCGTTGATTTTCGCTATAACAAAGGGGTTGAAACAGAGTGAGCACCGTCTCCACCGCCAAGAGGGCAACTATCCGGCCTCTCACGACGCTCTAGAACTTGCAGGCGCGTCGCTCACGTTGGTGGGACTCGGAAGAATCGGTTCTCGAGTGGCAACAGTTGCTCTTGCCGCCGGAATGCATGTCACCGCCTACGACCCATTCGAATCGGACCAAAGATTTGAAGAACTTGGAGTTAGGCGTGCCCCAAATCTCATCGAAGCGGTTCGGGAGGCCCAAATTGTTTCTGTCCACGCTCCTTTAACGGACAACACCCGGCACTTAATTGGTGACGAATTGATCAATCTAATGGCCGACGGTGTTTTCATCGTGAACACCGCACGAGGAGGCCTTGTTGATGACTCTGCTCTTCTCCGAGCCTTAAAAAGCGGGAAAGTGAGGGCAGCGGGTTTAGATGTGACCGACCCTGAACCTCTACCTCAGGGACATCCGCTTCTAGAACACGACAACGTCTTAGTCACACCCCACGTTGCTTCAGCAACTGGTGCAGGGCGAACACGAATTTTTGTTATGGCAATTGATCAAGTCCTGACAGGTCTTTCTGGGTCGAAGCCTTCCAACATTCTTAATCCCGAGGTTTGGCCGGGGCGCAACTCTAGGTAAAGAGCCCTTCAGCGCAGCGGGATACAGAACTTTTCGGTTCTAAGATCGAGAGCATGGCGGAATGGAAGAACTGGTCGGGGAAACTCTCCGCTGAGCCACAACGCATCGTTCAAGTCGGCACAGTCGATGCAATCCGAAGTGAGCTATTCGCGGCACGAGACGGGGGCTGGACCGTGCGGACCGCAGGGACAACCCATTCCCATTACCCCTTACTGCCAACCAACGGAGTAATTCTCGACACTCGTCCACTCTCAGGCCTCGTATCCGTCGACACGGAGGCAATGACCGCGACATTTCGTGCTGGCACCAAGATTCACGCATGTGGCCGCCCGTTGTTGGAACACGGCCTCGGTCTCTTAAATCAAGGGGACATCGACCAGCAGTCCGTCGGTGGTGCTATCGCCACAGGGACTCACGGTACGGGAGTCGAGCTTGGGAGTTTTTCAAGCGCAGTGACCGAATTATCGGTCCTTTTAGTCGACGGGTCAGTAGTGACTTGCACCCCCGATTGTGAACCAGATCTATTTGAAGCGGCACGGCTGTCTTTAGGGGCAGTTGGGGTCGTTCTGGAAGTTACTCTCCAAGTTCGCGAGGCCTACCGACTTGAGGAGCAACGGTGGCTCGAGCCCCTCGAAAGTGTTATGGAAAGAATTGACGAGTTGGTGATCGCGACTCGACACTTCGAATATTTTTGGTATCCGGGTCAAGACCGCGCGATCTGCAAATCGATCGACATTACCGAGGAACCCGGCCGATACCCCTTGGGAGATGAGGGCCAAAGATTGGCATGGGGTTTCGAGGTTCTTCCGAATCAGCGTCTCGATCCTCATACCGAGATGGAGTATTCACTCCCAACCGAACATGGGCCTTCATGCGTTGCCGAAATCAAGAACCTGCTTTCAAGCAACTACCCCGATGTTCTCTGGCCAATCGAGTACCGCACGGTAGCAGCGGACAACGTTTGGCTCTCTCCAGCGCGAGGTCGAGCAACTGTGACAGTGTCAATTCACGAAGATGTAGAACGAGACGAAACCGCGTATTACAAAGATGCGGAAACAGTGTTCCGTGCCCATGGGGGACGGCCCCATTGGGGCAAAGTGCATTACCTATCTGGCGAGGACCTGGCCGCTGATTACGACCATTGGCAAGACTGGTGGCGTGTTCGAGACGACGTCGATCCCACTGGCGTCCTTTTGAACGATGCTCTGCGCAAGTTACGTACGTCGTGAGCGATTCGCGGTTATTCACCCATATTCCGGAAAAGGTCGACTCCAGCAATCTGCTCGACGGTTTCCTTGCTTGGACCTCTGCGGTAAATATCGATTTGTACGAAGCTCAAGAGGAAGCGATCCTGGAGGTCTTCTCTGGTCACCACGTGATCCTCACGACCCCTACTGGCTCAGGAAAATCGCTAGTCGCAACCGCAGCCCACTTCGAAGCCATAGCCCACGGAAAGCGTTGCTGGTACACCGCCCCGATCAAAGCCCTGGTTTCCGAAAAGTTTTTCTCTCTTTGTCAAGAGTTCGGTTCGGACAACGTCGGAATGATCACAGGAGACGCTTCGGTCAATCCTGATGCGCCCATCGTTTGCTGTACTCAAGAAATCTTGGCCAATCTCGCGCTCAGACACGGATCCGACGCCCCAGTTGATACCGCAGTCATGGACGAATTCCATTACTACTCAGACAGAGACCGCGGGTGGGCATGGCAGATACCTCTTATGGAGTTGCGGAAAACACAATTTGTTTTGATGAGCGCGACTCTCGGCCCAGCGGAGTTCTTCCTCAACGACTTAGAAACCCGCAGCAACCGCTCAGCGGTGGAGGTAACTGGAAGTGCCCGACCCGTTCCCCTCGAATGGAGCTACCGCGAGACGACACTTCTCGAATCGATTCGTGATCTAATCCAGATGGATCGAGCACCTATCTATATTGTCCACTTCACTCAAAGGGCGGCCGCGGAACGCGCCCAGGCGCTGACGAGCTTGGACGTGTTAACTCGCGAAGAAAAACAGAGGATTCGCGAAGAGATATCCAATTTCCGTTTTGATTCGCCTTTCGGAAAAGACGTCGCCCGATTTGTCAAAGCAGGAATTGGGGTCCACCACGCAGGGCTTCTGCCCAAATACCGCCTGCTGGTTGAGCGTCTAGCCCAGGAAGGGTTGCTGAAACTGATTTGCGGTACCGACACCCTCGGTGTCGGCGTAAATGTGCCGATCAGAACAGTGCTGTTCTCACAGTTGTGCAAATTTGACGGACACAGGACCGCGGTTTTGACTGTGCGCGATTTCCAGCAAATTGCCGGGCGTGCTGGTCGCAAGGGTTTCGATGATGAGGGGTTTGTGTGGTGTCAAGCTCCAGAACACCAGGTGGAAAATCTGAAGGCGTTGGAGAAAGCTGCTGACGATCCCAAGAAACGCCGAAAGGTACAACGCAAAAAACCCCCAGAACGAGGTTATGCACACTGGGACGAAAAGACTTTCGAACGGTTGCGCAATGGACAACCAGAAGTGCTGTCCTCAAATTTTCGGGTGTCGCACTCGATGCTGCTGAATGTGTTGGATCGCCCCGGAAATGGTTGCGCTGCTTTACGCAGGATCTTGACCGATAATCATGAGTCACGGCCACAGCAACGCGATCACATTCGTCAGGCCATCGGGATGTATCGCTCACTTGTTTCGGCAGGAATAGTCGAAACTCTCGACGAGCCAGACACCGACAACCGTTTAGTGAGAGTCAACATCGACTTACAAGCTGAGTTCGATCTCACAGGGGCACTTTCACCGTTCGTGCCCGATGCAGTCGAGCTTCTTGATCGCGACGACATCAGCTACGCCCTTGATGTCCTCACCGTGGTCGAATCTGTCTTGGAGAACCCCAGTGTCGTTTTAGCGAGGCAAAGCCATAAGGCGCGCGACGAACTGTTCGTTGAACTCAAGAGCGAAGGGGTTGACTATGAAGAGCGCCTCGCCCGACTTGATGAAGTTGAGTGGCCAAAACCACTCAAAGAGTTCCTCTATACGACCTTTGATGCGTGGGCGGTCCACCATCCATGGTTGGGGCAGGAGAATCTGAGACCGAAATCTATTGTGCGCGATCTGTACGAACGAGCGATGACGTTTCGCGAATACGTCAACTACTACGGCATAAAAGGGTCCGAGGGAGTTTTGCTCCGATATTTGACTGACGCGTTCAAGGGATTACAAAAAACGGTTCCAGATAGTTTGTGGACTTCGGAGTTGGAGGATTTATTTGAATGGCTTGGCGCGCTCGTGCGCCAAGTCGACAGCAGCCTGCTTGACGAGTGGGAACGGCTCCAGAATCCCGAACAACTGAGCGAGGAGATTCGTCCTCAAGCAGTTGACATCACTACACAGACCCGGGCCTTCCAAGTGATGATCCGCAATGCAACATTTCGTTGGGTTCAGTTGCTTTCTCGAGCCGACTACGTGGGTCTCGCTCAAGAAGCTGAAGGTGATTTATCGGATGTCGGAAGAGTCAAAGAAGTTGTTAGTTCATACTGGGAAGACTTCAGCGAAGTGGCGACGGATGCTGAAGCTCGCTCATCTCGCTGGCTGGTAGAAACTGCCAGGGATCAGGCCCAGGTGATCGTTGAACAAATCGTGTGCGATCCGGAAGGCTTTAACGAGTGGCGGCTTCGCGGTGTGGTCGAGCTAGAAGCCTCTCGTGAAGCAGGTGAAGCTGTAGTGAAGTTAACGGACATCGTCAAACTTTAAACAGCCGACTCAGATAACCACCAGATAAATACAGAGTGCAATAATCAGGCATGCCATGGACCAACCAAACACGCGGAATTTGACTGGTCCGGGCCATGCGTCCTGGGTCACAAGGGGAGCCGGTAGTTGGGGGCTTCTTTCGTGATCATGATGTCGTGCGGGTGACTTTCGCGAAGCGCTGAAGCCGTGATCTTCACGAACCGTGTCGCTGTTCTCATCTCATCGATGGTTGACGTCCCGCAATAGCCCATGGCTTGGCGTAGACCGCCGATTAGCTGATGGAGAACGTTAGCAATCGGCCCTTTGTATGCGACTCTTCCTTCGATGCCCTCAGGTACTAATAAATCCTCGTGTCGTTGATCCTGAAAGTAACGATCCTTTGAGAAGCTGCGCCCCTTCATGGCGCCGATTGATCCCATCCCTCTGTATTCCTTGAATCGTTCGCCTTGGTAGAGGACTACCTCTCCAGGGCTCTCGTCCACGCCAGCGAGAAGTCCACCCACCATCGCGCAGTTTGCTCCAGCGGCTATTGCTTTCGCGAGATCACCAGAAAATTGCATTCCTCCATCCGCCACAACTGGGACGTCGTAACCGGCAGCGGCCGACGCGCAGTCGTAGACAGCAGTGACCTGAGGTACTCCAACTCCGGCCACCACGCGAGTGGTGCAAATGGAACCGGGTCCAATACCCACTTTGATGCCGTCGGCGCCGACTTCGATTAGGGCGCGCGTAGCGTCAGCAGTCGCGACGTTTCCGGCAAGAACATCGACCGTGTAATTGGCCTTGATCTTGGCGACTGCTTCGACCACATCGCTGCTGTGTCCATGAGCCGTATCAACGACTACGACATCAACGCCACGTTCAATGAGTGCCGCAACGCGATCATCCGCATCTGGACCAACCCCAACGGCAGCTGCGACAAGCAACCGACCCCGTTCATCCTTAGCAGCATGGGGGTATTTGATTTTCTTTTCGATGTCTTTAACGGTAATCAAGCCAATCAGCTTGAAGTCGTCGTCAACGATCGGCAGCTTTTCTATCCGATGTTTGCCGAGCACTAGTTGAGCTTCTTCGAGCGTCGTCCCGGCTTTGGCGGTGACTAGACCCTCGACGGTCATGACGTCTGAGATGAGACGGGTGTAGTCGGTTTCGAATCGCAAATCACGATTTGTCAAAATACCGACCAGATGACGTGCGGTGTCGGTTATCGGAACGCCACTGATTTTAAACCGTCCCATCAGTGCTTCGGCATCAGCCAAGGTCGCGTTTGGAGGGAGAGTGACGGGTTCCACGATCATGCCGGACTCCGAGCGCTTGACTTTGTCTACTTCCTCGGCTTGTTCATCGATCGAGAGATTTCTGTGTACAACGCCGATACCACCGTGACGGGCCATAGCGATGGCCAATCGAGCCTCTGTCACCGTATCCATAGCGGCGCTCGCTAATGGAATCTCCAGCCGAATGTTCTTGGTGAATTGACAGGTCGTGTCAACTGCGTCCGGTAGGACATCAGAAGCCGCTGGTACGAGGAGCACATCATCGAAGGTGAGACCCTCCATAGCGAACTTCTCATCCTCTGAAGGGAAGGGAGCGGATGGCGCGGCCATGTCGAACGATACCCCGGACGCCTTCGTAAGCGGTGCACTACTGGTCTACCGTAGGCCCGACGACAGGAGCGGCATGGCCGACTTTCAGCAGCGAGGGCCCATCACGACGCTGCACCGCTTAACCGAGAATGCTCAGGCCGCGGCTGCTTCTTCGCTTTCTGATCCCAACGTTGGGGACCGGGTGGCATTGCTCCTTCCATGTTTGATTACTGAGTTCGACGGCACGGCTTTGCCCGAAATGGTGAATCAAATTTCGACACTCGAATGGCTTGGCAGAGTGATTGTGGGAATTGATGGAGGAACCAAAAGTTCTTTTCTCAATGCTGAACAGTTGTTCGCCTCACTCCCACAAAAGACCACAGTCATCTGGAATGACAGCCCCGCAATGGACGCTTTCGACCGCAGGGTCGGTGTCGCTCCCGAACCCGGGAAAGGCAGCAACCTATGGCGGTGTATTGGCGCCGTCGCGGCATTTGGCGACATTGACACGATCGTCGTTCATGATGCCGACATCTCCACTTACGAATCTTCATTTGTCGCGAGACTGGCTCATCCAATTGTCGACGAACGACTTGGGTTTGACTTCGTTAAGGGTTTCTATCCACGCTTTGACGACAGCGGCCTTAACGGGCGGGTAACCCGGTTGTTAGTGGGACCTTTGCTTGAGTCCTTGTCCTCGTCGGCGCAGGCAAATCAGCACATCTCATATCTGCAGTCGTTTAGATATCTCCTCGCCGGAGAATTTGCTACGCGTTTGCCGATAGCAACTTCATTAGCCATACCCGGACACTGGGGAGTTGATATCTCGTTGCTTGTGGCGGCACGGGCGTTGAAATGTCACATCGCGCAAACTGATCTCACCGACAATTACGACCACAAACATCAAAGTCTTTCATTGGAGCACCCCGAGTCGGGCTTGCACCGCATGGCCCGCGACATCATCAGCACAACACTTTCTCTTAGTGGAGTTACGGCTGTGGATGCACCTGAGTTCGACCGGAAAGCCAGCGAAACCCTCGCCGCCCACCGAGCTAACGCGATAAGTAATTCACTACCATTTGATGACGCCCAAGAAGAGTCCGCTGTTGCATTGTTCTGCAAACTGATTCGCGAGGAGCCTTCTCCTTTACCATCTGATCTACCCGCTTGGGATCAGCTAGAGAAGCAATTCCCGGACTGTCTCGCAGAGTTAAAATCGGCGGTGGAGAGCCAAAGCACTGCGCCTGGGTCGAGAGAAATTTCGCCATAAAGGAGTTTTTCTGTAAGCAGATCCAGACTGGGCTCAGAAAGCAGATATCGAGTCTTTGAAAACCCAAAGTTCGCCACAACTGTGACTCGGTCGCTCCCTTCGCCTCGAACAACTCCAAACAAAGGTGACTCCAAATTCAACACGAGTTGGTTGGCATCGGGGTGAAACGCGGAAAGACTACGTCGTATCATCAAACGACGAGCAAGTTCGTCGCGGGCTAAACGACGTGGGCCGGTAAAAACTTTTGATCGATCGGTGAGCGTACATTTAGGTCGGTTAATTGCTCGTGCGTGTCCACTATCTTGCACACCTTCTATGTCGTTAGGTTCACCCTCAACTGCCGGTAGATAAAACGCCGGGACACCTTGAAGACTCGCCAGAACAGTGTGACCAGTGAGTAATCGATCCAACCCAAGCAGCGATGCCGGTGCCACATTGAATTCATAGGGTCGAATTCTTTCTGATGTTGTGTGGCCCGTCCAGGTTCCGTTTGCTCGCTCGGTCGCAGCTAACAACATTTCAATTTCAGAATCATTCAGTAAATCTTCGACAGGACGAACTCCGATCCCGTCGTGACTAGCTAAAAAGTTGAGGAACGTTGTGCCTTCAGGTGGCTGCTCCGACTCCCGGAGCCAAGCAGCGATCCGTTCACTTGAACCGGTTATGAGTGCATGTGTGAGGAGAGGTGCGAGAGTGAAGTTGTAGGCAAGGTGCGCCTGCGTTCCGTCGCGCAGGTAGGACAGGTTCTCTGCATGGGGCACGTTGGTCTCGGTGATCAAGAGAGCATCGGGACAACGCCACTCCAAAAGGTCGCGCAGCAGACGAACTAGCTCATGTGTTTCTTCTAAATGCACGCATGTTGTACCGAGACGTTTCTGCGCGTACGCCACCGCATCGAGCCGAATCCATCGGACGCCGGCCTCAAGTAAACGGTGCAGCGTTCTTAAGGTTTCTAAAAGAACTTCGGGTTCTGCCCAATTGACATCAACTTGGTCGGGGCTAAATGTGCACCACAGATGTTTGACACCGTTAATCGTCTCGCAGGGAACTAACAATTCTGTAGTTCGCGGTCGCACAACGGCTGAAAGGTCGGTGTCAGGCGATGCGGTCAATAAACAACAGCGGCCTGGGTCGATGTCTTTTCGAAATTCGTCGACCCAGCGGTGAGAGGCGCTTACATGGTTCAGCACAAGGTCCGCCATAATTTGATTGTTCGCCGATATCGATTCGATATTTCTCCACCCGCCGAACTCTTCAGCAACTTCGCAATGATCTATCACGGCGAATCCGTCATCAGAACTCGAAGGGAAGAATGGGAGGATGTGGATCGTGGAAAATGCATGATCCACTTCCGACAAGACACTCTTCAGTGTCGCCAGAGGAGGTTGGTCCTGATCACTAATCTGGTCTGGATATGCAATAAGCACGACATCGTTTTCAGACCAACGATCACCCCCGGTTGAAGGGGTCGGATCTCCCAACGCTGACCTGCACCGTTCGAACAGTTCGTCAACGTCAGAGTCGCTGTAGAGCAGTTGAAGTCGCCGACATATCCGCTCTTCTTGAAGCGTCATGGCACAGCCTGACGCCCGCCGCTCAACTTAGATTATTGATGTCGTTTAAGACCTCTTGAGCATGTTCTGAAAGATCGGGGGAGTCCTTGAAGTCATACGACTTGGCGATTAGTCCGTCGGGACTAATCAAATAGCTAACACGGCGAGGAAATCCCGCCGCTTTGTGGTCAGCTGGTCGAGCAGCTTCATAAGCGGTGCCGGCGACCCGCTCAGAATCCGCGAGCAACCGGTACGGGAAGCTGCAGTTATCTGCGAACGCCTTCTGGTCATCGACTGTGTCGAATGAGGCACCCAAAATTACAGCATTGGCTGATTCAAACTCTGGAGCTCGATCACGGAGCCCCTGTCCTTCAAGAGTTCAACCAGGCGTCGATGCTTTCGGGTACCACCACAACAAAACCCATTGACCCGCGAAATCATCAAGCGAAACCTGCTCACCGTTCTGGTCAGGCAGAGTAAACGCGGGTGCAGAAGTTCCAACTTCGAGCATTCGAATCCTCCCAAACGTGCACTCTGGAGACTAGAGGAATTTGCTTTGGATAACACCTAGCAACCGCGGGCTAGCTATCCCCTATCTGGCCTCTAAGGTTTCCTCATGCATGCACTTTCGATGATGACCAGTAAGGAAATTGAAACCAGTGTTGCAATACTGCGCGAATCCGGCCGGATTGACGACAGCGCAACATTTCACGGTTGTTGCATCCACGAACCACCCAAAGCCGAAGTTGCCGCTTGGAACGCTGGAGATCCTATCGATCGGCGTCTAGATCTGGTGGTGCGATATGAGGGTGAGGTGTACGAGGCCACGGTGTCGGTAAGTCGCGGCGAGGTGGACCGCTGGGCGATGATCCCCGACGTAGTGCCACGGGTCGGATTCGTCGAATTGTTCAAAGTAATGGAAGCAGTCACTTCCGACCCTGGTTTCCAAACGGCACTAGCGAAACGCGGGATTTCTGACGCCTCGGCGATGCAAATTGATCCATGGCCTACAGGGGATTACCAACTCGAATTCGAGAATGGTCGACGTGTTCAACGATGCATCGCTTTTCACCGTCCCACCCCCCACGACAACGGTTACGCGTTTCCGATCGACGGGCTCATGATCCACGTTGATGTCGACACCTTGGAGGTCCTCCATATCGAAGATTTCGATCAATGGCCACTCGCTACCGAGCGGGGAAATTACGACGTTGACTCCGTGGTCAACGATTACGGGCCGCTCAGAGAAGACCTTCGACCGGTCGAAATTACTCAACCTGAAGGAGTGAGTTTCTCTCTCGAAGACAACGAGTTGTGCTGGCAAAAATGGCGTTTCAGAGTAGTGATGGACGACACCGAGGGCTTGGTTTTACACCAAATTACCTACAAGCAAGACGGCATCGAACGACCAATTATTGACCGGGCCTCACTGGCAGAAATGGTCGTTCCCTACGGCGACACCAGACCGAGTCAGACCTTCAAGCACGCTCTCGACTCAGGCGAATATGGGCTCGGGATGACGGTGAACTCGCTGACACTTGGATGTGATTGTCTTGGCGAAATCGTCTATCTCGATGCAGTTCAGATGCTTGACGACGGGAGTGTTGTAGGCACCGACAACGCGATTTGTGTTCACGAGGAAGATTTCGGGATCGGCTGGAAACACACCGACATGCTGACGGAACAAGTCGAAGTACGTCGGTCACGACGTCTGGTGGTGAGCAGTATCCACACGGTCGGTAATTACGAATACGGGTTCTTTTGGTATTTCCATCTCGACGGATCTATCAAGCTCGAAATAAAATTGACGGGCATTCTGACCACACGTTCACATCGCGACGGTGATGACCTGACTTTCGCTCGACAGGTAGCGCCTAATGTTTCAGCTCCAATTCATCAGCATATGTTTTGTGTGCGGTTGGATATGGCTGTTGATGGAAACACCAACAACGTCGTGGAGGTCAATACAGAGGCCTTGTCTCCCGGTCCCGATAATCCTCACAACACCGCTTTCGCCGCGCGAGAAACTCTACTTACTAGTGAGAAGTCCGCTATGCGACAGACCAACTCGGCAAGCAGTCGATATTGGAGAATCGAACACTCCGAAAAGACGAACCGGCTAGGCCGTCCAACTGCTTACCGTTTATTGCCGTCCTCAACACCCACCATGTTCGCCTCAGCGGACTCACCTCACGGCCAACGTGCCGCTTTTGCTAAAAACAATTTGTGGGTGACGCCTACCGTGCAGTCAGAAAGATACGCAGCTGGCGATTACCCGACCCAAAGAAACGCTGGTCAAGGTTTGCCCATGTACACGGCTGAAGATCGTCCAGTGTCTGGCACAGACATCACGGTTTGGCACAGTTTCGGACTTACCCACGACGTCCGACTTGAGGACTATCCGGTGATGCCCACTGAGTACGTCGGATTCCTATTGGTTCCTGACGGCTTTTTCGAACGCAACCCCGCTATTGATGTTCCACCTAGCAGCACTGACCATTGCCACTAAACCGAGCACTTCTAACCGGCAGCTTTACTCATTACTGCCACCATCACTGAGTCTGTAGGAGGGGCATTCCTTCGATCGGCCATTCGATGGCATATACATATCCCTTGTCAGATGAAGTTACGAACAAAGTTCGAAGGTCTTTTCCACCGAAACAACAGTTCGTCGGTCCAGAGTCGGGAAGCTCAATGATTTCGATCGGGCGACCATCTTGCCCATCGAGTACGAATAGGTTGCTCGAACCATGGCCCGCCACGATGATCCGTCCAGACGCGTCGAAGCAAAATCCGTCAGGCACCGATCTTCGTCCGATCATCCCATTCGCTTTCGGCGTGCCGCTCAATATTCCCGGCTCCTCAATTCGGTAGCTCAAAAGCATTCCGGTTAAGGACTCACAAACAATCAGCACATTCCCGTCAGCTCGGACACCTAGGCCGTTGGGAAAGGCGATGTCTGCAACAGCTCGAGTTGCCTCTCCTTCCGAGTTCACATAACACACCGGCCCCCCGGCCCTGTCCCCGCCGACAAGTCCGCTCCATACCGGATCGGTGAAGTAGTAGCCCCCATGTTCGTCGAAACAAACATCGTTGGGAGAGTTCAAAGCTATTTCGTCAATTTCTAGGAGTTCCTCAATAACTTCGCCTTCGGTGGTCACGCGCTGCATGCGACCCGGTCCACCTTCAGGTTCACCGGCCTCAGATGTTGAAGGAACATCAGATGGCCATTTCCCACCGTTATTGCAAACTAGAAGATCGCCTCTCGCGTCGAACGCTGCCCCATTCGGTCCGCCTCCGGTGTGGGCATAGGTCGAAACAGTCCCATCTTCCGCGATTTTAGAGATGCGTTGACCCGCTATCTCGGTCACATACAGCGCCCCATCTGAACCGATCGCTGGGCCCTCGGGAAACATAAGTCCTGTGGCTAGTCGGTCCACTTGATTCATCATTAACATCCTCCACCGCTGCCCGAGAATGGACGCTACGCCATTGAATTTAATGACGCGGCCGCATTCGCGACCGATACTGGACCTATGGGTATTCGATTGAAGGGCCAAACAGCCATCATCACGGGGGGCGCACGCGGCCAAGGCGCCGCTGAGGCACGACGCTTCGCGGACGAGGGGGCGTTCGTCGTCATCGCCGACCTCCTTGATCGCGAAGGTGAAGATTTGGCGAACGAGATAGGCAGCGCAGCAATCTTTAAGCATCTCGACGTAACGAACCAGGAAGCATGGGTCGCATTAACCGAAGACGTACTGGACCAAAAAGGCAGCATCGATGTGCTGGTCAACAATGCCGGCATTTTGGTATTTGACCGAATGACCGGGACTTCACAAGAAGAATTTGAACGAGTGATGGACGTAAATTGCACTGGAGTGTTTCTTGGGATGCAGGCAGTTTCGGAGGCGATGAAGCAGCAGCACTCGGGATCCATAGTGAACATTTCTTCAGTTGCCGGCCTACAAGGTGTCGGATTTCAGTTCTCCTACTCGGTAAGCAAGTGGGCAGTCCGGGGTATGACCAAATCGGCCGCTCACGAGCTTGCCCGCCACAACATTCGAGTGAATTCGGTTCACCCCGGGCTGATTGATACGGCCATGCTCGAGCAGTTCACCAAAGAAGGGTTCACCGAGCCAACCGCTCACGTACCGATGGGCAGGAACGCCAGCGCAGCCGAGGTAGCTGAACTAGTGCTGTGGCTGGCGTCTAGCGAAAGCAGTTATTGCACCGGCAGCGAATTTGTGGTGGATGGCGGGCTCTCAATCACTTAACAAACATATTGGCCATTGGGATTGTTCTAACGTCGTTGAACGGCGAACATAGGTCCAAACAATCCAGATTGGAGGCCACGCGTGCGCACCATTCCTGATCCCTTGCTACGCGCCGAGGCGATACACAATTCAAAAACCGCCTTTATTTGCGAAGGCCGAGAGCAAACATTCGGTGAGTTCGTCGATAGGTGCCGACGAGTGGGCAGTGTTCTTGATGATCTCAGAGTTGGTTCTGGAGAACGAGTGGGTCTCTTGGCCGCTAACTCCGACACTTACGCCGAGTTGTACGCCGGTATCCCTTCATCTGGACGAGTAGTGGTGCCACTAAACAGTCGGTGGGCTGAACCCGAATTGGCCTATGCATTAGAGGACGCGGACGCGACAATTTTGATTAGCGATCAGGACCCGGGCGAGTTACGTAACTCAGTCGACCAAGTGCTGAGTCTCCAAGAGTATGAGGAGCACCTTTCAACATCTGAACCTATGGAATTCGCTCAGATGAAAGAAGATGACCTAGCTGGTTTGTTTTACACCGGCGGAACTACTGGCCGAAGCAAGGGCGTGATGCTGAGCCATAGAAATCTGATTGCGAACACTTTGCATAGTCAGATCACAATTCCGCTCAATGGCGAGGACACATATCTGGTCGTCGCCCCTATGTTCCATGCCGCTGGATCTAACTCAGTGCTCCAGTGCATCGCTTTGGGTATCTGCCAAATTGTGGTTCCCGCCTTCGATCCAAATTTGTGCCTGGACCTCATAGAGAAACACCGATGCTCCGCTACGTTGGCTGTCCCAACCATGGTCGCAGCGTTGATAGAAGCACAGGCCTCGAACCCTCGAGACACTTCAAGCCTCATGCTGATCGCTCACGGGGCTTCCCCAATTGCAACCGAAGTACTTCGACGCGCACACGAAGAGTTCCCAAGCGCTGAGCTATTGCACTTGTATGGCGCTACGGAAACCGCGCCTCTGGTAACCGGCCTTCGCCACGAAGAGCGTCTCATTGGCACCACTCGCGGCAAGTCGGTAGGGCATCCATCTCTTGGTGTGTCTTTGCGGATCGACGCGGAGGCAGGTGACGCTGGAGAGGTATTGGTTAGCGGCCCCAATGTCATGCAGGGCTATTGGAACAAACCTGATCAAACTGCTGCTGCGTTAGAGGACGGCTGGTACCGGTCTGGTGACATCGGCTACCTGGACGACGAGGGTTATTTGTATCTGGTAGATCGCGCGAAAGACATGATTATTTCCGGTGGGGAAAACGTCTACTGCTCCGAAGTAGAAGAGGTCATTTACCAGCACCCGAAGGTGCTGGAAGCCACGGTGTTTGGAATTCCCCATGATCGGTGGGGGGAGCAGGTTCACGCGGTCGTCGTCCCACGCGACGAGAGTTTGACCGATATCGAGCTCATCGATTTTTGTCGAGCGTCACTCGGCGGGTACAAACTCCCGCGATCAGTTGCGTTTCAGTCCGAAGAACTACCAAAATCCGGTCCTGGGAAGGTTCTTAAACGTGAGCTTCGTGCACCTTTCTGGGAGGGTACAGAAAGGTCAATCAACTGACTTTTCGTCCAATATGGGCGCCGAGAGTTGTGTGATCTGAATCTCAGGTGAAAACTTTGCAACAAGATCGGCAAACAAGCGGACCGCCGCAGCGACATCTTGTGGCCCCTCCTCATGGTGGGCTTCTGCAATTACAAGCGCTCTTTGGGTTTCCGGTTGCGATGCGAAGCGCCGATCTTGTCGCCAGCACCACCGACGGGTCATCAACTCGCCATCGGCGTCGGTGAACACCACCTCTCCCACTTCTGGGTGATCGGTTTCGCTCGACCCAAGGTCGGCGAAGTGTTCATCACCACTGGCGAATCCGATTTTCGCCGGAGCTGCGAAGCGGTCAACGTCAAATATTCCCAGTGGCACTCGGCAACTGATGGAAACGAGATTGCCGAGATCCACGAGGTAACTGATGGAAGGCAAGGCTTCGCCTTTCGAAATACGTCGAAGAAGGGCTTCCAAAGAATTGCGGTACTTCGTTGGTTTTGCACCAAAAGAGCTGAAGACCCGTCGCCAAGCAACAACTGCCGGTATCTCCGCAATCGGAGTGGATTGCAGCACCGCCCGAACTTCTAACTCCGCTAACCGCATTTTGGCCGTTAGTGCCATTGGCGAGGGCTCGTTGGAGACACCTTCAATCAAAATGCACGCCCAAGACAACTGAGGGAAGCGACCGGGTATCTCTGGGTCGTAGCCAATTATCGGTTTCATGACATCAGAACTCACCATAATCCGAGCCTTGTCGGAGCCACGTTTTCGCTCCTAGTAGAGCGACTAAGGCGTAGCCTGCCATATCGATGACCGTAGTGTTATCAGAGGATCTTTCAACGCTTGACGAAGAACAGATGGGATCGGCATACCTATGAAGCTTGCACTAATGCTCGGCTATTCGGGAGGCCGTGTAGATATTCCAATTGAGAGAATCAAGCTTGCTGAACAGCTCGGTTACCACTCCGTGTGGACTGCGGAAGCGTACGGCTCGGATGCGATGACTCCGCTTGCCTACATTGCAGCCCACACTGACCGGATCAAGCTGGGCACCGGGATTATCCAGCTAGCGGGTCGTGCTCCTGCCATGGCTGCGATGCAAGCTCAAACTATTGATGCTCTTGCAGGCGGTGATCGAATGATCGTGGGACTCGGTGTCTCGGGCCCACAGATAGTTGAAGGTTGGTACGGGCAACCGTGGGGCAAGCCGTATTGGCGGCTGCGCGATTACATCCAAATTATGAGGAAGATTTTCGATCGTCAGGAACCTGTGACTCACCAAGGGCGCGAATACCAGTTGCCATTTGTTGGTGAGGGCACCATCGGCCTAGGGAAACCCCTTATGTCAATCTTGCACACCAATTCAGATCTTCCTATTTGGTTGGGAAGCGGTTCTGAAGCGACGGTGAAGTTGACTGCAGAGTTGTGCGACGGTTGGCTGCCGATGCATTTCGTGCCTGGACGGATGAACCATTTTCGCCCCTGGATTGAAGAGGGCTTTGAGCGAGCACAACGAAGTGGCATTGACAAAGGCTGGAAGGACTTCGAAATAATTGCTCAATGTCCGGTACAGATCACAGACGATGTTGAGTCCGTGTTTCGGCGAGCAAAAGACAACATCGCTCTCTATGCCGGTGGAATGGGCCACAAAGACGTGAACTTCCACAACCAACACATGGTGCAACGCGGCTACCCCGATGTCGCGGTTCGGGTACAGGAGTTGTACCTCGCAGGACAAAAGGCCGAAGCCGCCGCCGCTATCCCCGACGAATACGTAGATGACGCCGGGTTGTACGGCTCACCAGATCGGATAAGTCAACGATTTTTGCAGTGGGCCGACAGCGGTCTCACCGGCATCAGCATCAACACGAACCAAGACGAGGCCGTCCGACTGCTGGCCGATTTGGCCGGCACTGACCTCCAACGGTAGAAAAACAACATGGAATCAGCTGCTTTTAGCTTGGGAGACAACTTGCCCCACCCAGTAACTGGGGTAACGCTGTCAGAGGCAGACCGCCACCGGCAATTGATCCAGTATTCAATCTGGGCTTCCGAAGCCGGGTTCGATGCCGTACATATTGGTGAGCACCACTTCAACGACTACATGCTCAGTTCACCTCCGGTTGTGCTGTCGGCAATCGGAGAACGCGCCCCAGACTTGATTCTTTCAACCGCTGTCACCTTGGTGCCCACGCTTGATCCTGTACGTGCAGCAGAGGACTACTCAACACTTGACAATCTTTTTCCTGGCCGGGTGGAGATCGTCGCCGGTCGCGGAAATTTTTTTAGTAGGAGCTATCCGGCATTTGGTTTAGAGATTGCTGACGCTAGAGAAATTTTTGAAGAGCGGCTGAGTCTCCTCCAAACTCTTTTACGCGAAGAGGACGTGAGTTGGTCAGGAAGGTTTCGCGGTCCTCTTGAAAATGTGACGATACGTCCGCGACCAACCCGGGACCTTCCTATCTGGATTGGTGCTGGCTCAACGGCGTCCGCTTTACTCGCCGCCAAGTTGGGCTGCCGTCTAATGCTTCCCTCAGTATTCGGGCACCCAAAAATGTTTGTACCCATAGTTGAGCGATACAAGGAAGCCTGGGAAGAGGCTGGCAGAGACGTCACCGACATCATCATTGGTTCGTGTTCTCATGCCTTTGTCGGATCAACCCACGATGACATGCGAGCACGCTTTGTTCCGCGCTACGGCCACTATTGGAACTTTGTTGATCAATTGATTAGTGACAACACCGGCGGCAAAGTTCAAATGCCCTTCGATCTCGAATCATTTCTGGCTGGGCCAGCTGTGGCGGGAAGTCCCCAAGAATGCATCGACCGCATGGGGGAACTACATGAGCTTCTCGGACATAACCGGCAGTTGTTCATGTTCGACATAGGCGGCATATCTGACAGCGAACTAGAAGAAACAGTTCGAAGGTTTGGTGCGGAGGTACTCCCCTATCTTCCTGGTTAGCCCCTATCGATGCCACTGCAGGATATGTTCAGGCGTGGCGATGCCTTCTCTGAGTTGTGGGTCCGGTATCGGTGTCCCAACTTTGATACCGAGCGGGAGAACCCCGGCCCAGGTGTCAAGTTCATGATCTTCTGCGTCGTCCACTGGTGGCCCGGTACGAATCTTGGCAGAAGCCTCACTAAGGCTCATTGACAGGACCAAAGTGCCTTTGATTTCCTTTTCGTGATGCGGACGAGTTCCCGCTACCCGGCCTGGAATCACGTGCTCGCTAATGACGTCAAGTGCCCGAGAACGAACATCTAAATCCTCAACGGGCGACGCTTGGCCCATCACAACAACTGATCGATAGTTCATCGAGTGGTGAAATAACGATCTAGCCACCACGAGCGCGTCGATGAGGCTGACAGTTACACACAGTTCAACGGAGCGCCCTTCGCGTAGCAGGCGGCTCGCGGGGGAGCCGTGAAGAAAGAGGTGTTCTTCGTCGCGCCCATACAGCATCGGAATGACGACCGGACCTTGCTCGGTGTTTATCCCTACGTGAGCGAGTAGTCCTTCATCCAATATCGAATGGATTGTCTCTCGGTCATAAGAACCTCGATCAGGCAGACGTTGAACCGTCGTCCGACCCGACGGGACCTGGTTTTCTTGACTCATCGGCAAACCCTAGCCCTCTCCAGTACGGTGCCGGGTATGGATAGCGATCCGGTCGCACACTTCTTCCCTAGCGACGAATCAGAACTATATGTACATCCGGTATTGGACGCCTTGGAAGCTCAAGCCGAAAATGCTGACCGAACCAGAACGGTTGCCCTGCAGGTGACCGAACAGTTGCGCGGCAGCAACGTCATGCGTATGGCAGCGACCACAGAGCTGGGGGGAGTTGAATCGTCGATCCTTTCCATGGGACGAGAGCTAGAAGCTGTCGCGTCAAGGTGCCCGTCAACCGCGTGGTGTTTATGGAACCACTTAGCCGTGTTCCATCTCTTCGTCGGGACCCTAGGTCCCGAACACCACCAGTTTCTCCAAGAGATCGTGGAACGAGGCGATTGGGTCTCATTCCCCGCAGGGGCCGGCAGTGGTGTTCATGGTCGAATCGAAGGGGATGAGGCAGTCCTTAATGGCGCCGCGACTTTCGGCACTGGCAGTCGATATGCGGATCATTGTGGTGTCGTCTTCGCAGTTACCGGCGACGACGGACAGCCTGTTCGACCGATGGATCTACGTTTTTCAATCGTTCCGAGTGACATTGAGGGCTTGAAAATTGAGCCAACCTGGGACGGTTCAGGGCTTCGAGCATCAGCTACTGACGATCTTCACTACAGCGAGGTTCGAGTTCCATTAGACCGCTGCGTTCCGTGGTACGGCGCTAACCGAGCCGAATCTTTGCGCACCGTGCCCGTTATCCATCACCGGTACCGGGAAGATTGGGTCGGTATTTCGGATCTCTGGTTGGGATGGATGGCTGCAGGGCTAGTCCGTCGATCCTTGCAAGAAGCTTCGGCCTCGACTCGCAAACGGCGAGTAATCATGGGGGGCAAGATGGTTGAGAAGCCAAGCGCCCAAATCAACATCGGGCGCGCTGCCGCCCTTCTCTCTTCCGCTCGCGCTGCCGTGGAAACGGCCTGTCTGGAGTTGGACAGAAGAGTCGAAATGGGTATTGTCCCCGACGAAGCAGACTATTTGCGTCAAATGTCGATTGTTTCGATGAGCGTTGAACAGTTAGCCGAGGCAATGCAACTCCTAGAACGAACTCAAGGGGGCAACGGACTTCGCGAAGGCGGGACCTTCGAGCGGAGGTACCGTGACTTTCGAGCTATGCCACTACACATAAACGTTCATCAGGATCGTGTAACCCACCAACTTGGGCGATTCATGCTTGATATAGAACGAGACCCTTTCTAAACAGATCGACTAGTTCGACACGACCCCCGGGCTCAGATCTACCCTGACTCGAAGTCGCACATTCTCAGGAGTTAGCTAGCAATGAGTTACGACATCGTCATCAAAGACGGATTCATCTTCGACGGCACTGGGGCACCTCGAGTGCGAGGAGACGTTGGCATAACTGAAGGTCGTGTGACCGCTGTTGGCCGAGTCAACCACCGAGACGCAGGCCAAACCATCGATGCCAGCGGCATGCACGTAGCGCCTGGTTTCATTGATTTACACACCCATTACGACGCACAAATCTTCTGGGACCCCTACTGCACACTTTCGGGCTGGCATGGCATTACGTCAGTGGCGATCGGCAATTGTGGCTTCGGTTTTGCCCCGGTTGCACCAGAAATGCGCGAATACGCGATGCGATCGATGGTTCGCGTAGAAGCAATCCCTTACGACTCAATGGCGCAAGGTATGCCTTGGGATTGGGTGACCTTTCCTGACTATCTGGACAGCTTGGACCGCACGCCAAAGGCAGTGAACATTCTTCCCTACGTACCAATTGGTCCGATGCTGCTGCAGGTGCTGGGCGTAGACGATGCCAAAGCAGGTCGCATGCCGTCTGACGAGGAGCACGCCGAATTGGCAAATTTGTTGCGTGAGGCAATGGATGCAGGCGGCTGTGGTTGGTCGGCTCAAAGACTTCCTTCGACGGGACCGGCTGCAGTGCAGCGCGACTGGGATGGCACCCCCATGCCCACCGACATGATGAACGACGAGACTGCCAGAGTGCTGGCGAAAGTCTTGGCTGAACGTAATCAGGGTGTCGTTCAGATGACCCTGACGACTGATGACATCAAACACGACCTCGCACATCTCGAAGAGATCGCGTCAATAAGCGGTCGCCCCCTATTGCACAACGTGGTGCAAGCGTTCGAGGACAAGCCTCATGTCCACAAGCGTCAGATTGAATGGCTCGAACGTTGCAGAGAGCGCGGGATTCCAGTTTATGGCCAAGGAGTAACGAGCGATGCAGGGTTTACCTTCACGTTAGAAGATTGGAATCTCTACGACGACTCCGAGGCCTGGATGGAGGCATGCATGGGGGACAAAGCCGCTCGTTTAGCTAAGTTCTCCGACCCGGCTCGCCGCCAAGCCTTGAAGGACAATCTGCCCTCGACGGCAACCGCCCCAATCGGAACTGTAACAATTCTGTCACCACGCTCAGAAGGCACAGAGAGATACCGGGAAATGTCAGTGTCTCAAGCTGCGGAGGTAACCGGAAAGCACGAAGTAGATGTCATGCTCGACATCGCAGTCGAAGATGACCTTGATACGTTATTTTTTGTCGCCCCTCCGCAAGGAAACAGTGACCTTCTTCGCGATGTCGTCAGTTATCCGCACATGTTGTTTGGCGTTTCTGATGGCGGGGCCCACACGAAATTTCTAACGGCTGGCCGATACCCAACGGAGACTCTCACCCAACAAGTACGTGACAACCAGTGGCTAACGTACGAAGAAGCGCATCGACGTTTATCTGCTCTTCCGGCTCAGCTAGCTGGGTTCAGAGACAGAGGTGTCATTAGACAGGGGTGCCCAGCCGACCTTGTCGTGTATGACCCCGAGAACTTGAAGGTTCTACCTATGGAAGTGGTGCATGATCTTCCCGGTGGTGAATGGCGACGTATACAAAAAGCGTCCGGCTACCGCAACGTCATAGTCAATGGGGAGATCACTATCGAAGATGACGCGCAGACCGAGACCTACAGCGGCAAGCTTTTGCGACACGGCCGCTAGTTGGGAGTTTCGGTCAAATGAAACCCGCGACCAAAGCAACTCAGATCATGCCAAGGAGTTCGGCTGCTCGTTGCGCTCGCTCCCCTACGGAGTCCCTCATACGGTCCAAATCAATGTCTTCATCTTGTTCACCTTGTTGTCCCGCGAGATACCGGGAATAAACCCCTTCACCGATGCACGCTAAACGCCATTGAGCGAATGCTCGGTAGTAACTAATCGCATCAATCTCAGAGTCCATAATCGTCGCATAGCGGGAAGCCAACTCATCCTGAGTCAAGAAACCTGGCAGTCCCGTGCTTTCTGCATCTCCAGTAGGGTCCTTCTCTTGAGGGTCATGCCAGTATCCAAGGAGTCCACCAAGGTCAGCTATCGGCTCACCCAGAGTGCACAGCTCCCAATCCAACACCGCTACTACTGACCCACTTGCGTCAACCATGCAGTTTGATAGCCGATAATCGCCGTGGGCAATCGTCGTGGGGTTCGGTTCGGGCATCACACGTATCAGTTCAAGGGCAATCGCATCGACGATGGGCATGTCACGAGTTCGTGAACTTTCCCATTGACCGGACCACCGTTTCACTTGCCGTTCCACGTACCCACTGCGCTTAGCAAAATCACCCAACCCCACTTCGTCAATGTCGACCCGATGCAATGCCGAAAGTGTGTCGATTAGCGATTCCGACATGACTTTCCGAGCCGCTACATCCATTTCAGTGGCGAGGTCTATATCTCGGACGACAATTCCGTCAACGTAATACATAACGTAAAAGTCGCGGCCATTAATCGTTTCGTCTTGACAAAGACCAACCATTTCAGGAACCGGCACGTCACTGTCACGAAGCGCATGCATTAGCCGGTATTCCCGCGCCATGTCATGAGCGGAAGGCAAAAGCGGACCGGTAGGTGGGCGCCGCAAAACAAATCGGGGCTGATCACCATCGTTTACGACAAAGGTCATGTTTGACCTGCCGCCAGCAATCAACGTGAACGTCAGCGCTTCACTAATTTCCGCATGGTCGCCGATCCACGACGTGACTTTGTCCGCCGCGATGACGGTGGGTAGGACTTCAGACATGCCTTGTATGTAGCAGAGTGGCCTGGGGTCGTGTCGGCTAGCTGTTTCCAAACCGTGGCGAACGTCCTTCTGTCAACGCCTTCATGGCTTCGCGATGGTCTGCTGATCGTGTCGTCGCCACGTGGTTCGCTTGAATTTTGTCAAGGTCCGGATGAACTCCAGCCAGATCATTAATCGCTTGCTTCGTCAATTTCACCGCGCCCGGCGCCAATTCAGAAATGGCCTTGCATAACTCGACTACTCGAGAGTTCAAACGGTCTGGTTCGATGATTTCGGTGAGGTAACCCATAGCAAGCAACTCATCAGCACTTATGGTCTCTCCGGTCAAGAAAATGCGTTTCGTTGCGGAAGGTCCGATACGTTCAACGAATCTTTGTAACCCTGTTGCGTAGTACTGAAGCCCTATTCGGGCGGCGGGCATCGCCAAGGCAATGTGACTCGTTGCCAACCGCATGTCACAGGCCATAGCCAGATCGGTACCTCCGCCGTGCACATTGCCGTTGATGACCGCAATCGTAGGTATTGCGACTTTCGCTAAAGCGTCACACACCTCACCGAATCCGAACTTTGGTCGGTCTCCTTGAGCAAGCGCGCCTAGGTGGTAACCGGAGCACCACGATGGGCCGTGAGCTTCGATCGTCAAACTACGTACCGATGGGTCTGCCTCTACAGCCGCCAAATGGGCCATTAGGGCCTCTAAGTCTGGGGGACCTAAGCGGTTTCGTTTATCGGGCCTTCGAAGAACGATTTGAGCACGACTTTGGAGAATTTCAAGACTCGGCACATCTCCTTCACTGTTTGGTGTCATCGGTTTAATCAAACACCAATATTGATCGTCCCGCGACGCGGCCATTCTCTAGATCGTCAACCGCTCGCCCAATGTCGTCTATGGAATAGCGTTGAGTGACTAAAGCATCGAGATCGAGAATGCCTTGACGGTGCCAATCAATGAACCGAGGTAAGTCCTCTCCTGGCGCACATGAACCGCCCAGACTGCAGATGTAGGAGCGTTCGCCCATAAACATGTATCGGCTGTCCAGTTCGATTGGAGTCTGTGGTACCCCTACCAGCACCGCGGTTCCGCCTTTGGATTGCCCGAATTCGCCGCTGCGGGTCATTTCAGATATTTGTCGCATCGTGGCTGCGTGCCCGATGCAGTCGAACGCGTAGTCGACTCCGGCTATAGGTCGTCGCAGGACGTCGAACTGGTTGGCAATTTCAGTTAGGTCTCGCACGGCTGCAACGGGGTCGACCTGTGAAGCGTTCACACCGTGGGTGGCTCCAAATTTTTTTGCAAAGTCGAGCTTGTCGTCATCCAAGTCGACAGCAATGATTGGGTCCGCTCCAAGGTGCGCAGCGGCGGCTACTGCCGAGAGACCGACACCTCCGGCGCCAATTATGGCGACGCTGTCGCCGCTTTGAACTTTTGCGGTGTGTAGCACCGCGCCGGCGCCGGTAATCACCGCACATCCGATGATGCTGCTTGCTTCGCGGTCAATGTCGGATGGGACCTTCACCACATACATCTCATCAGCGATGGTGTGCGTCGCCCAGGTAAAAACGTTGCTACTTGTAGCGGTCCGGCCATCGTGGAGATCGACACTGGCGATACCTCCTTGGCGGCGAGCCTGGGTCTGATCTTTCGGCACCCAAGTCACCATGACGGTGTCGCCTGGTTGCAGGCCCGCGACCGACGTTCCAACAGCAACAACTTCGCCTGTTGATTCGTGACCCAATACAACGGGCGCCTGTCGAGGATTGTGAATGACGTGAAGTTGGCTGTGACATATCCCCGAAGCGAACTGGCGCACCACTACTTGGTGCGGTGCAGGATCGGGCAAGGTTACGTCGACTACTTCTAGCGGTTGATTCTGTTCTTGAGGGACAACCACCACTCGAGCGTCGGTCGGCATGATGCTTCTCCTTCTTTCGTGAGTGCTTCAAAAGCTACTTCCGTTGGTTTGCCTCGACGAATTATTTGCGCTATGTCGGAAGTCGTAAGGGTCGACCATCAATGTCGGGACGACTGTCAGTTGATAACCATAATTGCACCGGTTCGCCGTCGGCCCAGAGCTGAGCACGGACCATGGGTCGCGCGTCTAGAGTTCCACCCGTAACGTCATCGATCTGCCCCGAAAAGACAATCTGGTTGCCGTTCGAACATCCCAACACCGCCAAAGCTTGGGAAAGGTCGCCGGGATGTATGCCGATGCGCATCTTTCGACCCGGATCGTTGATCTCACGTTGAGTTCGCCATTGGGCAACCACGGCAGCTTCTACTGCATTTGCCGCATCGTCAAAGCAACCGACGAGCGACGTTTCGTGGTCAACAATTAATGCGCCCTTGGCTTCGAAAATCTCTGTCACTAGCTCAGTTGGTTCGACACTTTGAGGAATACCCACGATTTCGTAGTCGACACATACATATGTGAGGTTCCGCGTCACTTGGTTCATAAGGCATCTATGGGTATTGAGACTCCACCTATTTTGCTGGCGCGACGTTGGAGAGAAACGTGAGTACGGCCGTTACAAAGATGTCGTTACGGTCACCCGCCACCATATGAGCGGCACCTCCAACATTCGCATACTCAGAGTGGGGCACGAGGTCTAGGTATGCGTTGGCGCCCTCTTCCGAAAGCACGTCACTGAGTCCTCCCCGAACCAACAGGGACGGGCATCGAACATTTCTCGCAGCCTCTTCCTGACGAGGTATTCGATCTGCGATTGATCTTTTTCGTTGCATAAATTCTGGGTCCCAATGCCACCGGTAGCGACCATCAGGCCAGAGGCGCACATTTTTTGCGAGGCCATCGAGTGTGCGTGGTCGTTTCCGGTGCGGTTGATAGTTAGCGATCGCTTCCGCTACTTCGTCAAGAGATAAAAACCCGTCTGGTGCTTGACCCATAAAGTCTCTGATCTTTCGGACGCCGGATATTTCGATGCGAGGCGCAGTGTCAACCAAGACCAACGCGGTCGCATCAACCCGTCCTTCACCTACAGCAGTCAAAGACGTGCCGCCTCCCATTGAGGCGCCGACGAGAATGGGTTTTTGTCCGAAATGCTCGGTGACCGCAACGAGGTCGTCAACAAGCACATCATTTGAGTAGTCACCGTTAGGAGCCCATTCGCTGTCGCCGTGACCTCGGGCGTCGAGACTGACTGCTTGGTAGCCCGCGTCGGCCAACATCTGACCAGCGCTTTTCCATGCGTGACGCGTTTGTCCGCCGCCGTGTTGCAGGATCACAAGTGGACCCGAATCCCCGTAAATATCGGCCGCAACGTGAACTCCGCCGGTCGCGGGGATCATCTTGTGCGGCTCTGGTGCGCCCTCCAGGCGGGCGCCTCGCTCACCTTTGGCCACGCCGCGTCAGCCTCTACCCGCACCATCGGCTTTAGCGTCCGCTTGGGCGGCGCGGCGCTGATCTCCAGCTGCTGCGAGAGCAGTCCTATTGGAGTCGTCAACCTTCATAAAATGCCGCCGCCAATCATCATTGGACTCGGCGTCCCATACAAAAGGTGTCTGCGTTGTCGTTCGGGGCTGCCATGCACGTTCAAGAAGGTCTAAGGCCATGCCCATGATGGTTGTCTGCATTTCGACGTCTCCGGGTTTGCCGGCCGGATTTCCTAGGGGAAAGTCAGTGAATACAAAGCGGCTTACTCCGCATTCTTCAACGATGTCTCTTGCGCTACCGACGACCACGGTGGGGAGACCCGCTTCTTCGAGATGGCGCGCGACCAGACTCACGGTCTGGTGACAAACAGGTCAGAGGGGGACTAGTACTACTGCGTCCAGCTCATCTTGCCGAGCAAATTCGAGTATTTGCGGTGCGTCCCTGCGACTAGTGCGTCTGTGACTGTAATCGGTAGGGACGCCGTAGAACCGATCGGCGAGTGAACCAATTCTGCCTTGGGCAGCAAATTCCCTAAGACGATTGATCGGCAGGTAGGTGTCCAAGTCGTCAGTGTGGGTGTTGTCTTTATCCCAGAAGAGATCTTTGTTGTAGAGGCCTCCCAATGCGTCATCGCAAAGCGCTGCATAGGGTTCTTTTGTTCCGGAACCGGCCACAGCCCCTTTATCGACCTTCCGCTCAAAAAATGATGTAGTGATGAGTCCTATACGGCACTCAGCCAACGGCTTTTCAAGCGCCGCAAACGGCACCGCATGATGATAAGCCCATTGATATGCCTGTGGGTAGCCCTGGGCTCCGTAGTAGCCCCGCGATTTGTCGATATAGCTGACATGTGAACGATGGGTGCGACGATCGTCTGCCATCGAACTCCCTCCCCTTACTAAAGCAACGACCCGATGGTAGGCGGAGAACGGGGGGAAGCGCCTAATTAGCGGGCTACGGTCACCAGAAATAACGCAATGGAGGATTCAATGATTGGCGACCTACCACCCAGGCCACATCGTGGATGGACTTTTCGCGAGGTTCCCATCGGCAAGCGTTGGAGCACTTCAAGGCGCACCGTGACAGAAACAGATCTCGTGGTTTACGCCACACAGTTCGGTTTCGTCGAAGGTTTGTTTCTCGACGCGACGGGTGCAGAGCGCGCCGGGTACTCGGGGCGTCTTGTCCCTGGAAGTTTGGTGATGTCGATAGCGGAAGGCTTAATTATCAGCGGAGGAGCTATTGCCGGCACGGGCATGGCTTATTTAGGTGCAGACGTCCAAGTTAAGGGACCGACTTTCGTGAATGACACCCTCCAAGTCGTGGCTGAAGTGACTGCGGCAAGGCTCACCTCAAAACAAGACCGAGGAATTGTGACGACTCGTAACGAGGTGTTCAATCAGGATGGGGAAATAGTAATGGTGTATACCCCGACTCGGATGGTCCGAACAGAACACGTTGATGACTAGGCCGAACGTACGACAGATGTCCGTTTAATTTCACATTTCAGTTATCTTCGCTTTCACGCGGATTGTTCGACTTCCGTCATCGAGCAAGATGAGAGATCGCCAACGGCGCTACCCTCCAAACGTGGAATCAAATAGCGACGCTGCTCTAAACGACGGCGATCTTGACGTGGTTAAACGCGCTCAAGCTTGGGCAAACGACTTTGTTGCACCCAGGGCTGAGGCGTGGGAAACAGAACGTCGATTCGCAAGAGAAGCATTCGATAGTGCGGGCCAGAACCGCCTGACCGGACTACTGGTGCCAGCTAATGATGGTGGGGAAGACATCAGCGTGCTTGGGCTGGCACGCGTGTTAGAAGAAATAGCCGCCGTTGACTTCTCTATTGCTTTCTCATTGGTTTGCCACAACAACTTGGCTGGCGCAGTAGGGCGTAGACCCAACGGGCCACTCCGCGACAGCGTTCTCCCGGGGCTGGTGGAAGGCAGTTTGGTTGGTGCATTCTTGTTGACCGAACCTGAAGTTGGGTCTGACGCGGCGGCAATAGCTGTAGCTGCAACTAACGATGGGGATGAATGGCTGCTCAATGGTGAGAAGGCATGGGTCACCAATGGTACGGACGCTGACGTGTTGTCCGTTTACGCCCAAACAGATTCTTCTCTCGGCCACCGAGGCATCGCTACCTTCCTCATTGACGCCAACACTCCCGGAGTGACTAAGACCCCGGGTTATGAGTTGCTAGGTGGTCATGGGTTGGGCGCTAACAGCATCCGTTTTGATAACTGTCGGGTGTCAGCAGAATCAATATTTCAGCCAGTTGGGCAGGGCTTTCGTGCCGCTATGGAGGGAATCGATGTGGCACGGGTATTAGTCGGAGCAATGTGCTGTGGGATGCTTCGAACCGCACTCACGACGGCCTCACATTATGTTCGTGACCGCCTTGCCTTCGGTAGCCGGCTCGCTGATTTACAGGGTGTCCGTTTCAAGCTTGCAGACGTCGCTACCGATCTTGAGGCATCACGTCTTCTCACCTACCGCGCCGCCCTTACTTTGCAGGAAGGTCGTAACGCAGCGGTCGAAGCGGCACACGCAAAAAAATTCTCGACCCGTGTGACTGAGACCGGAATTGCTTCATGCATGCAGGTGATGGGAGCAAACGGAGCGAAGAGGCACCATCCGCTCCCCCGTCATCTCAACGCGGCTCGACTAACCCATTACGTAGACGGCGCTACTGAGATCCAAGACGTCGTGATCAGTCGCTCCTTACTTGACTGAAACCGTCTGGAGTTGTTATGAGATCTGAGCGTGAAGGTAAATCGGTCAGTATCGACGAGGCGGTTAGCGCAATTCCGGATCACGGCCGGGTATTTGTCGCCCAGGGTTCGGGGTGCCCATACGGGTTGTTGGTTGGAATAGATGACCGACGTGACATGTTCGAGAGTCTGGAGTTTGTTTCCGCGTTCTTGTTGCAACGGCCTGCACCCATAGAGCATCTTGGACAACCATTTCGATGGCTAACGCTGCAGCCCACAGGCGCAATTCGCGATGCTCTTGATCACCCCGAATTCGGGATCGTTCCAGGCCGGTACTCCGATCTCGATGGAATCTGCGCACCTGGCGGCCCCCTGGCAGCGGATGTCGTGGTTTGTCAGGTCAGTCCCCCAAACAAGAACGGCGACTGCAGTTTGGGTACAGGAGTGGGGGGTCATGTCTCGCTGCTTGCAGAGGCACCATTGGTGATCGGCCAGATCAACTCCCAAATGCCTTATGTCCACGGTGACGGAGAGTGTCGCGTTGAGAACTTCGACTTTCTCGTGGAAATTGATGAGCCTTTGTCCGAACTTCAGCCCGCAACTATTGACCCCATCTCTGAGGCCATCGCCGAACATGTGAGCCCTTTCATACCGGACGGTTCAACTCTTCAGTTTGGTATCGGGGCAGTGCCCGATGCGGTTCTATCCAGCTTGCGAACCCGCAAACACCTGGGATTGCATGGAGGAATGATTAACGATGCGTGCATTGAGCTAGTTGAATGCGGTGCTATCGACAACCTCCACAAGGGATGTGATGAAGGCGTTTCGGTAGCGGCAGAGATCATGGGAACTAGACGACTCTACGATTGGGTAGATCACAACGCGACAGTTCGTTTAGCGCGCGGGGCTCACACCCACGGGATCCCGGGAATGGCATCGATTCAGAATTTTGTCGCATTGCAATCCACGGTTGAAATGGCTTTAGATGGCGCCGTCAATAGCGAGTTTGCCGCCGGTCGTTTTATTTCAGGGCCCGGGGGTGCACCTGATTTCGCTTTTGGTGCTTCTATCGCTACCGGTGGCAGGTCGATAATGGCTATGCCGTCCACTGCCGCGAACGGAACTGTTTCAAGAATCGTTTGTCGCCTGGCAGATGGCGCGCCTACGACCTTGCCTAGCTATCTTGCCGATGTTGTGGTGACCGAATACGGGGCGGTCGAGTTGAGAGGGAAAACTCTCGCGGAACGAGCGGAGCTTCTCTCCGGTATCGCTCACCCTGATCACCAGGGCTCCCTCGGTCAATAGACGATCGCTAGGAAACTTATGCTCGCTTCACCGTTTACAACCTTCGAAAAGTTGCTGTCTGGCCGCTAGTACCGAATGCCATGCCGCTCATTCGGTGCAAGTTTCGCGAATTGTGGAGACGACCTATTAAACGAGGTCCATTTGCTAAGAGCCCTCCGTCCACGATGTGTTCTTGGCCGGTCACAAATTTCGAGTCGTCTCCTGCAAGGAATAACGCCATCCCCGCAATATCGGAACCTTCTCCGCGCTTACCTAAGGGCTGAATATCGGCAATGACTTCCTCGGCCTGTTCTTCATTACCGCTGTGCATGAGGGGCGTGAAGATGACTCCGGGACATATCGCGTTTACTCGGATGTTGTGCGCTGCTAGCTCGACGGCTGTGGTTTTGGAGAGGTTCACCACGGCTGCCTTCGCTGCTGAATACGCCTGAGGACCGGCTCCGCCTCCCATGCCCGCTATTGATCCTGTATTGATTATCGATCCGCCCTCGCCTTGGTCGATCATGATTCGAGCCGCGTGTTTGATACCAAGAAATACTGAACGAACAAGAATATGGAAGGTCGTGTCCCAATCGTCAACATCAAGTTCAGTTACCGGGCCGAACGCTCCCCCTATACCCGCGTTGTTGAACACGATATCGAGGCGTCCGAATGCGTCGACGGCCAGTTCCGTCATAGCTGCGACGTCATCTTCTACTGAAACGTCTGTCGTAGTGAAACGGACGCGGTCTCCATGGCCTGCGGCGGTGAAGGTCTCTAACGCATTACGTCCGTTATCGGCATTCAAGTCACCAATGACGACCGAAGCGCCTTCGTCAAGGAATCTTTGGACGGTGGCTAAACCCATGCCACTCGCACCTCCGGTGACAATCGCGACCTTCGATTCAAGTGTTCCGCTCATCGCTTTCCCTTCGCTCTAGACCTGCATTGTCGCCTACTCGCGAGGGTTTGTGCTCGTTGACCGCATTACGGTCCGGTTATGGACCTTGAACTGATAGATAAGAGAGCCGTAATCACGGGCGGCTCTAGGGGCATTGGTCTGGGTTGCGCTGTGGCTTTAGCCCGCGAGGGTTGTCATGTTCAGTTGGCAGCTCGGAACGAGGAAACTCTTCGCCACGCTAAAGCTGCTGTTCTTGAAGCAGCTGGAACCGTTGACGTATTGACACATTCAGTCGATCTTTCAGCGAGCGAAGACCAGAGAGCCTTAGTGGACGCAGCTGGTGAAGTCGATATTTGGATCAACAATGCAGGTGCGATCCCAGCCGGTGACATCTCAACAATTAATGAACGTCGATGGCGAGACGCGTGGGATCTCAAAGTCTTCGGCTATATCAATCTCTGTCGAGAGGTGTACGCCGCTATGGAGGCAAAAGGAACCGGGGTCATCATTAACGTGATTGGCGCCGCTGCAGTTCGGCCTCAGCCTTCCTATATCGCTGGAGCTGTTGGTAACAGCGGACTCGTGGGACTTACAGCGGCGCTAGGGAGTCGTAGCATCCAAAAAGGTGTGCGGGTACTGGCTATCAACCCTGGCTTGATTGTGACCGACCGCATGGGAGACATTTTGCGGCGGGAGGCTATTGACCAATTAGGTGACGAAGACCGCTGGGAGGAACTCATCCCAGATGACCCCGCGCCCGGCACCGTGGAACAATGCGCCGATGTGATCACCTTTCTGGCCTCACCCAGAGCTAGCCATATCAGTGGCACCACTCTGACGGTTGACGGAGGTGCCTCTGCCCGCTGAGGCATCTCTCTGACAGAATGATCGCGAGATGTAGGAGACGACGATGTCTACGACAATTCAACGTGAGGGACTACCTCATCGAGAAATGCATGAAGTTCACCGGATTGAGCACGAGGGTGCCGTCGATGCTGACGGTCACATCCTTGAGCCTCCCGACTTGTGGGACGAATATTTGGAAGCAAGATTCAAGGATCGAGCTCTTCGGATTCGCGTCGATGAGAACGGTTTAGAAGAATTGGAGATCGGTGGGCAGCGGAGCACCATGAGTCGAAAAGGCTTTCCTGCGACCCTGGGGGCTATGGGAGCTGCCGATCTGGCAGACATTCAACGCAACCCTGATCGCACGTATCTGCACGAAGCTCCCTTCGGCTCTATGGATCCAAACCAACGCCTTGATGTTCTTGACGCAGAAAATCTTGATGCAGCGATCATTTACACAACAGTTGGTTTGCTTTGGGAGGCGGAGGTAGAAGATCCGGAATTGAGCCAGGCCTACACGCGCGCGTACAACCGGTGGATAGTCGATTTTTGTCGCGATAGCGGCAATCGACTGATCCCAACCGCACATCTTTCTTTGAGCGATCCTGTCGCGGCTGCCGCTGAACTCCGAAGGGCCGTTGATGATGGCGCCAAGGGCTGTTATGTGGCTCCGTTTACTCACGGAGCAGTCCCGCTGGGTCATCCGGACAATGACGTTGTGTTTGCAGCAGCGCAGGAACTGGGGGTTCCTTTCGCGATACATCCGACGTTTGAACCTCAGTGGACCAAGGGCGCAAGAATGGGCACTTGGGAACACGTCAAGCAACTCCGACTTACCGCCTCTGTAACTGCGTCGGATGGTGTGCGCCACCAGTTCACCACCCTGTTCGACTACGGAGTCTTTGACAAGTTCCCAGAACTAAAGGTTTTGGTACTTGAATCTGGAGGTGGTTGGATCGGATATTGGCTTGATCGGATCGATGCTGTCTACGCCCACACCTTCGTGGGATCAAGAGTCCCCCTCGACATGAAACCCAGCGAGTACTTCATGCGACAGGTCTGGATCAGTTGCGATCCCGACGAACGGACCATCCCGTCGCTCGCTGAGCGATTCGGTTATGACCGATTTTTGTGGGCTTCCGATTTTCCTCATGCTGACCACACGCCCGAATACGTTCATGACCTGAATGATTTGGTAGCGATGTTCCCAGATAAACACCGGCGCGCGTTTATCGGTGATAACGCCCGGAACTTATTCGGAATCTAGAATTAGACAGGTCGACAGGAGACAACGAACACACCCGAGCGTGCCTTGGGAAGAAAGTATGTTGATTTAGGAGGCATGACTTGGCCCAAATCAGCGGAACGGAATACATCCTCAAGCTCGGCCGGAGGCAGACACACGGTGACTGGCCCAGTGCGTCGGCCAATGCCAGCAGGCCTGTACGACAGCCGCTGGTCATCTGCACTGTGGATGTCGAAAAGCTCCGGAAGAAGGGTCGCGTGAAGAAATTCGGCATCGAGTCCGCTGCTGTCTCTTCGTCGCGCAGTAAACCATTTATCGCCAAGTCCCAACCCCAGTACACCTTTCTCAGTTGGTTCTGCCAATTCGCGCGAAGCGACTTCGTGAACATCGCACCATTTAGAAAGTCTCTCCACGACGCGTCGAGGCAAAACCACAAGTTCATCAATATCGCGGTCGAAGCTGCCTAGGTGCAACTCAGAGGGAGGAACGTATGCGACCAGGACTCGTTCAAATCGAGCTTCGCCTGCGGCAGCAACTCGATGATGGCCATCAATGATGTAGAGGGGGGACGCAAGTGCACTCAAATCGATGTCTATTTCCCACAGAGTGATCCGGGTCCCGTCAATTGCTGTGAAATTTCTGACGGGTGCCGTGTGCCCGGATTCTTCAAAAGAGCGAAGGTCTAAATTCTCGTCGCGCGATGTGACCACCACCGGACTCGACATCGATCGAACCTGGCGTAAATGAGCCGCCAATGCACGCACCCGACCCGGGTGAACATCTTCATGAGCGTGAAGCATTTCTTCACCGAGGGTTATCGCGCCAACAACCGAGCGCTGAATGATTCCCTCCGTTTCGATTTTTTGTAAAAATAGACAAGGCTCAGTTGGCTCTGAGTATGCGCCTTCCGACATCAGTCGAGTCAGCGCTGCAGCGCCTTCATTTGCCAGACGCCGATGCTCTGTCGGGTGCCCGTGGCTGGCATCTGCTGAACGAGTGACGTGAAGAAATGAGTGTGGGTTGTCACTCAAATGTTCTTGCCGCTCTTCAACGCTTAGGGAGTCGTATGGCGGCGGAACAACTGATGGTGCCCAGCTTGCTTCAACTATTGATGCATCAATCGATTGGATCACGTTCGTCACCCCCTAAGGCATTCGACGCTAGTCCAGGTTCCGAATTGTTGAAAAGCCCAGATGAGTCCAACTGACTATGAACAGGGACACGGCACCACATACCGAGACCACGTTCCCCGCTCCCACTACAGAAGCAGCCCATCCAAGTCCAAGAGCACCAATGGGCATAAATCCAAACTGGACCAGTAGATACAGGCCCATGACGCGACCCATTAGCTCTCTCGGTGTCGCCGATTGGATAAGCCCTTGGTTCATGGTGATAAAGAAGCCACCAGCGAGCCCCATCAAGAAGAAAAGGGGAAGTAGCAGTTTGAATGAGGAGGCCTGACCCATGCCAATCACTAGGGCAGAACCGCACATCATCGCTTGCTGAAATTTTCCACCTTTGCGTTTCATATCTCCTTTTCGCATCACAACAACTGACGAGATTGCAATCCCGATCGCCATGACCCCCAACAAATAAGCCATGTCGCCACTATCACGCAGAAGTTCTTCTTTGACCTTTGCTTGCATAGTGACCATCACAGCGGCGTTGACACTGATTGAGGCGACGGCGAGCAGAAGAAAAAGGACACGTAGGCGCAGGTCGTTCATGACGTGACGGAACGCCGATGCAGCCTCCTGGATCAGTCGGCGTTTGGGGCTCTCTGTGATAGGTGGCGTTTGTAAACGTCGAAGCGCGAAAAGACCGACAACGAGCATTACCAACTGCAATCCGTACACACCTTCGAAATTGAATAAGTCGCCGGCAATCTTCACTAGGGGTGCAGAGAGGATCATGCTGCTAGTCATTGCGAGCGCGTTAAGCGCTACGGCATTCATAAGCAGGCGTTCTGGAACCAACAGCGGGATAAGGGCTTGACGAACGGGCTGCCCAAATGCCTGAGCTATTCCGGAGAAAACAGAAAGGATGAGCACCCAGGAATAGGTGAGTTGATCAAAACCGAGCAAAATCAGGGTTGCGAGCACGACTAACAGCAACCCTGATTGGCTGCGGATCAACAATGCGCGTCGGTCCATCCGATCAGCTAGCACGCCTGCTTGCATGACAATCAAGGCGACGGGAATTCCCAGCATGAATACCGCCATGCCTTGACGGGTTTCATTACCCCCAAGTCCGTCTAGTACCAACCAGCCGATAGCGAAACGTTGGGCGTTGCTCACAAACATGTAAATGAGGTTGTTGATCCACAGTCGCCGATAATCGGGGTATCCGAGCGCGTTTTTCACTTCTTCAGAGGTCAGCTGCTCTGGCTGATCTCCACCCGGGGAATCCGTCACCGAAGCAGTCTGGCTGAACGGCAAAGCTCGTACCTTATTGGCTTCGATTCTTCGTCAGATACTTTCATCTCAGATGTTCTGGTCGGGGGTCAGCCAAACGACCCAACGGGGATTGTGCCCGGAGGCCGCCATCAACAACTACCGCTTCGCCAGTTACGAATGATGCTTCGTCGCTAGCAAGCCAAACCGCTACATTGGCGACCTCTTCAGGGCGTCCTAATCGCCCAATGGCGTGAGCGCGCAAATTTGCTTGCAACGCCGCGGGGTCTGCCATCATTCTTTGAACAGGTGGTGTCTCAATCGTTCCCGGACAAATTGCATTGACACGAATGCCGTCTGCCGCGTGATCCGTACTCATCGCTCGAGTCAAATTGATTACCGCTGCTTTACTTGCCGCATAGCAGACTGCGCCACCATCGCCATGTAGCCCTGAGATGGAGGCTGTATTGATGATTGAGCCACCCCCTGAGTCAAGCATGACCGGAATCGCGTATTTGCCTCCCAGGTACACCGATCGAACATTGACGCCCATTACGAGATCCCAATCGTCGACGTCGAGTTCTACCACCGTTCCAGGTCTCAGAGTTCCTGCATTATTGAACATGACATCGAGACGCCCCATATGCGAGACGGTGGTGTCAACTAACGCAGCGACCGATTGTGGCTTTGAGACATCGACCTCAACTGCAATCGCGTGTCCACCATTCTCATTGATTCTTGCGGCCACGGCCTCGGCCTTCCGCATGCGCAGATCGGCAACCACGACAGCTGCTCCCTCTCGCGCGAAGCGGTCCGAGGTAGCTTCACCTATCCCAGATCCACCACCGGTGACGATCGCCACTTTGTCGTTTAGAAGCATTGCTCCCCCATTGGAGTTAAGAACGCACGAATCTAGTGGGACTATGGTCAGTTGTGCACAGACCTGAGTTCAGGAGTCGTACCATGGCAAGTCCCGAATACCATCGAATACGAGACATCATTGCTTCGCGACTGGTCCACAGCGATCGCCCAGTGAACGTCGAGAAGTTCAGAGCGAACCAGGACGCAACCGGCCGGGCTCTGCCGAAGCAGGTAGTCGGCAGCACCGTCAATGCCGCCGGGGTTCCAGCCGAGATGCAAACACCTTCCGGAGCCACGGACGATAACTTAATCATTTACTTTCACGGCGGCGGTTATATCGGGGGTTCGATTGCCAGTCACCGAAATTTGACGGGTCATGTCGCCCTACAGTCCGGATGTCGCGTGTTGTCAGTCGAATATCGTCTTGCGCCTGAGCATCCGCATCCCGCTCCGGTTGACGATGCAGTTACGTCCTACAACTGGGCAGTGGACCAGGGGTATGAGCCAGCAAAGATCGCTCTCGCTGGCGATTCTGCTGGAGGTGGGCTTACCGCGGCGTGTCTCCTTACGCTTCGCGACCAACAAATAGAACTCCCAGCGGCAGCAATGATGATTTCTCCGTGGCTAGATATGGGTTTCACCGGCGAAAGCATGCTGACCAACGAAGGACATGATTCCTCGATCTCGCCCATCGGCATGCCAAGAATTCGCGAGTTGTTCCTTGGGGATGCTTCCATCGATGACCCACTTGCTTCACCACTCGAAGCAAACCTCGAAGGGCTCCCTCCTCTTCTCATTCAAGTCGGTGACGAGGAAGTGCTTCTGTCCGACAGTGAACGCTTCGCAGAAAAGGCAATCGCTGCGGGCGTGGACGTTGAGTTACGAGTGTGGCCTGAGATGTTTCATGTGTGGCACGCGTGCGTGGGCTTATTTCAAGAGGCCGCAGATGCCATTGACGAGATGGTTGAATTTGTGAGACCTCGAATCGACCTTTGAGATCTGCACGTACTTTAAGATTCAGGCACTACCTGGGAGGTTCGGTGCGAACGATTCCTTGCTTCAACAGCGCCTCGTAATGCGAACGACTTAACTCTGCGAGATCAAGGGCCGCGTACTCGTTGTGTTCCCCCATCGTCCCCGCGGCCTGGCGCATAGTGGCGGGTGTCAGTTCCAGCCGAGCGGCGAAGCGCGGCCACACGTGTGTGCCCGCCTCCGGGTGCGAAAGAGGAACAAAGAACGCAAGGCTTTGCAATTGCGGATCGTTCACGACATCGGCCGCATCAAAAACCGCCCCGGCGGGCACTCCCGCTGTCTGCAAGGCCACCATGAGCGAACGATCCTCTTGGTCAACTGTGAACGAGGACAACCGAGCGTCTAGTTCGTCGTGGCGTTCCCACCTTTGGTCAACGTCGAGTTGCTGGAGTTCGCTCCAACCAGCGACTTCGCACAGACCTAACCAGGAAACATCGTCTACGACAGAAATGGCGATCCACCGATCTTGACCTTTGCAGGGATATACCCCTTGAGGGGCGCGTCCAGGACGGCGGTTACCCCACCTTCCACTGGGGCCATCGAGTTGAAAGGCAACAACGTGCTGACCAATCATGTTGATCGCCGTCTCTACCTGCGCTATCTCAACGGTTTGGCCTGTCGTTCCACAACATTGTCGATCGAGCAGCGCAACAATGGTCGCGGCGGCAGCGTGCAGGCCCGCAGTGGGGTCAGGCCACGCGATACCGCATTTCCATGGAATTTCGTTCCGGTAGCCAGTCAGCGAGGTGTGACCCGCGTGACCATCAATGGTTGGACCGTATGCAACCCAGTCGCTATTTGGACCCGACCTTCCATAACCAGGCATCGTCACATAGGTGAGATCTGGGTTGAGTTTCCTAAGCGCACCTTCACCTAGTTCAAAGTTGGGCATTACTCGCGGGGCGTAATTCTCTATGACAACATCTGCTTTCGGAACTAACGCAGCAAAAAATTCTCTGCCCTCCGCCTTACCTAAATCGATGACGGTGGACAGCTTGTTATTCGCGTATTTGTTGTGGAAACCATTTCGATTCCACGGTTGATCTCCCGCTTTGTCATCTGGGAAGTAGTGCGTGGAATCGACCAAACTTTGCGGAACTTCAAGTGGAGTGCGCGTCCACGGAACCTCAGTCATTAGGACTTCAGCTCCCAAGTCAGCAAGGATTCGCGCTGCAAGCGGCCCGGCCCACACCCGTGTCATGTCTAGTATTCGAATTCCACTGAGCGGCCCGTCCTTCAGGCGGTCGAGCGGCTCGTCCCTCGACCTAAGAGAACGTTTCCTTTGTTTTGGCCCGATCGACCATTCGTGGTGACTTAGCCGAAAAGGGGGTCCGGGTAGCCGGACCCCATCAGTGTCTGATTCCCAAAAATTCCGATCGTTCAAATGTGGATCAGCTAACAGATCGTCCATCGTTGAGATAGGCGCCACTGGGAGTCGTAATGCTTGGAAGAGTTCAACCAGGTCCGTTCGCTCCTGATTTTTCAAATAAGGGACGAGTGCTCCGTCGAGCAGTTCTTGATTGGTCATGACGTCGTAGATCGTCTCAACCTCTTCGCGGTCAAGGAGGTAGCTGAGACCCGTGGCTTCCAAGAGTCGTTCCATCTGGTCACTTTGGCTGATCGCTAAACCAATCCACCCATCCGCACATTCATACGCTCCGATTGGAGTTCCTGGACCGCTATACCGATTCCCCATTCGGTTCAAAATCGCACCGTTGTGGGTGTAGCGGAGGAGGCTGAACTGATGCAGGGCAGCAATGACTTCTTGATGAGATGTTTCAACGATCTGACCGCGACCCGTCCGGGCCCTCGTCATTAGCGCAGCCAGGGCTCCAATAAAACCGGTAACTCCTGCTGCCATGTGAACGATATCGGGGACCCCATTAAGTGGTTCGCGGGTCGGGCTGCCGCTCAAACGTAAGTGTCCGGCAATCGCGGCATCTACAAGGTCAGTTGATCGCCATGTTGCGTACGGGCCGGACGACGCGAAGGGAGAGATCCGAAGAACAATTTGTTGAGGAAGTGATGGTTCATACACCAACTCAATCGGACCCGTACCACTCGATTGGATAACGATGTCTGCGGTAGTCAATAATTCGTTACCACTTCTGTGTTTCGACGCGTCGAAAAAGTTGTGCCCTTCAAGGGGTGCGTCTCCTCCCACGACATGAACTTCGCTGCCATAGTCAGCGAACAGTTTTCCTGCGTACGCGCCCGCAACCGAGTCCCCTGTTTCCGCGACAAGGAGCGACTCCAATGCCGTATCGGTCACGGAATGGCTCCCAAGTCCTTGAGACCCTCGATGTCGTCCCAATCGAAACCCAGTTCAAGCAGAACGAGTTCGGTGTGCTGACCCAACATCGGTGCGTTATCACGAGCAGACCAGTCGGTTTTTGAAAAGTCCACTGGAGACGCGACCATTTCCACGGTCTCTCCGTCCCCAGTAGGGACTTGCACCCAACATCCCGCGGCGCGGCTTTGCGGATCATTCAACAATTCAAGACTGGACTGCACCGGCGCCCACCAAACATTTTTTATATCGAATATTCGGCCCCACTCTTCTCTTTCTTTCGTTGCAAGAACAGTGTCGATTTCAGCGGTCAACGCGGCGGTATTCTCCATGCGCGTTTCAATGGTTAAGAAACGCTGGTCTTCAAGCCATTCATCGACTTCAAGCGCGTCCACAACTTGAGGCCAATGGCGTTCGCCCTCAAGCCCAAGCATCCACAACCACTTTCCGTCAGCACACCGATAACAATTAATGAGCGGATTGGGTTGCTCGTCTCGGCTCCGCACCACTATGTCTTCCCCCCCTGTTGCGGTGACGTTGTGATCCCAACCAAGCATGTACGTCCCGATACGCATTAGAGACGTTTCAACAAGTTGCCCTTCGCCTGTTTTCTCTCGGTGGAACAGCGCAGCTGACACCCCCGCTGCTGCCGCTAGCCCGGTCATGTGATCACCCATTCCACCTCGCGGGACGGGAGGGATGTCACCTCCCGAACCCAGTGCGTGGGCGATGCCTGAACGCGCCCAAAACGCCCCAATATCGTAGGCCTGTCGATCAGCCTCATCCCCTCGGAGAGACATACCGGTAACACTCGCGTAGACAAGTCGGGGATAGCGGCTGGTCAGCGCTTCATGATCCAAACCCAGACGCTGGAGACCTCCCGGACGGAAGTTGGTGAGGAACACGTCGGCTTCTTCGAGAAGGCGATGCATGACTTCCAATCCTTTCTCGTTCCGCAGATCAAGCGCCAGGCTGCGCTTTCCTCTGTTATCCAGCTCAAAGGGGGGGTTGATGTCATCCCCATACAACCATCCGAGCCCTCGAAAAGGATCTCCTTCATGTGATTCAACTTTGATGACCTCGGCACCCCAGTCAGCAAGGATCCCTCCGCACGCGGGGCCGGCCACCCAAAGTCCTAATTCGACCACTCGTATTCCATGCATCGGCCCGGGCATCTCGTCACTCTCCTTCCCGGCGCGGGAGGATAGTCAGTTCCGACTGGTCAAGGGTCGGTAACCAGCAGCATTGGCTATCACCAACATGTCCGCCGTAAGACCAGGCTTCATGGTCGACACCGCGGCCATACGTTGCGCTGAATCTTTGGAAATAACTTCATGACTACCTAAAGGGCGGTTCGTTGAAGCTTCGAACCACTCTGAGGGATCTGCCGGGACCACCGGTGAATCTGAGGAGAGGGTGACCTTGATGTCTCGTTCGGTGAGCGATCCAAGTGGCCACAACCATTTTTGTTCCGCAGGTGATAGTTCCTCGAGGTATTTACCCAAGCGACGGGTGAGGAATGAAGGTTGTGTGCAAACCGAGACTCCTAGCTCCCCTATGCGGTCTAACTGCTCTGGCAATGCCAAGGAACAGTGCTCGAGTCGGTCAACAGTGTTTGCCGGTGGGCTTGATGCCTCTAGAGCTAGCAGTGCTTCTTCCAAGGTGTCGATATCCATGACGTGAATCGCCGCAGGAAACCCCGCTTCGTGAGCACCCCGCACGAGTCGATTAAGGTCCGTCCCACCCTCGACGCCCGGCATCACCTTGGCGTGCCCGATCTTTATTCCGCGACAAATTTGTTCATATCGCAGTCCGTCGAGTCGGTCTGCGCCGACCATCGCTGTGATACGGGGAGCCTCAGAGGTGTCTCCTATTTCTCCCAGCGCGGCGATAGCGGTGAGGTCATTGGTATGGGTCGCGTCCGTAATTGCCACAAGGCCACTCCTGCGCCACTCACTAAATAATTCCTGCGCTGCAATTTTCAGATCAGATGTCGCGAGTCTGGGTGTCCGAGCCAAAATCTGTTGCTGCTCTACCAGAATCCCGTCTGGGTGGCTTTGTGCCCCTAGAGCCTTCGCTGCGGCTGTGTTGACTACGGCAACGTGTCCGGTCCGATCGTGTAAGACAGCCGGCACACCTTTGGTTACTCGATCGAGATCACCGGAAGTGGGGTGACGTTTTTCGACCAGAAAACTCGGGTCATGTCCCCAAGCTCGTATCCACCCATTATCTCCAGTTGGTGCCTGACTCAGACGTTCCAATAGATGATCGATTGAATCCGTGTCCGATAAATCGAAGGAGCAGCGACTCGCCAACGTTGAGAGAAGGTGAACATGGTCATCGCGCCACCCAGGTTGAAGAGTGTCGCCCTCATCAAGTTCGAGGACGTCAACATCGTTATGAATATCTGAATCAAATGCGGTAACTACACCACCCCGAAGCAAAACATTGGAAGCGACCGGGTGGGAACGATCAAGGGTAAGAATCCGTCCTCTGACGAGGAGCGGAGTCATTGCGTTTAGATGCCCAACTCTTCAAGCATCGGAATGAGGTCTCTCCGAAGTAATTTTCCGGTTGAGGTTCGAGGCAGTTCGTCCATCAAATGGATCGCCTCCGGCCGTTTGAAAGGAGAAAGCTTTGCCTTCGCAAACGCAACTAGATCTTCGCCATTCACTCCGCTTCCATCACGGATAACAGCGGCAGCGACGACCCGTTCGCCCCATTCTTCCGAAGCGACGCCGACGACTGCGCATTCGAGGACCGCACTGTTCTCGTACAGGACTGCCTCCACTTCGTCGGGTGACACGTTCTCTCCGCCGCGAATAATCATGTCTCCCGTGCGACCCCCGAGAAAGAGATAATCATCTGCATCGAGGTAACCAAGATCACCAGTGTGAACCCAACCTTCGTCGTCAACTGTGATTCGGGTCTTTTCTTCATTACCCCAATATCCGTCCATCGCTCGGAACGTTCGCAGTTGCACCTCACCGCGAGTTCCGGCAATCACAGGCGTGCCCTCTTCATCAACAACTCGGACTTCGACATCATCGAGTACCTGACCTACCGAGGAAAGCCTCTTCAATTTTAGAGCTTGTTCTTCCTCGGAGCCTTCTACCCGATGGTCATCAGGGTCAAGCACAGCGACAGTTGACGTAGTTTCAGTTTGTCCATACGCCCCAGCGAAAGAAACATTCGGTGGAAATTCTCCGATCGCTCTGCGGATAAGGGAGGGCGGCATCGGCGCAGCGCCATAGGTGATGGCTTCCATCGAGGTGAAGGCATCCGAAGAGAAATTTGGTGCCTCCATGACCCGTCCCAGCATTGTTGGAACAAGAAACGCGTGGGTAACAGCGTGTTGTTGCACCGTCTCGATCCATGCCGACGCTTCGAATTGAGGAAGTAGCACAACCACTCGTCCGCTGTACAAGGCGTTCAGCATCGAGGTGACGCCCGCAATGTGGTACAGCGGAGCAGCCAGAGCCATTCGACCCATGTCTTCCCCCGTTGCCGCGTCGTTGGTTCCCATGACGTAGCCAGTGATCGCACCGTTGGTCAGCTTCACGCCCTTGGGTAGCGACGTCGTCCCGCTCGTGTACAGGAGGGCGCACAGCCCGTCGGAATCAACATCTTCGGGCACCGGCAGCTCGAAGGCTTCATCACGAGCTGCGTGGTAGGAGTCCTTCTCATTGAGCATAAAAACGTGCTCAACGCTGTCTGGACGATTCTCATCAACCAGCTCTTGGTATCGATTTTCAGTGAAAAGAACTTTGATTCCACTGTCGGACATCAGATGAGCGGCTTCTTCCGCGCCAGCGCGAAAGTTCATAGGCACGACCGTGGCACCCACGAACGCGGCACCGAAAATCGCTTCAACACATTCGACACTGTTCGTGGCGAAAATTCCGACGCGGTCCCCAACCTCTACCCCAAGCGTGGTGAGTAAGCCGGCGGTTTTACTAACATTTTCCAAAAGTTCGGAGTAGGTAACTGCACGCGCCGTCCCTCCATCCGCCTCAGTCGAAGTGTCGATCAGGATTATTTGCTCACCAGCAATCGACGCCGGCATAAAAAGCAACATTCCCAGGTTCACGTTGTCCCCCTGTTGTTCAGTGGAATGATCGCGGATGAAAGCACCCGCGCGCCACACCACACCAATGATTCCTTTAACTAACTCATCTAAAGCATCACTCAAATGCGGGTTATTCTGCCGTTATGGCAAAGAACATTGAATTTTGGGTTGACCCCATATGACCATGGTGCTGGGTGACAGCCCGTTGGGTTGTCGACGAAGTAGCAGCAGAACGAGATCTGTCAATCACTTGGCAGCCAATCAGTCTGCTTTTCAAAAATGAGCCACCTCAGGATTCTCCCTACTACGAGAGCACGGCCGCTACGCACAAAATGTTGAGGGTGATGGAATCAGTTCGCGCCGCGGGGCAAGAGGACCGGGTTTTCGATCTGTACTGGGAGTTAGCTACCCGCATCCATCATGATGGCGACAGAGACTTCGACGTAAAAGACGCTCTACTTCAAGTTGGTTTAGACGACGCTCATTCCGTCGCTGGTGAAGACGACTCATGGGATGCTGTGATCCGAGAACGAATGGACGCTGGTCTCGCACTCGTCGGCACCGACGTTGGCACACCCATCATTGCTTGGGATCGGACGGATGGTGAACGCGTAGGTTTATTTGGGCCGGTGATCACTCGGGTTCCGAAGGGCGAAGATGCACTCAAGCTGTGGGACGCAATGATGACGATGGGTGACATTGACGGTTTCTGGGAATTGAAAAAAACTCGCACCGAACGGCCAGAATTTGGTGAGCGACCCACGTGAATTCAAAGATCTTTCAAGATCTCAAAGTCATCGACGCCGACAGTCATTGGTCGGAGCCATACGATCTGTGGACCAGCCGAGCACCACTCAAATGGCGCGATCGGGTACCTCAGATGGTGGAACGCCACGGCAAGCGCCGCTGGTGGTTCGACGGTGACATTCCCATAGGCCTACCCATCGCATCGTCTGTGATTAATCCTGAGGGAGAAAAAATCACTGGGACTGCGTTCTTCGACATGGACAACGAAGTCGTGCATCGAGCCAGTTTCGATCCTGAAGCTCGGATCGAGATGCTCGATGCTTTAGGCATACACGCTCAAATCATGTACCCAAACGTCGCTGGTTTTGGAAATCAAAATTTTCTCAAGTCTCCCGACGATGTTCTTCGACTATTGAGTGTGGAGATCTACAACGATGCGTTGGCTGAGTTCCAAGCCGATACTGATGATCGAGTGCTAGGTATGGCGCTTCTACCTTGGTGGGATTTAGAAGCAGCAGTGAGAGAGATCACGCGGGCTCATTCGAACGGGCTTCGGGGGGTGGTTACGTGCGCCAATCCTGAAGAAGCAGGGATGCCAGATATGGGGACAGCACATTGGGACCCAGTCTGGCAGACATGTTCAGATCTCAGCATGCCGGTCAATTTTCATATTGGCTCCTCCAAGGGCAACATGGACTTCTTTGGACGGGCACCATGGCCGTCGTTTGGTGAGGAGCGAAAGCTTGCTGTCGGGTCGGCCAATCTGTTTATGGGGAACGCACGAACGATTGGCAATTTGATTTACTCAGGAATTCCCGAGCGCTTTCCAGCGTTGAAGTTTGTCTCTGTTGAGAGTGGAGTCGGATGGCTGCCATTTTTCCTTGAGATGCTTGACCATCAAATGACCGAAACGGCGCCCAACGAGTTAGCCGACTTGTCGTTACTACCCTCGGAATACTTCAAGCGCCAATTTTTTGGTTGTTTCTGGTTTGAGCGGTCGACGATCAGGCCAACTGTTGAGTTTCTCGGAAGCCAGTGCCTTTTATTCGAAACAGACTTCCCTCATCCCACCTGTCTTTATCCAAGAGACGACGTCGAACTTATGAAAGCGTTTGAAGGATTAGAAGAAGCAGATGTTCGGGCAATTCTTCAAGACAACGCTGCAGATTTATACCGCATAGACATTTCCTAATTAGGGCAACATCGATGTATATCTGTGAAGCGTACGAAGTGGGGGCATGCCGTTAGAAAGGGTCCCTGTTTTTCGGGCGAACTCTTCCCTACCTACCGCTGTCTGGGTCGTCGACCCCAGCTTGGTTGAATTCATAATTTCGAGCGACGGTGGTGCTTTCTTCCGACAGCTCTGCCGGTACGCCGTCGACTTCAATTCTGTGGCGAATCACCCGGGCATCACTGGCAGCAGGGACAGGCGCCTGTCCTTCCACGGTCACTCTTTCCATGCGTCGCCTCTGCGGCCAGTAGTCAGGGGATGCGTAGTGCTGAACTGAACGGTTATCCCAAATGACCACTGTTCCTGGTTCCCATTTGATTCGAAGTTGAATCTCTGGGCGAGCGGTTTGTTGCAACAGAAATTCGAGTATTGAGCGGCTCTCCTCATCTGGCAGTTCGTTGATTCGTTCGGTGAAGTGTCGATTGACGTACAACACCGTTGCCGACGTCTCTGGGTGAAGCGTCACCACCGGATGATTAGCACGCGGAAACTGGCCCTCAATCTTGTGCAAGGTAGGAAGGTCTGTTGCTAGTAGATCTCGAAATCGGCCGAATCCGTGGAGCGCCGTCAATCCACTCAGATATGACTGCATACGGTCGCTCAAAAAGTCAAACGCCGCCCGCATTGAACAAAAGATGGTGTCGCCCCCGAGTTGGGGGCTTATTAGGGCTTTCAAGATGGTGAGCTTGGGAGGTTCAAGCTTGTAGGTTTCGTCGGCGTGCCAAATATCGGTGAGCGGTCTTTTCGATTGAGCATCTGTCTCCAGAACGATGAGTTCGGGTTTAGTCGCAGATCTCGGCGAAAAGGGAGAAATTGCTAGCTCGCCAAACAAGCGGCCGAAGATCAACTGTTCCTCTGCGTTCAGATGCTGACCGCGAATCACCAGAACTTCGTGTTGATTTATTAGCTCGTTGATTTCATCGAATCCGTTAGAAGCAGTGATCGTGCTCAGATCGATGTTCTTTAGTTCAGCCCCAAGTACTGGCCCTAAGCGTTCTATTCTCATTGCAGGTCCCTCGGACGAGGCTAGCAATGGTGGAGCCACTATTACCTGTCCGGTGATGGCAGATATCGGTCAATTTGTTGTGATCAGCATTCCCTGCAATCGAACGGATGCTTTGAGGCTTAGCGGTGTGTGACTTGTTTCAGGTTGTCGATATGAGCACCGAGTTCTGAAGCAGCTCGCATCATCCCAAGCCTCCAAGAGATCGATCCCTGGAACGGGCATGTCACCCAAATATCGATCGCGCCGGAGTTCGATAGTTGTTCGGTAAACCGCAGACTCCTCGTTCGTCCCTTGAAGCGCATAGTCACTCCAACCGAACCATCTTTCATTGTGAGAGGTTCGTCCATTCCCAGGCCGGCATTGCGGCCTTCTATGACGGCGGTGCGAGCTTGTTGTCGCAGAACAGCAGTATTCATGTCGCTGTGGACCTTAACCGGGTTAACGAGTTCATTATTTCATTTAACCGATTTTGCTTGTATCTGATCTCTTGGTGATCGTGGGAGCTAAAGCGGCGCAGGGGACGCATAGTCACCCACGTTCGTTTCGAAGGAGGTGGCAAGCTAGTTTCAGTCCTATGACAGAACCCGAAATAAGTCCGCTTACGGGGATAAAGGTCGTGGAGATCACGTCGATTTATTCAGGTCCAATGGCGGGGATGATGCTCGGCGAACTGGGTGCGCAGGTCGTCAAGGTCGAAAGCCCCCATGGGCCCGATCCCCTTCGTTCGGGCGGGTTAGCTGGAGGACCCGATGGGGTTAACAGCATTTTCTATTCCTTAAATCGGGGGAAACGGTTTTGCGCTATCGATGCCAAGACTTCTCGCGGTCGTGAACTGCTGTTTGATCTGGTCACTGAAGCGGACGTATTTATTCACAACATGCGTCCTGGTAAAGCAGAACTATTGGGCCTTGACTACGATCTCCTGTCTGCGGTCAATCCAGGCTTGATTTACGGAGCTATCACGGGTTATGGGCCCGACGGGCCGGAGGCCCACCTACCGGCCTACGACTACGTGGTGCAGGCGAAATTGGGCATGGTCGATTACCAAAGAGATCGGGAAGGACGGGGAGATCTGGTGAGGCAGGTCGTCGTCGACAAGACCTCGGCCAACGCTCTAGTTCAGGGTGTGTTGGCTGCGCTTTACATGCGAGAGAAGTCAGGCCAAGGACAAAAGATAGACATCCCCATGGTCGCAGCAGGACTCGCTTTTCTCTGGCCAGACGGATTGGCTGCAGCACACGCGGAACTCAACCCCGCGATTCCTTTGGAGCAAATGCCACCATGGCTGGAATCAGCCCCGGGATCGTTCCTTGTCGTGTTGAAAACCAGGGATGGTGAAATCGCGACGGGAATCCTTTTACCCCCTTGGGATGGTTTGTGTCTGGCACTGGAGCGAACTGATTGGCTGACTGACGAACGATTTTCTGAACAGCTTGGGCGGATTCTTAATCTTCCAGAATTAATTACCGAGGTCAGTTCCGAGGTCGCAAAATATTCGACCTCGGAGGTCTTGGCGCGTTTCGAAGAGCATGACTTCGCGGCTGGCAAGGTGGTTACTCGACGCGAAGTGCATGAGGACCCAACAGTGAAACATCTAGGTTTGATTAGTGAGCAAGAGGTGCCTGGCCTAGGACAAGTACGTCAGCCTGCCCCGATGTGGATGTTCAGCGGCGCCAAAACCGAGATCACTACGAGCCTCAACTCCACTGGCGGCGACTCGCGCGAGGTCCTCGGGGAGTTAGGAATTTCTGACGGCGAATTCGAACGGTTGCAGAACGAGGGCGTCGTGTTTGTCGCGCCCAGCGATCAATAAGGAACTACGGCCCGTGTCTAGTGGGGGGGCTCGGCGGAGTGTTTCACGTCAGATAAGGCAAGCATTTTCAGCTGTTAAGCGCCAAGCGGCGTTCGAGTTCTAGACCTAAGTGAAGAGGCAGGTCCTTCGATGCTGAAATGCACCTACGTAACTTCATCGCGATATCAGGATCAAGAAGTGCTAACTGTTCCGCACGTTTCTCTGCCGTCTGGTCGAGTTCACCGAGCTCAGTCACCTCACTGATGACGCCAAGTTTCAGGGCCTCATCTGCATCGAAGCTACGACCGGTCAAGATGAGTGGAGCGGCAGCGGTGGGTCCAACTAGTCGAGTCAGGGTTTGAGTTCCGCCTGCTGCTGGGAGCATCCCTAGTTTCGTTTCAGGCAGGCCTAGAACCACGTTGGCTGCGGCGATCCGTAAATCGCACAACAGCGCCATTTCAAGTCCCGATCCAACGGCGTAACCCTTGAGGGCGACGACGGTGGGAATCGACAGCCCGAGAAGAGGTAGCCAAGGGTCGCGATCCCATCGGATTCTTCGACCCTCGAAGATAGAAGTGGCAGAACCGAATTCGGCGAGATCTGCGCCTGCGCTGAAATGGCTGCCCTCAGCTCGAATTAGAAGGGATCGAGCATCTGGGTTGTCTCGAACAGCGGTGATTGCTTCAATGAGTCCGTCCCGCATAGCGAGGTCGTAAATGTTCAGGGGTGGGTGCGATAGGACGACGGTCGCTACGCCTTGATCAGAAAAGGAAAGAGTGACGCGATCAGTCATGGCGATCTCTTGAGACCGGCAACAGATCGATCCAGTGAAACTCGACGATATTTGGGCGCGTTGCCCGCTAACTGAGCGATGGCTGTGGCGCAAGCTTCGAGACCGGCGAGGGGATCCGGATAGGAGAAGGCTGGCGTCAGCGGGCAACCATTCAGCCATCCCATTCCGGAGGCGGCATGAACCCCTGTTCCATAGGCAACCCAGTCACTCTCGTTGACTTCGGGAGCAAACGCTGTAATTGATAGCAGAGCAAGGTCAGGGTTCACGGCATGGAGGCGTTCGGTGGTTATGCCCAAATTCGCATTAGCTCTCGGGGACAGCGAGGTGATGACTATGTCTGCGGAGCGCAGGAGTTGATGAAATTCACCGCCCTCGGAGCAATAGCGGAGATCAATGTCGGCAATCTCCTTGGACTTATTCAGTTCGACGAACATCGGAGCGTTGCCGGAGCCATCATCGCCGTCCCCGTAACGCAACCCATCAGGGCGTGAGGATGGCTCAATTTTCACAACTCTCGCGCCTGCGCGCGCAAGAAGTTCCGTGCAAAAGGGTCCTGCCCACATGGAAGTTAGGTCGACCACTCTTACGGTACGAAGGTCCACATGGCGGGTACAGTCACCGATGTTGTTAGGTTGCTGAGCGATCGATTTCGACCGGTATGGGGTTACTGGTAGCCGCCAAACCTGAGCTCTTCGGGCAACCGATTCAGGATCGAGATCCGATTGGGCAATAGCAGCGAAGGTCCGCCAGGTGGTCTGGTCGTCGGGACCTATATCAACACATATGTAGCCTTCACCCCATGGGCGCGGAGTCGATGGTCGAGTCGGCTCATTCACAGCTCGTTCGGGAAGTTCTAACCAGTAATCAATTGCCCCGATGACTTCCTCGCCGAGCCGACTCTCTATAGTCGCCGCGAGTTGTGCTCCTCGTTCGTGCAGATGGGGTGGAAGCCAGTATTCGCTCATCGGCCTGAGAAGTCGGGTGGCCGTTTAGCGAAGAATGCTGCTAGGCCCTCGGCTCGATCCTCGGTAGCGGCTAGCTGGTGGTTCAGATCACCTTCAAGCCGCAGGCCATCTCGCAAGGGCAGTTCGCTTCCTCGATGAATCGCCTCTTTAGCAAGCTCAAGTGCCAACGGCCCGCAGGCCAAGAGCGATTCGACGACCCTGCTGAGGGCTCCGTCGGCATCATCAGCTATTTCATGCACTAGTCCCCAGGCGCGAGCAGTAGCCGCGTCGATCTCGGTTCCGAGTAGAAGCATTGATGAAGAGCGTCCGTGTGATATCGCTCGCGGGAGTCGTTGCGTACCTCCCCACATTGGCAACGTGCCTTCGCGCGCATCGGCCAAAGAGAAGACCGAATCAGGGGTGGCGATCCTAATGTCACATGTGAGCACCAATTCCAGTCCAACCGAAACACATGAGCCGGAGATAAGCGCAACCAGGGGAACACGCAAAGTGGACAATGAGGCCGCTGGGTCTGGAGAGACAGCAGCAGGATTTAGGTCGTGATCTGGTCCCGTGCAGAAGTCCGATTCCGACGTCCTAACGACCACGACTCTCGGCTCTCGGTCTTCTCGTAGTTGTTCACAGATTTGAGTTATATCTCTAGCTGCGCGCGCGCTGAGCCGACCGCCCGGCAGAGTCAGGGTTACGACGCGCCGATCGGCAGATCGAGCAACAGTGACAGAATCAGCCTGCAGAACAGTCCTCTTAGTCTCTTTGCCGACTTGTTACTCAGTCAGCTGACTTGGTCTTCTTTGGTTCTTGCAGTTGCATGTCTTTGCCATTGCACTGCAGCGTGACCGCACCTGGTTTGGTCACGAGTACTTCGATCCCTGTCTCTTCGTCTTGATATCGCTTTCCGACCTTCAGACCTTCACCACCGTCGCTGTGCGTGACGTCGCCTTCGCCACCTTTGGTCACGATTACCTGAATACCACCGTCGAAGTCGAGACGGTCGCCTGCCTTGGTCGCCACGTTGCTTACCCCCCATGTTGATTAGAGTTTCAGTGAAAGCTACCGCACTGTGAACAACTTTTTACTCCCGCTGGCTGAACTCAACGACAAGAATGCCTGAATGCAGACTGCGCTTGTTATCGGAGGGACCGGCCCAACGGGTCCATATGTGGTGAATGGGCTGTTAGAACGTGGCTTTCAGGTCACCATTCTTCACACGGGGCGACACGAAACAAGCCTGATCGGTTCCGAAGTGGAGCACATCCACACCGATCCTTTCGACATTGAGAGAACAAACAACGATTTAGGAACCCGATGCTTTGACTTAGCGGTCGTTATGTACGGACGGCTTCGAGATTTGTCAAGGCTGCTTCGGGGCAGAGTTAGTCATTTCGTTTCCATCGGCGGGGTTGGGGTATACCAAGGCTTCGCTAACCCCGATGATTTATTTCCGGTCGGAATGCCAGTCCCGCTTCCCCATCAGTCTGGTTTGGTCGGTGACGACGAGATATTCAGCAAACTCCGTCGGATTCGCGAAACCGAGGAGGTGGTGTTCTCAACTCATCCCGACGCTATTCATCTTCGCTATCCGCAGCTATACGGACCACGACAACTTCTCCCTCGCGAGTGGCCCATCGTTCGCCGAGCTATCGACCGTCGTCCGTTTTTGATTGTGCCCGACGGTGGTTTAACAGTAAAAAGTCAAGCTTGGGTTGAAAACGCCGCCCATGCAACGCTCTTGGCTTGTGACCGCCCTGACGGAGCCGTCGGCAACATCTACAACGTCGCCGATGAGCAACTGTTCACCATCCACCAAATAGCGGAAATTGTTGCCGATGAACTTGAACACGAGTGGGAAGTCATCTCACTTCCTTACCGCGCGGCACCTTCTACCCGTCCCATGCTCACAAGTTGGTCCAATTCTCATCGCATTCTCGATATTGGGCCGACAATCCGAGACCTGGGATATCGCGATGTTGTTAAGCCGGACACCGCCTGGAGATTAGCGACGCGCTGGCTCGTAGATAACCCGATTGAACGTGGGGGTGAGGTAGAGCAGCGGCTGGATGACCCTTTTGAATACGTCAGCGAGGACCGCCAATATGAAATTTGGCACCGCTACCAAAAAGAGCTTTCGTCAGTTACATGGTCCAAGGAGCCTGGCTATTCCTCGGCATACGTGGGTCGATCACCAAATCCGGCTGCGGGTTGAAACCCTTTCATTATTGGTCCCTCAGTCGATGTCCGTGACATGAGATGCCGGTCCGCTGTCACAGCACGAACTTCCCATGCTGAGATTCGGCTCAGTCAGGATTGTTTCCCTAACTGAGAATGTTGTGGTCACGTAAGTGGATGATCTCGGAGTCGCTGAGGCCCAAGAGCGACGACAAAATTTCTTCGGTGTGTTGCCCGAGCATTGGGGCCGGAGTTCGGACTCCGTTCGGGCCATCGTGCAACAACCATGGAACGCCCGTGTGCGCTAATGCCCCGACTTCTTGATGGTTGAGTCGTTCAATAAATCCGCGAGCATTCAGGTGAGGGTCTTGATCTAGGGCGCGCGCGTCAAGGGAAGGCATTGCGGGGATTCCAACGTCTTGCAGCAGGCGCGTCACGTCCCATTGATCTCGCGTGGAGGTCCAGGTTTCGATCTGCGCGTCGAGTTGATTCTCAAATTCTTTCCTGGACGCAGCGGTTAGAAATCTTGAGTCATTTATCCCCAACAGCGATGCCATGGCCTGCCATTCCTGGTCGCTGCTACAGCTAATCGCCACCCAATTATCTTCACCTTGACAGCGGTAAAGATTGTGGGGAGCCATTATCGGGTCTCGATTCCCACATAAATCAGGCTGATTTCCGGTCAGGACATGTTGCATCCACCCCTCAACAGCGCTCGAAGCGGTCGCCTCCCAAAGTGAGGTATCGATGAGTTGCCCCTCCCCTGTCCTCCTGCGAGCGATGAGTGCAGCCATCAACAAGTACGCAGTAGCTATGCCTGCGGCCGGGTCCCCAAGTGAGACGCCCACTTCCTCAGGCTTCCCACCCTCATGCCCGGTCATAGATGAGAGTCCCGAAAGGGGGGCTGTGGTGGGGCCATAGCCCAGGTAGTGGCGGTACGGCCCATAGTGCCCGTATCCGCTTATTGCACCGACAATTACATCGGGCCGCTCTGCGGCGAGATCGTCATACCCAAGACCGAATCTGTCCATCACACCAGTCGCGTAGTTAGAGACGACAAGGTCGCACTGGACAGCGATTTGCTTCGCTATCGCTTGTCCTTCCGCTGTTGACAAATCCAAGGTGACACTTTTCTTTCCTTGTCCCCATTGGTTGAAGTAGCCGTTTGTATTCGGCGTCGCCTCATGGTTGACCGAATGGATAGGTAGTCGGCGACCCAGGTCAGGGGCCTGTCGCGATTCGACTTTGATGACTTCGGCTCCTAAGTGCGCGAGATGCATGGTGCAGAACGGACCAGCCCACACCCAGGTGAAATCTGCAACCGTGACTCCATCCAACGGGCGTGAGGGAACTTTTTTCGAGTTCACAGGTACGACTCTGGGTTGGTCAAAGCCGACACCTTGATGGGCCCCTAACTCGGGAGCAGGTTGGCGAATCGACCACCAAGGGTTGGAAAGTCGAGCGGGTGGGCCGGGAAGAATGATTTTTCCCAAGCCTGGCTGATCAACTTCGACGAGGAAATCGCGCGCTTGTAAATGTGGGTCGTCCAACATTTGTTCAATGGTGTTCACGGGAGCGAACCCAATTCGATTCGCTTGGCCTAAGTGAAATAGATCCATGACGCTCTGAGGGGCTGCCCACTCTCCCAACCACATGTGAAGCAGATCTTCGGCCTCATAGCGCCCTTCCTGGGTATCGAAAATCTCCATCTGTGACCACTCAGGAGTGCCCATCACTTCCTTGAGTCGTTCCCATTGGTCATTTTCGACGCAGACGATAAAGATTCTCCCGTCTTTGACCTCAAAGATCCGCCACGGGTTGAGGATTCGAGTACCCGTCCTACCGGGAATCTCATTGAGGTAGCTCCAACTAATGAAACCTCCTTCGAGCATGCTTGCGATGTAGGCCATTCCTGCAAGGTCGAGATATTCACCATGGCCGGTGCGCAAAGCCCGGTCCAAAGCTCCGAGAGCGATCGTCGCCGCCGCGAATCCGATCTGAAAGCCAGCTTGTTGTCCGGCCGGTTTGAGCGGGGGAAGTTCTGCGTCTTCGGAGCAACCAGGCGTCAGCCAACCCCACCCGCCGCCGTGGATGAGCTGCAAATCTTCTGCACGCCAGCGGGAATAAGGACCAGAACGACCAAAAGGAGTCACCGACACAGTGACGAGAGATGGATGGTCTTGAGTGAGTTCACTCTCGTGCAAGCCGGTCGCGTCAGCAAAATCAGGAGCCAAATCATGGATGAGCAAATCAGCCGATGAAATTAGTTCGCGAAGATGTGATCGCCCCGCCGCGTCAGCAAGGTCAGCGACAACACTCTTTTTATTCAGGTTCAGGTGGGTGAATAATCCACTTTGGGAGATGTCTGGCTTTCCAGGGAAGGGTCCCCGCCGTCGCGACCGATCTCCGTCTAATGGCTCGACCTTGACAACCTCGGCTCCCAAGTCTGCAATTAGCCGCGTAGCCCATGGAACCGCAACCATTTGACCAACTTCTACTACTCGTATGCCCTCAAGCCCTTGCATAATCCTTCGATCATTTGGCCGATCTGTCTGACTCCAATGAGGAGCTAAGCATGCCGCATGGCAGCCTTCGCTGCACAGGCGCGGCGGCCGCACGCTCAGTGTGGTGCACTGTCTGCATTGGCTCGAGGAGGAATTATGCAAAATCGTAGTTACGAAGAGCGACATGCCGCTGCTCTAGAAGTTTTTGACGCGTTTATGGGTGGCGCTGTCGCCGAGCCCGAGCGTGGCGCTCGTTCTTTCCAACGCCAACATGGAGCATTAGGAAGCTTCGCTTTCGATGTTGTGATGGGGGATGTTTGGGCCCGCCCACAATTGAGCCGCCGCGACCGCAGCCTCATTGTCATTTCGGTACTGGCAACTATTGGAAGCACCGAGGAACTGTCGCTGCATACCCAGGTGGGGCTAAACAACGGGCTCACCCGCAGCGAAATCGAAGAGGCGGTTATCCACGTGGCGGCATACGCAGGCTTCCCGATGGCTATGCAAGCCGGGAGAGTAGTCACGGATCGGTTTTGCCAAATCGATGGCGTCGATCGACTACCGGAACGACAGGGAGCTGAACAACTTGATGATTCCGAGCGACAAATCCGTGCCCACGACGTCCGTAAAACTCTTACGGGAGGCCGATGCGCCGACGAGGTAGAGCTTGACCTCGCGGCGATGGTGGAGCATCTGGGCGATGTCGGCCTTATCGCCTATCACTGGGCATTTGGTGATTTATGGGCACGTGACGAGTTAAGTCGTAGGGATCGCAGCCTGGTGGTAGTAGCAATTCTGACGGCACTAAGTCGCGTCGACGAACTGGCCTTTCATGTTCCCGCTGGACTTAATCATGGCCTCACTCGAACAGAAATCGAGGAAATCATGGTGCAAATGACCATTTACGGAGGAATCCCACGAGCAGTAGAAGGGATTCAAGCCGCTAAACGGGCATTTCAAAAGATCGATGCCCGAAGCTAGCTAATAGATGGCACCGCGGCAGCTTTACCCAAAGGTGCCAAATCGGGCTTTTGCATCAGATGTAAGAGATGCGCGTCCTGACGCATCTCCATCGAATTCTGACAGATCGCCCATCCGACTCATTTGGCTGTAGCCACGCATCTGATACTTCGACATTTGAACCGACATGGCTGGCAGCGACAGGAGTCGCTGGACCCAGCGGTCGACAGCTTCATCGAGATCGGCTTCACCGGATACCACTTCGTGAGCTAGCCCCCACGCAGCCGCTTTCGTTCCATCAACACGTTCAGAAGTCAGCACCATCTGTCGAGCGCGCGCCGCTCCGATTTCGTGAATCAGTCTTGGAGTCGCTCCCCAAGGAAGAGGCACACCCAGTTCGACTTCAGGTACGTAAAAAAGTGTGTCGGATGTCGTGATCCGAAAATCGCATGACGTTGCGAAACAGCAACCGCCGCCAATGGCATGACCGTGAATCCGTCCAATGGTCACGACTTCACAGTCCTCAATAGCTCGCGCCGCTCGTCGGCCAAGCTGTCCTATATATCGCGCCTGTAGATCGTTCACGGGTGGAGTCAACTGTTCCTTACGGTCTGCCCCCGCGCAGAAGGATTTACCTCGCCCACCCAGAACTGCTACTCGGAAGTCCGTCTGGCTGTTCAACGCAATGAAAAGATCGCCCACCTCTTGAATCATTTTTAAGTTATGAGCGTTACGTGATTCGGGTCGGTTCAGCCAGATGCGAAGCACTTCGCCGTCAGGCTCAAGTTCGATGGTCTGGAGGTCGATTCGAAATTCCATCTACCTAGTCTTACCGATAACCCCGGCGAGGGGCCCGAAACTTCGAACTATCAATCCTTCTTGTTGGGTCGTATCGCGAAGATAGGTGCCATATATCCGATGGCTGCAACCGAAGCCGCAAATATAAATGTGGTTCTAAGTCGCGTCGGTGTTAAATCGGTGCCTGCGAACGCCAACATGGACTGAATTCCAAGGATCATGCCCATCCACATAACGGTCTGGTTCATGCCGTTGGCGATTCCCAGTTGCGAGTCTCCAACGGAATTGGCGACCATTGTTTGATACGCCGGCGAGGCGATGCCCGCAGAGACTCCCGAGAGAATGAGGCCAACCATGATGAAAGTCAACCCGAACTTCGCAGGACTGCTGCCGTATGCGAATGCCAACATTGATCCGATCATCGCTGTTGAACCCACGATCATTGGAACTCGCATACCTATTTTGGTCACCAAGCTTCCGCCCAAGGGCGAAGCTAACGCGAAGACGCCTGGTCTCGGAACCATCAAAAGTGCAGCCACTCCGACTGAGTATCCATAGGGTCCTTGAAGGACGCTAGGAATCACAACGAACGCGCCCATGTAAGCAAATTGGCTACAAGCTGCGGAACCGAGGGGCAAAGCAAACGTGGGCTTCGTGAACAATCGAACATCTAAAAGCGGTGAAGTTACTCGTTTTTCCCAGATGATGAAGCTGAAATAGAGGAGCAAACTCGCAGCGACCATCGCGATAGTGGGGACGTCAGTGATGAATGAGTCACCTGATCGAGCGACGCTGGGTACGCGTGTGATGGCGAGGAGTAAAAGCAGTGTTGCGCTGGCTAAAAGCAACGCTCCTTGCCAGTCGATTGAGACCCTTGGTCCCTTAGGAATTGGCTTGACCACCACAAACGCAAGAACTGTCGCTAGCCCACCGACCAGCCCAAAACCAATAAAAATTGATCGCCAACCGAGAAGATCTAGTAGTGGTCCACCGAGAACTACTCCAAGAGTGGGGGCACCGGTCATTGCGAACTGGAACCATCCAACGGCTTTTGCTCGGTTTTCAGCTCCAAAAGCGTCCATGAGTAAAGCCATGCCACTCGGCATCAAGAGAGCACCGCTCAAACCGAAGAGCACTCGGACAGCGATGAAAGCTCCAATGTTCCATACCCAATAGTTCGCGAACATGGTCGCGGTCATTCCAACTAAACCAATAAGGAAGGTGTTGCGGTGTCCGTAGATATCGCCAAGTTTTCCGCCTGCCGGGGTACCTACCGCCATTGCAAGCATGAGCCCTGTCAGCACCCAGGCTGCTGTACTGGTCGTGGTGTTCATATCAGCGGCGATACTCGGAAGCGCGGCTGTGACCAGGGTCATCAGAGAACCGAATCCAAGAACTGCCAGAGCGATCACCCACAGCAAAACCCGCCGGTAGGAGATGTCTCGTGGAGACTCTTGAGCCACTGCCTCCCGTGGAGCGACACGCCAGACATTGGGCTTATATGCGGAAGGAGCGATACTCACTCAGCACAAGTATGTAGGGTGCAGACCCTTTTTCTACATATTCTTAGATTTTTGGTCGTTCTTAGAATATTGTATTTCTCTACCGGGTCAGCCTTTGGTCTTCGATCATGGCTCGATTCTGGTTGATAGTGATCTCCCCCATCTCAGGGTGAGTCAAAATCCAAAACTTTTCATCGACAATCGCATCCAGCACCATCGGCCCAACTTCGGTGGGGTTCATTCCATCTGCCAACGTCCGAGTCAAAAATTGCCAGAATTTTTGTCCCTGTTCCGAAGCAACGTGTTGTGCAGCGTCTTCGGGTTCGCGATTTCTCTCGCTGTCAACAATGTTCGTGTTGATAGGTCCTGGGCACAGTACGGAGGCATGAACTTTCGAGTCTCGCCATCGAAGGTCCCGCTCGAGTGATGTCATGAGAGCCACAACGCCATGTTTAGCGACGTTATAGGCGCCTAGCGAAGCGCCGGCATATAGGCCGGCCATGGAAGCTGTCGAGTTGATGTGGCCCTCGCCTTGCTCTTCGATGAGAGGCAAAAAGGTTTCAACGCCATAAATCGGGCCCCACAAGTCAATGTCCAAAGTCCACTTCCAGTCCGCAATCGACGTCCCTCCTACGGGCGCGCCGATGCCCACACCGGCGTTATTGCAAAGAACGTGGACCGCCCCGAATTGTTTCAGCGTGGCAGCAGCTAGCGCTTCTATCTCAGGTAGTTGGGAAACATCGGTGCGAACCCCGATCGCTTCATAGCCAGCCTGAACGAGCTGCGCCGTAGCTTGTTCGAGTGCCGCTTCTTCAATATCAGCGAGTACTACTTTCATACCCGCGCCGGCGAAAGTTTCGGCCATAGCGAAACCCATTCCGCTCGCAGCCCCAGTTACGACCGCTACTTTTCCGTTGACATCCATGATCCGTGCGTCCTTTCTATCTGGTTGTAACTACTCGAAGTAATCAGTTGAAGTCGATCACTGTCCGAGCTCCGACGCGCTGACGCATCTGGTCATATCCCTCGTTAATTTGTTCGAGGCGAATATGGCTGGAAATCATTTCATCCAACATCAATCGGCCATCAAGGTACATATCGATGTACCGAGGCATGTCGACACGGAACGAGTTCGATCCCATCATTGAACCCTGGAGCCGCTTTTCCATCATGAAAACCTCGTAGCCCGGGATCTCAATCTTCTCGCCGAAAGGCATCATGCCGACGATGACGGTGGTACCGCCCAATTTAGAAGCGGACCATGCTTGTTCACATGTGGCCTTCAGGCCGATGCACTCAAACGCGTAATCGACACCACCTTTTGTCATCTCGTGAATCGCGGCGACTGCATCAGTCTCAGCGCCGTTTACTGTGTCAGTCGCTCCAACTGACCGCGCAGTTTCAAGTTTGTCGGCGGTTACATCGACGGAAATAATTCGACCGGCTCCAGCGATGCGGGCGCCTTGAACGGCAGACAGGCCTATACCGCCAGCCCCAAAAACAGCAACAGTCGACCCTGGTTCAATTTTCGCTGTCTTGAAGACTGCACCGACTCCAGTTGTCACACCACATCCAATGAGTGCAGCTCGATCCAATGGCATGTCCTCACGAATTTTTACGACAGCATTTTGGTGCACCAGCATTTCTTCGGCGAAACCGCCTAGACGCGCGAATTGAGCAACTGGAGTGCCGTCACCTTTTGCCAACCTGGGAGTGACGTCATCAGCACGACTAACGGCCGCGTTGTTTCGACAAAGATTCGGCCTACCAGTCAGACACAGGTCACAGTTTCCGCAAAACACAGAGAGGCAGGTGATGATGTGGTCCCCAGGCTTCACGTAAGCAACGTCGTCGCCAACGGCTTGCACCACACCCGCACTTTCATGTCCCATGACTGCGGGCAACTGAGTTTGCCACGCCGCATCCATAAAGTGCAGGTCGCTGTGACACAGGCCTGCATTAACTACTTGCAGTAAGACCTCATTTGGTCCAGGTTTGTCTACCGAGATGTCTTCGATCTCCAACTCGCCTGGAATCTGATTTAGAACGGCAGCCTTCATATCCCCTGTCCCCTCTTGGAAGTGTGAACGGAACAGTAGTCAAGGGCGGCTGTCCTGTCATTGGTCTTGCCCTGAATCACTGAAGTGGCGCGTTATCGTGATCAGTTGATATCCGCAGATCGTCCCATCGCGAGAACTTCCCTATGGCCAAGTAACCAGAGGCAGAGGGAGACCAGACCAGTGGACGCCATGAAGACAACTGCTCTAGAAGCTCCAACGCGTTCCGCTATCTCACCGAGCAGGAATGTGCCGACTGGCAGAGCTCCGATAGCCATGCTGAGAAGACCCATCGCGCGTCCGCGCATATTGATGTCCACAGTCGTAAGGACCAGTGTTGATTGAGTAGCGGCAAAAAATCCAGATCCCATTGTCGCGAGAAACAGCGCAATAGCAGCTGTCGACACGGAGGCGCTCGTTGCAAATGGGATGAGCATGGTCATACCAAAAGCGACGCCGCCTACGTAAACCAATCCTCGACGTTTCGGTTCCCATAGGCCAATGGCCAAAGATCCAACCATCATGCCGAAGCCGGTCATAGCGGCAATCAGACCGATTTGGCTCGGGCTTGCTCCGATGCGATCTCCAATGCGTTGAACAGCTGGGAAATAGGCAAACAGGAAGAAGTTCGCAATGAAGGTGATGCCAAGGATGCTACGAAGTCCCTCGTTTGTTCGAAAGAGTGACAAGCAGGCACGTAGTTCATCAACCACCGAAAGCGCGTTTTGATGCGGTGCCGTTTGGGGCGCCTTGTTGTGAGGGACCCAATTGAGCGCCATCAAACCGATCAATAGCAAACCAGCAACTACGAGAAACCCCTCTCCCACGCCAAAACTCTGCGCAACGCTTCCGCCTATGAGATTGCCTACGGCAACGCCGGTGGCAAGCGCGAATGATTCATACGCCATGGCGTTATCCAGCCGTTGGTTACCAACCAGCTCAAACACGAGCGCTCGGCGGCTGGTCATGTCCCCAACCCAGCCCACACCGGCTAGGAGCAAAAACGGGTAGATGACCCAAAGCTGAAGTGAGTCCTTAAGTTCCAACACGCCAACTACGACGACCACCGGCACGAGCAGTGCGAGTTGCAAGCGAACGGTCCGCAGACGGTCAAAGCGATCTGCCATAACCCCGCCGATAGCACCTCCCAAAAGGAGCGGAGCCCACATAGTTGTTCCAGTGAGTTGAACCATTCGGGGCGAGTCAGTTACGTCATTAACCCAGAAGGCCGACAGAAAAGCGATCCCCCAACGCGCCCAATGCCAACACATTCCGGCGAATAGCAGCGGGACGAACCCTCGAACGGCAAGGGCACTACGGTCACGACGTGATCCTAATTTCGTCGCGTTCGGTTCAAGCATCGCCGGAGCCTACGACTCATAAAGACGCAATGCTGTTTGCTTGAAACCCGCTCCTGCGATTGTTTCAGTTCACGATGGAACATTCGTGCTGACTACGAGCTACAGCGCCACGCCCTACAAGATTCCCTTAGCGCTGCACTTTGCCTGTGCCCTCATCGTGAAAGCCATCGTCGTGCTGATGTGTAAACCTGGGGTATGGCTACTTCCATTCGAGTTTGTGTTATCCCAGGCGACGACGCGGCGCCGGAGGCAATGCAGGCTTCGGTGCGAGTACTTGGTTCCTTGGACCTGCCCATTGAATGGGACCACGTACTCCCGGGACGTGAGCTATCAGAACTTGACGCCGCAGAACGCGACGCTCTTGTACATGCACAAATTGATGCCGCTGACACTGTGCTTTTCGGCGCGACAAACGGAACAACACCTGGCGCTCGATACATGCGTTGGGGCAAACTGACGTTTGCCAATGTTCGACCAATTCAATGGCGTCCCGGCTTTCGGTCGCCGCTGAAAGACGCCGAAGAAATTGATTACGTCATCGTTCGAGAGAACCTTGAGGACATGTATGTCGGAATCATGGGCGAAGCCAAAGACCTACTCAATGCCGGCCTGGCTGACGCCAGGTCCCGTCTGCCGGCAGGAGCTGAAGACGGCAGGTTCGCGGCGAAAATCATCACTCGGCCAGGCACTGAGCAAGTCGCACGTTTTGCTTGCGAATTAGCACTCGAAAGGAGTGCAAAACTGACTGTCTCAGCAAAAACCAACATGCTTCCCGCGACAGATCGGTGGTTCTGTGAGATTGTCCAAGAAATAACTCAGGAGTACCCTGGGTTGCAATACGAGGAATTCATTGTTGACGATATGGCTCACCGGTTGGTGATCCGGCCACACGACGTTGACGTTCTACTTTTGCCCAACCTGTATGGTGATGTTCTCTCTGATTTAGGGGCCGGGACCATCGGTGGGTTAGGACTCGCTCCATCTGGATGCTACGGAAACGAATTCGCTTATTTTGAATCCGCTCATGGAACTGCGCCTGACATTGCCGGTATGGGAATCATCAATCCAACCGCGACTTTATTGTCGGCGACAATGATGCTCCGCTATTTGAATCTCAATACCGCTGCTGATCGTCTAAACAATGCCATTGGAGACGTCTATCTCTCTGGGTCTGTTCTGACTCCAGACCAGGGCGGTGACGCTGGAACCGAAGAATTTGCTGATGCTGTGATCGGAGCACTGTGACTAACACTGATGACCATTCGCCTCGAGGGATTCCCGATGATCGCCCTAGCGGTGATCAGCCTCAGGGTCCAATCGCTTTTCGTTTGGAGCAGCTCCGCCCATGGGGAATCGCTGCCTATGAGGCGGCTGGCATGTCCGCTCTGGACGCGACAACGGTGGTTGACAACCAACTGTGGTCTGATTTACGAGGTGTCGATACCCACGGTTTTCAGAGAGTGAGCTGGTACATCAACTGGTTCCGCGACGGATCAACCGATCCCGAAGCTCAGCTAAACATCGTGCAGGAAACACCGGCGGTGGTTGTAGCGGACGGCAACCATGGACTCGGACAACTAGTGATCACGCGGTTCATGGACCGATTAATAGAAGTGGCTTCCCAGAGTGGAATGGTCGCCGGCGTAATCCGTAACTCCAACGACTGGGGATGTGGCGCGAATTATCCGTACCGAGCCGCTCAAGCTGGATTTGTTTGCTTCGGTACTACGACCAGCGTTCCGAACCTCGCGCCGTTCGGAAGCAGGAGAAAATTGTTCGGAAACAACCCCATTGTGTGGACGTTCCCGAGACGAGATGATCCGCCGATCGTTCTTGACATGGCGATGACCCCTGTCGCTTTGGGAAAGGTGCTCCGAGCTCGTTCAGAAGGCACGGAGATTCCCGAGGCATGGGGTTTTCTCGACAGAGAGGGAAATCCCACCGTGGATCCCGATGTAGCGATGAAGGGCATCGTGCCTGCCATTGGCGGCTACAAGGGGATCGGAATGATTACCGCCTCCAACGTCTTAGCTGGGATTCTTTCGGGTTCGGCTCATAGCGGCGATGTCGCTGTCGGCCATAGGGGCCAGTTTTTTCTACTTATGGATCCTGGCATCTTCAGAGATCGCGATGAGTACTACGACGACATCGAAGACATGGTCGGCCAAATCCGTGCTGCCGGAGAAGAAGATGCTCTACCGGGTCAGCAGGTCTACCTCCCTGGTGAGATTGAGCAACAAACTATGGACCGACGCACGCTTGACGGGGTTGTCTCCTACCCGGGTTCAGTCGTCAGAGCACTTCGCAAAATAGGCGACGAAGTAGGTGTGTCTTTCCAGTGTGATCCTGTGACTTAGGTTTCGGGAGGTGCATCCTCCCAACGCGGGTTTATTGCTCTTTTTGAGAGCGTTGATGAGCAGGTAGAGGCAGGCGAATAGGTGCCAGGACGTTCATGTCGATATCAAGAAGGGTAGGACCTTGACGTTCAAGGGCCCTCGCCAATGCCGGTTCGAATTGCTCAAGTCCATCAACTCTCTCCGCGTCGACTCCCATTCCCTCCGCAACTTTGACGAAATCTACGGTTGGCAACTCTGTGCCGTGTTTACGACCCAGAACGTTGTCTTGAATTATGCGCAATATGTTGTAGCCGGAGTCGTTAAAAACTAGAACGATCACTGGGATTTGGTGTTCCGCACAAGCGGACAATTCGCCAATAGATAATTGAAGACCGCCGTCGCCTTGCACAATGAGGGTGTGGTTTCCGCTTCCTATTGCTGCACCCATACCAAGCGGCAATCCCGGCCCAATCGCCACAGCTGCTGGGCGAACGGAGGTCCGACTTCGAACGATCGGAAGCAATCGATTACCCCAGGTGTAGTTAGGCACGGTTGAGTCGCGAACAATTGGGGAATCTTCAGGAAGTAACTGCCGGATGATGGAAACAATTTGACTGTGATCTGAGCCGATCTCTTCGCGAACCGCTTGCTCGTCGGCTGCTCGTATTTTGAGACAACGGTCGACGAACTGACGATCGACATTGCCCTCTTTGACTCGTTTAAGTAAGCCCTCAAGCCCGAGTTTGGCATCACTAACTACTGCTACAGCGGCGGGATAGTTACGCCCGATAACTTCAGGGTCGACGTCGACATGCACAAGCTTTTCGGGCATGGGAAGACTCCAGACCCGCGTGGCGTAGTTCTGGAACCGCGTACCTACTGCAAGCACTGCATCCGCTTCTTCGAAAATTTCCATACCTGACACCCGGTCGGTACGAAATCCGAGGCTGAGGGGATGCGTTTCGGAAATAGATCCTCTTCCTTCGATTGTCGTGACAACCGGGGCGCCGAGCCGCTCAGCGAAAGCAGTCAATTCTTGTCCGGCGCCTGAAATATTGACGCCGCCCCCCGCCCAAATAACTGGACGCTCGGCAGTTCGCAGTATCTCCGCCGCTTGGTCCAAAAGGGTTTCGTCGGGTGCTATCCGCTCAGTTTTCGATGAACCGACGATCTCGATGTCAGTTGTTCGATATTGAAGATCGATCGGGATTTCTATTGCGCCGGGTTGAGGGCGGCCGCGACGGATATCGTCTGCGACTCGGGCGAGTTCCCTGCTGATGTCCTCGGTGTAGCGGACAGAGGCGACCGATCTACACACTGTGTTGAGCATCTCGGGTTGTTTTTCGTGTTCATGGAGAAAGCCCTTGCCTTTGCCACGGAATCGGGACTCGATCTGTCCGGTGATCATCATGACCCGCGATGAGACAAATGCGGCTTCGTAGATTCCGGGCACGGCATTGACTGCGCCAGGCCCTGTTGATGTCAGAAGTACCCCTAGCTCGCCAGTGACTCGCGAATAGGCATCAGCAGCATGTGCTGCAGCTTGTTCGTGGCGAACATTAATTACTTGGATATCTCGGTGGAGTGAAAGAGCGTCGTAGATGGGCAAATTGTGAACACTCACAATTCCAAAAACGTGTTTCACGCCTATAGCAGAGAGGGTCTCAGCGACAGCTTGGCCGCCAGTCATCATCGTCATAGTGGGCACACGGTAGCTTCCGCTCGCATGTCTTTCAGGACACGAGGAGCGCGTCAGCTATCGACTTCAATCGTTGTTCAGAATGTGTCACCGCCGGATCGATGCCGTAGTGATCGTGGGCGCTGCGGTATCGGCCATCGATCCAACGTACAGAAACATTGTTGGGACCCATGAGGGCGGGGTGTTTAACTCCGCACGCGAATGACAACCGCAAAAGTTCGCTACGAAGGCCCGAGACATAGTTGGCTAATCGCACTCCTTTGTCAGTCGGGTCAAGACCCCTTTGGAGCCATTGGGATTGGGTTGCTACGCCGGTAGGGCAATGACCCGTGTGGCATTTCTGGGCTTGTAGGCATCCAATCGCAAGCATGGCCTCGCGTCCTACGTTCACCATGTCCAAGCCCAAAGCCATAGCTGTAGCCGCTGGTGCAGGGAGCCCCAGTCGGCCCGCGCCCATAAATACGACTGCGTCGGTCAAAGCAACTTCTGCGAAAGCGTTGTAGGCCACTGCAAAAGCTTCCCAGAACGGAAGAGCTACGTGGTCTGAGAAGACCAAAGGCCCAGCACCGGTGCCGCCCTCAGCCCCATCAATATTGATGAAGTCCGGCCCGCGGCCAGTTTCAGCCATGTGTTGCGCTAGGTGGGTCCAGAAATCAACTTGCCCAACAGCAGATTTGACGCCAACAGGCAATCCAGTGATGTCCGCTAGTTGCTCAACGAACGCGACGAGACTGACAACGTTTGAGAAGGCTGAATGCCCACCCGGACTCGCCACGTCTATTCCTTGGGGAACACCGCGAGCCTCGGCGATCTCGGCCGTCACTTTGGCCGCTGGCAACAACCCACCCATGCCGGGTTTGGCACCTTGACTCAACTTAATTTCGATCGCTCGAACGGGAGCAGATGTAATCGTTTTGAGAAGTGTGTCCAGGCAAAAGTTGCCGTTATTATCGCGGCATCCGAAGTATCCGGTGCCGAACTGAAAAATCAGTTCTCCACCATGAAGATGATGTTCAGCTATGCCGCCTTCACCAGTGTTGTGAAGACAGCCGTCGATAGCGGCGCCACGATTGAGCGCTTGAACAGCAGCTCCTGACAGCGACCCGAAGCTCATCCCTGACAAGTTGACTACTGACTGCGGGCGAAAGGCACCCGGTCGGCTTCGCCATTGACCTAAAACTTTGGTGCACTGGATTGGGGCGGAAGCCGGAACCGGGTCAAGAATGGGGAACGGCGAGTGGAGAAAAACGACGCGGTTTGGTTCTGTCAGATCATCATCAGTACCGAAGCCAAAATATGAGTTCTCTTTCTTGGCTGTCGCATACACCCATCGTCGTTCATGGCGACTGAAAGGTTTCTCTTCGTCGTTACCGGCTACGACATATTGACGGAGCTCGGGGCCAATTCGTTCAATCAGATACCTCAGGTGGCCGATCAGCGGAAAGTTACGCAATATGGCGTGGCGGCGTTGAAGAAGGTCATATAAAGCGACACCCAAGAGCGCCGCCACGAGCATCATTACCCACCACCACCAAGCCATGTCCTTGACGCTAGCCGTGTGGTGAGGCGGTTCAATCCGAGTTTGCCCCGCAAATCACCAAGACACCATGCTCATGCGCCGATATCGCGATCTTGCCTGAAAGCAATCCAGCGAGACCAGTTGCTGCTGCGGGCTCGGACGGAACACCGAATTCAGTTGCGAGCACCCCTTGGGCCGCTGCTGTTTCTTGATCGCTTACGACAACGCTTTCCGCTCGCGAGGAGACGAGTGCGTTCCACCCAAGGTCTCCTATGCGGCGAGCTCCAAGGGAGTCCGCTGCCAGCCCCGATACTTCAATGTCAACGGGTTCGCCAGCGGCTCGGGCTTTGGCCCAACTTTGCGTCCCTTCAGTTTCGACCGCGATTAGCCGCTTGCTGGTCCCCCACCATGTCGCCAGCCCACCAGCGAGGCCACCACCTCCGCATGCCACAATCACCGTTGTCGCGTCTGGTACCTGGACATCTATTTCCATTGCAATGGTGCCGGCGCCCGAAACAACTTCCGCTTGGTCGTACGCATGTAATTCGACACAATTACGACCGAGCGTGAACTGACGCGCTGCAGAGAGAGCGTCGTGGTATTCGCGTCCAGTTACATGTACTTGTGCTCCGTATGACTTGAGCTTTTCGAGTTTGCGCGAAGAAATGACCGATGGTACGAAGATATTGGCCGGGTACTGGAGGCTTCTAGCCGCCCAAGCAACCGCCGCTCCGTGATTTCCCCCGGAAGCCGCAATCACCCCATCGGAACCGACTTCTGCGCAGAGCAAAGCATTCATTGCACCTCGGGCCTTGAACGATCCGCTGTGTTGGAGATTTTCGAGCTTAAGGGTCAGCCGATAAGGCAACCCCAAGGATTCGCCATTGAGTGACTGGACCGGAGTGCCGACAATATGGCCGTTTAGTCGTTGAGCAGCATTTGCGATCGCGTCTCTGTCTAATTTCACGTCTGGGGCCAGGTGTCATCTGCCAGAAATCGTTCGACACGATCAACGTAAGCACTTCGGTCGTATACGCCATACAGGGCGTGTTTCATGCGAACTGGGTCCCCAAAAAAGAACCGTTCATACAAGCTCTGTCGACCGCCAAATCCGGAAATTGTCATGTCCCATGCGAGCCTAAACAAGCGCAAGCGTTCTTCTGCTGAGCCATTCTTCCCTTGAAGGAACTTGGAGATGTCGCCGCTTCGTTCACCAGTCCAGTCGGCTTCGCTCGGCACCATGATCAAACCACTTGACGAGCAAAGTTGAAGGATTTCCATCAACCTTTTATGGACCGCCGGATAGTAATTTCGGGCAGCATCTAATGGGCCTCGCGCTGGGGTCATCACCCCGTATTCGTTTACGGTCGCCTGCTCTTCGGAAGCAACTTTCAAAGCTTTCATGATCTCGAGGGTGATGATTACCTCTGCAACCATTTCTTGGACGTGCGGATAATGACCAGTTCCGATCATGTCGATGACTGCTTGAAGAGTTCCCAGGATGGCTTCCGTCTTTGCGATTTTTAGATTCACCACTTGGTGGGCCATATGCAGCACTGCCCCTGTTCGCGCGTAGGCCTGGTTTGCCCGATCTACGTCCCGGATTAAGAAAACCCGTTCCCAGGGAACAATGACGTCGTCAAAGATCACCATGGCATCAAGTTCGTCAAAGCGTGAACCCAGGGGATGGTCGACGTGGCTTCGACCTTGATCCAATGGTTCGCGGCACTGGAATCGCAACCCTGGGGTGCTATTGGGTAAAGAGAACCCAAGCGCGTAAGGGCGTAGTTCATCTCCGCCCTGCAGGACCGTTGACGGAAATATCAAGATCTCATCGGAGATAGGCAACGTGGCCAGCATCCGGGCGCCGCGAACCAAAATACCTTCACTAGTTTCCTCGACTAAGCCCAGGGCGATGAACGGGTCATCAAATTCGTTGGCTTGCTTTGACTTGTCAATTTGCGGGTTAGTGAGAGCATGCGTGAGCGCCAGGTCGTTCTCTCGCACGTATTCGAAATAGTTTCTGATGTTTTGGCCGAAACGACCATCTACTTCGTCGAAATACGCTCCCGCCATCCCGGCAGCCATAACGTTTACGTTCATGTAGTCGGGTGATCTACCCATATGGCCAAGGCTCGCGTCGGCCCACACCTTGTGCATCTGAGAGCGTTTACGAAGGTCGTCTTTGCTTTCCGGCACCATGAAACTGCGGCCAACTAGGTGTCCCGACGATGGAGACTTGAAAGTCATGACGTCTACTAGGTCATCTTGGTATTGAAGGTCGTATAGGGCCGCAAGCGATGCCACAGCGTTTCGAGTTTTCGGGTGGCTCGTCGGGTCCTCTACGCGTTGACCTTCGAGCCAAAGCTCCGGAGGCTGGGTTCGAAGTCGCTCAATGACCTGTTTTCCAGTTCTTGCGGGCATGAGCACTCCTGAGCTTTCATTTATCGCTTTATTGTCCGAATATAGAATACCTTAACCGATAATCGGATATTGTATCTTGCAACATGTCTGCTACTCACCAAATCGACTCCAGCCGTTCCCAAACTCTTGACCGTGGCCTATCAGCCCTGGCAATAATCGCCACCTCCAAAACTCCGCTAACCATCCATGAGGTGGCTACCCATTTGGGTCTCGGACGTTCTGTGACTTACCGAATAATCCGCACGCTTGAGGATCATCGCTTAGTGACGCGTGATGCAACTGGTCGTCTTACGGGAGGGACTCAACTCGTCGCTCTAGCCGGGGGGGTCAAAAATGATATGCAAGCCGCCGCTGCTCCCATCCTGGCGACACTCGCCAACTTATTGGGAATGACTGCCTTCCTCGTGGTGTCGGACGGCAATGCGGCAGTCACCGTTCTAGTAGTCGAACCCATGAGCACGGCAGCACATGTTGCCTACCGGCCAGGAACCCGCCACCCTCTCGATCGCGGCGCACCCGGAATCGCCTTGCTAGCTGGCGACGCACCAAAAGCATCCGAACGCGTGGAAGTTAGCGACGCTCGAACGTCGGGGTGGGCGTATTCGGAAAGCGAAGTCATCGAGGGGATGGCCTCCATCGCCGCACCAGTGACAACCCCCGATGGAGCCACCCAGGCTGCCGTCGCAATCGTCCACCTCGTGGCCGGGATGGATTCAAAATACGTCGCCCCGCATGTAGTGGAGGCTGCGCGATGTTTAGGAATTGATCTCGCGTAAAGAAGCATCCGGGGTTTTATAAACCAGCGGAAAGAGGTCTTCGTCACCGGGATATTGGCCAATTTCAACTGTGGTGTCTTCGCCGGTGACGGTGGGGTCACAGCCCGGATGGGGATACCAAGTGGCGTCGTCACCAAGCCATCGAGTAGACAGCGCTACTCGGCGCCCATTCCCAGCGTTTCCCGGGGAGCCATGCAATGCCCACGCAGAGAAGAACAGGGCGTCGCCGGGTTCAACGTCGAACCCAACGATGTCGTAATCCTCTCTGGCAGCCGCGACATCCGGACATGGCTCGCCTTCAAAATCATTTACCCAGCCTTTTGAGCCGTCAAATGCTTCTGGAGCGAAATATGAATCCCATCTATGAGAGCCTCGGACAAACTCCAGTGAACTTTCTTCAACAGTGACTCGACTCGTCGATACCCACGCCGAACAGATCTGCTTGCCGAGAAACGGCCAGTAGGGAATGTCTTGATGCCACGGAGTAGGAGCTTGCGTCTTGGGTTCTTTTATCAGCAAGTGGTCGAAATAAAATCGGGCGCTTGCAGAACCCATCAGTGCGGCCGCTATGTGACCAACTCCAGACTCATAGATGTAGCGGTTAACTGTCGGATCGCTCTTCCAGCGATATCGACTCGTAAAGAGCCGATCCCTCCTGGCGCCGGGGTTGGTATCGGTGACCCATCTCCCAGGGTCTAAAAGTTGTGCATCCGCCATTGCCTCTATTTGGGGCAGCCATTCCTCGGACACGGCATTGGGAATTTTCACCACTCCGTCAGCTAAGTAGGCCGCGTGCAGTTCTTCGGTCACCTTGGGATGCGACGCGATCATCGGTGGCTCCTTCGTCCCAACAGATGCTTAACACGTTATCTTTCTCAATCGTTGGGGTAAATCGAAAATTTGAGCCATTAGAGAGAGTTACATTGAGCCAACCAGGCCAAGGCAGATTGGAATGATCAGGTGAAAGTCGGTTTTATTGGACTCGGTAACGTCGGTGGCAAATTAGCTCACAGCATTCTTCGCAATGGATTCGACCTCACGGTACGAGACTTGGACCCGGCCACAACGCAACCGTTTCTGAGTTCTGGGGCGTCCGTTGCGCAATCCCCTCGAGAAATTGCGGAAGCGTCCGAAATCATCATCACGTGTTTACCGAGTCCCTCAGCCAGCGCATCAGTAATGGAAGACGACGACGGGATTCTCGCCGGACTCACAGAAGGGAAAATTTGGATCGAGATGAGTACCACCGACCAGCACGAGGTGCTGCGTCTCGGGCAAAAGGTCGAAGCTTTAGGTGCTTCACCCGCAGATTGCCCGGTCTCAGGTGGGTGCCATCGTGCAGCAACAGGAAACATCGCTATCTTCGCGGGCTGCACGAGGGACGTATTTGAAAGAGTGCTACCTCTTCTCACCAGGATGGGGCGACAAGTGTTGCACACTGGTGATCTTGGTTCCGCGTCAATCTTAAAGGTCGTAACTAACTACTTAGCGACGGCGAACCTGTTGTCGCTCTCCGAAGCCCTGGTTACAACCAAGGCCGCGGGATTGGATCTAGCTACCGCCTACGAAGCTATCCGAATTAGTTCTGGTAACTCATTCGTTCACGAGACCGAAAGCCAAGTAATTCTCAACGGAAGTAGGGACATCAATTTCACGATGGACCTCGTCGTTAAAGACATTTCACTCTTTCAAGAGATCGCCGACCGCGAAGAAGTGCCCCTTGAGCTCTCACCGTTACTAATCGAGATCTTTCGCGATGCTCAACATAGGTACGGCCCAAGAGAATGGTCGCCCAACGTCATCCGGCGCCTGGAAGATTCAACCGGCCTGGACGTCAGAGCTCCTGGCTTTCCCGCTGAAATCGTCGATCACGAAACGGAAGAGCTCGGAGAAGAAGTCGTTGTGTCTCGCAACTGAATTTTCTGTGTCTGGGCTTGGACACTTCTAGTCTATGAGTATGTCTAATGGGCTATCAGAGAGCGCTCTCAGGCTTCTACCCGCGGCAGACCAACAGTTGCGATGCGCTTCACACGCTCACTCCATCAACACTGACCCTTGCGGCAACGCCTTATTTGTCAACGCCCTCGTCCTGGTCGAAGTCCCTCTTCCGTGGCCAAAACCAGTTTTTAAACATCCATTGCTTCAACAATTCACATCCATGGCAACCACCTCACTAGGTTCCACACGGGTTCTGGCAGCCGTGCCTTCAGGAACACAGCCCGGTATTCGGGTCATCGTGTATCAGCGCGACAAAATCGGGGTTCAAAGCTGGGGCTTTAGGCCAACAGATCCAACAGAACTTGCGCGCTTCGCAAATCAAATCAAGACCACCCATCCTGCCGAACTAGACATCACGAGAGACAGCATTCACCCACCAGACATCGCTGTCTTAATTTGCACCCAAGGAAGCCACGACGTCTGCTGTGGCAGCGCGGGAACAAAGTTGGCGTCTGATCTCGAGATGGAGGCTCCTGGTCTAGCGATTTTCAGGGTCAGCCACACAGGCGGCCATCGGTTCGCTCCTACCGCGATGACAATCCCCGACGGACGAATGTGGGCCTATTTAGACACCCAGTCAATGCTGTCGATCCTTGAACTCAGCGGAGATGTAAAAAATCTCAGCAAATACTGCAGGGGGTGGTGGGGTGCCCCAGCGGGCCCTGGCCAGGTGGCGGAACGAGCAGTGTTTGAACAGATGGGCTGGGACATGGACCTGATGCCTCGAGAAGTGTGGGCCAACAAAACAGCTACCGGCTGGACGGTAACCCTGTCTGTAGCCCTCGAGGACTGGACTGTAGAAATAATTCAAGGAAGGCAAATTCCTACGATTACCTGCCGCGCTGAGGGTGGGTTGCCCGCTAAACCGGCCTACGAATACACCGTTACGTCCGTCAACTCACCGACGTAACTTTGTAACGAAGGTTTAGACGAACGAAAACTCGATCACTCCTAGGTCGCGATAGTCGACTCTGAAACGATCTCCGACACGACAGTCGACCGGTCGCGTGAAAGATCCACTCAAGACAATCTGTCCGGGTTCCAAAGCAACGCCGTGGGGGGCATACCGTCTCGCCAACCATGCAATGCCACGCGCTGGGTTTCCAAGCACGGCAGCCGCTACCCCTGACTCCTCGATGCTGCCGTTGCGTTCACATACCGCAGCTATCCACGGCAGATCTAGATCTTTGGGGTTCTTACGAAAATCCCCCATGATGATGCCTGCATCCGCGGCGTTGTCGGAGATGGTGTCGGTGACCGTTCGAGTGAGTCCCGTGCGGGGATGCCTGCGATACGAACGGGCGTCAATCAATTCGATCGCAGGAACGACGGCTTCTGTCGCGTCGAGTACCTGGTCAACGGTGACGTCAACCCCCTCAATGCGTTCACCAATCACGAAGGCCAACTCAACTTCGATCTTGGGGTCGCAATAGCCCGAGGTTTTCAACTCACAGCCATTGTGGAACACCATGTCATCAAGCAGATAGCCGTAATCTGGTTCGTCGATATTCATCGCCAACTGCATAGCTCGAGACGTAAGCCCAATCTTGTGACCAACAAGTTGAGCACCGCGATCCAACTCGATCCGGAGCCACGCTTTCTGAATCGCATAACCATCATCTACGGTCATCGCCGGATGTTCCACGCTTACGGGATCTATCTGACTGGCGGTCTGTCGAGCCTCGTCATGAAGGTGAGCTTGGCGCTCAACTTCCTTGTCGTTCAAAGTCCTCAAGTTTTCGCCGCCCCTAATTTGCCAATGTCATGTCGGCCGTAAGCCATCGCTATGTTCTTAGTTTCCATGTAAAAATCAAAGCTGTAGTCGCCCCCATCACGTCCAATACCACTCCGTTTGGTCCCTCCAAATGGCGTAGCTAAATGTCTGACGTTCTGCGAATTTACCCACACCATCCCAACGTCGAGATCACGCGCGACTCGGTGGGCTCGTCCACTGTCTCCAGTCCACAAATATCCAGCAAGCCCATATTCAACATCGTTGGCGATCTGCACTGCCTCGCTCTCATCCGAGAACGGAATCACCGTTAACGCCGGACCGAAGATTTCTTCCTGACTAATACGCATGGAATTATTCGCTTCAAGGAAAAGCATCGGCGGGACGAAATTCGAATTGGGATCAAACTTTGAATCTCCAATTACTACCCTGGCGCCATCCTCGATTGCCTTATCTAGATAGGACCTGACTTTGGCGCAATGCAGCGGATGGATCAGCGGTCCGATCTCTGTCCTTGGGTCTAATGGGTCGCCCACCTGAAGGCCGTTCACTCGCTCTGTCAAACGCTCAACGAACCAATCATGAACCGTGTCTTGCACGATAAGACGACTGCTAGAGGTGCACCTCTCACCGTTGAGGCTGTAGATCATAAACACCACAGCGTCGAGGGCTCGTTCTAAATCGGCATCATCGAAGACAACGACCGGATTTTTTCCGCCGAGTTCAAAATGCAACCGCTTTAGCGTTGGCGCTCCCTGAGCCTGGATCAGTGAACCTGTAGAAGATTCACCTACGAACGCGATGGCCTTTATCGCCGGGTGTTCAGTGAGTGCTTTCCCTGCAACTTCCCCAACGCCGTGGACAACATTTAGCACTCCCGCAGGAAGCCCGGCCTCACCAGCTATTTCTGCAAGTATTGACGCCGTCAGCGGACTCCATTCCGCGGGCTTGTGCACCACTGTGCATCCCGATGCGAGCGCAGGAGCGATTTTCCATGTGGAAAGCATGAACGGTGTGTTCCACGGCGTAATCACTCCAACGGGGCCAATAGCTCGTCTCGTCGAATAGTTAAGATGCGTCGATGTGGGCATGGCATCACCATCGAGCGCAGCCGGCGCGGCATCCGCGAAGTATCGAAAATTTTCTGCCCCGCGAATCGCCGCCGAACTCATAAAGCGAATTGGCTGACCAGTGTCGACAGATTCGATCACTGCGATTTCATCGGCACGCTCAACGATCAAATCAGCAACTCTGTGCAAGATCTTCTTACGTTCGCCACCCGGCAGCGAAACCCAACCGTCGAACGCTTCCGCTGCAGCGTCCGCGGCAAGCGCGATTTCAGTTGGTCCTCCAGCAGCGACCTGACCTAACGACATTTGATCTATCGGAGAAACGTTGTCAAATGTCAGCGACGAAGAACTGGGAACAAGTTCGCCGTCGATGAGATGTAAGAGTGGACTACTTGAAAACCGAGCGAGCGCTTCATTAGCTACCTCCCTATTTTCCTCAACTGTTCGCGATGAACTCACCTCAACTCCTCGTAATGATCGCGGATCGAGTTGTCGTTAATCCTCATTGCCGCATCAATTGCCTGAACTTCGACGCTCAACGCCAATGGTTGCTCCTCGCGAATCTGACTCAATGAATCCGAGCACGCCACCATCAGAAGATCTCTGATCTCTAACAGCGGTTCCTGCCCTCTATCTCCATTGAGCCGAGCTATCACCGCGACAAACAAGTTGCGAGCGTCCCCGTTCGCCACCACATACTGCTCATGTTTCATGGCACGGGTCCGAAGCCCAGCTAACGGGACCAAGGCGTGCGATGCGGCTGCAGTATGTATCGACGTAAGTAGCTCTCCAACATCAATATGGTCTTCAAGATTGGCCGAATACTCAACGACAATATGGGGCATTCATTCGCTTCCCGTTAGAGCCTCTATCTCGGCCCGTCGATGTGCGTAACATGTTACCAACTATTGATAGGGAGCTTTCCTCATGAAATTCGTCACCTATCGCCATGGAGGAAGAATCACTTGGGGAGCTGTCACCGAGGACGGTGGTGGAGTTGTGGATCTCGGGCGACGCCTTCCAGATTTGCCGGACCTCAGCAGCGCCCTAGAGAGTGGCCGTCTCGACGAAGCGCGAGACGCAGCTAGTTGGGCTGAAGCCGACTGCGCATTATCTGAAGTGATGTTTGAGAGAACGATTCCGCGACCAAGAAAAATTATTTGTATCGGAGTGAATTACGGCGGTCGAAACGCCGAATACGCGGATTCGAGCTCAAGCAGCAACCCAAGCGTTTTTGTGCGATTTCCTGCGTCTCTGACTGGACACGGACAGCCGCTCATCAGACCCCCAGAAAGCGAACAACTTGACTACGAAGGAGAGATCGTCGCCGTAATCGGCAAGCACGGCCGGCGCATCGAACAACAACACGCTCGCGAATACATTGCTGGTTTAACTCTCGGTAATGAGGGCACCATTCGCGACTGGCTACGCCACGCGAAATTCAATGTAACCCAAGGAAAGAACTGGGAACGGTCAGGCTCCATGGGGCCGTGGCTAGTCACCCTAGATGAAATCGGCAACTTCGAAGATCTGCGCCTACAAACTCGCGTCAACGGAGAACTGCGCCAAGACGACAGTCCTGTCACGATGGCTTACTCGATCGAATATCAGATCGAATATCTGTCGAAGTTCATCACCCTCGAACCCGGTGATGTGATCTACACGGGCACGCCGACGGGAGCCGGAGCGCATCTCGACCCTCCTGTGTGGCTAGCTCCAGGCGACGTGGTTGAAGTCTCCGTCGAAGGCATCGGGACTCTAACCAACACAATCGAAGATGAGGATTTGTCGTGACTCAACCTCTTCGACCATTCGAACGTTCCCTGCCTATGGCATTGATGCGCGCCAGAGAGGCAGTTATGCGCGAATTTAGGCCACGCTTAGCGGCCGACGCGCTGACCGAACAACAATGGCGAGTCCTTCGAACCCTCTCCGCGTTTGAGAAACCGCTCACCACGCGCGAACTCAGCGAAATGACGTTCCTTCTCGGTCCGTCACTATCCCGCATAACTGCAAACCTCTCTGAACGCAGTCTCCTTAGACGTGCGCCACATCCAACCGACCAAAGAAGCAACCTCCTAGACCTCACTGACACAGGCAAGGCACTGGTTTCCAAGGTCGCTGCAGGGAGCGAGGAGGGTTATGCAGCAATTGAAGCCCGCTTCGGGGTAGCCCAATTAGAACTACTCCATGAGCTGTTAGATGAGCTAGCCGCTGCGCAAACCGCCGAAGAGTCCTAAGGTTTGCAAGGTTCAGGCTGCCGAAGGGGGAAGAGCTATGAGCGCACCGCTTGAAGGCATCCGAGTTATCGAGTTCGCGAACTTTGCTGCTGCACCTTCAGCGACAGCAATCATGGCCGATCTAGGCGCTGAAGTAATCAAGGTGGAAGCCATCGGAGGTGATCCGATCAGAGGTCTTATGAAGCAGGCCAAAGTCAGCGACGGCGAGCACAACCCCGATTACCCCTTCCAATTCATTAACCGAGGCAAGAAAGGGATAGAACTCAATCTTGACAATCCCGAAGGCGCTGATATCGCCCGCCGATTAATAGCGCAATGCGACGTCGTTGTCATGAATCTTCTCAAGGAGCGTCGAGAGCGCTTCGGCCTCGGGACCGACGACCTATTCCAAATCAAACCCGATCTCGTGATCGGTTTATTATCCGGGTATGGCGAAGTTGGTGAAGAGATCAACCGTCCCGGCTACGACGTCACTGCCTTTTTCGCTCGATCAGGTGTCTACGGCGGTGGCACGACCCCAGGCGGTGCACCACCCCACGCTCGTCCCGGTTCAGGTGACCACACGACTTCCATAGCGTTATTCGGGGCGCTAATGACCGGGTTGCGATCCCGCGACGTGACCGGAGAAGGGCAAGTCGTTGAGGCATCGCTGTTACGAACAGCAACGTGGACCATCAGCCTCGATTTAGTGACTTCACTGGTCGACGGCCAACCGGCCTACAACCGCCCAAGAGAAAAAGGCCTGTCAGCGATGTTAGAAGCGTTTCAAGCCTCAGACGGACGATGGCTTCAGTTCGCTATGCCCGACACAGGAGACGCTTGGGAACGGTTTTGTAGAGCGTTGGACCGCGAAGACCTGTTAACGATGGATGAGTTTTCTTCAGGTCGTCTCAGATATCAGAACATGTCTCAACTCCTCGCAACCATCGACGAAAGCGTCGGTTCCATGCCAGCAGACCACTGGATGCCCCGGCTTGACGAGCACAGGTGTATTTGGGCACCAATTAATGATTCGGCGGCGGCTGTACAAGATCCTCAAGTTCGGGCAACGGGCGCCTTCGAGACGATTCATCATCCTGTAGTTGGAGATTTTGAGACCGTCGCCTTGCCTTTCCGATTGCACGACGCCCCAAACGTGGGAGTCAAAGGACCAGCGCCCGAAAAAGGTGAACACACCGATCAAGTCCTTCGCGAACTTCTGCATTTAAGCGAAGAGGAAATCGAAGCGCTTGAGTCAAGCGGAGTTGTCCACCGCGGCTAGGTGGAACGCCTAGCGTGACTCCAATGGTTGACTTCAGCTACCAAACCGGATTCGGCAACCACTTCGAAACCGAAGCAGACCCAGGCGTCTTGCCCCATGGTCAAAACTCGCCACAAAAAGTCCACGGCGGCCTGTTCACCGAACAGATAACCGGCACAGCGTTCACCGCACCGCGACGCTCGATGCGAAGAAGTTGGGTTTACAGGATGCGGCCCTCGGTGCGGCACTTCAGCAACTTGCAACCAATCGATAACGGTTTAATACGGACGGGCCCTGACAAAGAGTCGGTATCAGCCCCTGTGCAACTCCGTTGGGACCCATTCCCGGCTTCTTCGCTCAAAACTAACTGGTTCACGGGTCTGACCACCGTCGCAACTAACGGCAGCAACGAAATGCAGACAGGGGGCGCTGTTCATCACTTCGTTGCGACCGACTCAATGGAAGACCTCGCCTTTGTCGACACCGACGGAGAGCTAATGCTTGTCCCTTATGACGGTCGGCTCGTGGTGCGCACCGAAATGGGCCACATACATGTCGCGCCTGGATATCTGGCAGTCATTCCTCGAGGAGTGAAGTTTGCCGTCGACCTGCTGGACTCGACAGCGCGCGGTTATGTTTGCGAAAACTACGGTCCAGCGTTCGATCTCCCAGAGCACGGATTGCTCGGTCCCGACGCCAACGCGCTGCCACGAGATTTTGAATACCCAGTAGCGAGCTATGACGCTGGTGATAGTGCCACGAAACTCGTCGCGAAAATCAGTGGCCAGTTATACGCGACCGATTTAGAGCATTCCCCTTTTGATGTCGTCGCCTGGCACGGGAATTTATCCCCATATCGCTATGAATTGCGACGGTTCTGTGCTGTAGGACCGGTCATTTTTGACCACCCTGACCCATCTATATGGACGCTTCTCTCTTCGGCTTCCGATACCAGCGGAACTGCCAACATCGATTTCATTCTATTTCGAGAACACTGGCGAGTCGCCGAGCACACGTTTCGCCCGCCTTGGTTCCATTCAAATGTGATGAGCGAACTTATGGGTCTGATCGAGGGAATTTATGATGCAAAAGCAGAAGGGTTTCTTCCTGGGGGGATTTCTATTCATAATGCATTCATTCCTCACGGCCCCGATGCCGCGGCCTACGAGTCCGCGACCCAGGCAGATTTAGTTCCAGTGAAAGGCCCCGACTCTCTCGCAGTAATGTGGGAATCTCGCTACCGGTGGGCCCCCACCTCGTGGGCTATGGCCTTACCGGAATTACAAGGTGACTACCCCGACAGGTGGGCAGGCCTTCATCGAGAATACAACTAGGCGAACACGCCTCCTGAAGTTGCTAACGGGATTCGGTCGATCGCAAAGAGATCATCCGGGACATCGGGGTCATATGGAGCTTCCGCGCCGGTAATTGCGCGTGCGGTCATCGCTCCGATACCGGGAGCGAGCTTAAATCCGTGTCCGCTGAACCCATTTGCTAACCACAGCCCTGGTATTTCGCTCGGCCCTACAATCGGGTGGCTGTCTTGCTCATTAATCGTGTACAAGCCACATGTTCCCGTCGTTGTACCGACATGTCGAACACCAGGCGCCCGATGTTGGAATGCCGCCAACGTTGCCTCAACACATTCTTGATCCGGGCTCGTTCGGAAATCATCTGGATCTTTAGTGGCTTCCATAAAGCTAGGAATTTCCGGAGACACCAAGAGGATCTGTTCCCCGCTTCTCTCCATTCGGTAACAACCGTCAGTGCTGCCGTCGAAAGTGATGGGCAAGCGGGGGTCCGTATCACCCCATTCCCTCAAGACCAGCTGGACACGGGTGGGAGTCAAGGTCCATCTTTTTTGAGCACCGGCCATTTGGTTTATCTGGTTGCACCAAGGTCCGGCTGCGTTAACAACCAGTCCGCAGCGAACCTCGTCACCGTTATCTAGTCGAACACCGACAACTCGACCTTTGTCAGTAACAACGTCTGCTACGCCGATGCTGAAGCGGACATCTACGCCTTCCCTTTTCGAGGCGGCAATTAGATCGGCGTTTGCGCCTGCTGGGTCAGCAATCCCTGCTTCAACTTCGTATAGAAAGGATTCGCCCTGTCGACATTGATGCCTATCGATCGCTTCGAAATCAATGGGTTCGACACATAAATCTAGTTCCGGCCAGCGATCTAACGCTTCTCGTGCTGAAAGAGTTTCTACTGCAACACCGTTGCTATGCAGCCTTTTGTGCTCAGCGGCAAGTTGGTCAACTGTTCGATCGAAAACCCAAAGAGCCCCCATTTCGGTGTAACTACTTATCGGGTCCTGAAGTCCTGTGAAATCGCTCCACGATCGGTAGGCCAACTGACTGCGGTAGGCCAGTCGAACAACTTCAGGAACCGTGTACCGGCAGCGCGAAATAGCTACCGAAGCACCGGTGGAGCCAGTCGCTGGCCCGGCTGCCTTGTCGACTACAAGAACTCTCAGTTGGCTACGGCGAGCAATTTGGTACGCGACAGCGGAGCCGATAATTCCCGCACCAACAATGACTACGTCAACGTCAGGTTCCGATGTCAGTTGTACATCTGCGGTGTTACTGACATCTTCACTTTGAATCATCAGAGCACCTCGAAGCTATTCGTTCGGTCGGCTCCCCCGCCCAACCGAAATCTGTCAGTAGCCCTATCGTCGCCCTTGGGGTTCATACGGGAACAGTATTTGTGGCTTAATTCAATCATTACCGAGGAGGGTTTCGATCTCTTCCACGACTGCTTCGACAGATTTTCGGTCAGTCTGGATTTGTTGAAATCTGCTGTACCCCGCAACTCGCTCTTCATAGAGCAGTCGAAGCTCCGCCTCGCTGGAGCCTGCTAATAATGGTCGTACTGATTCATCTTCATCAATAAGGAGTCGGCGTTTGATCTCCTCAATGGAAGCGGTCAGACAAATAACTCTGCCAGTTGAACCCAATGCCTCCGCGCAGTCTGGGTCGAGCATCATCCGGCCACCGGTCGCGATCACAAGGCCAGAAGTTTTTTCAAGTTCTGAAGCTATGTCGCGTTCCATCTCCCTGAACGCGGCTTCTCCTTGAGTGGCGAAAATTTCTTCAATAGAACCGTGTCGGTCGGCAATTATTTCATCGGTATCTATATAGGACGCATTGCGTTGAACCGCGAGTAAACGTCCCACAGTCGACTTTCCGGTCGCCATAAAGCCAGTCAATACAACATTAGATTTGCGGTCACCCACGTTTAACAGCGTACGGGCAAGTGCTGGTTGAGGATCTACTGATTTCGCAGGGCACCCTATGTCTCGTGTCTGTTGCGGAGTATTTGCTTGCCCTTGGGGTGTTAGCTGTCGGTTGCGGTGTGCAATCAACCTTGGGTATCGGCGCAGCTCTCGTTGCTGGACCGACTTTGATGGCCATTGATTCCACGCTGTTGCCGGGGCCAATGCTGGCGATGGCGATGGTCGTTAATGTTCGCAATGCTTTTGGAGATCGAAAATTAACGGACCTTGTTGCGTGGAAGAGAGCCATCTGGGGGGCTCCGCTTGGTTTGGTCGCTGGGATCGTCGTTCTCTCGCTATTAGATGAGAGCACACTTGCTATTGCGGTTAGTTCTTTTGTTCTCGGAGCGGTCGCGCTACAGCTGGTTGGTCTTCGACCTCCCACGGGAGTCGGCTCGCAATATATAGCGGGGGCCGCAACAGCGTTCTCTTCAACCGTCGCAGCACTTCCAGGGCCCATATTCGTCATCTTTCATGGGCATCGTGATGCTGGAGCACTGCGCGGCACTATGGCGAGTTTTATGTTGGTAGCCAGCCCAGCAATTCTTACGATTCTCGCGTTCGACGGGCGATTCAACCTCCGACACCTGTCCCTCGCCGCGATGCTGTGCCCGGGAATGTTCCTGGGTCTCATATTGGGTCGAGTGCTGCGTACGGTAATCAACGGAAGTTGGTTTCGCTTCGCAATCCTTGGTGTCGCCTCGTTAAGCGCCATCGCAGTGTTGATCCGAGAAATCGTTTTCTGATCCCTAGTAGAGCTCGCCGCGCATCCCAGCGGATAACTCTTCTTCGTCCCAATATCCAATCATGATGCCTCTTTTAGCTGTGCCACCGGGCGCAGCTGTCGCGTTGATCATGTCGTCGCTAAAGGTGGTGTCATGGTGCCGACTACGGAACCATTCAAAAAGCTGTTCATGAAGATCAGCGGCGACGGAACCGAGATTTGGGTCACCGAAACGATCGTGTTGTTCGTGAGGATCTTCATCCAAATCGTAAAGGAGGTTGGAGCCGATCTCACTCAGCACATATTTGAATCGCTCGTTGCGAAGCATGGTGGCGCGCCGTCGACGTGGTTCTTTTGTCCCCCCCAGATGATTAGCCATCTCTAGGAATCCCCAATCCGCTTCACACACAACGAACTCTCGTCGCGTGCCGCGCTCACCGTGAAGAACGGGTATTAATGACTCACCCTCAAGCCATTGCTTGCGCGTTTCGTTCTCCCCCCCTAGCGCCTCGACAAAGGTCGGGAGTAAATCGATGGCTTCAACCAACTCGTGTGATGTTGTGCCACGAGTGTCATCAGCCTGCGAGCGAGGGTCGACGACGATCATTGGAACCCGCACTACCTCTTCATTAATCCAATCTTTTTCGCCCATCCAGTGGTCGCCCATGTATTCGCCATGATCAGACGTGAACACAACCAGGGTGTCGTCAAGTCGCCCAAGGTGTTCTAGTTCGCTAAATAGTCGACCTAAATGGTCGTCAATTTGTTTCACCAGTCCTAAATAAGTGGGAAGGACTAGTTGACGCGTTTCAGATCTCGACATGGCTCTGCCGATACGCGATCGTTGGAGCGCGCGGATCACCGGGTGTGTTGTTTGTAGCTCGGCTTCAGTTCTATTGGGCGCCGGCATCTCTTCACCTGCGTACATGTCGTGGTACGGCGCGGAAACCACATAGGGCCAGTGAGGTTTGATGTAGCTGAGATGGAGGCACCAGCGATCATCACCAGCGCGTCGAATGAACTCAATAGCCCGATCGGTCATGTAGGCGGTTTCGGAGAGTTCGTCAGGGACGACTGCTGGGAACGGCGCTGATCTGAGCAGCCACCCAGAACAAAGTTCTCCGTCTGCGTCAATGACGCTGTTAGCGGCTGTATGCCACGGATTATCACCGGGGAAGCCTTGGGAACGTAGAAACTGGTTGTATGGCAAATCCATAGGCACTCGTGCGTCCGGATGTAGACCATCGTCATGCTCTTCAGCGTCAAAACCGCATTCAGAGAGAAACATCCACTCGGGAGAGTTACTGGGGATGGCGAGGCGTTTACGCGCTGCCTCATCGGCTCTCATGTGGGTTTTTCCTACCAACACGGTCCT
>DUBN01000078.1:167490-202626 GCA_012960315.1 Acidimicrobiia bacterium
ATGATCACCCATGGTTTTCTGGGTGACTTCTAAGGGCACCTGATTCCACCGAGCCCCGTGACTGACGACATAGCGACCGGTGTAATAGCTCATCCGAGACGACCCGCACACGGCACCGTTCACGAAAGCTCGGTCGAAGCGGACGCCTTTCCCGGCGAGACGGTCGATGTTGGGAGTTTCCAAGCAAGGGTGGTCAGAGCATCCCAGCGCGTCCCAACGCAATTGGTCACACATGATGAAAAGAACATTGCGCAACGCGGAGTCAGGAACGTTGCCCTCGGGATGGTTCATCAATCACGAACCTCGATCAAGTCTCGATTGAGTTCCTTTATGGATCCAATGCCAGATAAGGCCATCGTGTGTTCGACACCCGCTTTTAAGAAATCCAGCACCCAATCTACGCCTTTCTCGCCTGCTGCTCCGAGAGCATAAAAGTACGCTCGCCCGATCATGCAGGCGTCAGCCCCCATGGCCAATGCTTTCACGATGTCACTTCCCCTCCTCACTCCCCCATCACAAATGATCGATGTTCGGCCGCCAACTGCATCGGCGACTGGCGACACAAGATGGATCGGAGGAGGTGCGAAATCGAGCTGTCTACCCCCATGGTTAGAGAGAATCACTCCGTCTAAACCCATGTCAGCAGCTATTTCTGCGTCTTCTACTGTTTGCACCCCTTTGATCATCATCATCCCTGACCAATTTTCTCGGAACCATTCGATGTCGTTCCAAGACAAAGCAGGGTCGAACTGGCTATTGATGTAATCCGCAAGTGTCACGGGTGTCGATCCATCGCCGACATCGGCACTGCCTTTCACGTTTGCGAATTGGATCGGTTCGGCACGAAGAAAGTCCAATGTCCATCTAGGATGAAGTAGGCCGTCGATCAAGGTATCCAAACCCACTTTGGGAGGAAGACTAAAACCTCGACGAATGTCGCGCTCTCGACGTCCTAAGACTGCGGTATCGACGGTGATCATGATCCCCTCGAACCCTGAGACGGCCGCTCGTTCCAACATCTCCTTCAGGAGAGGCTTGTCACGCCAGACGTACACCTGAAACCATTTTCGGCCATCGCTTACAGCAGCGATCTCTTCGATAGATCGCGTACCCATTGTCGATAGGGAGTAGGGAATGCCTGCCCGTTCCGCTGCGCGGGCCACCGCTAACTCTCCTTGGCTATGCGCGATTCGGTCGAATCCGGTAGGCGCGATCATGAGCGGCACCGGCACGTCGCTGCCGAACAAGGTGGTGGTGGTGTCGACCGACGTCACATCTCTTAAAACTCGAGGTCGGAAGTAGTAATCGCCATAGCCGGAAACGTTCGCGGCCGCTGTGACCTCATCTTGAGCAGCACCATCGATGTAATCGAAACAACCAGCGGGCATTCGCTTTTTTGCCATAGCTCTAAGATCCCCAACATCGGCGACCTTCGACAACCGCCGAAGCGTTCGATCACGTTCATATCTCCGTAAACGAACAACCGAACGCAACGTACTGATCATCCCCACCAAGAGCCTCCGGTCTTCAACTGACTTCATCAACCCTAGAATCTGAGTCGGTGAGCCTGTACTACATGCAGAAGTTTCTGTTCGAACTAAACCGCGACGAGGAATTCCAAGCCCGGTACGCGGAGGATAGACGCGGCGCGCTCGTAAGTTTCGATCTGACAGCCGAAGAGCAACAGGCACTGATCGAACCCGACATTGGATTACTTTTTCACCTCGGTGTAAACGGACAAATTTTGATGCACTTTGCTGCTCTGCACTCAATCGAATGGCAGGACTATTTACAACGCATGCGCGACGGGCTGGCCGTTCATGGTCCAGTGAGAGAGGGTGTGTACGCAGTGACCGGATATGAGGGAGTCGACGCGCACTCTAGGCGCCTGGGCCAAACCAGCGACATCGAAGAGGGAGACTAAAGATGCCTTTGGTTTTTGCAGGGGTCTGCAGTCACGCACCAGGAATTGTGGGTCGAGCCGATCAAGCCGATGCATCGGCTAAGAACCGTTTGTACGAAGCTTTTGATGACATGCGCCAGCGCCTTGAAGCCAGCAAACCCGACGCGCTCATTGTTGTGGCCGCTGAGCACTTCGCAAACTTTTTTATGAACAACATGCCTAGCTTTGCCATGGGCATGGCGGACTACTACGAAGGTCCGATCGAGAATCCTGAATGGTTGGGGATATCTAAGACACGGATTCCTGGCAACCGGTCACTATCGGAACGCTTGATTCAAAAAGTGATGGAAACAGCCGATGTCAGCTATGCCGAAGAATGGAAGTTCGACCACGGGATCATGGTTCCTTTACATTTCTTGACCCCTAACTATGACCTTCCAGTTATTCCAACAAACATCAACTGCCAAGGCCCCCCTCTCGCTCCTTTGCATCGGGCTTGGGCTTTTGGACAGGCGTTACGAGAGGCCGCTGACTCAGTTCCAGAACGCGTTGCTCTAATCGGCACCGGCGGCATAAGCCATTGGCCAGCGACTCCTGATAGCGGGAAAATCAACGAAAGCTGGGACCGGCAGTTCCTTGATGAATGGTCGCGTTGCGACAAAGCGGCAATGCTGTCTTACGCCGATACTCAGTCCTATCTCGATGCCGGACAGGGGGCATTTGAAATTCGAACATTTATGACTGTGTCAGCAGCGACTGAGGGAGCTCAGGGAATTGTCCATTTCTACGAACCAATTCCGATTTTTGCTGTGGGTTGCACCATCGGGACGATAGATCTCGAAGCTCCTCAGCTACGGTCAACTATCTAAACCACTCACTCATCCCATCAAGACAGCCGAGAGACTGAGCATCATGCCAACTACCCAGGAACTCCTAGAGCGTTACCGCGCGGTGATGCCTTCATTCGTCAATCCTCTTTACGAGACCCCCATCTCCATAGACCATGGTCAAGGTGGGTATGTGTGGGATCTAGAGGGCAACAAATACTTAGATTTTTTCGGTGGCATATTGACGACCATGATTGGACACTCAGTTCCCGAGGTCGTGTCGGCAGTCCAAGAGCAGGCCCAAAAAGTCATGCACACCTCGACCCTTTATCTCAACGAGCAGGTCGTGTCTTTCGCTGAAGAAGTGGCTGCTGTTTCTGGCATTCCAGATGCGAGAGTGCTCTTCACGACTTCTGGTTCTGAGGCCAATGACACCGCCATCTTGATTGCTACGAACTATCGGCGATCAAACCAAGTTCTGGCTATGCGGAACAGCTACCACGGGCGTTCCATGACAAGCCAAGCCGTCACCTCTCACCGCAGTTGGTTATCCAGCAGCTACAGCGGGCTGGACGTGCACTTTGTTCAAGGCCCCTATCGCTTCCGAAGTCCGTTCCGAGAACTTGATGATGAAGCTTTTACCCAGGCGTGTGTCTCTGACTTAGTTCAGCTTCTCGACATGACAGACGCTGGCGGGTTTGCGGCACTTATTGCTGAACCGATTCAGGGAGTTGGTGGATTCGCAACCCCTCCCGATGGGTTTTTTGGTGCTATGCACAAAGTGCTGTCCGCTAACGAGATTTTGTTCATTAGTGACGAAGTGCAGACCGGCTGGGGACGCACCGGCGACCATTTCTGGGGGTACGAGGCGCATGGAATAGTGCCCGACATACTGACCTTCGCCAAAGGTGTTGGTAATGGCATCACGCTTGCCGGCTGTGTTGCACGCGCCGAAGTTATGAACACTATCGATCGCACCCTATTCACAACCTTCGGCGGTAATCCGCTATCCGTAGCGGCAGGTCGGGCGACCCTTAGGTACGTGAAAGAAAACGACCTGCAGGCAAACGCTGCGCGGCGCGGTAAACAGATGGTCGAGCTACTCAGTGGTGAATGCGACGCCACAGACTGGGTTGGCGAGCTACGCGGAAAAGGTCTCATGCAAGCCATCGAGTGTGTTCAGCCCGGTGGTGTGGAGCCCAACACGACAGCTGCTGCCCATTTAATTGAGGTCTGCAAAGATAACGGGCTACTAGTAGGGAAAGGTGGGCTGTACGGAAACGTGATCCGCCTCACCCCCATGCTGAACGTGACTGAAGCGGAAATGAAAGAAGGCTGCGGAATAATCGTGGCAGCGATCCGCTCGGTCAATGGTTGAGGGTCTCTGCGTAAGCGCGAACCATCGATTCGAGGTCAGGATCGGCCGGCAGGCCTAAGTCGCGTCCTCTTCTGTCATCTAAGACCGCTGGCCAACTTCGCACTAGAGCATCAACATCAGGGTCGTATTCAAGTTCCACGAGTGACCGCGCTTCGGTGCCTCCTACTTTTTCTAACACCGCCAACATTTCCGAGACGGTCGCGCTTAATCCCGGAACCCCTACCGCTCGGTCGTCACCTAGATCATCACCGTGGACTTCAGCCAACATCTGGATACAAGTGGCTGTGTTTTGGGCCGATCCCAGCACCATCACAGTCTCCTCGCCTACGGGTACCACACTCGCTAGGCCAGCCAACGGCTCTCGGAACATCCCCGAGGCGAACCCTGAAGCCGCCGCGTTCGGGGCACCAGACCTGACAATAACTGTCGGCAGCCTTGCAGAACGACCATCAATGTGACCTTTTCGAGTCGCGTCATTGATCAGCAATTCGCCGATAGCTTTCGTCGTTCCGTAGGTACCTGACGGTGTCTGCTTCACAACATCGCCAACTTCGCTTCCTGCGGTGAAACCACCGAATACGGCCAAGGTGCTAGCGAAGACAACTTTGTGAAGATGACCGGAGTGTCGACACGCTTCAAGAAGTCGCAGCATGCCGCCGAGGTTTTGGTCAACCGCGTGTTCCCAATCCGCTTCAGCTCCCGCGCTCACGACTGACGCCAAGTGGAAGATGGTGCACGGTTCATCATTGAGCAGCGCAGGAAGGATGTCGTCGTGGGCGAGATCTCCCTGGATGACCCGACATCCAGGGATGTCTACATCGGCGATCTCGACGACCACAATGTCGTCCGCTCCATCAGCCTGGAGACCCTCAATGAGCAGCCGTCCAAGAAAGCCAGCCCCTCCCGTCACAATTACTCGCATATCAAACCTTCCTGACCGGACCTCAGTCTCGGACTACCAATACGGTCTCGCCATTTCGTTCGCTGTGTTGCCGTTTATGAAAATTCAATCGACACTTTGAGCGCCTGGGCATCATGGGGCTCATGCGCTAGATGCATCGCTTCATCAATCTCTTCTATTGGAAAAACATGGCTGAGTAATGGTGATACATCGATGTCGCCAGTGGAAATCAGACGGAGCGCTTCTCGAAAAGAACTCGCTCCGTCTTCATCTTGCGCACCATAGGTACTCGCTGCATGAAGGCGTTTTCGGAAGAACTTATGGAACCGCATATCAATATCGGAGTCCACGCTCGGAAGCCCGAACCACATGATCCCGCCATCCATCCGCACGTGATCTACGGACTCTCGAAAAGTCTCTGCTCGCCCAACCGCTTCGACCAGGTAGTCCACTCCATTTCCGCCGGTGACATCTCCAACGACGGTATGGAGGCTGTCGGCTTGCGCATTCACGCATACGTCAGCACCGTATTGACTTGACACTGACAACCGAGCGTCCGACAAGTCAGAGACAATAATTTGGGCCGCGCCTGCCCTCTTCAACAAATATGTCCAAAACAAACCAGCAGATCCCTGACCCATTACCGCAACGGTCTCACCCAAAATATCGCGTGGATGTTTTCGCATTGCATAGATGACGGTGCCGAGTTGTTGAGCCATGAGTAGGTGCGCTCGTGGCAGGTCGGACTCAGGTAGCGGCACGCAGTAATTTTCGCCAACGCGCTGATATTCGTTAAAACATTCCCCCACAACCGGGTTGGGGAACGTCAAGACATGTTGGCCCTCTTCTAGTCCTGCAGCTTTAGATTCAACGATCTGCCCGATCCCTTCGTGCCCCGGGTATCCGTGCGGGCAAGGAAAGGCGTGGTTCAACCCCGCTCCCATCATCACAACATGCAAATCGCTACCGCAGATCGAAGCCATCTCACTCTTGATCAACACTTGACCATCGGCAAGAGGAGGAATCTCAATCTCCTCACACACCATCCGACCTACATCGATCATTCTTGTCGCCCGCATTTTCCCCATGTCGTGACTTTAGATGCTCACCGTTGGAAGCGGCTCTGAAGTCATTTCGGCAGTGAGCAACACCTCATCAACCGATAGTCCTAGCTCATCGCAGAAAACCCGCCAGTGGCATATCCCGGCGGTTGTCAGCAAAGCGGGCCACAGCCACGTGGGCCTGGAAATAAGGAGAAATAACGTAACGATTGAGCATGAAGGCGCCCTAACTGGCATGGTGCGGGGAATGGAAGACAACAGTTCCCCTGGGATTTTTCGTGGTTGGGTAGTCCTAGCGGGCCTTTTCCTGACCATGGCCGTCACTTCAGGGCTGGGGTTTTACGCTCAGGGGGTTTTTCTAGACGCCCTTGTAGTTGAGCAGGGTTTCAGTGTTGGTGTCGCGGGGGCAGGCACGGGGATATTTTTCGCCACCTCCGGGGTAGGTGGCTACTACGCCGGTCGACTACTAGCAATTTTCGACGCGCGGCTAGTAATGACAGTCGGGTCGCTCATCGGGGCCACTGGGTTGGCGCTCCTAGGTCAAGTTCGAAACGTACCCCAAATGGTCCTCGTGATGATCATCTTTGGCCTGGGTTTTGCGCTTACAAGTCTGGTTCCTAGCTCCGCAATTGTTACTCGCTGGTTTGTGCGTAAACGATCAGTGGCTCTGTCCATCGCGTCTTCTGGTCTCTCACTCGGAGGAATAGCTCTCAGCCCAGTTGTCGCGACCATCGTTGATGCTGACTCAATGATTTATTGGGCTCCCCGGCTAGCCATCGCATTCCTTGTTGGAATGCTGCCCGCGGTTCTGTTTTTGATTCGTGGTGCTCCGGAACCTATGGGACTCCGGCCCGACGGCGACCCACCGCTCGCTTCTGGAGAGCTTCCAAGTCCGCCCGATGGGGTTGACTTTAAGACCGCCGTGCGGTCTCGGTATTTCGCCCTCATCTCAATGACGTTCATCATCTGTATGGCAGCCCAGGTGGGGGCCATCCAACACACCTTCAAGATGACGAAAGATCGCATCGATATTGACACCGCTCGCGCTGTACTGATGGTTTTGAGCGCTACCAGTGTGATATCCAGAATTATCGGTGGGATTGCCGCCCTCAAGATGTCTCTCACCCGTCTCACTGTGGGCCTGCTGGTGGTGCAGTCGGCCGGCATCGGCATCTTGGCAATCGCTGATTCCAGGCAGATGATCATGGTCGGAGCGGTAGTGCTGGGTGCGGCGATGGGAAATCTACTCATGTTTCATCCCCTTCTACTAGCAGATGCTTTCGGTGTGAAGGATTACCCACGCATTTACGGAATGGGTTCGCTGATCATGGTTCTGGGGGTAGGTACTGGCCCCTTCTTAGTCGGATTGATTCACGACCTAGCGAGCTATCGAGTGGCATTTGGTGTCATCACGGGTTTCGCGCTGATCGCGATTATTTTTTTGCTTGCCGCGGGCACACCTCCAGTATTTGGGGGCGTTGACGTGGATTCCCGTGCACCTGCTGAGCCTCAAGTGAAGAGTCACGGACTCATGACATTGACTCCCCCAGATCAGATTCCATCTCCGCCTCCCCCACCTAAACGCAGGGTCGCAGTCGTCGATCGCGGTCTGGTAATGGGTGCAGAGGATTTCCCAATTCCGAATCCGGCCAATAAAGAAATACTTCTAAAGGGCACAGAGTAAGAAGGCACAACAACCACCGGACGCGACTAGGAAGTCTGCTGGTGGTCTCACGCCGATTACCATTTTCTCTACCGGAGTGCCAACGAAACCTGTTCTACGGTGCAGGCCACACGGAGCTAGGAACCATTCATGAGTATCGACTTCAGCCTCTCACCCGAACTTGAGGAGATGCGCCTACGAGTAAGAGATTTCATAGAGCGGGAAGTTAAACCGGTTGAAGAAGTAATTGAGCGAGAAAAGCTCGCCGAACAAGATCGAAACGGATACGTATCGAAGTTAGTTGAGATGCGTAAGAAGGCTCTGGCCGAGGGCCTTTGGTTACCGCACATGCCAGAGCAATGGGGGGGTATGGGTCTCGGACATGTCCAATTGGCGATGGTTCAGGCGGAGGCCGCCAAGTCTTACTACGGGCCGTGGGTTCTCAACTGCCAAGCCCCCGATGAAGGAAATATGCACACGCTGTTGCATTGGGGCACTGACGAGCAGCTAGAGAAATACTTGAAACCACTGTGTGAGGGGCGAGCGACGTCGTGTTTCGCCATGACTGAACCAGAAGTAGCCGGGTCCGACCCAACCTTGATTCAAACCAATGGTTACCAAGATGGAGACGAATGGGTAATCAACGGACATAAGTGGTTTATCTCAAACGCTCATCGCGCAAGTTTCGCGATCTTGGTCGTACGAACCGAAGAAAACCCCGAAATTCCTCAGGCGGGTAATTCTGCATTCATCGTCGACCTCCCACACGAGGGATGGAACGAAGTACGTGAAGTGGAAACAATGCATGGCGGCACCGGCCACAGCGAAATTCTCATTGAAGATCTTCGTGTTCATAGCAATCAGATGCTTGGGGGGCGCGGGCAAGGACATCTGCTTGGCCAGTATCGCCTAGGTCCGGCGCGTCTAGCGCATTGCATGCGATGGATAGCTCAGGCAGAAATTGCTCTGGATATGATGGTGGATCGCTCGTTGAATCGTTTTTCGCATGGATCGCTGCTAGCAGAAAAGCAAGGTATCCAGTGGATGATTGCGGACAGCACCATGGAGCTGTACCAAGCGAAACTCATGGTGTTGCACGCGGCTTACAAGATCGACCGGCAAGACGACTTTAAGGCTGAAGTGTCGATGGCAAAGCACTTCGTGGCCAACATGCTCGGTCGGGTGATCGATCGTTCGATACAAGTTCACGGCGCACTCGGATATTCGACTGATACCCCATTGGCTCATATGTATCAGCATGCTCGTTGGGCGCGATTCGCTGATGGTGCCGACGAGGTGCATCAGATGAGAATCGCACAGCGAACCATCGCTGCGTGGACCGATCAAGGATCGACGCGCGCCGCTACAGGCGACCTGCCGATCTAGGTCTTTATAGCGCCGAGCCGATGACGGCAGCCGCAGCTGCTGAACCGGACCCTCCCATCGGAGCGCCCATTTTGGTGAGGGCAGCTTCGATCGTACCAATTGTTCCAAGAATCATTGGTGGGTTGAGATGCCCCATGTGGCCGATGCGTATGGCTCGATCAGCGAACTCAGCGAGACCAATACCGAGGGTTACGCCAGCTTCTTGTTCAGCGATTCGACGAAGTTCGCTCGCATCGACATCACCTGTGAGGACGGTAGTAACGGAATTCGATCGGGATTCGGGTTCAGTGACGTTAAACGAAAAGCCATCTTCAGCTTTCCAGGCTTGGACGGCCGATCTGACCGCATCTGCAAGGATTCTGTGCCTATTCCACACACTTTCGAGTCCTTCTTCGAACAGCATGTCGAGAGCCTCGCGCATCCCCCATAAATGTTGGATCGGTGGGGTTCCGCAGTAGATTTTGTAATGCTCATCAGGGTTAGTTCTCGGACCCCAATCGAAATAGCCGGTGCGTAGATCAGCGCTTTTGTGCGCTGTGAGTGCTTTTTCACTTGGGAAGACAAACCCAAGTCCGGGTGGCACCATCAATCCTTTTTGAGTAGCTGCAACTGTGATGTCCACTCCCCAGTCGTCATGTTCATATGGCTCACAGCCGAGGGACGCTATGCAGTCAACCATTAACAGTGCAGGGTGTCCGGCCGCATCCATGGCCGCTCGGATAGCTGGGATATCGTTACGGACCGAGGTCGCGGTATCGACTTGGACAACCATGACTGCCGTTATCTCTCGCGAAAGGTCGGCCTTTAGGCGCTGTTCGACGGCCGCGGGATCGACCGGATCGGCGTCGATTCCAGGCAAAATCTCTGTCTTCACTCCCGAGGTTTCCGCCATCTCACCCCATCCAACCGCAAAGCGTCCAGACTCAAGGATGAGCACCTTGTCACCTCGAGACAAGGTGTTACTGATAGCCATCTCCCATGCGCCGTGGCCATTCGAAACGGTGATGTAGACCGGTTGTTCGGTCCGCGCTATTTTCCGCAGATCGTCCTGCACACTGTAGGAAATTTCGACTATTTCTCCTTCATAGATGTTCGGCATCGGGCGGTGCATCGCTGCAAGCACCCGATCCGGGATCACAGATGGACCCGGAATGGACACCATCGGTCGACCATAACTCAGTGACATTTCATTACCCCAACTACGAAGTGATCGTTCAGTGCGTTCTGGAAGGGTACCTCCGCATTAGGCGCGTCTATCAAGATCCGTTGCGGCAACGTGGACGTGGGCCGCGTCGTAGGCTGTGAGAGTTCCATGGGGGAACGGGTACCGAAGGGGACGCACGTGACTGATGCACTGATTCACGCTTTCAGCCTGTCTAGCAAGTCGGAGGCTGATTTCATCAACATCGTCAGCGCTAAAGATTGCACTTTGGTAGATGACAAAGGGAAGCAATACCTTGATGGGATGGCGAGCCTGTGGCTATGTCAGATCGGCCATGGCAACGCCAAGGTGGTTAACGCGATCAAGCATCAGCTTGATCAGTTACAGACCTACAACACTTTTGATCCGTTCACCAATGAGCCCGCCGTGCAAGCAGCCGAGGCCATACGGCGTGTATCTCCACATCCCGAGGGAAAAGTTTTTTTGGGATGTTCCGGTTCTGAAGCTGTGGACACCGCCCTGAAGCTTGCGCGAATGTTCCACCAACGTCGAGGTGACGCTGACCGTCAAATCATCGTTCGGAGGACCAGCGGTTACCACGGTGTCAATGTCGGAGGAACCAGCGTTCAGGGAATCGAATCAAATCGCGTCGGCTGGGGCGATCTTCTTCCACATGTAATCGAGATCCCCAATGACGATATAGAAGAGGCAGCGTCGCTGTTTGCCCAACATGGGTCAAGAATTGCCGCTGTCATTTGTGAGCCGGTACAAGGCGCAGGTGGGGTGATTATGCCGCCAGACGGCTATCTCGAGGGGCTTCGTCGTTTGTGCGATCAGCACGGTGCCCTGTTGATATTTGATGAGGTGATTTGCGGATTCGGCAGGACGGGGCAGTGGTTCGCTAGCCAAACATTTGGTGTGACGCCCGATATGTTGACCTTCGCTAAAGGAGTCACATCCGGTTACTTACCTTTGTCAGGCGTGATTATTTCGCAGGCACTTGCCGACGAGTTAGTCAGTGATGAAACCGCGAAACTCATGCACGGATATACCTATTCAGGTCATCCCACCGCCGCTGCCGCTGCTGTTGCCAACATCCAAGTAATTGAAGATGAGGGGCTAGTGAACGCAGCGCAACGGATCGGGCAAAGAATGAGCGAAGGCTTCACGGCGTTACTCGGTGACGGGATGATTCAAAGCTTTCGGGGAATCGGTGGAATCTGGGCCTGTGAGATCGGGGGCGACGCTATTCCCGCTAGGGATGCGATGATTAATAGCGGCGTGGTATGTAGAGGAATTGGCGAAGCAATCGCGTTTTGTCCCCCGCTAATAATTACAGACGATGAGATCGGCACGATTTTCGACACATTGAGCGACGTTCTCAAGCAGCGGTCCGACACGTAGCCAAACTGCCCTAACTACGAATTACTGCGGTCCGTCTGCAATTCGTTCATGATGATGAATCACTTCGTCGATCACGAATCGCAAGAATTTTTCTGAGAATTCTGGGTCTAGCCCTGCTTCTTCAGCGAGTTTTCGTAACCGCTTGATTTGTTCTTGTTCGCGCTCCGGGTCCGCTGGAGGCATCGCCGATTCAGCTTTGTACTGGCCAACGGCTTGGGTAATACGAAAACGTTCCGCGAGCATGTGGATGAGGGCAGCGTCAATGTTGTCGATGCTGCGTCGAAACTGGGACAGTTGGTTGTTGCTCATCGGTAACTTTTCTAGTCGCTGCAGCGACGTTGGGCATTCGTTTAATCGATATCAAGCGTTAAGTGGCTAAACCCGTCAACCTAGTGCTAGGCCATGACCGTGATCGAAACCACTATTCGGTTCGCTACTGCGGACGACGCCCACACCATTTGCGACTTGATTCAAGGCTTAGCCGAATACGAGCGAGAGCCCGGCGCGGTGCAGGCGACTCCAGAAAGCATCGGTGCACAGCTGCGCTTAAACCAGCCGCCGTTCGAGTGTCTTCTAGCTGAAGTAGCGGGCGAAGTTCGAGGCTTTGCTCTGTTCTTTCACAACTATTCCACTTGGCGGGGTAGACCAGGAATTCACCTTGAAGACCTCTTTGTTCCGGAGCAGCACCGTGGTGTCGGCATCGGGAAACTGTTACTCGCGACGCTGGCACGAATTGCGGAGGAGCGCGACTGTCCCAGGCTGGAGTGGCAAGTACTCGATTGGAACCAAACAGCAATCGACTTCTACCAAATCCTTGGGGCAGAGATCATGAATAGCTGGCTGCCTTGTCGACTCCAGGGACCCGAACTCAGCACGTTGGCAACAAGAGGAGCTACCGTCACTTAATTATGAGTGACGATTACAACCTCAGAGGAAAGACCGCGGTCGTTGGGGTCGGCGAAACGACCTATTACAAACACGGCCAATCTTCCGATCCTGAGTTCGTTTTAGTGTTGAAGGCAATTCTCGCCGCGTGTGAGGATGCCGGGATCAACCCCAAGGAAATCGATGGGTTTTGCTCCTATTCCAACGATAGGAATGACCCGCCGCGACTAGCAAACGCTCTAGGGCTTCCAGAACTTCGTTACTCGAACATGCAGTGGACGAGCGGAGGAGGAGGCGCAGCGGCAGCAGTGCAAAATGCTGCTGGTGCAATTACGGCTGGATCAGCCAATGTTGTCGTCGCCTATCGCGGTCTGGCTCAAGGTCAGTTCGGAAGATTCGGACGTAGTGGAGGCTCCCGCCCAGTTAGCGGAGGCGCTGCCTACACCTTGCCTTACGGCATGATGAGCGCAGCTCAGATGTACGCGATGCGCACAACTCGCTTCATGCATGAACACGGCGTCGGAAGAAACGCCATGCGCTCAATTGCTATGGCTTGTTATCACCACGCCCAGAACAACCCTCGCGCGGTGATGAATGGACGCACTCTCGACGCGGAAACCTACGACGCATCGCGGTGGATTACCGAGCCCTACCGATTGTTTGATTGTTGTCTCGAAAACGATGGGGCCGCCGCCATGATCATTACCAGAAGCGACCGAGCAATGGACCTACCAAAGGTGCCGGCACTGGTGCTGGGTGCTCAACAAAGTGGCGGTCATCGATCTGGAGCAACGGCAGAGAATGCTACGGATTACGTCACATCAAGTTTCAAGCCCGCAGCAAAATATCTGTATGAACAGGCCGGAGTGACACCACAAGATATTGATGTCGTCCAGAGTTACGAGAACTTCACCGGTGGGGTGGTGATGAGTTTGATCGAACACGGACTCTGTACCTACGAAAACGCCGACGAGGTACTCACTTTTGAAAACTTACGTGCAGACGGCGGCAATCTTCCCCTCAATACCAGTGGAGGAAACCTCGCGGAGTGCTACATGCACGGCCTCGGGCTTCAGGTTGAGGCGGTCCGACAAGTGCGCGGTGAGTCTTGCAATCAAGTTCCAAACGTCAAAGTGGCTTTAGCTAATGCTGGTCCGATGGTTGCCGTGGCTTCGACAGCAATTTATGGAACTCAGGAGGCGTTGGGATGAACAAGTCCACTTCAGATGCGCATCTGCCGGGTCTCAGGCAGCCAGCTCCTGCGACCGACGGTCTTGACGTCCCATTTTGGGAAGGTACGCGAGCTCATGAGCTACGTGTTCAACGCTGCAGTAACTGCAAAGTTCACCAGTGGGGTCCCGAGTGGATGTGTCACGCGTGTAACTCGATGGAACTTGACTGGGTAAATATCGATCCGGTCGGCCGAATTTATAGTTGGCAGCGTCCTCACCACCCGGTCCACAGAGCTCTCACCGATCGAGGCCCGTACATCATCGTTTTGGTCGAATTACCTCAAGCGGACAACATTCGAATGGTGGGAAATTTGCTAGGTGATCCCCTGCAGGAAATTGAGATTGGGGCACCTGTCTCAGTTATTTTCGAAGACCACGATGACGGAGACCCCGAATTCACTCTCGTTCAATGGGAAGTGACTTCGGGGAGTTGACCATGAACGCGTTGTGGCGGCTGGCTCAATCACCAACCGCCACATAGTTCGCTATTTTTTAGGTACCGCCGGGCTCTAGCCAGTTATGGCATCAAGTGTTTCTTCACTTGGCGCGAAATAGAAGGACCCTGACGCTGGGTTCGAATAATCGGTCATAGCGTCGCGAACACCATTGGCGTCATCCAAGCCGTACATCCTGCGCATCCGCTCTCGCAGCGGAGCTTGATCTTTGCAAAATGCCATGAAATACAGCCCGACCGTTCCATCGTGGAACGCATACGGAGTCGACCGCCGTGCTATTTCGTTTCGTTTAGCAGAGCCTTCGTTGCCGTGATTTCCGTCTTCACGCAGTTCGACATGGCTGAGATGGCTGTACGGCTCTTGGGTTTCGGTCTTTTCGATACCTGGGAATTTCTTTCGACCGAAGTTCTTTTCTTGTTGGTCGTCAGACAGGGCATTCCAATCGTCGAGTTCGTGCACCCAACGTTGAGCGATGATGTGGCTTCCGCCTGCGCCAGCGTCTCCATCAGCGACGATCGCAGCTGCCGGCTGGTCCTCGTCGGCTGGGTTGCCAGTGCCGTCCTTAAACCCAGTCATATCGAGAGAGTCGCCGTAGATGAACGTGGGCGTTTCACGGGCAACAGCCATGTGGCCTGCGAGCGCCGTACGCGCGTCGTATTGGGCTTTCCAAATTTTGTCTTTGTCATCGTGGTTGAGCCACAAAAGAAGTTCTTCTTGGGTGCCTTTGGCTTGCCGGCCCGAACCATCGTCGGACTCAATCGTGACGTACGGTTGGAAGTCGTCGGGAACATCGTCGGTCAGGTCAGGCAAAAGCCCGGGCCCAATGCCGAGTGTGAGGTTGATGTCCTCAGCAGCGCATGCGGCTCGAAGATCTCCTAATACTGACTTGATAACACCTAGGTCCGCCCCTTCGGTGCGGCTGAGGTGCACATACCACTGGTTTTGACCCATTCCATTAAATATGGCCCTTTGAGGTGTCGCCATGTTCACTCCTTCGTGCTGGTGAGTGTGCTTCTCGGATCGTAGGCTACTTTGAACACTTTCGTCAGACCCAAAAAACTTTCGCGGAGCTTTTTGTTCCGCTGTGCAAAGATTAGACATGGCTGCTTACACAACTGAACTACCTGTTCGCGTCGATCTAGATGTGAGCCATGTTGAGGTCGCTAGTCGCTGGGCGACAACTGGCAGTTGGTGGTCAGGCGTTGAACGCGTGGCGATAGTCGAAGAAGTTCGGCGAGCGCGAGATGGTGATGACTCAGCGCCGTGGGAAGCTCCAAGCCAAATCGACGGCCTCGTCGCTAAAGATCATTTATTACCAACTGCTGCCATAGACGCAATTTGGCGCATTACCAATCATCCGGGCACCTTGACGGCTGAGTGGCACGCGTCGATCCTGGGTCAAGGCATTAACCCCCAGGCATATGTGGAGCTTGTGGGCGTGGTGGCCCAAGCGAATGCAGTAGACCGCTTTGCAGACGCGTTGAACGTGACCCGAGTCGATTTGCCCAAAGCATCGCCAGATCAGCCTCTTCGATTTAATGACAATTCGGCAGAAGTGACTTCACACTGGGTTCCTACTGCGCAAGTTAAAGGTCCCAATGTGGTGAAGGCGCTAAGCGCTGTCCCGTTCGAAGTTGATTCGATGAGCATTCTCTCGGCAACTCAATATGTGCCGATGGGCACGTTGTTGTCGGATCTTGTCTCAGATCAGAACTCGCTCACTCGCATGCAGATTGAACTGATAGCGGCGAGGACGTCGAAGCTCAATGAGTGTTTTTACTGAACCACTAGCCATGCTGTCCTGCTCGGTCTGAGCGGAATGAATCAAGATTCACAAGTCAGTTTTGAGGCGATTGACAGTTCCCAAGCTGGCGATGGCGGTGTCGAACATGGGGCGTTGCTGTCACGCCTGTGTGAAGCAATGTTCTCCCAAGACCCCGATGAAATCGCTTCGGTTCGAGATGATGTAATCGAAGTCGCTGGAGCTGATGTATTAGTGGACGCGATTGCCGTATCGGCGAACTTTTACATGATGACTCGCATCGCCGATGCGACAGGTACTCCCCTGGATGTTGGGACAATCGAGCCATCGGCCGAGATTCGCGAGATTGTGGGAGTCAACGATTTCATGTCTCGCCGGGAGGCGAGCCACTAAGTCGATTTTCAAAGGTCACACCGATAGTCAGAAGTACTCCAACCAACGCGAGTAGACCTGACAATCCCACAACCTCGGCGAACGTAGGTACGAAGACTTCTGGCCTGGAAACATCGTCAATACCCAGGGAGCTAGCTCGACGGTCACGGAGACCCACAAACGCTGTGTTCCAAATCGCAAGTCCAGCGACCAATCCAGATGTGCGAACCATTTGTGTCATGCCACCGGCAACTCCTTGCTGAGACCGAGGGATAGAACTCATTACAAAGCTCATGTTGGGAACCTGGAAGCTACCGAGACCAATCCCAACCATGCTCAACGCCACAATCAACACCACCAGGTGAGTGTTGGCGTCGGCCCTGCTGAAAGCAATCAGACCGATTCCTTGGCATGCCAACCCAAATCGCGTCAGGACCCGAAGGCCAAGTCGATTCGTCAAACGGCCAGCAACCCAAGCGGCGGCGGCCGTGGTGGTCGGGGCTATTCCAAGAATTAGCCCTCCTGAGATCGGACTGTGCCCTCGGATATCTACGAGTAGGTAGGGGCCAAGGAACCACAAACTAAACATTGAGGCGTTGGCCAGCGCATTCAGGAGGTTGGCTTGGCCAAAGCCCGGTCGGCGAAACAGCCCTAGCTGAACTAAAGGGAGCGCCGCACGGGTTTCGACGAAATAAAAGAGCCCTAAAATTAGAAGCGCGAGGCATCCGAGGATCAATGTACGTGGCGTCAACCAACCCCAAGTCAGTCCTCGGCTGGCTACGAAAAGGGTCAAACCGAGACCGCCTGCCAGGGTGGCTGCGCCAAGAAGGTCCAACGGTTGATGGGTGATCTTTGATGGTCGACGATGTAGACCTGAAGCCAAGGCGATTACAAGCAACATAGCCATATAGGGAACGCGGAAAAAATAGACCGATGGCCAGTCCCAGATTTGGAGCAACAATCCGCCTGCGGGTGCTCCCAGAGCAAACCCCAACGCGCTGACCATCGAGTAGACGCCTAGCGCTTGGGGCTGCCGTTCCTCACTTACCGACAGGGTCACAAGAGCTGGGGCGGCGCCTAGGATGAGAGCCATAGCAGCGCCTTGGCTGACTCTTGCCAGTAAGAAGAGCGAAAACGAAGGAGCCAGCGCACAGCATGTGAAAGCGATGCCTTGCGCCGCGATTCCGATGACCGTGACTCGGCCATGGCCGATTCTGTCCGCCAATCGACCTGCGGGGAGGAGAAGGGCTGAGTAGGTGAGCACGAAGCTGACGACAACCCACTGGATTTGCGACACGTCAATGTCAAATGCGGCAGTGATCGCGGGAAAAGCGATGTTCACTGAGGTATCGAGGCCGCTAAGTAGCCCGCCTAAACATGCGACGATGAAGGGGCCGCGACGCTCCATGGTTTAACCCTCAGCCGCTGCCTTCATACCTTGAAGTGTCGCTGTAATGCTTTCCCGAGCGTTGGCGGCCCGTGACTGAACCTCATTTTCTCCGTGTTCGATCATTAACGGAGACAGGTTCATTAGCGCCCACGACTCGGTGAGTGTTGTACTTTCACCGTTGGCTTCAAGGTCATACCGCCAGTGCACCAGGTTCATAGCAGTGCCACCAGTTACGAAGGCGAAGCTTTGATTCTCTTCGCGTTCGATGATCTCCACAAGTGCTTTCCATTCGTCTTCGCCACGTCGATTAATACCAACGAATTCGTCACCGACCGCGCCCGTTCCCGGCACGCCTTCTTCGTTCTTACGCCAATAGCCGCCGGTGTTCTCCGAACTCCACTCGCCATAGCGTTCCATGTCGGTAATCAGGGACCACACGGTCTCGGTTGAAGCATCAATTTCGATTGACTCATTGTGGCTCATGATTGGTTCGCTCATAGTGGAGAGTCTGACAGGCTGCTGCTGCGTCGTGTCACCCCGATACGAATTCCGAGAGAAAGTCGAGAACAATTGTGTTGGTCTCTTCGCGCGCCTCCAGTTGTACCCAGTGCCCGGGGCCGTCAATGACGTGTACAGATCGCAAGTCTTCAAAATGTTCTCGGCCCGTGTTTCCACCAGTCATTTTTCGAACAGGGTCTTCTGAGCCTGTGATGAAAATGCTCGGTTGAATGATCTTGTGACCCTCTAATTCGTTTGTGTCTTTCAAAAAAGTCGGAATGTTGCGGTACCAATTGAGTCCGCCACGAAATCCCGAGTTGCTGTAGGCGGCGACGTAATAGTCGAGATCTTCAGGCGTCATCCAAGACGGCAACTCAGAGGGTGGGGGTGGGCTGGCCTCCAACATGGTGGTTTTACCAACTTGGCTGACCGGTGGCCCGGCATCGCCCGAGGCTGAAAGATGCACCGTTAACAGTGAAGTTTTGATGTTGGCTTCGAAATGAGCTTCCGCGCCGCCCACATTTTCACAGAAGAATGCCCAATAAAAGAAATTGTCGCCCCAGAATTGTTGCGTGCACCAAGCGGGATCGAGATTGCGCCCGTAGGGAACCGACATACCCACCACAGCACGCACTCTGTGCGGATAGAGCAACGCGACGTTCCAGCCGACTAGCGCACCCCAGTCGTGAATCATCAGTGCGTACTCGTCGTAGCCCAGCGCTGTTGCTAAGCCATCAACGTCGGCGGCCAATTCGCGAACTCCGTAGTCGTCAATCTCGGGGGGGCATTCGCTGAAGCCATAGCCGCGTTGATCCGGCACGCAAACTTTCCAACCTTGATCGAGTAATGGGTCAATCTGATGCCGCCAGAGGTACCAGCATTGAGGCCAACCGTGAAGCAGGATTATGAGAGGCCCTTCACCTTCGACGACGCAGCGCAGTTTCACGCCATTTGTCTCGATCGTTTCGAAGTGTCGGTCAGCTAAAGCCACCAGAGTCCTTTTTCTCGCCAAAGGCAAGCCTGTCACAACTACTCTGCGGCGATGACCTACGACTCAATCGTCTACGAAGTTGACCAAGGCGTTGCTCTCATCACCTTGAACCGTCCAGAGCGCCTGAATGCTTGGAATACGAAAATGGCTGCTGAATTAGGTTCGGCGTTAGCGGACGCGCAGGCAGAGGACGCCATCAGGGCGGTCGTAATCACCGGGGCAGGTCGAGCGTTTTGCGCCGGCCAGGATCTTTCAGCCGGAGGAGACACCTTCGCCGATAGCCCTGATGCGAACCCTCATGAACAAGGAACTCCGAGCACCATGCCTTGGGATGTTTCTAAACCCGTTGTCGCTGCTATCAATGGCCACGCTGTGGGCGTCGGACTGACGTTTCCCCTGACATGCGACGTCCGATTCGTAGCAGAGGACGCGAAACTGCAATTTGCGTTTGTGCGCCGCGGTATCGCCCCTGAATTGGGTTCAACGAAACTCTTAAGTCGAATGGTGGGCTTACAGGTCGCAAGCGACCTTTTGATGTCGGGAAGGTTCTTCTCAGGCACCGAAGCAGTCGAAATCGGACTCGCAGCGCGCTCTTTACCGGCTGACGCGGTGCTCGCCGCTGCGTTGGATTGGGCGCGAGACGTAGCGCTCAACACTGCACCGGTGTCAGTGGCGGTGACGAAGAAGCTGATGTGGGAAAATTTGCGTGCTGAGATCGACGAAACCTTCCAACGAGAACTGCGTTTGATCCCCTGGCTGGGCAGTCAACCCGATGCAACCGAGGGAGTCATGCACTTCATGGAGAAGCGAGCGCCTTGTTGGTCGGGAAGCGTGGCGAACGATATGCCCGACATGGACCTCTAATTTACGGCAGGACAATTATCGGTCGCAGCTAAATCAGTACGAGCGTAGTGACGATCACTATGGCGACGGCCGCAAGCGCACCGGGTCCATTCGTCAAACACGCATCCCCCTCGTTATGTAATCATGCGGGTCGGTCGTCTATGCCAGGGAGGTATTTGGAAGTGGACTTCGAATACAACGAGAAAACACTCGAGTACAAAGAAAAGCTCGAAGGCTTCATGGAAGAAAATGTGTATCCCGCAGATCGCGAACGCCACGCATTTGTGGAAGATCCTGCGAATCTGTGGCAGCAGCCTCCGATCGTTGAAGAGCTAAAAACTAAAGCTCAGGCAGCAGGGATTTGGAACTGGTTTCTACCCGCGGAGTATGCGGAATGGAGTCCGGGCTTCACCAACCTCGAATATGCGCCTCTCGCCGAGGTAATGGGTCGAGTTCCCTGGTCATTCGAGGTGTTCAATTGCTCAGCACCAGATCGAGGGAACATGGAGGTACTCGCCAAATATGGGTCCTCAGAGCAACAAGATCAGTGGCTCCGGCCCTTGATGGAAGGTCGAATTCGTTCCACATACGGCATGACCGAGCCGCAAGTAGCGTCCTCAGATGCGACAAATATGGAATTGCAAATAGAACGTGACGGCGATCACTACGTACTCAATGGTCGTAAGTGGTGGAGCAGCAACATTTACCATCCGCTGTGTGAGTTTGTGATCACGATGGGTGTATCAAATCCTGATAATCCCAGACATCAACGTCACTCCATGGTCATTGTTCCCAAGGAGACGCCCGGTTTAGAAATAGTTCGAGCTCTCTCGGTTTTTGGCAACGTTCACTCCCCGCAAGGTCATGGAGAGCTCGCATATCACGATGTTCGGGTTCCTATTGACAACATCATTCTCGGTGAAGGTCGCGGTTTCGAGATTGCCCAAGGGCGATTGGGTCCAGGACGTTTCCAATATGCGATGACCAACGTTGGAATGGCTCAACGAATGCTTGACCTTGTGTGCGCTCGCGTTGAGCAACGCGAGGCGTTTGGCAGCAAACTCCGCGACTTCTCTTCGGTCCGGCAAGATATTGCTCGCGCTCGGTGTTCTATCGAACAAACGCGCCTTCTCGTGCTCAAAGCGGCAGCCGAAATGGATAAATCTGGGGCTAAAGGAGCACGTGATTACATCTCAATGGTGAAGATTGTTGGCCCCAAACTGGCTCATGACGTGGCGGAGCGCGCTATGCAGATATTTGGAGGCAAAGGCGTGAGCGGAGATACGCCAATCGCGGAAATGTATGTAATGGGCCGACTCATGCGTATAGCCGACGGCCCTGATGAAGTTCATATGAATCAGCTCGCCAAACTCACCATGGCGCAGGCAGAAATTTCCCGCCTAGAAGGCAAAGGCGGAGTTGAATGGTTTGGCGACTGATCGGGAGGCAACACTGTGACTGAATTCCTAATCGACGGAGCTACTACAGCTTCTACCATTGATGGATGCGCGGCCGAAGCTGCTGATTTCGAAGCAATGCAGTTGAACGCTGCATGGACGTTCGAGGCTTCTCACGACCCATTTCTCCCGTTGGCGTTAGCTGCAAAACAAACGAGTTCGATTGAGTTGGGTACAGCCATCGCTGTGGCGTTTGCTCGTAACCCTATGACGTGCGCAGTTAGTGCCTGGGATTTACAACGCTTATCGAACGGGCGATTCATCTTGGGGTTGGGAACCCAAATAAAACCCCACATCACTAAGCGATACAGCGAACCATGGTCTCAACCCGCTGCTCGTATGCGGGAATACATCGCTGCGCTCCACGCGATTTGGGACAATTTCCAGACAGGCGAGAAACTCGACTTTCGAGGGGAGTTTTATACCCACACGCTGATGACGCCATTCTTCAGCCCAGGGGCCCTAGAGGTGGACCGTCCAAAGATCTATGTCGCCGGAGTCGGACCGAAGATGGTCGAGACCATTGGTCACTCTGCTGATGGGTTCTTTGTTCATCCATTTCACACACCAGATCACATGGAGGCCGAGACACTTCCTGTGTTGTTGGCCGCAGCACATTCGGCAGGTCGCGTTGCCAAAGATGTCACCATCGCTTGCCTAACGATCGTCGCAATGGGTCGCGACGATGCAGAAATTGCGGACGCGCGTCGAAAAGCCGCAGCACAGTTAGCGTTTTACGGTTCAACACCTGCATATTCGGGTGTGCTTGATTATCACGGCTACGAGCACTTGCAACCCGAATTAAATCAGCTTTCTAAGCAAGGTGATTGGAGGTCCATGACAGAGAAGATCAACGACGACCTCGTTGATCTTCTTTGTGTTTCGGGGACGCCCTCAGAAGTTGGGGCCAAACTCAAGGAACGTAACGGCTTTGCTGATCGGTCAACGATGATGTTCTACGGCGCGCCTCCAGATCCGGACGCCATCGCCGATACTGTCAACGCCGCTCGCGCTTAGCACCCAACACAATCAACTAGTTCTGCTCGTACACCGGGGTCACAGTCGCGCGGCCAATAGTGGTCCCGAACATGTTGAAACCACAGATAGCGGGAGTTACATCCTCGGTGACTGGTAGCGACGCGACATTGAGGGCGTGTACCGCGAACATGTAGCGGTGGGCTCCATGGCCCGCTGGAGGAGCTGAGCCTAAATAACCAAATAACCCAGCGTCATTCTTTAGCTGCTTGGCGCCTGCTGGGAGTGCCGAACCGTCCTGGGACCCAGCCCCGGTTACTAACTCACTGACATTTGCGGAAATGTCATAGACAACCCAATGCCAGAAGCCGCTACCGGTTGGGGCGTCGGGATCGAAACAGGTCACTGAGTAACTTTTGGTCTCCTTGGGCGCGCCGGCCCATCTCAGATGAGGAGATATATCTTCTCCGCCTGCGCCAAATATGCCCGAAACTTGAGGCATGGCGAGTGTCTTCCCTTCGCCAACGTCGTCGCTCGTGACTTCGAAGCCCGGAACTTGCGGAAGGAAATCGTAGGGATTGGGAGGGTTGTTCATTTCGTCTGCCCAACTTTGTTCAGTAGATGTTGTGTACGTCTACCTTAGGTTCGCGGCTTGGGCGAACGCTCGAATCTCTCGTTCGATGTCTCCCATGGGTTGATACGCGATCTCTGTTACGCCTTGATTCTCCATGTCCTCTATACGTTCTCGGACATCGGGTGCGTGAAGAGTAAACGGGGAAAGGAACATCGAGTCTCCAACGACTACTTCACGGTCAATAGCGTTCAGATTTGTTAGATGTCCCGAGTGAACGTGCAGATGGCGCTCGTCTTCTGGAACTTGCTCCACTAATTTCACAAATTGGTCGGAGTTGGGCAGCGTCTCGAGCCGGCTATCTTTCTGCTCTAAAAATGCGTGATAGGCGACGCTGACCCACGGTCCAGCAGTTTCGATAACGCGTTCAGAGTCAACAGTCTCTTCTGGTTCCATCACCGTGCCGCTAGTCAGCAACACCACGTCTGTCAGGCCTCCGTAATCAGCATCGGGCCTTGGCCGAGAAGTGAACACTCCACAACTCATTTCGCCAGCAGCGGCAAGACCTCGTGGTCCGTTGATTCCGAGAATCCACGGCACCTTGATAGGGCGTTGGGGGGCTTGGCTATCCCAGTGCAACATGGATATTGGTTGCCCATCGAACACGACGGTTTCGCCCTTGAGTAATGCTTGGATTTGGTCAATCATTCCCGGGAACTCAGACCATTTCAGAGGCTTTTGGCCCATTGCTCGGCGACCAGTAAATCCCGTTCCAGCGCCTATGACCACGCGTTCCTCACCAACTAAGTCGACAAGAGTCGCTATCGCGGAGGCAGTAACCATTGGGTGACGCAAGGACGGGATGAGCACACCAGGTCCAAGCTTGATGCGTTCCGTACGCACGGCGGCTAACGCCAAAACCATCCACACATCCAGTTGAAGAGCAGGTGTGTCATATACCCAAGCCGTTTCATATCCCAGCTTTTCGGCTAGGGCGATGTGATCAGGGGTTTCAGGGGTGGGTGGAAAAGCAACGGAGATCCTCATCCCTGTATTCCATCACGGAACCGAGATGAGGGTCTCCTGGGGCTCAGTTGGCATATTGGAGGATCCGGCAATCGGAGTCAGGATGTTGTTTTGCGCTGGTCCAGTCATCATCGTTGTCATCGGAAGAATCATTCCCATCGAGTCCTCGCAGCCAGCGGCCTCGACAGCGGTGCCAAATGCGGGCGCTTTGTGAACGAGTAAACCCAGCATCAAGCTGAACGGTGGGCCATGATGTCTAGCCGTGCAGGGGATATTCAACGGAATTCGGGTACTCGACTTTTCCCAGGTGCTGGCTGGCCCCACGGCGACCCGGCTCCTGGTCGAGTTGGGCGCCGAGGTGATCAAGATCGAATTCGCCGAGGCGGGCGACCCCGGTCGTACCCTGCCCCGCTTGCGTGGATCGCGCTCGGGTTATCACGTGCAGCAGAACAGAGGGAAGCGATCTTTGTGCCTCGATCTGCGCGACCCGAGGGCAACCGAGCTCGTCCTTGACCTCGTCCCTCATGCCGACGTCATTCTTCAGAACTTCGCGTTCGGCGTCATCGAGCGACTCGGTCTCGGGTACGACGTTGTGTCGGCGATCAATCCCCGCATCGTGATGTGCAACCTGTCGGCGTTTGGTCGTCAAGGCCCGCTCGCGCCCAAACCCGGATATGACCCCATTGCCCAGGCGTGGGCCGGGGTGCTGCACATGCTGGGCTATGAGGATCGGGCACCCATTCTCGCCGGGATCTCACCGGGTGATGTGCTCACCGGGGTCCATGCTTTTGGCGGAGTGGCCGCGGCGCTGTTCCATCGCGAGCGGACAGGGCGGGGCCAAGAGGTGTCTGTGTCACTGCTCGACGCCTACTCCACCGCTCACGAGGTCAACTGGCAGGAGTGGTCGGTGTCCGGTGGTGAGAGCGAGCCCATCCGGCGGGGCAACGTCCATCCAGTCGTTGGCGGCGTTGGGGTGTTCGAGACCGGCGACGGTTACGTCACGGTTGCAGCCGTCAACAACGGCCAGTGGCAACGTTTGGCTGAGGCCATGGGACGACCCGAACTGTCCGATGATCCTCGATTCGCATCTAACCCCGACCGCGTCGCCAATCGGGACGAGGTGAACACGTTCATCGCAACGTGGCTAGCAACACAACCTCACCGAGACGACGTTGTGAACCTCCTCGACGACTGCCGGGTGCCCTCGGCGCCTGTGTTGACACTGGCTGAAGCCGCCCAGCATCCGTACCTTCACGAGGCTGGCGCAGTGCGCTGGGTTGACGACGACGTGCTCGGAAAAGTGCTAGTGCCCGGTATGCCCATCAAGTTCTCCGAGGTCCCTGGCGACGCACCATTGATGACGCGGCGGCTCGGTGAGGACAACGAATATGTGACGTGTGAGCTGGCCGGTCGCAGCCACGACGAGTACAGCGCCCTGGTGGACGAGGGAGTGCTCTTCCACAATCCCGACAGCTGAAGCGATCAGTCCTCCTGCTCCCACAGGCGATGCGACAGCACGCCGTTGCGGTCCTCGATGGCCTCCAGCGCATCAGAAACGGGGTCAGCAGGAGTGAGTATGTCTCCGTTGAGGGGCCGAGTCTCAGGCATCGAGGATGCCCCTCACGAGGTCCACCATTTCACCGGGTTCGCCATGCCGACCCGTTTCGTCCTTGGAGTAAATCAGATCCCCATCTACCCGCACGTCGAAAACACCCTTGTTGCCCGTCACCAGGTGCAAGGCCGTTATCTGGTGTTGGTAGTTAGAGAGCAACTCGCCCGCCACGCTCACGGCGTGGGCTGAATAATCTCACTCGACGCAATACGTGATCTCGATGTAGTGATTTCCCATGGAGAGGAACCTTCCTGGTGGCCGAATTGTTCATGTTGATTAGTTAGCCAAGACGTCGAGGACGTTTCGCCAACCACCCCCGCCCGCAGAGCGGAAGAAGTCGGTGTATCCGCACTGGGCGCAACTGACGTAATCAAACTTTTGGTTCTGCATATTGAGGTACCGAGATGCGCCATCTCCGGTAGTTCGGATGGTTCCGGTTTCAGCTTCTTGACTGTCGCACTTGCCGCACGACCACTGTTGTTTTTCCGACACGTCTTTACCTACAATATTTTATTTGTATCTTGATGATATCAAAGCAGTATTTATCTGATATTGACCCACTCGATCGAAACGCAAGAACCCGAAGCAAGTCGAGGTAGATCGTGTCAAGATGCGTTTATGAGTAGTTCAGTTATCGTCCGCGAGGACATCGGCCGCGTCAGGGTCATCACCATTAGCCGACCGCAGGCGCTCAACTCTATGAATAACGCCGTGTTCGGCGGAATCCGCGACGCTCTAGCTGAAGCCGAGACCGACGACGGAATTGCAGTTGCGATAATCACCGGAGAGGGTCGAGCATTTTCAGCGGGACAAGACCTTCAAGAAATGCAAGATGGGCTCTCAGGCGAGGCGGGCGGGGAGCATCTTTTCCCCTCCATGCTTAAACAACTCACGGAGTTCAAGAAACCACTGATCGCTGCGGTCAATGGGCTCGGTGTCGGAATAGGCATGACATTCCTCGCTCATTGCGATTTGGTGTTCATGTCAAAAACCGCTCGGCTTCGAACGCCTTTCCCTCAATTGGGGCTGGCCCCTGAGGCGGGAAGCAGTTATACCTTCGCAACGCGGATGGGTTGGCAAAATGCTGCCTATGTGCTCATGTCTGGGCGCTGGTTCAGTGCAGAGGAATGTCTGCAGATGGGACTTGTTTGGAGAGTGACCACTCCCGAGGAATTGATGCCTGAGGCATTGGAGGTAGCTCAGGAACTGGCAGCGAACCCTATTCCCTCACTCGTGGCAACAAAGAAATTGCTGATGGGAGCAGGTCGACCCGAGGATGCGTGGTCCGCACACAAACGCGAAATCGGCGCGTACGCGGAACTGTTAGGTGCGCCGGCCAACGCTGAAGCTGTCACCGCTTTCGTCGAGAAACGCGACGCCGACTTTTCGTCAATACCGGGAATCTAGGCAGCTACTCGGACTCTCGAAGCCATCGTGGGGGACGGCTACTGATGACCGATTCAGCCTCGAGGGCATCCAGTTCAGACGCGCTCAACCCTAATAAGTCGGTAAGAACCTCTCTGTTGTGCTGACCGCGATATCCCACGAAAGCTGCCACTCCTGCGTCTACATCTTGAAATCGCCACGGTGACTGAGGGACGGTGATCATTTCACCTCGACCCGTGTCTATATCCACGAAGGCACCTCGTTCAGCAGCCCAGTCGGTCGCCGCTAACTCAGGAACAGTTCGCATTTCGGCCGCAAGCACGCCTCTGGGACCAATGGCTGCCTCAACTGCTGCCGCGTCGTCGAACGTCGCTATGAAGTCGGCAAGAATCTCTGTGAGCGCGTCGCGGTTCACGACTCGGTCCTCAATGATGGCGAAACGCGGATCTTCGGCTAGCTCAGGCCGGTTCATTGCTTCCACTATGTAGCGAAACCCGTCATTCGTCGTGATGTCGATCGTGATGCTGACGTAACGACCGTTGGCCATTCGAAGCACGGGAGACCAGTTTTGGCCGCCTTTAAAACCGGCAGAAGGATCTTGTCCAGTCATTTCAATAGCAGCAAGATCGTTAACCATCAAGGTGCTTTCCGCCATGGACACCTCAACTTTTTGGGCCTCCCCTGTTCGGTTTCGTAGATGCAGAGCCGCCAGAACCGCTCCGAGAGCATGTAAGCCGGTGTAGGTATCAGCGTGGGACATTGGGTCGTTTCGGGGCTCTTCTCCTCTTCGTCGAGCCACCATCTCGGTCACACCAGCTTCAGCATGAATCGCAGAAGCAAATGCTCCTTGGCCTGAGCGAGCGTTGTTGTGACCCCATCCACTCACTGATGCCAAGATGATCTCAGGATTCACCTCTGTCAGGCGGCTGTAACCAATGCCTAAGCGATCCATTACCCCAGGTCGATAGTTCTCGAGCACGATGTCAGCATGGGGAACAAGTTGGAGAAACAACTCGCGACCAACCGAGCCGTCGAGATCGATTGATACACATTCTTTACCTGCGTTGTATTGCACGTAGTAGGCGGATTGTCCATCCACCCGTGGAATCAGGAGCCGGGTTAAATCACCATCCGGAGGCTCCACCTTGATAACTCGAGCTCCCAGATCGCTGAGAAGTCGACCACAAATTGGGCCAGCCAGCGCTCGAGTCAAATCAAGCACCGTCACATCGGAGAGCGGCTTTTCCATAGGAGCGAAAAACTACCTTCTACAGCGACCGGTGTGTAGAGAGTCATCCATGAACGAACCGGTGACCTGTTCGATCAACCGGATCAGGGGCAAGGTCGAGAAATTTCGATCGTAAATGATCCCACAATTCGAGCCGATCCCAGTTTGGTTCACATGGTCTGTCGTTTTCATCGAGAAAAGGATTGGGCAACAACACTGTCATCAGTTGTTCTTCCGCTCCATTAAATAGACGAAGACCCCAGGACACCGGTGCTCCGTCCGCAAGGAGTCGGTAAAACTCAGCGCGCTGGCATGGCCTGATCGCCGCGACATGCGGCTCCGTCGGGTTGGAAGCATCACCAACTGTGGCCCCGATGCAGACATGCATATGCCAGTCTCCAAAATCGAGCGTCGCATAGCCATCTAGCGTGGTGATTCGTGGCGCGCGGGGAGCCTTTATTTCGTACGCGGCCCCTTGAACAATGGGTCCAAATTGCACCACTTGCCAATGAGCAAATACTTCCTCCAGCAGGTGCAGCAATGTCGCTTCGTCCGTGGGGAGACTAAATATTTCTAGAAGCCCGTTACCAGGCTCGTCCTTCAACCATCCCACCGAACTCACCGACGAATTACACCTCGATCCCGTACAACTCGGCTGCGTTGTCTTGGAGAATTTTTTTCTGAACCACCGGCGACAGTTGCTCGATAGCGTCTCGCACCCTCTCAACGCTGTGGGGGTACAGACATGTGGGGTGCGGAATATCGGTTTCAAACATGATGCGATCAGCTCCCAAGTGTTCTATCGCCGGGCCTAGGGTTTTGGATTCAAACCAGAAACAACCATAGAACTGGCGCCGGAAATATTCAGACGGCTTCATTGAAAGGTGCGCTAAGTGATCGGGGGCGGTCTCACCGCACTGGTAGTCCAGGGCGTCAAGCAGAAATGGGATCCAACCCACTCCCGACTCAACAGAAACGAAGTTGAGGCCCGGATAGCGCTCAGGCACATCACTTACGAGCAAGTTGACCATCCAACGCAACTGCCCCAAGAAAATCGCAGCACCTCCAAGACTGATTTTCACATCTCCAGACCACGTGTCATATGGCACCGATCCCGACCAGTTGATATCTCCTTCCGATGCACCGATGTGGAAGTTGATTGGCATCTTCAAGGATTCGCAGATCTCCCAGAACGGCCGCCATTCGGGCTGAGCAAAATTCGGCATCCCTGAGTCGTGAGGATTGGAGCACATGACGATGCCCTTTGCCCCGTTACGTTGCATCCGATCAACCTCAGCGACACAAGCATCGATATCCCACCAAGGAACCAACGCCATCGGGAGGATCCGATCTCCTGAACGCGCTTGCAGGTCGGTCATCCAGTCGTTGTAGATTTCAACGCACGCGATGCGCAGCGCTTTATCCTCAACACGGAGAAAGTTTTGGTTCCCAAAACCTCCGACATTCGGGTACACGATGCCGTGACTGATTCCCATCTGGTCCATTAGATCCAACCGGGCGTCGCAGTCATAACTGGCTGCGTGAACCATCTCAATATCCGCCTTCAAGAAACGAAGCCCGAGCATTTTTTCGCCATCCGGCAAAATCGCACTCACCGCAGAATCCCCAGCTATCGGTATATCGCCATCAACGACCCACTTTCGTCGGCCGTTGTGTTCCTTGATCTGAGGCACTAAGTCTTTGTATTTGGCTGGGGCCAAACTGGTCCAAAGATCAGGTGGTTCAGACCAATGGGTGTCAGAGTCAATAATGCTGATTCCTGGAAAGATCTCACTAACTGCCGACATCACGTCGGACCCCCTTCGCTGCGAATCTCTGTCCGCTAGGAGGAACTCTAGTTCTAGCGAGCTAATCAGACCGGTTCGAGGTCAAACACGGTGGGGCGAAGACCAGCAGCTTCTTTCTTATTAGGTTCGTCGGCTGGTTTCGTGACAAGCCCCAGGTTTGCCGGTGGTGATTGAGCTGTCCCAAAATCAACGGGTTTAGTTGGGATCGTGAAGAGGACAATGGCGCCAAGCAGCGCCATTACGAAGACCGCGCTGAGAGGAATCAGTCGAATAGTTGAAAGGTCGGCAAGGAACCCCACGATCGGTGGACCTACCAAGCTTCCGACACCGGAACACAAAAAGAGCATGCCTGTAACAGCACCAATTCCTGCTAGTCCGAAGTAGAAGGCGACAACGTCGCCTGCTAACGCCACGAAACCTCCGTATGTAAGGCCAAGTAGCGCCGCGAAAATTGCTAACAGGTAGTATCGGCCATTCGCGATCACCCAGAAGAAGTAGGCAAGCGGCTGAGCAGCGAGCGCGATTTGTAGCAAACGAACCGATCCGAGCCTGCCGGCGAATGCTGTAAGTAGGAGTCGGCCGAGAATGCTTGACGCTCCGACGATACTCATCAACAACGCCGCTCGGGATGGACTAACTCCATCGTCTTCGGCAAATTTGATGATGAACGCGAACGCTCCAAGCAGGGCCATCGACATAAGCCCGAAGGCAGTGGAGATAGTTTTGAACTCGCGGGTTCGCATCACCCGTCGAACGTGGCCGTCAGCTCCTCCGGGAGCTTGTGACGGTGACCGACGCACCAGCATCAACCCAACGATGAACCCGACTGCGGAGATGACGGCGAGAATTCGGTAGCTATTGCGCCACCCCTCAGTTTCGATCATCGCCTTAGAAAACGGAACGAGCACGAGTGTTCCAAGCCCTGACCCGGTCGCCGCTACGCCTTGAGCCAACGCCCTGTACTTGACAAAAAACGTGGCGACCGTTGAGAACAACGGAGAACAGAAAACTCCGCCACCTGCGCCACAACCAAGTCCGTAGACGATGTAGCCCTGCCAAATAGCGGTCACGAAAGAGGTCGCGATCAGACCGCCACAGAAAAGGGCTCCGCCGATGATCAATAGCGGTCGAGGTCCATATCGGTCAGCCCATCTGCCCGAAATTGCTCCAGTCCCGAAAAAGAGAAACATCGACAGGCCAAAGACGATTGAGGTTGGTCCAAGGCTGGCATTGAACTCTTCAGCCATCGGGATAACGAATGCGCCGAACGTGTAGAGAACACCGAACGCGACACCATTAGCGATAGACGCACCGACAGCGACCGCCCAAGCTCGCGGTGTGTCGAAGTGGTCGATGGCTTCGTTCATCCTTCAAGACATCGTAAAGGTGTCGTCTCTAATTTGCCCGTCCAAAGCGAGTGACCCGGGCTTAAGTGTCGAAGCCATCACTGCTAACCACCTGTTCCGCGGTGTCGGTTCTGCCATGATGCCTTCGACGTTAGGAGGCTCTGTGGATCAAAACTTAGGCTTGCTGAGGGTAAACCCCGTTGACTCATTAGGGACCGGGGGTCGCCTTTTGGTCCTGTTGCATGGTTTTGGCGCCGACGAAAACGATTTAGCCCCGATTGTGCAACACATTGACCCTGACGGGCGTTTCGCTTCTGTGTGCTTTAGAGCTCCTATAGATCTCATGCCCTTTGGAGCTGCTTGGTACGAGCGAAACAGCGAAGGAGTCATCGACGCTCAAACGTTTAAGAGTTCTGTTATAGCGATCGGTGCGACTATCGATGACGTTTGTGAACGGGGCGGATTTGATCGTGCGGAAATGGTTCTCCTTGGTTTTTCCCAAGGATGTGCAATGGCTCTTGCAGCCGGGTTGTCGAAGGAAACCGCAGTCCGTCCAGCGGCTCTCGCTTGCTTGTCTGGCATGCTGCAGGAAATCCCGGATTTCGAATACGACTTCGCGACCCTTCCGGCGACCTTTGTTCAGCACGGGACTCAGGATCCGATGGTTGACGTAGAACGCGGGCGTCACATTCGAGACGTCTTAGTCGCGTCCGGACATTCCCCCGATTACTCGGAATACCCAATGGGTCACGAGATCTCTGCGGCGTCATTATTTGATTTGCGGGACTGGTTAGCGGCTATATAGATCAAACCGGCTTCAGGTCGAATACGGTCGGCGGGAGCCCCCGTGAACCCGGCGGATGCTCTGTTGTGGAGGCCTCTACTTTGTCGCTGTTTTGACGCAAATGTAGGGTTTCTGGTCGGATCCGCAGGAATATCGTCATCAGAACAGCGCCCGTAATCACCGAGATTGTTATCGCGAGCGACGTCCCCATCAATTCAGCCATCTCACCCAATACGAGCATTCCTATTGGGAGGACGCCTATAGCGCTGCTCAACAGTCCTAAGGCGCGACCGCGTCGTTCCTCAGACACCGAATCCATTACCAGCACGGCTTGAGTCGATGCGAACAGTCCCATACCTGACGCCGCGACCGCCAAGCACACGGCCGAAGCGATGTACCACGGCGCCAGGGCAAATCCGATCATAAACATGAAGGCCAGGTATGAACCACCCACATACAGCAGTCCGCGCCGTTCGGGTTGGTATCGGGCCACCGCTAAGCACCCTCCGAACATGCCAATGCCCAGCATCGCTGCTAAGAGTCCAAGTAAGGCAGGCCCAACGTCGAATTTGCCGCCTACGACCTGTAACAGGGGGCTCGATGAAAAGAAGAAAAAGTTGACACAAGCCGTGACGCCGAGAATTGATACCAGGCTCTTTTCGGTCCGGAGCATTCGCACTCCGTCAAGTAACGTCGAAACCCCTGCGGTGGCAACCTGCTGCATTCGCTCAATGGCCGGTACCGCTACGAAAGTACTAAATGAAACGATTTGTAAGGCCCCCATGACAATGAGTGCCCAACCAATACCGACAGTTTGAATAAGAGCACCACCACCAAGGGCACCTAACGCCAACGCGATTGCTCCGCCGCTCGCTTCTAGCGCCAAGGCATTGTCGATATTTGCTGACCCTACGAGGTCATAGACAATCACTCGACGGCCGACCATGTCGAACACCCAACCGATACCCGTTACGAAGAGCACCGGATAAACCATCCAAAGCTGTAGTTCGCCGGCGAGCTCAATCCATCCAAGGAGCATGAGTCCCGGGATAGTGACAAAAAATTGACAAATCACTACGCGGCGTCGGTCGAATCGATCTGCTATCCACCCCCCGATCACGCCCCCAAATAGCAATGGAGACCACAGAGCAACACCTGCTAGTTGGACCATTCGCGCTGATCCGGTGAGATCGTTCGCGATGAACGGGCCTACGAACGAAACTCCCCAGCGAGAAAGATTCCAGGTCCAGCCCGAGACAAGGATCAGCGGAAAATAACGAATTTTGAGCGCATCGAAGGTGGTAGTCACCTAGCGATGCATGCCGCCATCAACCGTGAACTCTTGACCAGAGCAATAACTGGCATCGTCAGAAACAAGAAAGAGAGCAACTGCTGCCACTTCAGATGGCTCAGCCTCGCGGCCTAGGGGTATTGCACGCACCATTCGGTCTTTATCGAATTCCGAAGTCATATCGGTATTGATTAAACCAGGATGAATAGAGTTCACTCGAATGTTGTGCCGTCCCAATTCGAGTGCAGCAATTTTGGTCATGCCGCGAACAGCCCATTTAGTTGCTCCATAGGCCATGGATGCGAACGTGGCTTCGAGTCCCGCGACGGAACTGATGTTGACGATCGATCCTGATCCTTGTTCGATCATTATGGGAGCAACGGCACGCATTCCATAAAAAACACCGGTCTGGTTTATCGCGACAGTTTGATCCCAAACGTCATCGCTGGTGTTGACAAGTCGAGCGCCTCGCAAGATTCCTGCGTTGTTAACTAGCGCGTCAATCCGACCATGGTGGGACACTACGTCCGTAACTACAGCCTCCCAAGCTGATGCCGATGAGACATCGTGATGCAGAAATTCGATGCCGAGGGCAGCGGCAGTGCGACCACCTTCGTCGTCGAGCACATCAGTGATAACCACTTCCGCGCCTTCATCGCGAAACATTTCTGCTTCGGCAGCACCCTGGCCCCGAGCGCCTCCCGTAATCACTGCTACTTTGCCGTCTAGCCGTCCCATGACACCCCTATTCCAAGCTCTTGCGTCGCAACACTAGCGACGAGAAGCGGCGGAGATGTGAGTCGTTGTTGGCTGAGCCAACCCCAAGCTCTCTAGGGTATGTGTCGTGAACCTTGAAGAAGTAGTGGCGGGACTGCACTCAGTCGGTCCCTCGTGGGAAAAAAAAGCGTCCGCCGCTGATGAGGCGGGTCATATCGATGCAGAGAACGCTAACGATATACGGGCAATGGGTGCGGCTCGTCTTCTTCAGCCGACCGACTTTGGAGGGGCTCAATCATCGATCGAAGACCACATGCGCGCAGCCGCAGTTGCGGGCGAATATTGCATGGCGACTTCGTGGTGTCTCAGTGTGTGGAGCGCTCATGGGTGGATGCTTTCGCACATGCCAACCGAAGGACGACAGGAGATCTGGGACGATCCTACGACTCTTGTCAGCGCATCAATCGTTCCGAAAACGAGGTTCCGTGAAAAGGGTGGCGATGTAGTCGTATCAGGCCGCTTTGGGTTTGCCTCAGGATGTGACCATGCGCCATGGCTAAGCGTGGGCGGTTTACTGCCTGGGGATCAGCCAAGTCCGGTGATCTGCGCATTACCCGCCGAAGATGTTGTCATTGATCACAAGTCTTGGGATGTAATTGGTCTACGCGGCACCGGTAGCAAGGATCTCGTGATTGCCGAAGAGGTCGTAGTTCCACGTCACCGGGTGTTGCGAGTAGCTGAAAGTGCGGCACGTCGATCTCCAGGTCAGGTCCACTACGGCGGTCCGCTGTACACCTGCCCGTGGCGTACGACGGCGATAAT
>DUBN01000078.1:202658-212688 GCA_012960315.1 Acidimicrobiia bacterium
GGTTCGTCGATTCCAGGAACGTTTAGATGATCATTTCCTGGTTGCTCTAGCCAATACTCAGAGGAACGATCCTGCGGCGGGTTATCGCTTAGCTGAATCGACCGCTGAAATTCATGCGGCCGAGTTACTGCTTTACGACGCGGCCGCCCGCCTTGATCAACTCGGTGGCTCTGACGAAGTTGACCTACTTATCAATGCCTCGATCGTGCGCGACTGCGGATGGGCAGTTAGGGCGTTAGCAGCAGCAGTCGATCGTCTCTATGAAGCAAGCGGCGCCAATGTGATGAGGGCGGACGAACCAATGCAGCGGCTCTGGCGAGACGTCAACGCAGCCAGATCTCACGCCATTCTCACCTGGGACCATGCCGCCAATATTTACGGAAAAGCCTTGCTGGACAATGCTTAATTCCGGCAATTGGGAAGCACTTCATCGCGTATAAGAGCATCGGATTCAGATGCAATTTCTCGATTGCTACCCATAGTCGCCCCAACGAAAATAAGTTTGTCGAGTCCTAAGTCAGTCAGTGCGCGTATGCGTTCAACGCACACATCAGGACCGCCAACTATCGCGTAGCTGTCAATAAACTCAGGGGTGAGCACTGCAGCTTGTTGACTATCGGCTCGGGTATGACTGTTCATGTCGTAGTTGTCATGCAACTTACCCATGACATTGCGCTCAGACTCCGACACAGGTCCAATGACCTCGCCATGCATCACCGAGAATCTTGCAAAGGTCGATAACCCGCCGCGCACGAGGTCACGTGCTCGATCTAGGTCACCATGACACACAACGTTGACATAGGCGCCGTAGGCCAAATAATCGGGATCCAGGCCCGCGTCGCTTCGAGCACTTCGGGCTATATCGATACCCCAAGCGATGCGTTCGGGAGCCGCCCCTAACGCAAACATGATTCGTTCAGCGTGGCGTGCCGCTGCGCCGATTACTTTTGGCCCGGTCGCAGAAACCTCAACGGGGACCTTGCCTGCGGAGCCAGGCAACCAAAAGATCTGGCTTGTGCCTGCCGTATCCGCGAGCTCAAGCTCATCAACGGGAGGCGCTAAAGATTCAGCAAAATCGAGTACGTCAAAGGGGATTTCTTCCCCCCGGAGGTACGCCTGCAAAGTAGACAGGTAGCGTTCAAAATCCTTGACCCGCGCTGGAGCTCTACCCAGGTGCGCTAACGCAGAGTCACCACGACCAATTCCCAGTTGCACTCGTCCGGCCGCCAAACGATTCACGCTCGCCGCGGCGCCCGCTGTAACTGCTGGATGCCGCGTAACTGGGTTCGTTACGCCGGAACTGACATGAAGAACTTCGGTGGCCAACACAGCGGTCGTCATCGCTACGTACACATCGCCTGACAAGTTCTGTGAATCGACGAACGAGACCCCATCGAAACCCTGTTCTTCAAGTTGTCTGGCGATCTGACGCGAATCAGGTCGAGCAACCATTTGTTGAAAAATTCTGGCCATGTGCCGACCGTAGCCGCACCTCGATCGGCGCCGCGGCGTCACGCTCAAACGAATCAAGAAATCGGAGCGGACGATGCGGATCCGACTACGCTCGTTCTTGGGTGCGTTACCTGGTGGCCGAAAAGGCCCAGAGGGGGAATAACCGGTGGAAACTCCAAACCGACCTGATGTCGAAGACTGGGAAACGGACTTCGACCATTTCCACGTTGATTACAGCGCAGATCCCTACTCCATTTGGAAAGACATGCGCGAGGGCGGATGTCCAGTTGCCCACACCGATCGTTTCCATGGGGTGTACCTCCCAACACGGCACGAAGACATCTCAGCTATTGCTCATGACACTGAACATTTCTCCTCGAAATCGGTAATCGTTAACGATCTCCCTGTCAGCGATATCGGCAGTTTCCGCAGCCCCCCAATCACCTCCGATCCTCCTGAACATCAAGATCATCGCCGCGCACTACTACCTGCCTTTGCTCCAAAGGCGATCGAAAAATGGATCCCCATTACGCGCCAGATATGCAACGACTTACTTGACGAATTTTCTGATTCCGGATCCTGTGACGCCAGCGCGGACTACGCCCAGCACATACCAGTGAAAGTCATCGCCCGCATGATCGGCATCCCGGAGGAGGATGGTGATCTTTTTCGCAAATGGGTGCACGAACTCCTAGAGATAGGACCGACCAACCGCAACGTCGGGCAACAAGCAGCTAGAGAAGTTTTTGACTACTTCGGTGAGTACCTGAAGGCACGTCGCGCAGACCCGCGCGACGATATCGTCACTTACTTCATCGAGACCAAAGTCGACGGACAGCCAATGGATGACTCTCAGATCCTGGGGGGGCTTTTCCTTCTCCTTTTGGCCGGAATCGATACGACATGGAGTTCTATCGGTTCCTCGTTCTGGCATTTAGGACAACACCCGAAAGATCGTCGACGCCTTGCTAGCGATAGCACTTCCTTTGACCCGGCAGTTGAGGAATTTCTACGCTTCTACTCGCCCGTAACCATGGCCAGAGTCATTACCGACGAGGTTGAGATCTCCGGCACCACCCTGTGTCCAGGGCAGCGGGTACTGCTCCCCTTCGCAGCAGCGAATCGCGATACCGATTTCATGGAAGATGCCGATACCTTTCAAATCGACCGAGAGGTAAACCGTCATTCAGCCTTCGGGCTGGGTATCCACCGGTGCCTAGGGTCGAACTTGGCTCGAATGGAAATCAAGATTGCACTCGAGGAGTGGTTCCGTCGTATTCCCGAATTCGAACTAACCGATCCCAAAGTGGTGACTTGGTCTAGCGGTCAAGTGCGCGGGCCTCGACATATACCTCTGCAATGGTGATGTCCCCCAAAATTTCTTAGACGAAAGACATATTCGATGAAGATCGGCTTGTTCACTCCGTTACGGTCGCCCGTTGCGACCCCCGAATTCCTGCGGGAATTCGGACAAAAGGCCGAGTCCATGGGGATTCATTCGTTTTGGCTGGGCGAACACATCGTGTTATTCGATAACTACGAGTCGAAATACCCTGGTAATCCCGATGGAGTGTTCCGCTTCCCCGACGGCAGTGGCCTGATGGACATGGTAAGCAGCATCGGTTTCTTGGCAGCTTGTACATCCACTCTCCGTCTAGGTACAGGTATATGCATCCTTCCCCAAAACAACCCTGTCTATGCGGCTAAGGAGTACGCGACGCTCGATTTCTTGTCTAACGGCCGTCTGGATTTTGGTGTCGGGGTTGGCTGGAGTTGGGAAGAGTTTGAGGCCTGTGACGCACCTTGGGCGAATCGAGGCAAACGATGTGACGAATACCTTGAGGTAATCAACACCCTCTGGAATGACGAAGTGAGTTCGTTCGACGGTGACATGTACAAGTTGCGAGAGTGTCGTATGCATCCCAAACCGGTGCAGTCGGGTGGAGTTCCTATCTGCGTTGGCGGGCATTCAGATGCTGCGCTTCGTCGCACGGCCCGCTTCGCGAAGGGTTGGTATGGCATCAACCTTTCTCCCGAAGGCAGTAAAGAAATGATCACCCGCCTAGCTCGCTTCATGGAAGCCGAGGGCCGCTCAATCGAAGAACTGGAAATTCACATTGGTGCAGTGAACGACCGAATGGACGCCTCACTCGTCGAGGCCTACGCCGAAGCCGGGGTCACTCAGTTATTGATCCCATTTATGCGTCAGGGAAGCAAACATCTCGACGCGAATTTAGAGTTGATCGAACCATTCATCGAAGCCGCACACAGTTCAACCTGACCACGTGACGAAAATTAGTCAGTCGACTCAGGTCCACTCTCTAATTCTCGCGACGTCAAATCTCGAGTAGCGCTCTCAACCGGTTTTACTTCGGGTAATTCTTCCCCCGACACACCTAACTCACTGAATTTTCTAAGGGTTGGAAGCACACGGCTTTCCACGCTTCCTACCATCTCGTTGTAAGCCTTGGTCGCACTCTCTAGACCACGACCAGTCTTTGCCATTGCAGCCAGTGTCGTTCCCACCCGGCGATGCAACTCCCGTCCGTGTTCCTCCACCTTTTTGGCATTTTCAGCTAACAGGGTGGTCTGCCAACCTCGAGCGACGGTCAGTAGCAAAGCCATGAGGCTCATCGGCGATGCGATGACTACACGCTGACGCATCGCTTCATCCATCAACCCCGGTTCGGTTCGCAACGCGTCAGCAAGAAAAGATTCTCCTGGAACGAACATCACGACGAAGTCAGGTGCATCATCAAACAAGGACCAATAGCGCTTGTCAGCCAGAGCCTTCACATGAGCTTGCATCGCCCTCACGTGGCTTTTCATCTCAGCTTCCCGCGCCGCAGAATCATCGATTTCTTGCATGCGAAGGTATGCAGCTAAAGGGACTTTTGAGTCGATCGCCAGACGGGCCCCATTCGGCAATCTCACGGTTAGATCAGGCCGGAGGCCGCCGTCGTCACCAGTTGCCATAGTCTGCTCTGAGTAGTCGCAGTAGGAAGCCATGCCGGAGAGATCAATAATGTTCCGCAACTGGTTTTCACCCCACGCACCTCGAGCAGAGGGAGATTTCAGCGCGCCAGCCAGCGCGCCGGTGCGTGAGGCGAGTTCATTGATTTGTTGAGTGAGGCTCTCATTGAGTCGGTCAACAGATCCTTTGTTGTTTTCGTAGGTTGATTTTAAATCGCCAACCGAAGCTTTCAATTGGCTCATCTGCTCTGTGACCGGCTGCAACAAATTCTTGGTTTGTTCTTCTAGCGTTCGGGTGCGTTCATCTATGAGTTGGCCAGCCAGTTCGGTGTTGGTCTTCAAAGCCTCTTGGGCCGCCTTACCCACTTGCGCATCAACGGCTTCTTTAACGGCGGTCACCAGTCCTTCCGTATCAACTCGACCTGCTGAATTCACGGCCGAGAGATCGGTCGTGCGCTGACGTAGTTGATTGGCGAGATAACCAAGCGCCACGGCCAAAACCACAACTGCTGAGATCAAAACCATGTTCATCCGCTACATAGTGACAGCAGGAACGGACAGCGGGTGACGATCCGTCAATCAATCACCCCGGCCTGGCGAAGGAGTTCTAACTGTTCTCTCGTCACTCCCACTTCGGCCAGGATTTCATCTGTGTGCTGATTGGGTGAAGGCGCGCCGTGGCGTACTCGAACGGGCGTGCGACTGAACTTTGCCGCAGGGCCGGTCAGGGGTGCTGAAGATCCGTCAATTAATTCTGTTGTCTGCAACATGTCGCGCTCCAAAACATGTGGATCTTGAGCAGCATCCGCGAATGTGTTGACCAACGAAATCACGATGCCTGCCGCATCAATAGCGGCAACAACGTCCTCTTTGCTTCGGTCTCGACACCAGTCCGCTACCAAAGCGTCGACTTCGGATCGGTGGACCACGCGATCTTCGTTTGTGAGATAGCGAGGATCGGTACCGAGCTCGGGGCAACTCAACACTTCGGTCAGCCGAATCCAATGAGAATCAAGAATCAGGGCCATGAACACAAACCCATCTCGGCATTGATAACAGTTGGTTGGTGCGCACACCCGCACCTGACTACCCCACCGTTCCAGAGGATCGCCCATCGCCCCCAAGGTCAGGTAACCATTGGATTGGTAAAGAATCGAGTCGAGAAGAGAAACATCTACATGTTGGCCTTCGCCCGTTGCGTCGCGATGGCGGAGAGCGGACAATGCTGCAAGGGCCGCATGTAAGCCCGAGAGATCATCAGCAAGGAATGTCGGTGCCTTGGTTGGAGGTCCCTCAATGGATCCGTTAAGGGCCATCCATCCGCTGTGAGCTAGAGCGCCGGGGTCATACCCGGGTCGTTCCGATTCGGGTCCGAATTGCCCCCAGCCGCTGAGCGATACATATACAAGATCAGGTTTTACGAGTCGGCAATGTTCATACCCGACACCCCATCCTGCGAGTGTGCCTGGCTTAAAGTTTTCGATGACGATGTCGGCGGAAGACACAAGCGTTAAGAACGTCTCTGCACCTTCGGGCTTTCGCAGATCGATCGTCACACTTCTCTTATTTCGATTCACAGTTTCTTCAGCAAAAGATCTGGATGTTCCAGCAATCAAAGGTTTCCAAGACAACCCTTGATCTCCCGGCATCGCAACTCGAACAACGTCGGCGCCATAGTCGGCCAGGAGACACGCTGCCATAGGGCCGGCCCAGGCGGTGGTCGTGTCGAGGACTCGCATTCCTGCCAGTGGACCTGGGATGTCGCTGCGGGCATACCGGTAAAAGTCCTCCTTATCCATGGAGTGAAGCGTAGAGACATCGGGTAAGGCGTGCCGCGTGAACCACTTCACATCTTCTAGGGTCCGTTTCAACTCTCGAAAGGAACACAGTGAAATTCGGAGTTCATCTTCCCGATGCTGGACGCGATCCGAGTCGCGAAGCAATGATCAACATCGCCACTACGGCCGAGAGCCTCGGATATGCGTCGTTGTGGTCAAGCGATCACATTGCATGGCCGGATCCAGCAACTTTGAAGTCAAAATATCCGTACGCCGACGACAACAGCGGGTTCCCTCCGGCTGGCAGTGCTTGGCTGGATTGTCTTGGAACACTCCAATTCGTCGCTGGCATCACCGAACGGATACTCCTGGGAACCACGGTTTTGATACTGGGTTACCGGGGTGCGGTACAACAAGCTAAGAGTTGGGCCACTCTCGATCACCTCTCGAACGGGAGAGCGCTTATGGGCGTCGGAGTCGGGTGGATGAAAGAGGAATTCGAGGCAGTTGGTCGCCCTTGGGATAACCGAGGCTTGCGCGCCGACGAAACATTAGAGGTCTTCAAAGTTTTGTTCGAGGATGATTTGTCTTCCTATGAGGGAACTTGGACGAGCTTTCGCGACATCGGCTTTAGCCCGAAACCCGTCAAGAACCACATACCGGTTTGGGTGGGCGGTCATTCTGTTGCAGCATTTAAACGCACCGCTGTTTTCGGCGATGCGTTTCACGCAGCCTTTGGTAGCCCAGACTTACTTTCACAGCAGTGGGCTGAGGTGTCAAAGGCATGCGACATCGCGGGACGCGACTTACAAGAACTGGAGTTGACGAGCTTATTCAGGCTCAACTTCAATGGCGGCAACCTTGACGAAGGAGAGGTCGGTGGGAGCACTGAGCAGGTAATTGACCAGATCGGCAGGTATGCGGAAGTTGGACTTACTCACGCCGCATTTTTCGTTCTAGGTCGCGGCAACGAGGGGCGCCTCGAGGCGATTACGCGTTTTGCCGAAGAAATCTCACCTCACTTCACCTGAGCCACCCGTGAGAGTCGCTCTAGTCCCGTCGAGACCGAAAGTTCAGTCACTAATCCAAGGTTCATCGGCTACTCCCAAACCATCGGCGATTCGGTTGACGTAGGCGTAGTACGCCGTGACCTCAACTAGGTCAAGCACATCTCGGTCCGTGAACCCAGCTTGGCGGAGTGTGTCCACATCGTCCGCCGTCATGTCAGCTGGGGAGCGGGTCAGCTTGGTCGCGTAAAGAAGCATTGCTTTTCTTCGGTCGCTAAGCGGAGCAGCCCTCCAATCGCTTTCAATTGCATCGGCGAGCACATCGTCCTTGAGTAAGCCGCGCAGACCGCGTCGGTGATGGCGAATTCAGTAGTGACAACGATTTTCGAGACTGACTACTAACGCAATCATCTCTCGTTCCACTTTGCGCAGATTGCGTGTGCCTGCCATTGCTGACCGGTACAAGGAGTCGTGCGCTGCAAGCCCCCGAGGGTTCAGTGAATGTATCGACATGATGTGATCGACACGGCCGTGACCTTTATCCACGACTCCTTCATAAAGATCGTTGAGGGCTTCATTGTCAGCCCATTCATCGTCAGGGACAATCTCAATCCAAGCCATACCCACTATCGTGCCCCGCCGGCAACAGCTACGGTGCCAATAAAAGGTCTTATCTAGTTAGTAGGGCATTATGACGAAAACTCCCACATCCCTTATCGAGTCATCGCATGAAGCAACAGATCTACACATCCGCTCTGATCTAACAGCAGCTCACGCCCATGTTTGGGAAAAACTCGCTGCGCCAGGAACATGGTGGAACGGTTCCGAACGCCTCGCTGTGGCGGAAGTCGTTCGGGTGGCCTTAGGTGACTTTGACCCAGTTCCACCTTGGGACAGCGCTTCGAAGAGTGGGCGTCTACCCAACGACTCTGTAATCAGTTCAGAGCTACAAGACGCGGTCTATCGCCTAGCCGTGCACGCAGGAACTCTGACTGAAGGTTGGTATCAGAAAATGCGCGACGCTACTGGGGTAACCCCCCAGCAGTGGGTGGAAATAATCGAAGTCACAATCAGCGTCGCATCAGTACTTCGGTTCGCTCAGTTGGCTGGAATCGATAGTCCCGATTTCCCTGAGCCCCTTCAAGGCCACCCAACGCGCCAAACTCAACCTTCTAAACCGGCAAAACATCATTGGGTGCCTGTAGTGCATCTTGAAGACAGCACACCAGAACTCGCACCTTTTTATGATGGGCTTCCTGCATTAGCGCCAGTCATCCGAGCACTCAGTTCAGTCCCAGCGGCGATGGATACCCTGTTTACACTCGGCGACGCGCAGTACATTCCGATGCGGGAAATGGTCGACTTGAACTGGACCCGGGGCACATTGTCTCGTCGGCAAATTGAACTCGTCGCCGGAAGACTGTCAGCGCATAGGGAATGTTTTTACTGAACTGCGGCTCACTCAATGATGCTCCGTGCGAGCAGCACCGCAAACGACCTGGAACTTGATTTAGATGTGGTTCGAGGAGATCTGCAAGAAAGTGACGCCATCCAACACGCACCCGAGTTAGCTGCGCTTGTAGACGCGTCGGTTAACGATTTAGCGTCGTTGCCGTCGGCCCGGTCAGCTCTAGTCGAAGCCACAGATGAAGCGACCATGTTGGATGCTGCTGCGGTTGTCGCCAACTTTGAGATGATGACCAGGATTGCCGATGGGACCGGAACTCGCCATCCGGCAGACCGCCTTGAATCGATGTCGGAACTGTCCGGCTCGATGGGTCTCGGAGATTTTGCGTCAGCGCGGGCCTAACGAACCGTCGCATTTGGCCGAAATTTACACCAGCACGATTGATAGCAACTTTACTTAGGGGTTCAGATCTACCCAGATAAACGCGAAATTTTCGCCTCGTGGCTCCACAGAAACAGTTACCGCATCACCTAACGCGACGCCGCCCGGTTCCACATTTCGTAACGCCCCTACGACACGCGGGCCTTCGGCAAGCTCAACTACCGCCGTGATATAGGGAAGTTCTTCAATCCAAGCCCTGTCGATAGTGAAGTGATTGATAGCGAAGGAATAGATAGATCCGACACCTGAAACCGGAACAAAGTCGTAGTTGTCTGAAAAGCAGTCTTGACAGTAGTAGCGGGGCGGTTGACGGCTCTGACCACAGTCGAGGCATCGTTGTATATGCAGCAACCCGGTGGCGACAGCTCGCGTGTGCAGTTCGAGATTAAGGCCGTCGGGCTGTGGCACATATTTTTTGTACTGCTTCGGCGATTCGTTCGACATGTTCAGGCTCTCCCCAGCACAGCGATGCTGCCGTCTCCTAAATCGCCGTAGCCGGTGACCACACCTAACTCACAACCATCGACTTGGGCCGCGCCCGCTTCATGTCGCAGCTGTCTCGTCGCCTCGACCACGTGGTTGAGACCCCAGCAATGACCTTGAGAAAGTAGTCCCCCATGCGTGTTAAGTGGATAGCGTCCGCCAAGTCGAATATTCCCGTCGCGGACAAACTGTCCCGCTCCGCCTTTTTCACAAATTCCGATGGCCTCAAGCTCCATCAAAACGACATAGGTAAAGCAATCATAAATCTGAAGGAAGTCCATATCTTTGGGCGACACACCTGCCATAGAAAAAGCTCGCGGGGCGGCAGAATCCAGTCCCAATTTGAGCATGTCGGGTCGATTCGTTATCTCGTCAGCTGGGTACGGGTGACCTTCGGCGCCTCCTAACCAGAGAACTGGGTCGTGGGGTAAATCTTTCGCTCGATCAGCCGTAGTAAGCACCACAGCTGCAGCGCAATCAGTCTCCAA
>DUBN01000079.1 GCA_012960315.1 Acidimicrobiia bacterium
CCGCACTTGCCCAAGATGCCGCGGAACTCGTCGACATCAGATACGAACAGCGCGACGCGATCGTCAACGCGGAGGCTGCTCTGGATTCCAACATCATTTTGTTTGATGGCACCGCCGAGGGGAATGTGGTCTGTCGTATGGAAGCCGAAGGTCTTCACGCAGATTTCGAGACGTGTGACGTCGTGACCGAAGTAAGAACAGTGAATAACCGACTCGCACCAGCGCCAATCGAAACACGAGTTGCTGCAGCTGAATGGGGTGCAGATGGCCGTCTCCACTGTTACAACGCTGGGCAAGGGCCTCACCCTGTCAGAGCCGCCATCGCTTCAATATTGGGGCTTGAGAAAGATCAGGTGCGCGTTGTTTCTCGCGATGTCGGTGGAAGTTTTGGGGCCAAAGCGCGCCCTTCACCTGAAGAGGCGTTACTGGGTTGGCTAGCGAAACGAGTGGACCGTCCTGTCGTTTGGGTTCCATCGCGCAGCGATGACATGGTGGGGCTCGGACACGGTCGAGGTCAGATCCAGTACTGCCGTATCGGGGGCAGTTCAGAGGGCGATATCACCGCCTATCACCTCCACGTAGTCCAGGAGGCGGGCGCGTATCCGGCGGGCGGAGCGGGCTTGCCGGCTAACGCCCGAGCGATGCTTACGGGCTGTTACGACATCGCTAGCGTCGGATTCAGTTCAGTTTCTGTAGTCACAAATACCACTCCGACGGGTGCCTATCGGGGGGCGGGCCGCCCCGAAGCCGCCGCAGCTATTGAGCGCGCCGTTGATGTTTTCGCGGCAACAATCGGTATGGATCCGACAGAAGTTCGGCGACGTAACTTTCACCGACCTGAAGTTTTTCCTCTGACAACCAAGACCGGTTCCAATTATGACAGCGGAGAATACGAAGCCAGCTTGGATGCAGCGCTCGATGCCAGCGGCTACGGCGATCTTCGGGCTGAGCAGGCGCGCCGGCGTTCCATGGGCGAGAAACGTCTTCTCGGTATTGGGTTAGCGACCTATGTTGAACGAACCGCTGGAGCTGGGCGTTCCGAATACGGAGGTGTCGAACTTTTGAGCGGCGGAAGAATTTTGGCTCGAACTGGCTCATCTCCTTACGGTCAGGGGCACCACACAGCTTGGGCGATGCTCATATCGGATGCCACCGGAGTGGAGTTCGACAAGGTAGAAGTAGTGCATGGCGATACTGATGAGGTTCCTCAGGGCGGAATTACTGGCGGATCACGTTCGGTTCAGCTAGCAGGGGCTGCCCTGTGGAACGCGTCTGAGGTACTTGTCGAGCAGGCAAAGAAGATTGCTGCGGAATTGCTTGAGGCTTCCGAGGCTGATCTTTCGCTTGACACGGTGACGGGTAACTTCCATGTGATCGGGACACCATCGATCGGGGTCTCTTGGGAGCACGTTGCGGATCACTTGGGAGAACAAAACGTTGGGCCGCGACTGCTACATGCCGAAGAGATATTCGAGTCTGAAGGACCCACCTTTCCCTTTGGTACACACGTAGCAGTGGTGGAGGTTGATACCGAGACGGGCAAAGTTGATTTGGAACGGTTAGTTGCTTGCGATGACGCCGGGGTAATTCTCAACCCCCTTCTAGCTGCCGGGCAAGTTCACGGTGGTCTGGCTCAGGGCGCAGCTCAAGCTCTTCTCGAAGAGTTCCGGTACGACCAAGACGGAAACCCTCTAACTGGCAACTTGGCTGATTATGCCGTTATTTCAGCAGCAGAATTACCGATGTTTGAGCGTGTTGTCCTTGAAACGCCAACGCACATCAACCCTTTAGGCGCCAAAGGCATCGGTGAGTCTGGAACTGTTGGTGCCACGCCAGCCATTCAGAACGCGGTAGTTGATGCTTTAAGCCATTTAGGAATTCGGCATCTGGACATGCCAATGACACCAGAAAAAGTGTGGCGGTCGATTAAGGCAACAGAAGTATCGCTACCAGGTAGCTAGCGGGTCGATTCGAAGCACCGCAACCATCTCATCATGTAGCGCCAAAAAATCTTCAGAACGAACACCCGCGCGTCCTTGTGACGGCCTACTGGCGCCCCAGTCGATGCTCAATTCAAATTCGTCGAAGACCTCTTCTACTCGCTCCATCCAGGTCCGCTCCTGATCAGCAAGTGATGCGTTAAGCACGCCCGAAGCGACGAGTCCAACGTCAGAACCTGCGAAGTATTCTCTTCCCAGCGGAGCTAATTCGCTGAGGACTGGTGCAAGGCGCGTGTAACCGTCGGGAGAGGAGAGCAAACGCCTTGCCAGCGATACCCCGTGATGAATATGGAATTGCTCCTCAGCCAAAGCACGTGTAGCGACAGCCTTTAGTTCCGGCCAACTCGAATTAAGTAGGGCTGTCCAACGAATTTCTTCTGCTAAGTCGTGAAGAACGTGGCGAGCAAGCGCCATGGTCCAGTCGTGACAGAGAAGTTCCGCTAAATGTGCTGAGCGGTACTCGGAGTGCGGCCTCCCATACGCCACTCGGTCCACGTCATTGGATACAAGCGAATAAAGGGCTCTTGCGTGACCAAGTTCATCTTGTGCAATAGAACTGAACGCCAGATCTTCCTCCAAGAACGGGCCGACCGCGATCCACCAAGAATGGTTTTGGCCGACACACAGTTCGTCATCTGCAAAAGCAAGAACTAACTCTTTTGCGGTCTCGTCGGGACTCATCTTATTTATCTCGCGTGCCCTGGGTCAGATTGGCGAAGTTCTGCCACTAGGTGCCCGTCGTTGTGTCTATGGTCGCGGTCGGCCATTGCGAGGTTGATTGCGTCTCCGACGAGAACCGCGGTTCGGTCAACTACCCACATTTGCTCACCCTCGCTACGGCGACCGTAGGTTTCTCGCGCATATGCGAGCGCTAGCTCGTCGTCTGGCGCATCAAGTGATCCGGCATGGCTAAATGGTTCTTTCCCAGCTTTCTTGAGAAATACTTCGTAAGTGTTCATGCGATGTTTGCCTTCGGGTTTGGATTCAGGCCGAGCGTCAACAGAAAGTGGACTTCCAAAGCAAGAGAGTCGACATTCAGCGCGCCGTCAGCGTTGAACCACCGTTGGGTGCCATTCAGTAGTGAAAGGACCAGATTCGCTGCCAAATGAACGTCGAGATCCGATCGAAATTCGCCGGTGGCACAGCCGTTGCTCAGAACGTCGCGAAAGACTTGTTGGTAGCGGTCGAACATAGTGACCGCCTTATGTCGCTCTAGTTCCGGAAGAAATCGAGTTTCGTTGAGGAAAGTTCGAGCTTGATGCGGGTCTTCAACAAGGATTTGGAGGTGGCCGTGAATCAGTCGAGACAGTCGTTCGTTAGCCGTTCCCGACATCGTTGCCACTTCGTCAGCCAGTGCTTGGAAGCGCGAAGATGCTTCGCGCACGACGTCAACTAACAGTTCATCTTTGGAGACGACATGGCTGTACAACGATGAACCCATCAGGCCCAACTTCTTGGCTAAGTCACGCATTGAGGTTCCGTGGAACCCCTGTTCGGCAAACATAATTCGGGCCGCGGCCACCACGTCAGTTCGATTCTTTCGGCTCATCGCTCCCCCATTTGGCGGGACCTAACTATTTCGACGGGATTGCGACAATCCGGGCACCATTCGACGGATCGGCAAGCTGTGCCACCAACATCGCTGCGAGGTTCTAGTGCTGTGCGCCCACAAAGAGGGCACTTTGTCGGCCCCTCCCGAGGCCGAATGGCGACTGTGTATTCGTCTGCGAGTATTTGGCGCGCGTCTTCGCTAATGCGATCCGGAGTCCATACCGGAGACATGCAAAAACGAACGGTCACGTCATATCCCGATGCTCGAGCAGCAGCCACTACATCTTTTTCGATGACATCTAAAGCTGGGCATCCGAGGATGGTGGGGACTAGGTCGACGCGGATGGACGCCGAATCGGCGACCACGTCTTCGAGGATGCCTAATTGTTGGATATTGAGATCTGGATACTCCGGATCCGTGACGGACGAAACGGCGACTCGAACGGCATCAATGGCCGTATCGGTGATCCTCACGCGTCAGCCTTCGCGGCGGCGTCGAGTGCTACGCGAACCCATTCAGCGTCGTACCAGGCTCGTCTAGCGTCCGAAATTCTTCGGGAGCTATCTGGACCACCATTTCTCATTATTTCTTTTAGCGGCCGCCAGTCGATCTCGCTGATTTTCCATTTGCCGTCGTCGCTGTCTTGTCGAAGCCCGGGGTCAGGAATAGTGAACCCTCCACCAAGCAACTGGGGCACAAATTTTTGTATGTATCGATCTCGCAGGTCCTCATTCCGTTCCGACTTGATGCGCCACCGAAGTAACTCATCATCAGGTCGAGAATCGGGGCCGAATAGTTGGATAGAGGGCAACCACCAGCGATCGATCGACTCTTGCATCATCTGGTGTTGAACATCGCTACCACGGGCCATCAAAAGCATCATCTCTTCACCATTGCGCATGTGAAATCCTTCTTCGGCAATCACTCTTCGCAATATTCGTTTATAGGGACCGTAGGAACAGTTTTTGAAAACTGCTTGTTGGCTCGCTAACGCAGCCGCGTCGACGAGATATGCGACGGCTATTTGATCCGTCCAAGTATGAACTCGGTAGTGAAAAACATTGTGGAAATGGGTGCGTCCTTCCAGCAGGTCCGTGATCATTTCTTCGCGTGTCTTCACCCCAAGATCAGCAGCGACCATGTAGAGCAGGTGAGCGTGACCAATTTCGTCTTGAGTTTTTGCCAGCGCGGTCATTTTGCGGTGCAGCCCAGGAGCCTTTGGAATCCAGTCCCTTTCAGTAAGCCCGCCCATGTACTCACTGTTCGCGTGCATCTCGATAAAACGAAAGACGGCGCTTCGGTAGGCCTCTGGAATGTCATCGTTGGGCTCGACCATGCCGCCTTCATCAAGGAACTCCTCGAATTCGTCCATGTTTCGCCAGTTACGCACAACTCCATTATACAAACGAACGTTCGTTTGTGTTATTCGTGTTTTTTGGGATCGAGGTAACCGTTTGCGATTGCCCATTGCTTCACGAGTGACCCGTAGGTGGTGGTGCTGTCTTTGTAGCCTCGGACATCTTTAGGCAATTTCGACAGCGATTGGACCAGTTCACCGAGAGCTGTGGGGTGTTCAGCAACCGACCTTATTTGTTGTCGGAGAATTCGGATGGTGAAGACGATGGCCTCAGTTTGTGGAAGGCGCCGAAGCGTCTGGTATTCCACTCTTAGCCAGACCCGTTCAGCAACATTTGTCAAAGTAATATCTTGCCGCAGAGGTTCATGTCGTTGATGGGGTGCTAATCGCAAGCCTGGGTCGTCAGTCAAGGTGCGGTTTGCTCTCCATACCGGCCGATCTACACGAAGGCGGTCGAAGAAGGTTCCCATCAGTTGGGAGAGATCCGTGTCGTATCTAGGTACCGGTTCGTGAATGGAATCAAGAGTGGTGCCGAACTTCGAAGGAACGTCCCATTGTGTTGGGATCGCTACAGCGCATGCCGTCATGACCCAGCCTTCCGATCGTCGTTGGAGCAGACAAATATCTTCTTGCACCAGTCGGCGAGTCGATTCGATTACAGGGACGCCTGGTTGTTGGTCCAGTTCAATGCTGCTCAGTCCAGACACGCTTCTGAGGTGTTCAACTACCTCGGCCGCTAGTTCTTGGCAGGCCGGTACCGCGCTTGGCTCGCAGTAAATGATTTCATCGCGGCAATTGTCAATAAGTGCGCCAATTTCGTTGAGGTCGGCGACGCGGTCCTCGTCGACTATTAGCCACTGGTCAAGATTTAGAGGTCTGACCCCCATGCGCCATTTGAACGGTTCAGGATCGACCGCAACAAGGTCCGCTGCTTTCAAACGCGGCGTTTTCAACATTCACCAGATGACTGCAGCTGAACAGAGCGACTGAGAAGGCGGAAAACTGGTTCTTTTGTCGCTTCTAGAGTGGCCCAAATCGCTTCCTCTTCTACGGCTTCATCGCTCATACCAGCTGCTGGGTTGGACACAACGGCGACTGACGCGTAGGGAAGATTTGCCTCGCGGGCTAGCGCCACCTCCGGGTAGCCAGTCATTCCGACTACATGTGCGCCGAGTTTTTTATACATCTGAATCTCCGATGGGCTCTCAAATCTTGGGCCGTTGGTGCACACATAGGTAGCTTTTTCGGCGATATCAATACCCTCGATCTCAGCGGCCCGGAGTAGAACGGATCGAAGTTCGGGGTGATACACCGACGTCATATCCGTATGTGTGACTTCGCCTGGTTGGTCAAAAAAGGTGCAATCGCGTCCTTGGGTGAACTCAATGAAATCGTCAACCAAAAGAAGTGATCCTGATCCGCGTTCGGGAACCATTGATCCGACGACGTTGACCGCAAAAACCGAGTCGACTCCTAAGTCGACGAGAGCGCGGATATTGGCCCGATAGTTGATGGCATTAGGGGGTATCGAATGATCACCGCCATGGCGGGCGACGAAAGCGATGGGGACGTTGTGCCACAGTCCTGTAGAAACCGATGCATTTCCGTAGTCAGTAACGAACGTCTCGTCTCTTCGTTGAAGTAACCCTGGAAGTTCGTAGTAACCACTACCTGCAATGATCCCGATCATGACGTCATCGTGACACGCGACTCACAGCCCATGTGTCAATTGGGGTCTGGTCTATCGTCTCGTCGTTAAGTTCCGGACTTTTCCGCTAGACGCACACCGCGAGATTGAACTTCAGCCATAGCTTGTTTTACATCAACTTTGAGGCATTGCCGGTCAGCTACAACTTGTTCCCCTCCCACCCAGACGTCGGTGACATGTCGTCCGCTACCCGACCATGCCAGGTGCGCGATTAGCTCATCGCTGCAGGTGACGGGAACAAAGGTCGGATCATCTAAGTTAATGCGAATAAAATCGGCTCTCTGACCTCTTTCGAGGCTCCCTACGTCGAAATTGCCAATAGCTCGAGAACCTTCAACAGTGGCCATGCGAAGCGCATCTTGTGGACGCATCGCTGAAGCATCCAGCGTTGAAACTCTTGCCAGTAATGGTGCGAATTTGATTTCTTGCCACAGGTCCAGATCATCGTTTGAGGCCGGCCCGTCGGTTGCCAATCCGACTTCGATTCCTCGCGAACGCATTGCAGGGACCCGAGCGACACCGGATGCAAGCTTCATGTTGCTGACGGGGCAGTGAGCTACGGAGACTTCGTGCTGGGCGTACGTTTCGATATCGGCGTCATCGAGCCAAACGCTGTGCGCGGCCAGAACTCGTCCATCAAGAACGCCGTGTTCAGCTAGTAACTGAACCGTTGAGCGGCCCTCGTGCGCGGATTCAAGTTCGATTCCTTCGTCCTGAGTTTCGCAGACGTGAATGTGCAGAAGCGCATCTAGATCGCGGGCTGCTGCAGCTATTTCTCCGCAGAGTTCGAGCGGCAGGTCATACGCCGAATGCGGCCCAAAGCCAACAGTGACGCGCTGTTCCGGATCGTGGTAGTGCTGGTGGAAGGCAACGATCGCGGCGATCCGGCTTTCGGTCGAACCAAAATCATCAGCGTGGAGCGCCGAGATGATGCCGGGTGTCATAACGAGCCGGATCCCTGCATCGGTAGAGGCTTCGACTACCGACTCTTCAAAGAGGTACATCTCACAGGTACTTGTCACGCCTGCGCGTAACATCTCCGACGCGCCGAGACGCATCCCCCAAAGCACATCTTCAGGAGTCATTTCACCTTCCCGCGGCCACATCACTTGCGTTAACCAGTCCAGGAGAGGGAGCCCATCACCAGCGCCACGCACCAGTGTCATAGGGGTGTGGGCATGGCTATTAACGAGGCCCGGCATGATTAGGCCACCAAGGTGATGAACTGGGCCATCACACGGCGGTGCTTCCGATTGGGGTCCGATGAATGAAATCCGACCCTGAGTTACGTCAATTGCAGCGTTCGAGATAACAGAAAAGTCTTGATCGCAGGTGACCGCGATGTCAGCAAGATAGCGATTGGTAGTCACGTGCAACATCCTCGCACGCGATGTTAGAAGTAGGTATGACCGCTAAGGGGGTGCTTAACGCACGCGGGGATGACAGACTCCGAGGTGCATGTCGCTGTTCCTACAACGAACCTTTGACTCCCTTGCCAACGGCTCGGCGTACGCCGCTCTGGCGGTAGCTATTTCGATGGTATTCCGCTCGACCGGGGTTCTGAATCTCGCGCAGGGTCAGATGGCCATGTTTTCCACCTATATCGCCCTGGTCTTCGCCACCGGGCCGAGTCCTTATCTGAAGTTCTCATCGAACACGGATGTGCTGGGGGCAGCTTGGCCTATCTGGGCGGCCATCCTCGGCGCGGTAGTGATCTCGATGGTGATCGGAGCTTTCACCGAAAGGGTCATTATTCGTCCTATTAGCGCCAACCCGGTTGCGGCCGTTGGAGCGACGCTAGGTCTGTATCTACTCCTCGGTGCTTTTGTTCGAAAGCAATGGGGCGGGCGAACGATGTTTTTGGGCTCTCCCTTTCCTCAGACTGTCGACGATCGCTGGGATATCGGCGGCGCTCGTCTTTGGCACGACACCCTGGGGATCACCCTCACAATGATCGGAGTATTAGGTCTTCTGGCGGTGCTGCAGCGCCGAACAAAAGTTGGGCTCGCTTTTCGAGCAGTGACATCGAATCGCACGGGATCGCTCATGGTGGGAATCAGAGTTAGTCGGGTGCTTATGCTCGGCTGGGCCTTGGCGGCTGGGATCGGAGCTTTAGCCGGTGGTCTAATAGCCGGAGAGATCAATGTGCGGCCCGACATGATGGGGCGGCTCCTGATTTTCGGTCTTGCAGCAGCGACCTTGGGCGGCCTGAGAAGCCCGGTTCTCGCGTTTATCGGAGGTTACTTATTCGCATTTCTTGAGACCATGCTGGGCGGTTACGTGAGCTTCATCGATAGTCAAGTCACGTTGGTATGGGCCTTACTAGTACTCGTCATCGTCTTATTTGTGCGCCCCTCGGGACTATTACCGCGAAGTGAAGCGTGGCAACAACGATGACCGCCAAAAATCCGACAACTTCAACCCCTCTGCGAATTGTGTGGGCGGTTATCTCGCTAGCATTCGTCGTTCTGTCTCTACGAGTCGCTTTTGGAGCGACTCCGAAGATAGTCACTGACTTTTCAAACTCAATAGCCCTGTCCCTCGCGTTTGGCGGTCTGGTGCTGCTGACTCACTACCTCGGCCTTTTATCCCTAGGCCAGGGAGCTCTTGTCGGCGTCGGGGCTTACGCCGCGCTGCACGCGGTGAACGATTTTGGTGCACCTGTCGTTTGGATGCCTCTGGCGGGCCTGTTGGCGGGAACGCTCGTGGGCGCCGTCGTGGCCATTCCTTCTCTGCGTTTACCCAAGGCGTATCTTGCTCTTCTCACCCTTTCTTTGGCAGTTGCCTATCCGATCATTCTTAAGCAAGTTGACGGCAACTTGCCAGTCACCCTCGATGCTGAATTTGTGGCGCCATCATGGACAGGGATCGCGGAAGAAGACGAACACATCTGGGAATTTTTTCTGGTCGCGATTTACGCGTCAGCAGCGCTTTTCCTGGTTCAAGGTCTACTAAGAGGACCAATAGGACGGGCCTTTATAGCTAGCCGTGACGAACCTGAAGCTGCGCGGGCCTTTGGGGTTCCGGTCTATCGGCTGCGGCTCTATGGCGTGGCGTTAAGCGGGGGCATGGCCGGATTAGCTGGTGGCCTTCTGATGATTCCAACCAACTTCAACGACTACACCCATTACCCCGAAGAGTTGTCGATCAAAATGTTCGCGCTGGCAATGGCTTTCGGTGGATCCCGTTTAATTTCGTCAGTTCCCGCAGCGTTGGTCCTGATCTTTCTTCCGGTCTGGTTAATTGATCGAAATTGGGTCGTCGAATACGGGTGGGTGGGGCTCTTTAAATCCGAAGGATTCATCTACGCTGCGCTTCTTCTAGCTACCGCGTACCTCACTAGAGGCAAGGGCTTCATGCACTTGTCCGAGCGTCGCAAAGGTCGCAAATTAGACACATCCGTGCCCATAAATAGAGGCGCTGCGCTGGTCGCGGATCAACTTATGGCTCTCGAGGATCGGTTAAATCAAATAGAAGGGTTCGTGGGTGAGCGACCTGACATCCGCTCACGCCAAGAAACGACTGACTGACCTAACTCTTCTGCTCGTTTCACCGCCCAAATGGGCGGCTCTAGTTCTTCACCGCGGTCTATTGCGTCGAACATGGGGCCGGGGTCGGACCAGACATGGCAAGTGTTCACGTTGTATGCCATCTGAGCTCGTATCTCTTCAGGGGTTCATCTACTCCAATTGGTGGCGCAACCATTTGCTCAGTTTGCGACACCTGCCGCATCGACCAGATCGATTGCATCGCAACCGGTGCCATTGCCTGAAGCAACGCAGTCGTGTGGGTCCACCCCCTCGGCCCTCCAAATAGTTCGCCCGCTTTTTGGCTAAAGCCCCGCGCTATAGAAAGACCTGTCAGCTTTCGATAGTCATCAACGATGTTTCTGCAATGTCCGTGCGGGTGAGTCTCCATTCGTACCTGTACGTCGTTAATGACCAAATCCGAGAAGCCGACGTGAGATCAATCACCATGTGGTGGATCTCTAACTCATTAGGGTCATCATCGAAGTACACACCTGGGGGTTTGAAATCTCTGACCTGCCCTCGAATCAAAATTTCCCCGGAACCAGCTGCATAGGACCGAATCTTGTAGTCCGTTCTTGCAGTGCGGCGAGATCGGCGATCTCTATATCCAAATTGTTTGGTGAGGCTTCAACGTCCACGTCTAACTCAAAAGCCAATCAGCTGGGGACAAATCACTTTCCGCATAAAGGCGACTTTGGAACCTTTGCATGCCGTTAATCCAACGGTCCACGTCGCTTGCTTTTCGTTCTCGGTATGTCTGAACTTCGGGGTGCGGTAGTACCAGAAACCTTTCCTCAGACATGCAGTCGATGACCGTGTCAGCTAATTGTGCAGCGGTGAGGACGCCATCACCAGCCGCGCTACCGGGCGTACCGGTTCCTTGATCAAGACGATCGGGGCTGTTTGAAAGGATGTTGGTTGCCACGGCCTGCGGGCAGAGCATTGACACTCGAATGCCTCGTTCTCCATAGGTAATGGAAAGGAACTCGCCTAATGAAACCGCCGCCGCTTTGGTAACCGCGTATTGCATGGAACCAAGTTGGGTGAGGAGACCCGCAGCAGACGCAGTGTTCAGCAAATAGCCGCCACCGTTGGCCACCATCACCGGTACCGCCGCCCTAGCCGCATAGATGTGGGACATCACGTGCACTTCCCACATCCGTTGAATTTCAGTGTTGTCCGTCTCGAGGCCTCCCTGGGTGACATATCCAGCATTCGATGCAAAAATATCAAGCGTTCCATAGTCATTGACAGTTTCAGCAACTACGGCTGCTATGGCGGCTTCGTCGGTGACGTCTAGTTCAACTGCTCTGCCATCGACGTTCTGAGCGACACGTTCGGCGTTTACCCCATCGCGGTCCAGTACGACCAAGCCCCTCGCGCCTTCTGCGTGAAATCTTTCGGCGAGCGCTTCTCCGATTCCGCTACCGCCACCGGTGACGATGGCAACTTTGTCTCTGATGTCCATAAGGTCAGCGTAACGAGCGACACAGAAGGCTGCTTGACGCACGCACCATCGTTTACAAAGCTGCAACTCTCACCCAAACCAGGCTTCGTTCCTGCGATGCCGCTGAGAATTCACACCCACTCCCCAAAGGACACGATCAAATGGCTGCTCCACTCGACAACGTGACCGTCATCGAAATTGACAATTGGATGGCCTCGCCAAGTGCTGGAGCCATACTCTCCGACCTCGGTGCTGACGTCATCAAGATTGAGCCTCTAAGCGGCGATCCGATGCGAAACATGGGTCGACCGGCGAAAGTTTCAGAAGACAAAAAGGACTTCGATTTTCAGTTCGACGTGTCGAACCGAGGTAAGAGATCGATTGCTATAGACCTCGAATCCGAAGCCGGGATAGAGGTCGCGTTATCACTCATCGCTGGTGCCGACGTTTTCATGTGCAACCTTTTGAGACACCGCCAGGAGAAATTCGGGTTAGACCCTGAAAGCGTCAAAGAAGCCAACTCAAACATCGTTCACGCGACGTTGACTGGTTACGGAACTCATGGGCCCGAAGCACACCGACCCGGATATGACGTCACTGCTTTTTTTGGGCGGTCTGGTCTCTATGACGCTATGCGAGAGGGTGAGACTGGAACCGTTCCTATGGCACGCCCCGCCCAAGGCGATCACACGACCGGACTCGCGTTTGTTGCAGCGATTTTGGCAGCGCTTCGACTCGCAGAACAAAGCGGGGAAGCACAAGTAGTAGAGACGTCTCTCTATGAAACCGCCATTTGGACACAAGCGACTGACTACGCAATTACGGCGGTAGACCTCGCACCTCTCCGGCCTCGGGCTAGAGAAAACATGATCATCCCAACCGCAAACCGATACCCATGTGGGGATGGGAAGTGGATCGTGCTCAACATGCCAGAGGAAAGCGCTTGGGCGAAGCTGTGCCGCATAATTGAACGAGAAGATCTGTTAGCCGACGAGAGACTTCAAGACATTCGAGGACGCTTCCAACATATGCCCGAACTAGTCGCCGCTATCGACCAGGCCCTTTCTCATCGAAGCCGGGACGAATGGGGAGAAATTTTCGATGCGAACAGCATTATCTGGGGACCGGTGCTTGGCCTTCACGAAGTCGCTTCCGATCCCCAGGCTGAGGCACTCAACGTTTTCCCGACAGTTCACAGCGATCAAATCGGGTCGTACCGAACCGTCGCCGTTCCCATGCGATTCATCGACGTTGACGTCGGACCGAAGGGCCCGGCGCCGATGTTGGGACAACACACGCGGGAAATTCTCGCAGAAGCAGGTCACGATCCAGAAAAAATTCAATCTCTGGTTGAACGTGGTGCAATCGCAGAGTTGTCCTAAATCTTTTAGTCCATACGCGACGCGCTTTCTGCCGTTGGGGGATCGCAGGCATTTTCGCGTTTACCGAATCAGAGTTGAATTTCCTCGGGGGCGATCATTTGACTTTGCAACACCCAACCGATGACTCCAATTTCATCAATGAGAGTTGTGCGGCAACACGCCAAATTCGTTGATGAACGCGCAACTGCGGAGTCAAGCAAGATCCATTCGGATTGCGGCAGACGCAGCAGTTGGAGGGTGACGTCGGTGTTGATGAACGACTGTTCGCCCTCAGCATATTCGAAGCCAACTGCTGCTCCTAAGTCGGACAAAGTCGCAACCTGCTGAAACTTTGAGGCTGATTCACCGGCTATTAACGCGTGATCGAGGCGCGCCCATACGAGTCCAGGACCGGACTCCTCTGTAGACCCAGTAATCACACGAAGTTCAACCGCGTCCGCATTAAATCCAGGCCTCGGGTATTCCATATCGGGATGTGCCCCAGGGTTCGCTCGTTGGGAGGGAATAGGTGGGACTGATATTTGGTCTCCCGTCAGATCTTTCGGTCGCGAAAGCCACTGCGAGGTAGCGCGTGCTAACAACTTGCCTTCATGAGTTATCGATGCTTCTGCAACGGCAGTCCGTTTTCCATTCTTCACAACGTTGGCTGACACTCCCAACTTGCCAACTGGGACCCCTGAGAGAATCTCTACGGTGTAGCGCGAACAGATCAGATCTTCTCGATCGAGTTCGCGTTCTATCAACCAACTCATCAAGCCACAAATGGGTCCGCCATGCATCACGCCATGACTCCACGGGCCACGGGTTAGTTCAGTCGCTTCGACTCCTCCTTCACATGTCAAGAAGAGCGCTGGGGGATAATCTTCCGGGGCGGGGGTGGGCATCGAACCACGTTAGGGTGCGCAAATGCACCCGTTCCGATTTGGCGTCCAGTTTTCCAAATCAGCGTCGGGGGATGACTACAGAGATACGGTCCGCCGAATCGAAGACTCGGGTTACAGCACAGTTTTCTGCCCTGACCATTTCGATGATCAGTGGGCGCCTACAGTCGCTCTCACCGTGGCAGCGGAAGCGACGACAGATCTGCGTGTCGCAACACTCGTCTACGACGTGGACTATCGCCACCCTGTTGTACTTGCGAAAGAAATCGCCACGCTCGATCTTGTCTCAAACGGACGTGTGGAGTTTGGGATCGGCGCCGGATGGATGTCAGATGACTACGACACGGCCGGCATTCCATTCGATAAAGCCGGCATTCGCATTGACCGAATGGTCGAAGCCATCGACGTCGTTCGAGGTCTCTGGTCGGGCCAACCCTTAAATTTCCAGGGAGAGCACTACGTGGTTCGCGATATGACGGGAGCACCGAGCCCTTGTCAGCCTGGCGGGCCACCAATAATCGTCGGAGGCGGCGGGAAACGAGTCTTAACCGAAGCAGCCCGGCGAGCTGACATTGTTGGACTTAATGCTTCACTCCACGCCGGATCTGTAGGCCCAGAGACAGCACTATCTGCTCTTGGAGAGAGATTCCTGGAGCGACGTAACTGGGTGGAGGAGGCGGCAGGAGAACGATTCTCCCAACTCGAACTTCAGATGAATACCTTTATGACCGCTGTTACTGCTACCACTGCAGAAGCTGACGAAATGATTGAGGGGATGGCACCGATGTTCGGTCTCTCGCCAGATCAGGCACGAACTATCCCGATGGTCCTTGCCGGGACCGTTAATGACGTTTGCGAGCAACTTCACCATCACCGTGAACTCTACGGAACAAGCTATTGGGTAATCCATGAAGGAGAAGTCGACGCCATGGCTCCAGTAGTAGCCAAAATGTCAGGCACCTAGCTTCGGGCTACCGAATGATGACTCAGTGTCAGCCCCTGGGCCTATGGTCGTTGGTGTGATCGATCTGGAGGCAGTCAGCTTCGGTAGGGACGCCACCGAGAAGCTCTCCGGATTGCTTCGCGATTCGAAGGCCGAAGACGTTTTCACACCTGTGAGTGTCATAGTTCCGACCAACTACGCAGCGGTGAGTCTTCGCAGGGATTTAGCTAGCGGAGAATACGGACCAACGTCGTGGGTTGGAACAGGCCTAATTAACACAAACTTTTTGACTTCATACCGCTTGGCTGAATCGGTCACCGGTGACAGTTTCTTAGCCCAAGGGCGCCAGCCGGTACGCAGCACTGTGATCGGTGCGGCGCTACGCCAAATACTTCTTGATGAACCTGGCATTTTCGGGCCAATTGCGCATCACGGTGCCACGGAACGGGAACTAATTCGGGTGTACCGCGAACTTCGCGACTTAGAGGATGAGCAACTCGATGAGGTTGCGGCACTGGGTGAGAGAACCAGCGAAGTGATTCGGGTCTACCGCGCTGCTCAAAAGTTATTGGAGAAAGACTGGTTCGATCAGTTCGATCTCTTCCGATGCACAGATCTCTCAACGCAGAAAATATCTGACTTCGGAAAGCTAGTGCTCTTCCTCCCTCAACAACTAGCCACTACCGAGACAAAGTTTCTTTCCCGCCTATCAGGGCTCAGCCCCATCGTCGGATTGATTGGTTTGACCGGCACAGGCGACGCAGACCGCGATCCGCAAAGGATCGCTGATCTTTTCGGTAGTCAATTGTCGCCGCTAGCCACTGCACCAATCTCCACAAATACGGTCCTTTCGGTTAGTGACCCAGATGACGAAGCTCGAACCACCGTCCGATCAGTCATCGGTTTACTTGATGAAGGAGTCACGGCCAGTCAGATAGCTGTTCTCTACCCACACCAGCACCCCTATGCCCGTCTACTTGAGGAGCACCTCAACGGATCGGGCATCTCCTTCAGTGGTGTCTCAGCTCGAACAGTTGCTCACTCAATGCTGGGCCGCTTCATCACGAGTTTGCTGGCTTTGCCAGACAAAGACCTGGGCGTCAACGAAGTGCTCGACTTTTTTTGCAGCGCTCCGACACGACAGCATCCCGATAGCCCGACGACAATCCCAGCGGTTTCTTGGTCCCGAACTGCCATAACCGCTGGCGTCAGCATGGGGCTAGATGACTGGTCAGACAAACTCACTCGACATAGGGAGCAGCTTTTAGCCACGGCCACGCGAGAACGGCTCCGCACCGGAGATGACCGGCAGGCAAGTCGTTACGAAAGAGCAGCGCTAGAGGCTGAGGAACTCTTGACCTTTGTCACTGAACTCCACCAAATCGTAAACCCAGACAACTTACCCAGCGGTTGGGTTCAACTGTGCTCCTGGTTGCGAAAGGCAATGGAACGTTATTTAGATCCGAGCAACCAACTTGATTCACAGAAAGGAGATTTCGTTGCAGTAGAACAAGCTTTAGATCAGTTACAAAGCCTGGCTCAGGTTGAGCCAAACACAAGCTTCACAGTTTTCCGGCGAAGCTTAGAAACACAACTACAAGACAGCAGTGAACGCACCGGAAAGTTGGGTCAAGGCATCTTTGTAGGCGACATACGCCAAGCTTGGGGCCTCAATTTCGAACACACGTTCATTTTGGGACTAGCCGAAGGAATCTTTCCTCAACCACCTAGCAAGAACGGGGTCATCTCCGACGAGGACCGATCTGAACTAGATGGCCTACTCGCGATGTCACGAGATGCGATACACAACGACCAGCGTCGGTTCCTTGCCGCCCTGTCATCGTGCAATTCCAACACATTGCTGTTTCCGCGAGGTGACCTGCGTCAGCACAGAGAGAACTACCCTGCTCGATGGCTAGACCAAATAGCCGCCCGCAGGGGAACCCTTTCACTCGACGAAGCGCTCAAGAGCCCAGAACACCCCTGGGCACAACATCAGTCGTCATTTATCGCTGGCCTTCGAAGCTCAAAATTCCCAGCGTCACACCAAGAATTCGATCTGGCGTCGTTGCTCGACAGCCACGAACAAGGTCAAGACCTCACAGCTGTTTCATTAAACAACACATCCGCGTTTGAAGCCGGTCGACAACTTATCGAAAGTCGAAATAGCAGCGCATTCACGCGTTTCGACGGCAACCTAACTGATCTAGTAGACCCAAAAATGGTCCGGACCGACGTACTCTCACCAACACGCCTGAAACAGTGGATTGATTGTCCGCACAGTTACTTCATGCGTCACGTCTTAGGTGTCGATGAGCCGGCGTTCTCTCGGCACGAATTTCGCATTCCACCACTAGTTCGTGGATCGTTAATTCACGAGGCGGCTGACCGTTTTTTTCGCGACCAAATATCGAAAGGCAACCCGCCGGGCCCGGATCGTCAATATAGGGAGACCGACATTTCTTCCATCAGACAGTTCGGCATCGAAGTTGCATCAGAACTGGAAGCCCAAGGACTTGTGGGCAGGCCACTGTTTTGGAGTCGGGATCGCGAACAGTTACTGAACGATCTAGTGGGAATCTTGAAACACGATCGGCAAAGGGAAACGAGAGGAACGGTGATAGCCACAGAATTGAAATTTGGTTTGCCAGACGGCGAGTTCCCACCTCTTAAACGAAGACTCCCGTCCGGAAGAGTGGTGAATTTCAGAGGCAGCATCGACCGCGTCGAAAAAACAGGCGCTGGAACTTTAGTAGTAGTTGATTACAAGACCGGAAAAATCAATAGCTACAAGGACCTCAGTCCTGAGGATCCAATTTTGGGTGGTTCTCAACTTCAGTTACCCCTCTACGCTCTCGCAGCAGACGCCTACTTAGGCCAAGAAGCTGGTGGTGTTCACGCAAGCTATTGGTTCACCAGCGACACCCAACGTTGGTCAACTCGTGGTTATGTAATCACCCCAAAAATCCTTGACACTTTCGACGAAGCAATCGACGTCATCGTTAACGGAATAGAGGCCGGTCTATTTCCATCCAAACCCGCGCCGTTTTCGTCGAAATGGACCGGTGTCGGTAAATGTATTTTCTGTGATCCCGACGAACTTGGCACTAGAGAAATCGAGGAAAAGTGGCAATCCATGTTGACTGTGGAGTCGCTTGCTCCTTATCTACGACTCCGGGGCGAAAGCAACATTGCCGACGACGAAAATAATTACGATGAATAACGACGTCATGCCCCCAGATCAACCGGCAAGAGATGTCATCGCATCTCAGCACGACGAGACCTTGTTTGTAGAAGCAGGTGCTGGCTGCGGAAAAACTGAAGCGTTAGTCGGGCGAGTCATCAACCTCATTAGTTCATCAGATGAAGTATCACTTGACGATCTGGCTGTGATCACCTTTACGAACAAAGCCGCTGCAGAACTTCGGCACCGGATTAGATCCCGCCTAGAGGAACTTCTAGTCGACTGCTCCGAACCTTCGATACAAGAAAGGTTGAAGGTTTCGTTGGAGCAACTCGATAGCGCCGCTATTTCAACGTTGCATGGTTTTGCCAGACGACTCCTCACTGAGCACTCAATAGAGGCCGGACTTCCTCCAAGCTTTGAGGTTCTTGATGAAATTTCTACTCAAGTTGAGTTTTTAGAGAGATTCGAGAAGTTCTTAGATTCGCTCCTACTTGACCCGGCATGGTCCAGAACACTCTTGATCGGAGATGCACTCGGCATTAATCCGGCTAAAGATCTATTGCCGTTGGCTGCAGAACTTCACAAGAACTGGGATTTGCTGAGACCAACAAATCCCCCAGAACCTGACGAAATTGAGTTCGAGGACCTTATTGCTAAAGGCCATTCGTTAGTCCTGCAACAAAGCACCTTCCTAGATTCCGCTGACTCGGACAGTATGACCAAATGTTTAGACGCAATTCGCGGATTTGTAGGAGAACTCGAAAGCGCGTTTGACGAAATTCAACAGGTGGCCGCGCTTGCAGACCCCAATTTGCCTAGTGGAAAACGAGCAGGACGAAAAGGAAACTGGGTTGACATAGAAAGTCTTAGGTCTGATTACGAACGCTACCGATCTGAAGTGGCCTTGTTTAAAGCATCACTGGTTGATCTCATTCTTCGACGGCTCATCGCTTGTCTCACGACCTTCATATTGGACGGTGTTCGCGAACAGCGAAATCGAGGGCGTCTCGACTATCACGACCTCTTAGTTTCCGCCCGAGAGGTACTTGGCCATTCGATTCACGGCCCACTCATCAGAGCGAAGGTACATAGAAAATACAAGCACCTTCTCATCGACGAATTCCAGGATACGGATCCAATTCAGGTCGAAATCACCACATTGATAGCGTCACCAAACGACACCGATCCAACGTCTCCATGGCAAAAAACTTCGACTCTTCCTGGACGCCTGTTCTTTGTCGGGGATCCCAAACAATCGATATATAGATTCCGTAGAGCAGATATCAGTCTGTATTTGGATGCCCAAAGGAAATACGAAAGCGGACAATGCCAACTGTCAACGAATTTTCGTAGCACCCCAGAGATCATTAATTGGGTCAACGAGATTTTCGGCAAATTAATTGATGCTCGTCATGGCAGTCAGCCCGGATATACACCGTTGATTCCAATTCGGGAGAGCGCTCCAGTGGGAGACGCTGTCTCCCTGCTCGGCGCTACTCCGCACCCAAAATCGGAGACCAACAAGTCGGATACGAACGCTGCACGGCTATCTGAAGCTCACGACATCACCCAAACCGTGATTCGTATGGTGAGCGAAGGCTGGTCAGTCGAGCAGGACGACGAGTGGAGGAAAGCCAGATTTAGTGACATTGCAGTGCTGGTTCCTACCCGGTCAAGAATGTTCGAGATTCAGAGAGATTTCGAAAAAGCTGGAGTTTCGTATCGCGTCGCCTCCACAAACAACGTTTGGCGAAGCCAAGAGATTCGAGACCTTGTCATATGTCTTCGAGCAATTAATGACCCATCCGATTCCTTGGCAACAGTCTCCGCATTGCGCTCTTCTGTCTACGGATGCGGCGACGACGACTTGTATCGATTCAAGACAACTAACTTTGAAGCGTGGGTCTGGAGCACTCTTACTGCCTCGGAACATGCAGAACGAGCAAACAATGGTGATCCGGTTGCCGTCGGATTGGCTCACCTAGCGCAACTTCATGAACAACGTTCGGTCTTATCTCCTTCAGAATTGATCGGACGACTCATTAAAGATCGTCAGTTGGAAGAACAATGCGTTGCCCGCAAACACCCACGTGAGTCTCTGCGTCGCTTCAGATATGTAGTTGACCAAGCTCGCGCGTGGTCCGATACAGGCAAGGGAGATCTTCAGAGTTTCATTTTCTGGATCGCTCAACAAACAGCCGAAAATGCTAGGCCCGTTGAAACAATCCTCTCCGAAGATGACGAAGACTGCGTCCAAATTATGACTGTCCACGCGGCGAAGGGCCTCGAGTTTCCAATTGCAATAGTCGCCGGGTTACCCCTCCGGACACGCAGAGACTCTGGAGTGAAAGTGGGATACACCCCAAACTCCGAGATGCCCGAGGTGAAAATTCGAAAAGGGCTCGAAACCCTCGATTTTGATGACTGGGCGCAAGCAGAAAAACTCTTCGATCATGACGAATCGATTCGAACTTTGTATGTTGCTTGCACGCGCGCACGCGACCATTTAGTCGTCTCGTTACATCGCACAGAGACCGCTCCAAAGTCTGGTCTGGAACATCAAACCTCAGCGGAACTGCTCGCAGAGGCTTCGACCGACGCAGAGCACGTCGAAGTTGACTATTCAAACCACACGGAGATTTGGAGTACCGATCAGACAAGCTTTTCTGTTTCTCGTCCAAGCCTGTCGGAATGGCTTAAACGCTATAACAATGCTGTCAAGTTCAGCGGTCGCCACCGATTTATGAGTGCTACTCATATCGCTCAATCCGCCGACCGACCGGCAACTGCTTCTAAGAGCGGCGAAATCCACGAACCCGGCCTTTTGAAGGACGGAGACGAATCAGAGTTACCAATCCAAGGTCGGGGTCGTTATGGGACCGCTATTGGGCGCGCAGTCCACGCTGTACTCCAAACAGTTGATTTAGAAACCGGAACTGGACTTGGACCTCTCGCCAGAATTCATGCTGAAGCTGAAGGGGTAGCAGAGCTGTCAGACGAAGTTACTTCCTTAGCTTTGTCCGCTCTTGCAAGCGAGGAAATTCAACGAGCTGTCGGTAGTAGATATTGGCGTGAACTATATGTCGCATGTCCGATAGGCGATCAGGTCATTGAAGGTTACGTGGATCTTGTCTACGAAACCGACGAGGGGCTGGTGGTAGTTGACTACAAGACTGATCAAATCGATCCTTCCGAGCTAGGGCGCAAAGTTGAGCGTTACCGACTTCAGGGTGCCACCTACGCAACAGCACTTGAGGCAACGACTCGGCAACGTGTCGCGCGCGTCGTGTTCGTTTTTCTGTCGCCAACGTCACCGGCACTGCTTGCCTCGCTACCTAACCTCGAAGAAGCCATCGCTGAGGTTCGGACGGTTATAGAGCACGAGGGGGCGGTTGGTAGCCACCCATGAGTTCTCCGATGTGTCCGGCCAAGGCAATGGTCAGCTTGTCGCTCCCGTACGGACCGACCACTTGACAGCCGATGGGAAGCCCTGAGGTTCCGAGCCCTGTCGGAGGCACCGTAGAGGGTAGATACGCCATCCCAACCATGACGGTCCACTTCACGACGTCAATGTAGTTACGTTCTTCACCATTGCAGAAAAGAGTTCGAGTTCCAAAGTCCCCTTCTTGCTGGTGAGCGAACGGCGGCACGAAGCTAACTGGCATTATCAATGCGTCATAACCATCAAAGAACTCCGCCCATTTGAGTCTCAGCTCTTCGCGTCTGGCGTGGTGGTCAAGCCAAATCCGGTGGCCCGGACCATCACTGTCCGTACTTTGCGAGGTTGCTCTTTGAACTAACCACAACCCCAACATCGCTGCTTCCTCTGGATCTAAAGCAGGCCTTGCGTCGCGATCAACAACGACTCCATCTTTTTCTAGTTCTCCGACAACTTTCTCAAGGTGTTCACGTACCTCATCATCAACAGGGCAGAATTCATCGTCAAGCCAAGCTCCCACCTTTAGATCCTTAAGATCCCGCGGCGCGCTTCGCAGTTGAGGTACCCAAGGAGGCGAGTTCCGCTTCAACACTTCCAAAAGAAGTTCGAGGTCCTGCGAACTCCTGGCTAAGGGTCCAAAAACGTTAACGTCGGCTTCGTTCACTCCACCGTTGACGTGGTCGAGATATCCGGTGGTCGGGATCACACCAAAACTAGGCTTATGCCCCCATATCCCATTGAACGCAGCTGGGAACCTGATCGATCCGCCGATATCAGTGCCGATCTCAAAAGACGTAAACCCCATCGCAACCGCCGCTGCAGCACCTCCAGAAGATCCACCAGGTCCGCGAGATAAATCCCATGGGTTGTTAGTGGTCCCGAATATTTCGTTGTACGCCTGAATATCGCCCGACCATCGAGGCAAGTTCGTCTTTCCCATGACGATGGCCCCTTCTCGACGAACCGCGTTAACCACCGCTGCGTCGCGCTCCGGGACATTGTCGGTGAGTTCCACTGCCCCACCAGTCGATCTCAAGCCTTTGGTTTCCAACGCGTCTTTCACCGTGATCGGAACACCATGCAGGCGTCCGAGTACCTGCCCCTTGGCTTGAGCGGAATCAGCAGCATCGGCATTAATCAACGCCGTTTCAAAATCTCGGGTAACTACCGCATTGATCTCACCATCTCGACGTTGTATTCGATCAATGCAATGTTCGGTCAATTCGCGGCTCGAAATTTCGCTCCGGCTAATCAAATCCACCTGCTCAACTGTGGACAGCAGTGCTACGTCTTTCACTGGACCCCCCCCTTTTTGAAATTCATCCGCCCAAAACAAATAACGCTGGCCCTTGCGACGTCTCGACAACCATTGTCAACTCCGCTGAGTCGAAACCCAGTCTGCCCCAGAGCGAAGGCAAACCGGTCAGTTCCTCCAACGGTTGCTCTCCACTGGAATCTCGGAACCAAAGTCCTTCTTCTCGTTCAAATATTAGAGACGTGCCTGAAGAACTCGCTAAGGCATCAATAAGTCCCAGCGCGACCGGGGGAATAAGTTGGTTCCGGTCTAGGCGCTGACCGTCATGCACGGTGTGAGCGGCATCTTCGGACACTACTAAGCCATCTACCACGCCCAGCTCTGCCACCCGCTGCCCCATCACAAGGGTTGTACCCCAGTTGTCACCGTCAGCGGAGCGGCTCACCATTGATCGTTGTATGGGTCCAGTGTCAAGAAATTCCTGTGCTTCGAAAGGACCGAGTTTGTCAAGAGAGTGCACCACGCGGCCGGCTTTACGATCAGTCGCGAATATGAGACCGTCAACAATTTCCGCATCAACCACGTCAATACCACGACTTTGTAATAAGCAAACTGGGTCAAGTGACAGCTCTTCTACTCGGGAGAGAACTAGTTCGTGGTCTGTGACGCGGAGTCTCGCCGCGGACACCGCACTAACTAAACCGGTGGCAAATTCATTTGGCAGTTCATATCGCTTCCAGGTGTTTCCATCTCGAACTTGGATCACCAGGGCGCGAGTGCAGACGTCCTCTCCCAGCCACCCGGCTACACGCAGCACTTCTTCACCTGCGCCGAAATCAACTGCTATGACCTTTAGCGACGCAGGCATTTCCAGTTCGCGCCATGATGACTCATCTCGCACAAACCACTGTGAAATGACTCGGGCTAACACCCTGTCACCCGAGTACATGTATTCCGTCGTCGCGCCAGTTACCGGACCCTCGACTTTGGTCCAGCGCGATTCAGATGATCCGCTCACCGGTGTCGAAGTAACTTCTGCGTCCTCAGTAGCTGCTCTCGCTACCGTCTCGTAGGTGGGACTTGTGGAAGCCAGCGAAGCTGATGAGTCTTCGTCTGCGGACATCAATTTTGTCGTTTGATCTGTTTCGGCTAGCGGAGCCAAATTCAGAGATGTGGCTTGTTCATTGCTGCGACTCGATAGCACACCGACTAATCCGCCGATTGCTCCCAATACGATCAATGTCCCAAGTCCGCGCAGAATGAAGCGTTGGCGGCGCGCTCGGCTGGAGGCGCGAATACGCACGGCGTCCACCATCCCGGGCGTAAGAGCAACTTGTTCGCCGGTATCGCGTAAATGCCGTCGAACTTCATCGTCAAGATTCATGGTGAACGCCCTCCTGACTTACCCCTGACCGAAGCACCGAAGGGTCACTCAGCTCATTAGCAAGCTGACCTAGGGCACGGCTCAGACGGCTCTTCACAGTTCCCGGCCGGATGCCAAGCGCATCGGCTGTTTCGTCAACCGACCAATCCATAAAGAACCTAGCCACCACAACGGTCCGGTGGCTAGGTGACAACCCCGCGAGCGCCCTCTCAAGGTCGATATCCACTAACTCGTCTTCTATCGGTTCGTAGTTCATTAGCAAAGGGCGTTTGTCGCGTTCTCTTCGCGTGCGACGTAGCCACGACCGAGCCCAGTTCATCGCAACGCGGTAAATCCAACCTTGGGGGTTCTTGTAGGTAGAAACTTCAGACCACCTTTGACAGGCTCTAACGAACGCTTCGTCAGCAGCTTCTGCGCCAAGATCAGCGTTTCTCAGACTGAGGCTCAGAGCGCGGGCAATCTGATCGCGATTGTGAAGGTAAAAACTGTCGAAGTCCTGGTGAGCCTCGGTGGGCCCTTCGGGTCTTCGCCGAACAGCGGCGGCGCTGTCATGACTCGGGTCGTCGCCCATTCGGTTCCCCTCGGTTTCGATGAACATGACTGCGGTCCGCTGATCTCTCGTGATGGTTAAGGCCAAAGGGTAAGACGTTCATGTCCATCGACCATTCCCGCTTTATCGCAAACTTACCGGGAGTGTTCCCTCACCTGCCTTCGGGTCTGTACAGCTTGATAGGGCCTTGCCCAGTCATCATTTCACTTTGACGATGCCACGGTCTGCCAGCGTGAGCTCCTCCATCGACGACCATCGCTGTGCCAGTAATAAAAGTGGAGTCATCTGAGGCAAGGAAAAGAGCCGTTTGGGCAATGTCCTCAGCTTCACCTACACGCCCTATTGGTTGGTAGCGGCCAAATCGGTCACGGAATTTTTGGCGCCGATCCGCGTCCAGCGGGCCATGCGCTAGTGGCGTTGCGACTACTCCGGGGCATATTGCATTCACTCTTATTCCCTGTTGCCCGAGTTCGAGTGCGACCGATTTTGTGAGGTGAATGACTGCCGCTTTGGTGGCGGTGTAGAGATGCGGTGACTCACCGGCCTGCAACCCAGCTACCGATGCAGTGGAAATAATTGAGCCGGACCCTTGTGCTTTCATCACTGGGGCGGCATGTTTCATTCCAAAGAACACGCCTTTAAGTAACACGTCAACAGTGATATTGAAATCGTCTTCACTAATAGATTCCACAGGGCCTCGGGCCCCTCCGAAACCCGCGTTGTTAAACATCACATCAAGACGTCCCCAACGTGATTCGGCCCTCGAAACAGCGGCGGCTATATCCGCTTCACAAGACACGTCAACGTGGAGGAAGTCCCCCAAATCTCCGATTTCAGCGGCAACGATTTGTCCCTTTTCATCGTTCATGTCGGTAACGAGAACCCTGGCTCCCTCAGATGCAAAGAGTCGCGCTGTTGCAGCGCCCATCCCACTCGCGGCGCCCGTAATGACCGCTACTTTCCCCTCAAGTCTGCTCACTGGTTCTCTCCTCCGGCGGATTCTGTGCTAACAGCACGCCAGCTTCAAATAGGGCGTTGACTTCGTGGTGGCCGACACCCAACCAATCATTCAAAACCTCAGAATTGTGTTCCCCTCTGTAGGCGGCAACTTTGTTGGACGACAAACCAGACTGGCTCTTCGAAAACCGGTAAGGCGTTTGAGCTACGCGTCTCGTGGAACCATCACGCGCGTCAATGTCCACCGACGAACCTCGAAACTGGGCTGTCGGCGATTCGTAAGCTTCAGCAGTCGTTTTTATGTCACCCCACGCGAGGTTGCAGGCATCGAGGGCCTCATACATCTCGGCTCTTGAAGCGAACGAACTCAGAAAACTGTTGATTGCTTGCTCCCGATATTCGCGTTTGGTGGGTATGTCGCTGTTTGGCGGAGCGTTGTCTTCCAGCCCGTGAACTTGGTGGAGTTGCTTCCAGATCCACCTGAAGTCGCCCGCTGTTAGGACCGGACCGTCCACGCCTTCCCACACCAGACCACCAGCAGCGGTGTACCGCAAGTCGTCGAGACCCACGTGACTGGCGTCATCGGTCGCGAGAAAAGCGTCAAGCATGCACATATCGATGTGTTGGCCTTCCCCGGTCTGTTCCGCTACGCGTAGTGCCGCCAAAAGACCAATCGTGCCGTGCAGCGATGCGTTGGTGTCTGCCGCTGAAAGGTTCAAGTCGATGACGGGGTGGTTATTCCACTCGGCGCTGCGATGAAGCCACCCTGATTCTCCGTGAAGAATCGGAGCATATGCGGCACGAGCCGATTCTGGGCCTTCCTGCCCGAATCCTGAGATTGAAAGCATCACAAGCTTCTCATTGACCAACCGCAAATTTTCGTACGCAAGGCCGTACCTTTTCATCACCCCAGGTCGAAAGTTTTCGATCACCACATCGGCTTCAGCGGCCATTCGAAGAACTAGCTCAGATCCGCCCTCAATTCGCAGGTCTACGCATACATTGCGTTTACCAATATTTTGCTGGGTGTAATAGCCCGCTAACCCAGCACGAACCTTCCCCCAATTCCGGGTCACGTCACCTTCTGGGGGTTCCACTTTCACTACCTCGGCTCCGAGGTCGCTGAGGATCCGGCCCGCGAAAGGTCCAGCTAACACTCTGCTCATATCGAGCACTTTGATTCCTTCAAGCGGTCGCACCGCGCCCCCTAGGCCCAATGTTTGGAATTGGATGCGTTGGCAGTCTCGCGCGTGCACATCGTTTCATCTACCACGGTCAATGAAGGCCAGTTCGCCGACGATTGGTTGAACGCTTTAGGACTGGTGCCCTACGCACACGTCATTACAGCTTTAGACGGGTTCGTCACCTTCGATAGTTACCCGATGCATGTGACGTCTCTGCCCCTGATAATCATTTAACGCATAGTGCTGCACGATGCGGTTGTCCCACATAGTGACAGTCCCTACTTCCCACTTGACTCGGCAAGTAAACCGTTCTTCTTCGCAATGTGTGTAGAGGAATGCGAGCAACGCTTGACTCTCACTTTTACGCATTCCCTTGATTCGTTCGGTAAAGGGCCGGTTAACGTACAGCGCTCGCAAACCTGAGTCAGGGTGAGTGCGAACGACAGGATGTTCAACCATCTGGTGAGCCAGATCGGAGCTTTTCAAGTCCATCGATCCACGTTCGTCTTTACGTTTCTCCGAATCTCCTCCAACGCCGTATTGGCTAGCAGCGGAGTGGATGCCTGTAAGCCCATCGACGATTGTCTTCATCGTGTCGGAAAGAGCCATGTACGCGGCATGTTGGTTAGAGAAAACAGTGTCACCACCGTATTCAGGAACTTCTAGTGCGTACAGAATCGAGCCAAGCGGAGGCGCGGGAAGAAACGACATGTCGCTGTGCCATCCGCCACCGAAATTGATGGTCTCGTGTGGTTCTTTAATGACAGCGACGACTTCTGGGTGGTCGTCCAGACCGGTGATGTAGGGATGCGTCTCAAGGCAACCGAAATGTTCAGCGAAACGTTTCTGTCCCATGGGTGAGAGTTCTTGCTCTCGGAAGACCAGGACGTGATATCGATTAAAGGCTTCGCGTATCTCGTCGACTAGGCGTCCGCTGGCGTCGCCCAAATCCACACCCCGAATTTCCGCGCCCAGAGCGCCAGCTACCGGTCGAATGGAAAGGTTCAAATCGGAGATCTGGTTCACGTTTGTAAGGTTAGTCAGCCATGCACCGGAGTCTGTCCCCAACCTCACCAATCGCCTCAATCCCAGCTTCCGTACTGGTTGCGACTGGGGTGAGATTGAAATGCCTACATCCAGCTTCGAGATAGGGCGCTAGATAGTCGACTATGTCGTCGATTGTGCCGTGTGGTGTGTATCGCTCAAATTTTTCGAACGGAACCCTATAGAACCCCTCCATAGCTGGCCCTACGAACGATGCCGCTTCCGCGCGATCTTCTCCGATTCCGACCCATAGCTGAATCCCGTGATCTGGATCGACATCTCGCCCTGCCTTTCGTGCCGCATCATCAAAGACCGTTAGCGCCTCGGCATATCTTTGGCTTGAACACCACGCGCCAAGCCAGCCCTCGGCGAAGCGACCAGCACGACGAAGCGCAGCATCGGATCGTCCTCCTACGTAGAACGGGATCGGAGGATCTGGGACTGGAACGATGCGTGCTTGCTCCAAACTGAAGAATTCGCCATCATGATCCACTGTGACACCAGCTAGGAGTTGTTGAAGCACATCAAGAGATTCGTCTGTTCGTTTCCCACGAGTTCGAGGGTCAACCCCACATACTTCAACTTCATGACGGTCGTCACCACCGACTCCCACACCGAAGCTAACTCGACCTGGAGCCATTTCTGCGAGGTTGGCGAGCTGGCGAGCTACGGGCATTGGGTGTCGAAGGGCGAGTAAGTAAACCCCAAGGTAGATACCCAATGTGGGATGCAGATTTGCGAGGGCAGCACCTATCACCATGCCATCGTGTCCGTGCCCAATTCGGAAACTCACATGGTCAGCAAAAAACAAGTGATCAATACCCGCGTCGGCTACAAGATTCACTACCTGAAGGCGCTCCTCCCATGGGCGAGTCCAAATATCAAGGCCGGGGGTGACACCAACTCGAATCGCTGGGCTCATGATTTAGGCGTCATGATCAGGCAAGTTCCTTGAGCAACAGCGACGAGACGGTCATCGTTGGTGATGTCAATTCTGACAACCGCAGTAGTGCGGCTCATTGAGATGATTTCAGCGCTCGCGGTACAGGTTCCGCCACTGACTGGTTTCAGAAGGTTTATTTTGAACTCAGTGGTCGCTGCCCAAGAGCCTTCTGGCATAACGGGATACATCACTACTCCCAACACGTGGTCGCAAAACGCCGAGAGGCAGCCACCATGCATGTTGCCGATCATGGTGATCATCTCGTCGCTAACTTCAAAGGACGCCACAAGTTGGCCGGGAGTCACGCCATCAATTCGGATTCCTAAAAAACCGTCAATCCCTTTGGTTGGAAGGAATTTTTTGAAACTCTCCGCTGTTTTGGGATTCCAGTGTTCAAACGTCAATGCCATATTCGAACCGTAGCGCCCGAAGCGGTTCTATGACCGAACTTCAACCTTCTATGGCCCCGTCGAGCCAACGACATAAATCGTCCAGGAAATGTTGCGTTTGTTTTGTTTCGAGGTGACCAAAGCCGTGCGCCGCTCCTGGATAATGCTTGAGAGTGAACCGGCCGCCCGCTTGTCGATACGCACTAGCAAGTTCGTCAACCATTTGTGGGGGAACATTTTGATCGTTTCCCGCCCGAGCAAACCAAACCTCAGGTAGTTGCGTTTCGGTCTCTTCGGTCACTATGCGCGAGAGACAAGCATCAGTCATCGCTTGCTCCTTACCGAAATACGCCTCGGTGTTAGCGACGAGCCGTTTACCTAGAGCAGTATCTAAAGATCGGGCGTACACGTATCGGGCGAACGGATCGACGGGAGCCCAGAACACCCCTACTCCGGTGACACGGCCGTCTATCGGCCCTTGCTCTTCCCACTTTCCATCCACATACATTTCGGTGCCTTGAGAGTCAATCGACTGAGGTCTCAGGGCCGCCAGCAACGCAAGGTGCCCCCCGCTCGAACTTCCAATAGAGATAATTCGGTCGCTGTCACCAGTCAGTCGCAGCGCGCGAAGCCGCGCCCAATGAGCTGCGGCACTGACATCGGTAGATGCGTCGGGGTGTTGGTGTTCGGGTCCGCAGCGAAAATCAATGGCAACCACCGAGAATCCGGCAGCGGCGAGTGCAGCGTCGTAATGCGAACCTGCCCGTCGATCGCGATCACACCATGCTCCCCCATGCACGTCGAGCACCACACCGCGGACCACCGTTTTCGTTGGGGGGTTCCATACTCGAGCCAACAATTCTTTCTTCCCTCGTCGCAGGTAAGGAATGTCGGTATGGTCACCGATCATTCGTTGTCCCATTTGACTGGTAGATGTTTCGGGCCGTTTTGGAAATTAGAAATCAGGTGTTCCGGTTCTCCGTTGAGCTCGATGTTCGGTAGCCGCCATAAGACCTGTTCAAAGATGGCAGACATCTGACGTCGAGCAACGTGGGCTCCCAAACAGAAGTGAGGGCCGGCACCAAAGGTGACATGGTCATTGGGGGTTCGTTCAACATCGAATTGGTCCGGGTTTCGAAAAGCTGCGGGATCTCGATTCGCGGCTACGTGATACACGACGATTTTGTCGTTTTGGCTGATACTGGCCCCGCCCAGGTCCACAGCACGTGTGGCGGTACGGCGGAAGTGCACCACAGGGGGGGAATATCGCAACATTTCTTCAATGGCACTGGGAAGCAGATCGGGGTGAGAGATCAACTTCTTCATCTGCGATGGGTGTTCAAGCAGCGCGAGCATCCCTCCTGGAATGCCGTTTCTAAGTGTTTCATTGCCTGCAACTGCAAACAGGAAGAACATGGTTTCGAATTCTTCGGTCGTTATTGCTCCCTGCTCATCTTCAGTCGCGAGGAGGATCGATACCACGTCGTCACCTGGGTATCGTCGGCGATACCTAGCTAACTCCGACGCGTAGAAGTACATGTCAGCGAGTCCTTCGCGAGACCGGGGATCGGGCATTCGTCCGCTCCCATCTGGTCTGATTTCGTCTCTCAGCTTCCGAGCCTTGCGCGCCATATCAGTGCCAGTGGACGGGTCGAATTGATCAGAAATTGCGTATTCACTGTCTTGATAGCCAATGACTCTGTTGCTCCAATCAAACAGCAGCATGCGGTCTTCTTCAGGAACCCCCATGATCTCAGCGAGTGTCATGAGAGGTAGCTCAGCTGCGATATCGCTTGCAAAATCTGCGTTGCCTCTGGGAACGACTCTGTCGATTATCGATTTCGCTCGATGTGAAATGCCGTCTTCGAGCGCGGCTATAGCGCGAGGAGTAAACGACTTCGTCAGTAGGCGGCGCAGGCGAGTGTGATTGGGTGGGTCCTGGTTCAGCATCATGCGTTGCACGAAAGCCAACATCTCTGCTGTGCCCGGATCACGAATCTGGGTCGCCCCTTGATGAGATGAAAACGTTGATGGGTCGCGCAACACTTGGTTGACCAGTTTGTGAGTGAGCACCGCCCAGTAACCCGGTCCTTCACCCCAGCCCATTACAGATGGTTCGGCTACCCAATGGACCGGAGCCTCTTCTCTCATTTCTGCGATGAGGTCGTATGGGACACCTTGGGTGTAGGTCGCGGGGTCGAACAATCGAGTGCGATCCATGCCCCGTTACTAGCACGATTGGAGTCGCCTTCGACCCGCGTTCATTGCAGATAGTTGGTCGATAGCACAATGACTGGCACCCTTGGTTTAATGACGAGCTCCCAGCCCGAAGGTCTCGGCGCCCGTTGGCGTCCTGGCTTCTGGCAACTACTACGCCAGTTCACTTCGAACGTGTCAGAACATCACACCCTTTTAGCTGCCGCTGGTGTGGCCTATTACTTTGCTCTGGCGTTAGTTCCCGCTGTGGTGACGATTGTTTCAATTTACGGTTTAGTCGCTGAACCCAACGAAGTAGCCGACCAGCTCGAACCGCTCACCAATGCTCTCCCCAGCGAAGCTGGCGAACTTGTGGTTGCCCAACTTCACGGGGTTACGTCAATCGGTGATGGTCGAGTCGGAATCAGTCTCGGTATCGGTCTGTTCGGTTTGTTGTGGCTGGTCTCAAATGCCTTTAACTCGTCAGTTATGGCGATCAGAATCGCCCATGCTCAACGAAGTCCCCACAATTGGGTTCAAGGAAGAATTTTCGCGCTGAAGCTATCTGCAATCGCCATGGCGGTGACAACTGTAGTGATTTGGGGAGTGATTGCATTCCCAAGAACTCTCGAAGCTGCAGGATTTACTGACGGCGCTCGCCCTTGGCTGGAAGCAGCTCGTTGGCCCATGGTGCTCGTCCTTGCTTCTATGTCACTGGGGTGGATTTACCGGATGGTGGTGGGACCATCAGGACGCACGCGTGCGCGCGTCGTCGCGGTCGGGATTGGTGGTGCGATTTGGATCAGCGGCACGTTTGGTATGAGCGTTGCTGCAAGTTCGGCGGACCAACTCCAGGCCACGTTCGGATCTCTTGGAGCGGTCGCTGTTCTACTGATTTGGTTATACCTCTCAGCTTCCTCGATGCTCTTAGCCGCGGAAGCAGAATCGGTATTAGTTGACGCGTGGCGACGCGATCCGGTTAGGAGGCGCGGGCGGGGTGGCCAGCACAAAGAAAACCATGCCGAGGGCGGCAAGGGTGGCCAAAACCAAAAACCCGGCTCGGTAGGTTCCGGTGACGTCGGCGAGGACGCCGGCGATAATCGGCCCCAAGACAGTCCCTAACATCACGATCAATGAGCTCAGTCCCATGATGAACCCGAAAGATGACGATCCGAAGTAGTCGGCACGAAGAGCCTGCATGAGTGGTCCTCGCGCGCCCCATGCCACTCCATGCAGGACCACGAAGAGGCCAATCATCCAGGCTCGGTGTGCGAATGCAAGCACAAGAATTCCACCTGCGTGGCCCAGCATTGCAAGGGATGCGATGAGACGCTTGTTGATGCGATCACCAAGCGCACCTCCGATTGTCATACCGATGATTTGCATCACTGGTAGAGCAGCTCCTACGAAGCTGGCTTGTTGCAGCGAATAGCCCCGTTCCGAAGTGAGAAAGAGCGCCAAGTGAGCCATAACCGCCCCCACCACGAAGAGAGCACTCATGTGGCCGAGCGAAATCATCCAAAAAGCTCGAGTACGAATAGCTTCTTTGGCTGTGAAGTGAACTGAGGTAAGACCTTCAGCTGTGTGCGCCTCAACTAACTCGTCAGGGGAGAGTCCGTCGACAGATTCTCCGTAGTCGGCCGGATATCCGTCGAGGTAACGGGCGAAGAAGTACACCCCTATGCCCGCTAGAACACCAGAAACAGATGCTGTGGCGCGCCAGCCGTTGGCGTTCATTGACCAAACCACGATGGGAACAGCTAATCCACCGGCTGCGAAACCTAAGCTTCCCGTTGCCAGTGCACGGGCTCGTCGTCGTTCGAACCACCGAACGATTGCCACGGTGACGGTCAGGAAACCACTTAAACCCGCACCAATTGCGATGAGCAGAAAAGACGCGAAGAACTCCCAAAGATTCTGGATTCGACCGAACCATAGGAACCCCAGGACCAGGAATACCGAGCCAATTCGAGCGATGCGTTTAGGGCCAAATCGGTCAAGCATCCACCCTTGCATCGGCCCCAGCAGCGCCGATTCGAAACGGTTTACCGAGAAAGCGGCAGAGAGGACAGATTTACTCCATCCGAATTGTCGCTCGAGTACTACCAGGTAGCTTCCCATCGCTTGCATGATCAGGGCGCTCTGGATGAACTGAATGACGATGCCTGAACTCACGACCTTCCATCCTCGGAAGATCGATCGGTTACCAGGCATCGTTACATGGTGCCATTGTGTGTGTAGTTTCGCCTCATCGAACGTAAGGAACGAGGGGGCCACATGTTATTAGCAGTCTCTGGTGGAGAGCAGACATGAGCCAGCACAGCGAATTTATCGGTTTCGTAGGTCTGGGAAACATGGATGGCGCGATGTGTGATCGTCTCGTCAAGGCTGGTTATTCAGTTTCCGTCTACGACGTTCGGAGCGACAAGCTGGTCGAATAATCAATACGCTGAAGACCCCAAAGCGACAACTTCGCAAGTCGGCCACTATTACGATTGATTGATGACCGGATCTACACCCACCCTTCTGTTGCTCCATGGCCTCGGCGCCACGGCACAAGTGTGGGATCCACTCATAGCGACAGCGAGATGGGCAGGAAGAGTTCTTGCGCCTGATTTGCGCGGTCACGGATCCGCCAGCTGGGCCGACAGCTACTCGTTCGGCGGGATGGCCTCAGACGTAGCGGAACTGTTGGAAGTTGACGAAACCTATGTGGTGCTCGGACATTCGATGGGCGGCGGGGTGGGAGCAGCTCTCGCGACTGGTTTGTTCGGCCATCCACCCCGAGCGGTAGGGACTATTGGGGTAAAGATCGTTTGGTCTGACGAAGAGTTGGAGAAACTGCCTGACATTGCAGCAAAGCCACCGAGGTTCTTCAAAGATCGGGAAGAAGCTGCCGATTGGTTCCTGAAACTATCGGGGCTCTTTGGGGTAGTGGCTTCTGATAATCCCCTCACGGAACGGGGTGTGATTCACACTTCCGATGGTTGGAGGGCGAGCCAAGATCCGCGGAGCGTTCTGGTCGGCACAGGTGCACCATCTTTTACCAAGATGTTTGAGGGTTTGTTGGCGCCGACGTTTATGTCACTAGGGGAACATGACCCACTGGTTTCGCCAGCAGATCATCAAAATATGCCTACCGATCCTCCTCATGTATTTTCGGGATTGGGACACAACGCCATGGTTGAAGACCCAGCGACAGTGTGGTCATGGTTTTTTCAAGCGGCTTCGCTCACCTGAATTCGAACCTGAAATCGCTAACGCGACTACCGCGAATGTGACAACCATCAACGCAGTGTGCACCGCTTTGAATTCAAAAGACCAGTTACTGTCGATCAAAATGCCAGTTCCGCGGACTAGCCAAAAGCCAATGGACCAAGTTGCCAACCATTTGAGCTGCTGAGTTCCTTGGTGGCCTGAAATCAACTGACCCAGGACCGCGGCAGCGAGCCCTAGAAAGATTCCCGCGGCCCCCAGTCTCCATGCAACGCCAGCGACTTCAAGATCTTGATTTGTCAGTACATTGCGGACGCGAGAAATCCAAACAAGAAAAGTCCACGTCAGAAGCGGAGCGATCCGCCATTTGCTTGCTCTCACCCATCCTCAAGAGGCAACTCGCCCGCTATACGAATGAGTTCTCCACCATCAATGTTGAGAATATTGCCTGTCACCCAAGATGCACCCGCGGACAGGTAAAGAGCGGCTTCGCCTATGTCTTCGGGCTCTCCAAGGCGTTGGAGCGGCAACATGTCGGAAATCATTTGTCCCCGAGGTCCGTCCCACAACACCTTCGCGAAGTCGGTGCGAACCAAACCTGGCGCAATGCAATTCACTCGAACCATGGGGCCTAACTCCGCCGCTAATTGTCGCGTCATGTGCATTAAGGCGTCTTTAAACATGCAATAAACACCTAACGCTTCGCTCGTGGTGTGACCTCCCACGGACGCTATGTTGAGAACTGATCCGCCGTGCTCTTGCATCCACTTCTGCCACGCCGTTTGGGTCCACTGCATCGGGGCTCGGAGGTTTACTTCGTAGGTCTTATCTAGCCGCGGGAGGTCACAGTCGATCATCGGTCCTGCCCACGGATTTGTTGCAGCATTATTCACGAGGATGTCAACCGCGCCGAATCGTTCGATTGTCGCGTCGATGACTCGCTCAGCTTCCTCAAGGTGGCCGATATGAGATGCTATGTAGTCGCTGTCGCCACCGATGTCGGCCAGAGCGGCTTCGCATTTCTCTGCCTTACGACTGGTGATCATTACCTGCGCTCCCGCTGCAGCAAAAGTGGTCGCAATTCCTTTCCCAATGCCAGCCGAGCCCCCTGTTATAAGCGCTGTTTTTCCGTCAAGTCGCAAATCCATGTTGACTTTTCCCTTCGTAGTCCAGTTCAGTTTTTTCCGATTTCATTCCAAGGCCCACTATCAGCTCGCGGCTCGCGAGGGAGCCCCAAGACTCGATCACCAACAATGTTGCGTTGTACCTCTGATGTGCCCGCATAGATAGTGCCCGGGCGAGCCCCAAGCATGGTCTGCACCCAAGCCAGCGTCGAAAATTCGGCGCCAATGGCGTCAGTCTGAATTCCGTGAGCTGCCGGGTGGCCACTAGGTGTCATGGCCTCCGCTCCAAGTATGTGCATTGTCTTTTCGGTAAACCACGTGTGGTATTCACTCCAAATAAGTTTATGGAGCGACGATTCTGGCCCCGGGGTGTTGCCAGCGAGAACAGATGTGACTTGTCGTTGTCCCATCCATTTCATAATTTCCACCGTGCTGTGTGCCCGTGCAAGATCTTGACGCATCAGAGGGTCGCTGGTCAGCCCACGTTGTTGAGCGACAGCCGACACTCTGTCCAACTCGTCTCTAAAACGAACAGCGTCAGTTGTCGCGCCGTGACCTCGCTCAAATCCGAGAAGCACGTTTGCTACTCGCCAGCCGTCATTTACGTCGCCGACCACGTTTTCTTTGGGGGCCTTCGCATCGCTAAAGAACACCTCGTTGAAGTCATGTCGGTTACTGATGTTGATAATGGGTCGGCATTCGACTCCCTCTTGTTGCATGGGAACGAGAAGAAAGGAAATACCTTTGTGTTTTGGTGCCTCCGGAGCGGTTCGGCACAGCACAAAAATCCAGTTGGCGGTGTGGCCACTTGATGTCCAGACTTTTTGGCCGTTAATCACCCACTCGTCGCCATCAAGAACAGCTCGAGTCCCAAGATTCGCTAAGTCTGATCCACTGTTCGGTTCGCTATATCCCTGACACCATCGGTCTTCGCCGCTAATGATCCGAGGGAGAAACTGACGTTTTTGTTCTTCGCTTCCACATTGGATAATTGCGTTTCCGACCATCGTGATAGAAAAGCCATCGTTTTCATTGCCTTCGGGTACCCCAGCTTTCGCGAATTCCTCAGCGAGGATGATCCGTTCGATTTCGCTGAGGCCCGCTCCTCCATATTCTTCGGGCCAGGACACTGCAAGCAGGCGATTCTCTGCCAGGAGAGTTCGCCATTCTTCAACAAAACGGCCTTGAGAGAGTTCGTCGAGGCCCCCAAGCCCGTTCCAGTTATTTGGTAAATGTTCACCCAAAAAGCCCTGGATTTTCTGACGATACGTTTCGGCCTCGTGGTTGTAAGTCGGATGCATTTGTTTCCCTAACTAGCAGACACCATTAGTGAATCATGGCAGGTCCCCTTCGCGCTAACTCAAAGGGGCGGCGGACGCGTCCAAGAGTTACGGACGGTAACTGAATGACGACGGACCCAGCGTGAGGGCGCGCTGCGCCAGTTCAACCCATTCACACAAAAGCGGTCGTGTGTCGCGAGGATCAATGATTTCTTCGATCTCGAAGAACTCCGCTGAGCGATGTGGTGATCTAACTCGGTTAAGTCTGTCTCTAATTTCCACGAGCAGGCTGTCGGGGTCATCTGAATCGGCTAGGTCTTGTTTGTAGGCAACTTCGATTCCTCCTTCTATTGGTAGGGAGCCCCAATCACCAGATGGCCAGGCGTAACGAAGGCTCCGATAGCCGGGTTTGTTGTTTGCGGCTCCGGCTACGCCGAAGGCTTTCCGGATCACAACACACGCGAATGGTGTCGTTAATTGGCCTAACGCTGCTAGTGCTTGGGATCCGTAACGAATCGTCGAGTTCTCCTCTGATTCTTTTCCTATCAAGAATCCAGGACAGTCTTCAAGGTGCACTACGGGCAGATGAAAAGTGGATGCGGTATCGAGCAATCGAATGAGCTTGCGGCAACCATCAGCGGTCCACGCGCCGCCGTACTGATATGGATCTTCAGCGAACACCGCTACTGGGTATCCGTCCAAGCGAGCAAATCCTGTGATGATTGATTTCCCCCAAGAACGGCCGATCTCAAAAAACGAACCGACGTCAAATACGGAGTCAACAATTTTTCGCATCTGATACACCCGGCGCGGCTCTCGAGGCACGGCGGACAGAAGAGCTTCATCCCGGCGGTCGGTTGGGTCGCCGGTTGCTGTTCGAGGAGCAGTCTCGTCGATGCTCGAAGGCAGGTAAGACAAAAAGGCCTTAGCACAAGCAAAGGCCTCCTCCTCAGTGTCTACGGCGTCGTCTATAGCTCCGTTTGCGGTGTGGATATCGGCATGCCCTAGTTCTTCTTTGCCGTGATTACCCAATTGCGCCTGTTCGACTAAGGCCGGCCCGGCGATCATCATTTGGGCGGTCTCTCGAACAATCACTGAATAGTGAGAAGTTGCGACGCGGGCTGCACCAATACCTGCCACTGAACCCAGTGCCAGCGACACTGACGGCGCGACCGCCAAGTGGTTCACCACTGTTTCCCAACCGTTGAGTTGGGGAATGTAGGTCCGTCCTGCAGTTTCGATGGTCTTTACTGATCCCCCGCCTCCCATCCCGTCGACAAGACGCACATGAGGCAGTTTCAACTCGAGCGCCATTCCTTCCGCCGTGTTGCGTTTCTGCGGAAGGGTCGCCTCAGCAGACCCACCTCGAACCGTGAAGTCATCGCCAGAGACCAGCACGGGTCGATCGTTCACCCGAGCTAAGCCGAACAAAAAATTCGATGGTGTTAAGGCCACCAGCTTTCCTTCCTCGTCGTAGCTCGCGACGCCTGCTGTTTTGCCTATCTCATGAAAAGATGCGGGATCAACAATTGCGGCTATCCGTTCACGAATTGTTAACTTCCCGAAGAAGTGTTGTCGTTCAACCTTCTCTGCACCACCGAGCTCCTCAGCGAATGCTTCTCGTCGACGCAATTCTGCGATCTCGGCTTCCCAGCTCACTCTTAGGTCCAATCTTGAGTCGGCCCGGCGAGCCTAGAGCGCCCTGCACGTCTCTGGCTCGATAAGTTCATTCAGGTGTCGCGTGTATTTGCAGATCTCATGAAACTCAAATCTCTGGAAGAAGGAAGCTTTGTCGCGCCGACTGCTCCCGAACAGGGACAAAGAACCTTCGGAGGACAGTTCCTCGCGCACACACTCAGAGCTGCTCAATTGACCGTCGATGACGACAGGTTCGTTCACTCAACGCACTCTTATTTTTTGCGTCCTGGCGACGTAAATGCCTCGACGGAACTAGTGGTCGAGCGTGTCCGAGATGGGCGGAGTTTTAGCACCCGAGAAGTAACTGCATACCAAGACAAAGTCGAAATGTTCCGAACCGTAATTTCGTTCCACGTGCCCGAACCAGGGCTGGATTGGTCACCACCGACACATTTTGATGTGCCTGGACCCGAGGCAGAGCTCATTTCGTATAACGAATTTTGGGAATCCTTGTCGTCGAATCTCAACGGTCCATGGCATGGAAGAAAACGACCCATGGAGATTCGATATATCAATCCACCCAAACTTCCTGAAGGCAAGCCAATTACAGAACCTCAGCTGATGTGGATCCGTCTCAGCGAAGAGTTAGGCCACGATCGTCAACTCCATGAGGCCGCCCTGGCTTACCTAGCCGATGCGACACTCGTCGACCATGTGTTACTTCCTCACGGATTTCGCTGGCAGGACGAACGCCTCGACGGTGCAAGCCTCGACCACTCAATGTGGTTTCACCGAGAACCAACAGCGGATGAATGGCTTCTCTACGAGCAACGAGTCGAAAGCACCAGCGGGAGTCGGGGTCTAGGCAGCGGTCGCTTTTTCGATAGAAACGGGGACTTAGTCGCGACTTGCGTTCAAGAAGGCTTGATGCGTTGGAATAGCAAACATGGATGAATTCTCGGATGTAGTTTCAAGCTATGGAGATAAGCCTTAAAGGCCACCGTGCACTGATTACCGGCGGCAGCAGGGGCCTCGGCAGAGCCATGGCTGAAGCGTTTGCAGCGGCCGGAGCAGATGTCGCGGTGGTAGCTCGAGAAGAGTCGGTACTACAAGAAACGGCCGCCGCTTTGAGCGACATTCGTCCCTCGGGGAGATTTATTGGAATTTCTGCCGACGTCAGCGATGCAGCACATGTCGAACGAGCTCACGGCCAAGCTGTTGAGTTCCTCGGCCCAATCGATGTACTTGTCAATAACGCCGGTACCTCAAATGCTCAGCCATTTTTGCAGGTAGACGACCAAAACTGGATGAACGACTTCAACCTCAAGTTTTTTTCGGCGGTTCGATTATGTCGCCTGTGCATACCCGACATGCAACGGCAAGGCTGGGGGCGAATCATCAATACTTTGAACTCGGCGGCTAAGGCACCAAGTGCGAATAGCTGTCCGACATCGGTTGCTCGCGCAGCCGGAATGGCGATGACGAAGGCGTTAGCGACCGAGTTCGCGGCTGATGGAGTCCTAGTAAACGCGCTCAATACAGGTCTTCTTGTAAGCCATCAGTGGGTGACGAGGTGGGAAGCCCAGGCCGGTGACCAGACCTTTGATCAGTTCATCAACGAAATGGGTCGCAAGATTCCCATTGGTCGCATGGGAGATCCTCGAGAATTCGCGAACTTGGCGCTCTTCCTCGCAAGCGACGCCGCTTCGTACCTCACTGGTGCCGCCATCAACATAGATGGTGGTCTAACTCCCGTAGTGTGACAACCAATCCGTTAAATGCTTGGTGCCCCGCTTCTCGATCATTTGCTAAAACGCTCGGTGGATCTACCCGTGATCGTTCATCAGACGCGAAAGAGTGACATTTAAGTCAGATGGCGGTCTGGTCGGTTTGCCGCCCAAATCACAAACCCCAAGGATAAGTTCAGCCTCGACGAGTTCTTTCCCATCGCTTTCTCGACTAATTACTTGCTTCCACCTCGAACTAACCCGTTTCAGTTCAGCGATCCGGGTTTCGACATTCAAAACGTCTCGAGCCGTCGCTGGTTCGCGAAATCTCACATCGAGGTGGGTAACAACTATCTGCAAACCGCGTTCGCTGAGATCACTCAACGACATTTCGATGTCGTCAAGAGCAATGCAGCGAGCTGCTTCGAAGTAAGCGACGTACGCGGCGTGGTTGACATGGTTGTACGGGTCCAACTCCCCGAAGCGGGGAACAATGGTGGTGCGATGCGCGGGCATGACCAGACACTAGAACGGGATACGGAGCCAAAGTGTTAGTTGGGTGAGGTTCAAATCACAAAGTCAGCGACTTGGCCTCCGCTCAAGCCGACAAGTCGGGCACTGGAGATCGAGAAAACGGTGTCTGGAGTGCCTGCCGCACCCCAAACTGTTTCATGCCGACCAATGTTCCGATCCACGAAACAACGCAATTGAGTCATATGGCCAAAGGGAGGGACTCCACCGATTGCAAATCCAGTTGCGTCGCGCACTACTTCGGCGCCGGCCTTTTCGATAATGCCACCGCACAGCTCCCCAAGTGTTTGGGTGTCCACTTGCTGATCCCCGGCTGTTAACGCGAGCAGAGGTTCTCCATCGCATTGGAATACCAATGATTTTATGATCTGCCCCAAGTCGCAATCCAAAGCAGCCGCAGCTTGCACTGCCGTTCGGGTGTCTTCTGAGAATCGAACAATGTCAGGTTCTATACCCAAAGCCTCAGCGGCGGCCCGAAACCGATCGTTAGCTGGTAGACGAATCATCAGCGACTATTCAGCCCAGGCCTTTACCTTTTCGATCACTTCGATCGGGTTTTCTGTGTCAGCTGGAATATCAATGTTGAGATAGGTAACACCGACGTCTTTGTACACCTCTATACGTTCTCGAACTCTTCCTTCATCACCGGTCAAGCTTGCTCGATCGACATAGTCGTCAGGCACTTTCGAAAATGCCTCATCGCGCTTCCCGCTGAGAAATAGGTCCTGGATTTCCTGAGCTTCTTGCTCATACCCGTAACGTTTGAACAAGTCGTTGTAGAAGTTCTGGTCGCGCGCTCCCATCCCTCCAACATAAAAACCAGTGGTATCGCGCACTGCTTTTCTCGCCGCGTCAACATGAGGTCCGTTACCAAGAGCGACGGTCCCCCCAGCTACTATTTCCAGTTCTCCAAGATCACTGGATCGCTTCGCTTTACCAGCGTGTAGGGCGTCACCCCAGACGTCATGAAACTTTTCTGGGAGGAAATGGATGGGCTGCCAAATGTTTCCCAATTCTGCTGTCATTTCCACGTTTTTGGGGCCGATCGAAGCGACCGCAATCGGAATGTCGCGCCGGTATGGCTTACACATCAGCTTTAGCGGTTTACCCAAACCGGTGCCTTCCCCCTCAGCTAACGGAAGACTGAAGGCTGCGCCCTGATGTTCGACCTTGTCGCCTGACCAGACTTTGCGACAGATATCTATGACATCTCGCGTCATGCCAATTGGTTTGTGGAACGGAACTCCGTGCCATCCTTCAATTACCTGAGGTCCAGACGAGCCCAAGCCCAGAACGAAACGTCCCTGTGAAAGTGCGTCGATGGTGATGGCAGTTTGAGCGATCAGTGCGGGGCTACGCGAATAGATGGGCAAGATCCCAGTCATGAGTTGCATGGTCTTGGTTTGGCCAGCAATAAAGGCGAGAGTGGAGACGAGGTCATACCCGTAGATCTCCCCTCCCCATACAAGATCGACTCCTGCACTCTCTAGATTTTGTGCATGACGGGCCAAACCATCAGGTTCCAGGCTGGCACCTGCACCAATGGCCATTGAGATCTGCATAGCGGACTCCATTCAGTATTCGCCCATCAAAATCAGGTTTCAGCAACCCGATAGGGCACGACGTCACCCTGGATAGTAGGAAATGGGAGACCCTACATGCGAAGGGAAACGCGATGACCGACATTGATGTCGCAAAAGAGATGATTGCGGCCCTGAAAAGCTGGGTCGACAATGAGGTCGTCCCTCACGCATCTGAGTTCGAACTACCTGACGAATATCCAACCCAGATGGCACTTCAAATGGCCAGTTTTGGGCTCTTTGGTGCAACAATCCCGGCCGCCTACGGTGGACTTGAACTCGACAACATTACCTACGCACGTATCGTCGAAGAGTTGTCCCGAGGTTGGATGTCGCTCGCTGGAATTATTAATAGTCATTTGATCTGCGCCAAGCTCATCACTCGATTTGGTTCAGAAGAGCAACGTCAAAGGTGGCTACCAACCATGGCCACTGGCGAGTTACGCGGTTGTTTTTCTTTGTCAGAACCTGACAGCGGTTCCGATGCCGGTGCCTTGCGGTGCCGGGCAGAACGCGATGGCAACGAGTGGATCATTAATGGCACCAAAATGTGGGTGACTAATGGCGAAAGGGCCGGTGTGGTGGCCCTCCTCGCTCGCGTTCCCGATAGCGATGGCACTGACAGTGGCGGAATCACTTGCTTTATCGTCGAGAAAACTCCAGGTCCAGGGAACCAAAGCGGCGGCATCACTGTCAGCCCCAAGATCGACAAGCTCGGTTACCGCGGCGTTGAAACCGTCGAAATGTCCTATGTCGATCATCATCTCGGAGAGGATCAGCTTCTCGGCGGAGACGAAGGAATCGGAAATGGTCTTCGTTGGGCTTTAGCTGCCCTTGAACTCGGAAGAATAAATGTTGCAGCTCGTGGAGTTGGCGTAGCGCAAGCCGCCTACGACGCGGCTTTGGCTTACGCCAAAGAACGCCAAGCCTTCGGTCGACCCATAAGCCAGCATCAAGCGATCGCTTTCAAATTGGCTGAAATGGCTACAAAGTTGGAAGCGGCACGACTTCTCACCTATGAAGCGGCCCGCAAAGCCGACGCTGGAGAGCGGGTCGATCTCGCCGCTGGAATGGCAAAGCTTTTTGCGTCCGAAACAGCCAGTGAGCTGGCGCTTGACGCGATGCGAATCCATGGGGGTAACGGCTATAGCACCGAGTATCCGGTGGAACGGTATTACCGAGATGCCCCGCTGATGATCATTGGAGAAGGAACGAGCGAGATTCAAAAGCTCATCATCAGCCGAGCTCTACTCGCCGAGGACTGAGGGAAAAACGAGAGGACCGCCGGGCTTTGCCCGACGGTCCTTTCGATATCTAAGGCACTAAGGCCAACTGGCCTTTGATGCCCGAATTAACTAATTAGCAACCGCCGTTCTCCTTGTCCCAAGCACAGTTGGGGGATCCGCCGTTGCCGTCGACGATATCGCCGACGATAACCCAGGTCTGACCGGTTGCGTCAAACTTACTGAAGTCGGAGCCTTCAATCGCAAAGGCGTCATCGTTGCCGTTCAACTCGTAGGCGACACCGTCCATCAATTGCGGATGGTAGATATCAATGCTTCGAGCAGCAAGCATGAGGTTGGTTCGACTCAGTCCTCCAGGCAGCGCATCCGCTACACGGAGTGACTCAGTCCATGGGACGGCGAAGAAGTAACCGGTCGCCAGTAGTGAAATCGACGGATCAAGCCCGCCCGCTTTCAAGGTTTCGTTCAGGAACGCTATGAACGGCTCGTCAGCGTACTGGGGATCTGTCGAGTCTTTGACGCCGCCGCCAACAACCCACCAGTTATCAGCTGCCATTCCAGCCGGGGCCATGTATGCCGCAATTCCCTTACATACCGAAGGAGTGAATGCTGCCGAAAGACGCTCGAGAAGACCTGAGGCCTCTACTTCCTGAATTGCCAACAGACACGGGTTACCTGCGGTCATCGAAATGAACACATCAGGGTCAAACGCCGCGATGGTAGTCACCTCGTTGGTCAACGTCGGCGCTGCCGGGTCGTGACGAACCGGCAGATAGTCCGAAACTACATCCGGGTTGTTCTCCGCGTAGTACTCGAAGCCCTTCTCGTAAGCCAAACCGAAGTCGTTGTCCATGACTAGGCCAGCAACCGTGACTGGAAGTTCGTCAGCAAGGTTGGTCTTAATCCACGTTCCCCACAGAACAGCTTCAGTCAGATAGGACATCTGGTTGCTTGTGGTCCATGGATGGTTGACCGGGTCGCCCCATGCAGGGTGACCTGACGCGTAGAACAGGTGCGGTACGCATTCCTTATTGATCTTGTCGTATACCGCTAGGCCGTTCGGCGAACCAAGTCCATGGAGGGCGAAAATGTTCGCTGACTCAATCAGTTCGTCCACGAACTCAATGGTCTGGGCTGCGACGTAACCATCGTCCTTGATGATCATCTTGAGCTTACGGCCCCCGATGCCACCTAATTCGTCGTTAATCCAGTTCCAATAGTTTTCCCAACCCACTGAAATGTTGCCGTAAGCAGCAAGGTTGCCTGACTGCACGGTCGTTTGGCCGACACGAATTTCATCGTCCAGAAGGCCATTAGTGTTCGACCAGTCTCCTGGGCAATCGTTGAGGTCAGCCTCAAAACCAGCCGGGCCGCGGAGAATGTTGTCGTCACCGACACCCCATTCGCCTGCTTCCATTTTCTCGGTGATCTCATCGATCATGAGTTGGCGGCGATAGGCCGCTTCTTCCCAGATACCGTCAAGGGTGGAGCGATCGAAGGTAGGCGCATCTTCGTCTACTTCTTCTTCAGTATCTTCACCCGATACGGCTTTTTCGATGGCGTCCTGCGACAACCCGCCAGCTTCTTCTTCTTCTTCTTCTTCTGCTTCGTCGGCATCGTCGGCATCGTCGCTGCTCGAAGCAGCCGCGGTGTCAGAACCGCTACTGCTCGAAGAGTCATCGTCGCTATCGCTGCCGCCACATGCTGCGGCGACCATAGCGAACGCAAAAAGCACCGCCAACAAACGCAAAATCTTGCGTCTGAATCCCATAAATACTCCCCCTCGGGTGAATTGACCAGGAAACCCCATCTGAGTCCCCTAAATAAGCGACCGTTAAATCGCTGCGCTTACCGTAGTAGGCCGACAAGACCCTGTCGCCCTCACAGGGTTTTCGTAACAGTTCACGCACGAAAAAGCTGAATTTGCTGGGGAAGACGCCTGGTCGCACAGGCATTTCGTAACAGTTCACGCACGAAAAAGCTGGCTCTTTGGAAAAAGGGAAGGACCGCCGGGCCGAAACCCAGCGGTCCTCACCTTGGCTAACTGCGAGCGTTCAAAGAACTCTCACATCATTGTCTTAACTAATTATCGGCAACCGCCGTTGGCTTTGTCCCACGCGCAGGGTGGTGTTCCACCGTTGGCGTCAACAATGTCACCAACCATGACCCATGTCTGGTTCACGGCATCGAACTGGCTGTACTCGGAACCTTCAACGAAGTAGGCGTCCGCGTTGCCGTTAAGTTCGGTAACAAGACCGTCCAGGAGACCTGGGTGGTAGATCTTGAAGTTACGCAGAGCCAACATCAAGTTGGTCCTGCTAATACCGCCAGGGAGGGCATCAGCGATGCGGAATGCTTCAGTGAAGGCATATCCACGGAAGATACCTTCGCCCGTAAGCGAAATACCTGGGTCTTCACCGGCGTCTGAGATGAGGTCGCGTGCAAAGGCAATGAACGGCTCTTTCATCTTTACGCTGTCAGTGGTGTCTTTACCGCCACCGCCAACAATCCAGTAGTCCTGCGCTGCCATTCCAGCCGGAGCCATGTAAGCAGCAATTCCCTTACATACCGAAGGCGTGAATGCCGCTGACAGGCGCTCATAAAGACCAGAGGCCTCTACTTCTTGAATGGCCAGCAAGCAAGGGTTGCCTGCGGTCATGGAAATGAACACGTCAGGATCAAACGCAGCGATGGTTGTCACCTCGTTGGTGAGCGTTGGAGCGGCCGGGTCGTGACGAACCGGTAGGTATTCGCTTACAACGTCTGGGTTGTTGTCGACATACGCCTGGAAGCCCATTTCATAGGCAAGACCGAAGTCGTTGTCCATCACCAAACCGGCGACCTTGACTGGCAGTTCGTCAGCAAGGTTGACCTTGATCCACGTACCCCACAGCACAGCCTCAGTCGAATATGACATCTGGTAGCTGGTGGTCCATGGGTGGTTCACAGGGTCACCCCATGCTGGGTGACCTGAAAGATAGAACGGATGGGGAATGCATTCCTCGTTGATCTTGTCGTATACAGCAAGACCATTCGGTGAACCGAGGCCTTGAATCAAGTGAATGTTGGCGGACTCAATGAGTTCGTCGACATATTCAATTGTTTGAGCAGAGACATAACCGTCATCCTTGATGATGAATTCGATATCGCGACCACTGAGAACGTCAAGTGTGTCAATGTATTTGAACCAGATGTCCATTCCCACGCTGAGGTTGCCGTATGCGGCAAGGTTGCCTGATTGCACGGTCGTTTGACCGAAACGGATCTGATTGTCAGTAAGGCCTGCGTGATCATCCCAGTCTGCTGGGCATACGTTGAGGTCAACGTCCATGCCTTCTGGTCCAATCAGGTGGTTGGCGCTATTGACGCCCCACTCGCCGGCTTCCATCTTCTCGGTGATTTTGGCGATGATCGCGTCACGGCTGCAGTCAGCTTCAGCGAAGATCCCTTCGACATTTGAGCGATCAGAAGGACAGTCGCTTGCGACTTCTTCTTCCTCTTCGCCGTCATCCTCACCAGACACGGCTTTTTCAATCGCGTCTTGGCTCAGAGTGCCGCCTTCTTCTTCAGCTTCTTCAGCTTCGTCAGCTGCTTCAGCTTCGTCAGCAGATTCGCTAGAACTAGCGCTGCTAGACGAATCGTCGTCGTCGCTGCTACCGCACGCGGCCGCAACAAGTGCGAACGCGAACAGGACAGCGAGCAGACGCAACAAATTGCGTCGAATCTCCATGTGGAGTCCCCTTTAGGTTTAATTTGTTTTGCTTAGTGGCCAACCATTCCCACGGAACAGTTGACCGGGTCACGCTAGGCCCCCGTTAAGCCAAGTACGAATCGAAACCCCCTATTTGCGCGACTTGTCACAAAATCGCAAAGGAGGCCTTTGGGGGCCGTAAGTTGGGTAAATGGATTGGGGAGTGCATTTACCGCACCTAGGAAGAGACGTTGGGCGTGATTCGTTGATCGGATTCGCTCAAGCAGCAGAAAAAATCGGGATTCATTCGGCGTGGGCCAGCGATCACGTGTGTTGGCCAGCACAATTCGAGTCGAAATACCCTTACAGCAGCGACGGCTCTTTCCCTGCTCCATCTGGTCTTGGATGGCTCGATCCCATCGGCACGTTGCTTTTTGTTGCCGGCTGCACCGAACAGATCCGGCTGGGGTTCACGGTTCTCATTCTTCCTTACCGGCAGCCCGTAGCGACCGCCAAACAACTCGCGACTATTGATGTGGTGTCCGAAGGGAGACTCATCTTGGGAGTCGGAGTCGGGTGGATGCGCGAAGAAGCTCAAGTCCTCGGTATGCCTTGGGACAACCGCGGGCGCCGCTCCGACGAACAGTTAGAAATTTTCGAGGCACTGTTCCAAGAAGAAACCCCTTCCTACGATGGCACCTACTATTCGTTCCCGCAGGTTCGATTTGAACCCAAGCCAATCCAGCAGCCACTCCCTGTATGGGTGGGGGGTAATAGTCCGGCAGCCTTTAGACGCACGGCTCGTTTCGGTCACGCTTTTCATGCCGCATTCGAACCATTGGATGTTGTGGAAAAAGAATGGGAACAGGTTCGCGAAGCGTGTGAGGCAATCACTCGAGACCCCGACGAACTGGATCTATCGCTTCGCATGTTTTTGGATCCTAGTGAGGCCATGGAACCTGCGAAGTCGATCGGCGGATCCGTAGATCAAATGGTTGACACGATCGGACTTTGCCAAGAAATAGGGATCACACATATTCTTCTTGACCCAGTCGCCAGAGGCGGAATCGATGGCCGACTAGATGCTCTAGCTGACTTTATGAGCGACGTTGCATCGCAGATCAAATGAGTCATTCGTGACGGCCGAGTTTTGTCGCATAGACAGGTGGCTTTGGGCAGTTCGCGTTTTCCGTAGCCGGTCTATCTCAAAAGACGCTTGCGTTAGCGGATCGGTACGCATCAACACTGATTCAGTGAAACCCGCAGCCAAAGTAAAGATCGGCGACCGGGTCATGGTGCGAGTGAACGGCCACAAACGAGAGCTTGAGGTGATGAAGATTTTAGAAAAGCGCGTCAGTCCAGCTCTTGCCGCTCAGTGTTACCACGACCACACGCCCGTTCGACAACAACGCTCTACATCTTCTTCAGGAACCCAGGTTGCGAAGCGCGACCAAGGCTCGGGTCGACCAACGAAACGAGATAGACGTCGCATCGACCGGCTACGAAGAGCGCTATAACCCACGCTACCGACTTACAGGAGGTACCTTGCCAGCGGTGAATCTTCCTTTACCAGTCGTTCTTGCTCACGCCCGCTTGGCTATGGACATGGTCACTGTCTCTGATGTGGAAGTTCCCAGCTCGGCATCACTGGCGTATGACGCTCAAGAGCAACTCATTGGGCTTGTGGATTCAGCACTTGTGGGATGGAAGGTAGGGGCGACGAGTTCAGCCAGCCAAGGGATGCTCGGCGTCAAAACCCCCATTTGCGGGCCAGTTTTTGAACGCACGCTTGTCGAATCAGGGACCGAAATCGCTGTATCAAACTTTCATCATCGGCCTGGATTGGAATCGGAGTTCGCATTCACGCTCGGCATGACCATCCGGCCCGGTGGGGCGGTGATGAATGCGAAGGCAGCGAGAGAAGTTGTTTCTGCTGTTCATCCCGCGATCGAGCTTGTGTGTTCGCGGTTTGACAGCAACTTCGACGTTGACCCGGCGTTACTCGTCGCCGATGGTGCCCTTCACGCAGCATTGGTAGTCGGGCCCGGTACCGACCCCGACGAAGTTGAGGACTTGCGCACCCATCAGCTTCGCTCCCTTGTTAACAATGAAGAAATCGCGACCGGTACAGGAAATGAGGTCCTGGGTGATCCTTTCGAATCGTTGGCTTGGCTGTGTAATCACTTGAGCCGTCGAAGCTTGACGCTGCATGCGGGAAGCATCGTGACCACAGGAGCTGCAACAGGGCTACATCTCACCAGCGCTGACCAGCTCTTCACGACAGACGGCGGGAACCTCGGTTCTGTGAGTCTGAATTTGATGGGATAAACACATGCTTCCGGCACCGAGGTCGGAGCGGTTTCGAGGTTGGTCACTTCTCGGGCTCTCAACCCTCGCGATTTCTTTCACTCTTCCAGGTCAGACGATCGGCGTTTCATCCTTCGCTGAGCATCTGACTGACGACCTCAAGATCAGCTCAACCACTCTCTCTGCCGCCTACCTCATAGGCACCATCGTTGGTGCACTCACAATGCCTGCGTTCGGCCGATGGATTGACCGCGCGGGCGTGCGGAAAACGATGATCACCATAGCTACCGCTTTTTCGTTTGCAGTTGCCTATATGGGAACCGTGCGTCATTTATGGATGCTCGTTGTCGGTTTCATTGGCATCAGAATGCTCGGTCAAGGCGCTTTGAGTTTGGTCAGCCAAACCAGCATTGCTCTCTGGTTTGACCAAAAACGCGGGTTCGCTTTCGGTATTTCTATGACTGTGTCAGCGGGTCTAATGTCGCTCGGGCCTCTCGTTCTTACTTCGTTAATCGCTGGGTTCGGTTGGCGCTGGGCGTGGTGCATCGCCGGCGGGTGCATTTTCGTTGTGGTGGTACCCGTGACCTGGCGTTGGATGGAAGATCGCCCCGAGTCACTGGGACAACTACCAGATGGCCTTTCCTCGGCCCTGGCCGAATCAGCTAAGAAAGTTCATCACTACACAGCGAAAGAGGCCATAGCAACGCAGGCGTTTTGGATCACGACTTCGGTGATGGTGGTGTCTTCGGCTTTGCTGACTGGCGTGACGTTCCACCACTTCGCGCTAATGGAAGCGGCAGGGCTGACAACCGCTCAAGCAGCTACCGTTTTTATTCCTCAAATGGTTGGGACCGTAGCCGCAGGGTTCCTCTGGGCGGGGCTTTCGGATCGAATGTCTCCGAGGGTCCTACTTGTCTCCTGTCAAGCTTCGCTCGTCGCAGCGCACCTTGCGTACGCAGGAGCTCAACCCGGGATTGGTGCAGCGATTTATTCGCTTCTTCTCGGAGTTAACGGCGGGTCGATCCGCGCTCTCGTATCGGTTCTTTACCCAAAATGGTTTGGCACCCAGCACATCGGCGCAATCCGGGGAGTCGCAACGGCATTTGGCGTCGGTGCGTCAGCTATCGGTCCCCTCATCGTCGCAGGAGGTTTCCAGATCACGGGAAATTATGTTCAACTCAGTTACATCCTGGCCACTATTCCTGCAGCGGCTATGGTCGCCGCCCTGTTTCTAAAGCCACCACAAAAATTTAAGCCAAAGACGGCGTTCCCCGAAACCGGCGTTCGGTAGCGTCTTTCCGCGTGCTTACTGCAACCGCTCTCACCAAGACACACGGCTCTAGACACCTTTTTCGCGACGTCAGCATTCAGTTGTCGTCCGGACGGCGGATAGCTCTGGTCGGCGCCAACGGCGTTGGCAAAACTACGTTGATCGAAATTCTTCTCGGAACGCAGGACCCCGACGCTGGGAATGTCCATCGCCCAACGAACCTCTCAATTGGCTATCTACCGCAGGAGCTCGAAGACGAGTTGAAGGGAAGCGTTCTAGAGGTAACTCTCCAGGGGGCAGCTCAAATCGTTGGTCTCCAACAACGTCTTCTAGAACTACAGGACCAACTCACCGGGCTTGAAGGTCCCGACCAAGATCAGTTGCTAAGCGAATACGGCGAAACTCAGAGCCAATTCGAACAGCTTGGTGGGTACGCCATCGAGTCGGAAGCCCAACGAGTACTGGCAGGACTGGGATTCGATCCGGAATCGGTTCGTCGCGATGTTCTTGAACTATCCGGCGGCTGGCGGATGCGTGTCGCTCTAGCCAAACTTCTCCTCGCTCAGCCCGACGTTTTGATCCTCGACGAACCTACAAATCATCTCGACGTCGATTCTGTTGCATGGCTTGAAGAGCAACTTTCAGTGTGGTCAGGGTGCATTCTTTTCGTCAGCCACGACCGAGACTTCATTGACTGTGTGGCAAATCGAGTCATCGAACTTGATGGTCATTCAAGCCATGAGTACGTCGGTGGGTTTTCCGAGTTCGTGGTAAGCCGAGAGACTCGGCTAGCTCAACTAGAGGCCGCGGCCGCACACCAAAACCGAAAGTTGGCTCACACTGAACGCTTCATCGAACGTTTCCGCTACAAGGCAAGTAAAGCGAGACAGGTCCAGAGCCGCGTAAAGGCCATTGAGCGCACCGATCGCATTCGGGTTCCGGATTCAAAAGAGTTGCAAGCGAAGTTTGAATTCCCGTTGCCGCGAAGGTCTTCGCGGGTCGTCGTTGAGTTCGAAAACGCAGCCGCGGGATATGACGACCAAACGGTGCTAAGTGAAGTTTCACTCGTCATCGAAAGAGGAAGAAAAGTCGCGCTCGTTGGTCCAAACGGAGCAGGGAAAACAACTCTCTTGCGGCTGTTGTTGGGGGAACTCGAGGCAACGCAAGGAAAAGCTCGTCTCGGCAACAAAGTCGACTACGCGCGATTCGCTCAACATCTCACCGAAGTCTTCGATGCGCGTCGAACAGTCCTTCAAGAGTTCAAAGGCTCGATTGGAGATCCGGGTGAGAGGAACCTACGAACAGTTCTGGGAGGGTTCGGATTTCGAGGTGAACAAGTCGACCAAAAAATCGCCGATTTGTCGGGTGGTGAGCGCACCAGACTGGCGCTAGCAATCACGATGGCCAACCCGGTGAACCTTTTGATTCTCGATGAGCCAACCAACCATCTTGACCTTCCAAGTTGCGACCGTCTTGAAGACGCATTGAACGCCTACCCGGGAACCCTCATCCTCGTCACGCATGACCGGCATCTAATTCGCAACGTCGCCAATGCCTTAATAGTCGTCCGTAACGGAACAGCGACTTGGCACGAGGGAGTCGACGAAGACCTTCTGCGGCCAGTGCCGATGGTTGTTGAGCCTGGACGCGAATCGGCTACTTCTGCAAATCAACACAACGAAGCGCGCGAAGATCGAAAAAATGAAGCGCGTCGTCGAAACAAGATGCACGAAGCAACAAAAGGTTTACGAGGTGAACTCAGTCGAGCGGAGCGTTCCTGGGAAAAAGCTGAAGAGGAACTCGCGCAACTTCAAACCCAACTTGGTGATAGCTCAACCTACGAGGACCCGGAACTGGTGAGAGCCCTCGGTAAGCGACACGAAGAGTTAAAAGATAACGCTGCTGGCTTAATGGAAATGTACGAGACGATTCAACGCCGACTGGTCAGAAAAGAAGCAGAGTTCGATTAAGTCTTACAGGCAGCCGTTTTCTGGAGCGGAGATAGCCACATGCTCAACAGTCACTTGATCATCGAGAGTGACCAGTGCCGCCGTGCCATTTCCCGGGTAGCCCATGGGCGCTCCGGGATACCACGCAACAACCTCACCGTGACTGGCATCTGTGGTGACATGCCAATGTCCTAATGCAACGTAGTCAGCGTCGGTGGCAGAGATCTCCTCGTGCGTAATTGGTGAAGATCGGTGGGCATCATCTGCTGTGAGGTTTAAATGGCCGTGAGCTGCCGCTACAAACCACTGAGTATTAGGACGTGGTGGCACTTCAGCTAGAGGTCGGTATCGGGGTTCGTGATCTGTCATTGCTCGTCCCCACACAGTCACGCGACCGGAGGCAAGTACCAACGATGAGCCATCAAGGCGGTCTAGGAGTTTGACACCCGTGCGTTCGACATCTGTTCGGCATCGTTCCCAAAGCGACGTTGTGTCGTGCACATCATGATTCCCTGGTATGACGATCACCGGAACGCCCGGCGCAGTCAGAAGTTCAAGAGTTCGAACAATCGCTGCGTCCGGAAGACGCGCGTGATCGAACAAGTCCCCGGCGACTATCAATACCTCTGCTCGGTGTTCAATGACCGCGGCGGCTAACGCGTGGGCCGGGCACTGGCAGACATCTCTGTGAGAATCACCCGGGCCCTTGGTATGTCCTATGTGCACGTCGGAGGTGTGGAGCATTCGCACCCTGTTGGTCTCCGCTCTAGCATCGTTACTCATGGTTCGAAAGATTGCCACTAACCGGACCGTCGAGCGAGACGAATTGGTGTCATTCGTGCGACCGCGGCACCGCGGGGTGCTATCGACCACAAAAATTAACGGTCGTCCCCAGATGTCTTTGGTGACTATGGGCTTGGATAATCAGGGGCGCGTCGTGGTAGCGACCTACCCCGAGCGGGTTAAAACTCTGAACGCTCGTCGTAATTCGTCAGCATCTCTGCTGGTGATGGGCGACGAATTTAATAGCGAGTGGGTGCAGGTCGATGGGACTCTCGAAGTACTTGATCTACCTGAAGCTATTGAACCTCTGTGTGAGTACTTTCGCGCCATCAGTGGAGAACATCCTCACTGGGCGGAATATCGGGAGGCAATGATCGAACAAGGAAAGTCGTTGCTTCGACTCTCCATAGAAACTTGGGGTCCTATTTCTCAAGGAGGATTTCCCGAACGTCTAGCAAACTGATGTTTCCCAACCGGCAAACACAAGTTTGTTCTTCAATTGCAGGTCAACGAGGTCACAGCGAATAGCTTCTTTCTCGTGCGAATTTTATTAACGAATGACGACGGCATTGAAAGCGAAGGACTTCACGTGCTCGCTCGTTCGATGCGAGAACACGGCGAGGTCTTCGTGGTAGCTCCTGATAGCGAATTTTCGGGCGCTGGCGCCGCTATCGGACCTATTCATCTGAGTGAGCCACAGGTGCGCGAAGCAACAATCGACGGGATCGATACTGCGTGGGCCGTTTCTGGGCCTCCGGCCTTGTGTGTGATGTTCGCACGGCTTGGCGCGTTTGGACCCGTGGATCTTGTCGTATCCGGCATCAATCCAGGCGCAAACGTCGGCCGGTCGGTGTATCACTCTGGCACGGTGGGCGCAGCGTTAACTGCCCGTCATACCGCTATTCCTAGTTTGGCAGTGAGTCAACACCTGACCGGATTCGGAGTTGCGGATCAAACTTGGGATGATTTGATAGCAGATCAAAAATGGCATGTTGCTGCCAAAGTTGCTAGTTCAATTATCGAAGGCATGCTGAGAGACGACATCGGCGACAGCCCAGTAATTAATCTCAATGTCCCCAATCTTGAACTCAATCAAATCCGAGGCTGGCGATTCACAGAACTTGGCCCCGAGCCGCCCCGAGCAATGAACCGAGTCGAGTTGCAACCAGTTGTTGACGAGGCCGGGGCGTTCAACGTCTCTATGTCCTGGGGCGATGAAACCACTCAGACCCCAGAGTTCGACGCGGGCGCCATCATGAACGATGAAATCTCGATCAGCTACTTGTCGCGCATCGTTGCTCTCGAACCGCCGAAAGACTCCAGTGTTGGCTCTGCGCTTACGGATCTCTTAAAGGGTTCATGACTGATTTCGAGGCTCTCCACCGGTTCTCAGTCAAGAACGCTGCACGATCCATTCAACAATCAGATCAGCTGCCTCGCCTCGAGCGTCATCACGTTCACGAAGATAGTGATCGCCTTCGATCGTGTGGAGTGTCAAGTCCTCTGAACCAAGAGCATCAGCGATGGCTCGCGTATCACTTGGGAATACGCCTGTGTCCGCGTCAGCATCGATGACAAGCGCCGGAAGGTTGATCCGGGCGAGATGTGGAGCTGCGTTGCATTGCGAATCGCTCAGGCTCCACATCGAAAGCCAGGTACGCAAAGAGCTCACAGTCCCTACGCCGTAAATTCCGTAATTTGCTCGCCGAGGGTCGCCCAGGTAACAACTCGGAACTTGTCTGTTGTTTGGGTCTATCGAGCCATCGATCATTCGTAAATCAGCCCAAAGTCGCGGGGTGGTAAAAAGTCGGTCGTAGTGCCCGGCAGCAACGACACGATCGATTTCATTACGCGCCCAGTCGGTGATGCGATGATTGCGACGTAGCTGCGCATCTCGATATTTTTCAATGAAGTTCTGAGTGAATGGAACTTCCCGGTCATCTGCAAACGGGTCCAGATCGGAGATGACACTGAGGGGATCAGATTCTTCTTCAACTGAGGCATCCATCCAATTAGTCAAAACTTCCGGTCGTCCGGGGTGGGCTGCGACTGAAATGTACAGATCCGCGCTTGGAATCTCGAGAGCTGAGGGAACAATCGATGTTCGACCATATTCAGCAGTCAGATTGGGTTCAATCGCCTGGGATTGATAAGCAGCCATCAACGATCCGCCACCGGAGTTGCCAAGCAAAACAACCGTGTCTACACCGGCTTTTTGTCTAAGCCAATTGATCCCTACTGCAATTTCGGCGACGGCGTGGTCAAGTAAAAAGTAGGGTTCAGCGCCTCTGAATCGCGTATTCCAACCCAAGAATCCGATGCCGCGAGTGGCACAAAGGTCCGCGAGATAATGTTCGCTGAAGTCAATGTTGTAGTGGGTAGCAATGATTGCGACGGTCGGTCGAATGCCTCGAGGTCGATAGTAAACGCCCTGGCAGGGATAGCCACCGGCGCCAGCGCGCCCAACAATCGGAGAAGCCAACCCAACGAACTCGCGTTCCACTGACACGTTCAGGCACTTTCCCCGATCGGGGCAGCTAGGACCCGGGCGGCTTCCTCTTGATCTCGAGGCATCCCAGGAGTGTCGCGGCAAAGCTCTACTAAAACTTGATTGGGGTCAAGGTAGTAGAGGGAATGACACCAACCGTGATCAATTTCCATGGTGGGCTCAATATTTTCGGATGTCATACGAGTTCGAATGCTTTCTTGCATCTCGCCGGTCGCCGCAAAGGCAGCATGGTTAACAAACACTGGTACACCCAAAGTTTCATTGACGTCGGTAGCCCAGTCCGGTCGTTCGCCAATGTTTTCGAATGCAAAAAAAGCAATGCATTGGCCATTGCCCGTGTCGAAAAAGATGTGTTTAATCCACCCATCTTCTCGATCGTGAAACTCCGTATTTACTAGCGGGAACCCGAAAAGGTCTTCATAGAAGTGGCGAGTAGCTTCGAGATCTTTTGTCGAGTAGGCGACGTGGTGGAAAGCCAAAGTGTCCTTCAATCAAACGGTTGTTATTTCAGTCTCGCGGACGCGGGAAGCCTGTACGACCGCGATAGCAACAATCACAGCTAAGCCAATAGAAACAAACATCGCCCAGTGCGCGAGATCGTGGAAGCTCCGCTCTTCAACGGCAAGACCGGCCGAAATTCCTGCGAGCGCCCCCATAGCAGTCATCATGACATCAGAAGTCGCTTGACTCGCGACGCGATCCTCCGGAGCGAAAGCCGATGTAAGTAATGCGGCACCCGCGACTACGGCACAACACCAACCCACTCCAATTAATAAGAGACCAACGATGTGTCCGGTCGCGTGTCCGGCATCAGTATGGGAGGCAATTTCGGCACCGACCGCCGAGATAATCGCTCCGACTCCAACGACTAACGGACCTCCGATGCGATCCGTAATCCTCCCGATCAACGGCGAAAGAGCGTACATACCAACTATGTGAAGGGAAATCATTAAGCCGATCACTGTGTTCGCTTGGCCCCCATCGCGCATATGAAGAGGAGCCACCGTCATGGTCCCGACCATTACTCCCTGCGACAGCATCATCCCTATGACCGCTAGGCGGGCCATTGGATGGGCGATGACTCCTTTTAAAGCTGCAAACGAAGGCGCCTGTACCCCGCCGTGCTCATTCCCTACCGCTACCTGCAGGGGATCTGGGCGAAGTCGCAGATGGATAGATGCAGAAGCGACTAGGAACAAAACCGCAGCAAGCACATAGGCGGGAGCAAATCGAGCCGCGCCGTTACCGCTCCCAATCATTGAACTCATTCCGAGTCCAAGAGTTGGACCTAAGACCGAACCCACCGTGGTGGCCCACATTACCAAGCTGATGCTTCTAGCCCTATTAGCGTCAGTCGCTAGGTCAGCTCCTGCGTAACGCGCGGCCAGATTGCCTGCTTGGCCGCACCCGATCATCAACATGCCAGCGATGAGCAGCGGGTAAACCGAGAAAACGGCGGCGGTTAAACCCAGTAAAGCGCCAAGCGAGCCAATTGCGTACGCGACGCTAAGACCTACGCGTCTTCCGCGTCGGGCCATTACTAATCCAAGTGGAAGGCCCGCTAGAGAGCCTCCAGTGCTTAGACACACCGCCGCTAATGCACCTTTGGTTTCACTGCCCGTGATTTCAAGTCCTAAAAGAGCACACGCAGAAAAGCCAGCCGTCATCGCTAATCCAGCAGGCACAACTCCGCTCTGTAGAACGCGTATCGTTTGGCGGTGCAACCCAGCGACATCATCCGAGTGCTCGGTCAACTGCCTCTCGATTCTTCAGCGATGGCTTTGGCCCATCGATAGTCCGGTTTACCAGCAGGGCTCCGCTGAATATTTTCGACCTGTAGAACAGCTTTCGGTCTTTTGTATCTAGCAATCTTTGTGCCGCAGTGTTCAATGATCTGTGACTCTCTAAGCCGAGCTCCAGCTACCAGTTGAACGATAGCCACGACCTCATTCCCCCAACGTTTACTCGGACGCCCACACACAACCACGTCATAAACGTCGGAATGCATCTTCACCGCGTTTTCGACTTCTTCCGCGAAGATTTTCTCGCCCCCAGAATTAATGGTTGTTGAGTCTCGACCTAAAACCTGGATTCGTCCTCCTAAGAGACGACGAGCACGGTCCCCTGGAATCGAAAGGCGAACATCATCAATCACCGGAAAAGTACTCTGAGTTTTTTCCGCGTCATTGAGATAACCAAGTGGCACTCGGCCTGACATAGCGAACCAGCCAACCTCGTCGGATCCGGCTTCCAGCACGGCATCCATTTCTGCGTTGACAACAGTGCTGCCCGCTGCGGGTTCAAAGTCACCGGTGCTCGCTCGTTCGTTCTTATTGCTCACATTGCTTCCCTGGACTCCTGTTTCGCTCGACCCGATGGAATCGCGAATTGTCACGCCACCGAATTGCTCTTTGAGTTCATTCTTAAGCTCTGCGTTCAAAACAGCCCCGCCACTAATGATTGACCGTAGAGACGAAGGCGACGGCGCACCGGATTTCAAAGCGTCAAGGAGCGGTCGAGCGAACGCGTCGCCAACTATCTGAAGAAATTCGACGCCTTCGCGTTCGCAAGCCTCGAGAACTGTTGACGCGTCATACCTGTCGGTGACATCAGGTAACACGACCGTGTGGCCCATTGAGAGGGCCTGTAGTGCGATCCATTGGGCGGCACCATGCATAAATGGAGCACTGGTCATCCAACGCAAAGTGCCTCGCCCAGCGGCAGCGGAAACTTCTTCGTACGACTCGTATTCACGTCTCTCGTGCCGGTTCAATCCGCCTAAGGCTCCAACGAACAAATCCGCGTTGCGCCAAAGTACGCCTTTAGGCATGCCTGTAGTGCCGCCCGTGTACAGCAGGTACAAATCGTCTGGCGAACATTCTTCAAGAGATCGAGGATCTTGCGCCTCGACGAACTCCTCATAAGCAACTGCTCCCGGCAGCATTTCGTTGCCCGACTCATCTGCTACCTGGACTATGAGCCCTATGTTTGGCAGATCCGCCAGAACTTCGCCAAGGGTCGGCGCGTACATAGAGTTAACCACGACTGCCTTGGCCGCTGAATCGCTGAGTAGGTAACGCAGCTCTTCGGCGACATAGCGATGGTTGACATTAAAGGTGGCTGCTCGAGCTGCCCATCCACCAAGCATCGCCTCGAGATATTCGGGACCGTTATTCAGGTAAAGAGCAACATGATCTTGGCCGCTTTCGTGGCCTTCCAAGGATGAGCGTTCCGTATGGCACCCCAGTCCGGCCTCAGCAAATGCGTTTCCTAGTCGTTGATAGCGATCAACAAATTTCGGGAACGATATCTCTGCGCCCCGATGCATCAGAGCTACCCGCTCTGGGTGAGTCTTCGCGACTTCAGCTATGACCCGAGCCAGGTTGAATTCCACTGATGAGACAGTAACGAACTTGACCGTCACCTGTTCCTGCAAAGTCGGTAAATTTGGATGGAGTAGGCAGGTTTGCGATCATCCGCCAAACTGAGCGGGTGGATAAGCGACTCATTCTCGCATCGGGATCACCTCGCCGACGGACGTTGTTGGCTCAACTCGGCGTTGATTTCGACATTTACGTCCCTTCGGTGGACGAATCGCAACAACCAAACGAGGATCCACGCGACTACGTGACCAGGATTTCGTCAGCCAAAGCTCAAGCGGTTACCGGTGACGTCGTCCTGGGCGCAGATACTTGTGTTTCATTGAACGGCACCATCTACGGAAAGCCCTCTGACATTGATCACGCCGAAGTCATACTTAAAGAATTGTCCGGGAAGACTCATCAAGTGATCACGGGGATTGCGGTGCAATTCGACGGCCATCTGTTAAACGGAATTGTAAAAACGGAAGTCGAATTCATCGATTTACACCAAAGCGCTCTCGACTGGTATCTCAGACTGGGGGATTCGCTGGACAAAGCGGGTGCATATGCCATACAGGGAGCAGCTGGAGCGTTTGTTAGCGCTATCCACGGAAGCCATTCAAATGTGATCGGGCTCCCGCTCGTCGAAACCGCCAACCTACTCCGCGACGCCGGCATCGATTTGATGCACACAGGGAGGTCAGATCACCAATGACGGCCTACCGAAGCGCCCTTAACGAGCATCTACATCGCGCCGCTCCTGGTGAGGTTCCGCCCGTTGATTTGGGCCCTATCCGTCTCGAAACTCCAATAGTGCTCGCACCAATGGCCGGAGTTACCGATTGGCCATTCCGCTCCTTGTGCCTAGGGTGGGGGGCCGCCCTGTACGTCAACCAAATGATCACGGCCCGAGCGTTGGTCGAAGAGCATGCCTTGACTTGGAAGTTGGCCGAATTTGGTCAAGGTGAACCAATCCGGTCAATTCAGCTGTATGGAACGGACCCACAATACGTGGCCCTCGCTGTTCGCATGCTCAAGGATCGCCTCGATATCAACCACCTTGACATGAACTTTGGCTGCCCGGCTCCGAAGGTGACCCGTAATGGCGGTGGAGCAGCCATTCCCGTGAAACGCCGCTTGCTCGGAAGCATCGTGGAATCAGCGGTCAAGGCCGCCGGAGATGTCCCTGTGACGATCAAGTTTCGTAAGGGAATCGATGATCATCACTTAACATTTCTTCATAGCGGCAGAATCGCGCAGGAAGCAGGATGCGCTGGCGTTACTTTGCACGCTCGCACAGCGAAGGACCTCTATTCCGGGCACGCTGATTGGGACGCAATTACCCAACTTGTGGAGCACATAGACATCCCAGTCTTTGGTAACGGCGATATTTGGGAACCGTGGGATGCCTTACGAATGATCCGCCACACTGGAGCCGCGGGAGTGGAGATCGGGCGAGGTTGCTTGGGTCGGCCATGGCTTTTCTCGGACCTGGTTTCTGTGTTGAGTGGAAGCGAGCCCAATCTGATACGGCCGACACTGGGACTCGTAGCTGATGTGATGCTGGACCACGTTCGCCGCCTACTTGAGTTCTACGATCAGAACGAAGGCGACGTAATTCGTCGCTTCCGAAAGCACGCTGGTTGGTACGTGGCGGGATGGCCAGTCGGCAAAGACCTCCGCCGCCGCTTGCACGCGGTAGGCAGTTTTGACGAACTTACGGCTGTAACGGCGGAGTTCGATAGGGAAATCGTCTTACCCCCTGAAGGTGTCCGTGTGAAGCGAAGCCACACGGGCGGGCCAAGGAAAGTGGCGCTTCCCGAAGGTTGGTTGAGCGACCCCAATGAGGAAATAACTCTCGCTGCTTCTGCAGAGGTCAACGTAAGTGGAGGCTGACCTCAGTCCCGTCGCTGACAAAGCAACCTGGCGCAAAAGGCTGCGTCAACTGCGAGCATCCCCGGAGCAGAAAGTTGAACAGCAAATAGTTGCGGGGTTAAAGGCGTTCCTTGACCAACGAGCGGGATTATTTTTGTTCTATAGGGCTATGCGAACAGAAATCTCGCTTGACGCATTAGCTGAACAGTTGGGGTGGAGAAGGTTTGCTACTACGAGGACCCCTCAATCTGGTGTGCTTACAGTTCACTCATCGGCCGGCCCCATGGAACAGCATCCCTATGGCTACGCCCAACCCGTGGCAGGTGCAGCAGAAATTTCGATTGACCGTATTTCCGTCGCCCTTGTTCCAGGGCTGGCCTTCGATTTGAAGGGCAATCGACTCGGTCAAGGCGTTGGCTACTACGACGAACTGTTGACGCGGGTCCCAGATGACTGCTTGCGTGTCGGCGTCATCACCGATGAATTCATATTTCCAGAGCTTCCGACAGAGCCACACGATGTTTCGATGACGCACATAGCGTCAGAAAGCGGCGTAACCGCCATAGGAGAGCTGCCTACTTAAATCAGATCAGCTCAGTCCGCATCTGCCGCCATCGCGAAGTGGCGGTAGTCAGTTCTCTCATATCGCTCGATAGCAGCACGGATTCTACGTAGATGTCGCGATCTTCTGAGGCCACCACCCATGCCCGTCCAATCACCTCATTGGCTATGAATGCCGGCCGTAGGTAGGTCAAATGCATCTCAGCTGTCGCGCACGCTAGGTCTGGTGCTTCTGTCGGAAGTGAGCCGTGGGCTGCGACGCCCATAACTTCGTCCAAGATCGTGGCCTGGATTCCGCCGTGGATGACGGTGTCAAAGCCGCAGTGATGTTCAGCGGTTTGGTGCCTCGTTTCGACCGTGCCGTCGTCGTACCTAAAAAACGTGAGATGCAAGCCTTCATCGTTAGCTACCGAGCAGCCAAAGCAGCGGTCTACACCAGACCGCTCAAGCGGATAAGGCTCGGCCGTGGTTTGAGCGTAGGGATCCGTGGAGCTTTTTGTCACGTCGGGGATGGTACGCATTCTGGCTAATACATGCAGCCCTCATTCGAGAACCTCCGCGATCGCTAGTTCAGCGATTTGGTCGCCGTCATAACCAAGAATGTCTTCTAGAACTTCCATCGAATGCTGGCCATACGTTGGGCCCGCCCACTCGAAACCACCGACCGATCGTGAAAGTTGATAAGGAATGCCATCAATCATCACTTGACCCGCTTCCGGATGTGGTGCCCAAGGAAAGTGGCCTCGATGAACCAACTGCGGGTCGTTCATACAGTCAGAGGTGTCCTGCACCATGTGAGCCGCAATCCCATGCCGTTGCAGTCGTATTTGTAAACCTCCCGCACCTTGATTCTTCGTCCACTCGCCAATGTCATTGTCGAGCGCTACCGATTGCTCATGCCGTTCGCGAAGAGTGAGTTCGGCAAGGTCTTCGCGACGCATTTCTTGGCAAAAGGATCGCCATTGTTCATCATTTTCACATGCGATGGCACACCATTTGTCTACTCCAGCGGTTGGGTACACCCCATGCGGGGCCATGTCCGGGTCACTGTTCCCGCGACGAGTCGGGACTTGGCCAGTCCTTTGGTAGTCCACTATCCCCGGGGTTAGATAGTGCGTTGCCGCCTCGGCCTGGGAAAAGTCCAAATATTGGCCTTCTCCGGTGCGCCGTCGGTAATCAAGTGCCGCGAGAAGGGCTGCCGCACTGAACCGAGGCGACGTGTAGTCGGTATAAGCCATGTACGGTCCGGCAGCACCGCGGTCTGGCCATCCCGTGATGTCATAAAACCCGGCGACCGCGGCCGCAAGATTTCCGAATCCGGCAAAGTCACGCATCGGACCCGTTTGTCCGAAGACGCAGCTCGACAAAAGGATGATCCCTGGGTTGATGCCGCGAAGTACTTCGTACCCCATTCCCATCGCGTCCAGAGTTCCAGGGGTGAACGATTCGACTGCGATATCGGCCCACGCAGCCAAGTCGAGAACGACTTGTTTGGCCTCGGGTTTAGAAAGGTTAATTGCCAAGCTCATCTTGTTGGCGTTTACCGAGTGCCAAGTGATCGCGTTTTCTTGTTCAGGAATATCGTCTCGATGACCCAAGGCCCCTCTGAGTAAACACGGGCGAGTCACAGATTCAAGTCGAACGACTTCTGCTCCCCAAAACGCAAGCAGTTTCGTCGTGAGCGGTCCCGCAGCCACCCACGAAAAATCTAGAACTTTAAGGCCTTCTAGAGGTCGACTCGGTTCAAGTTTTTGGGCGGGTGGAGGAAATTCGGGACGCGACTTTCGCGAGACCCGAACTTCTTCGTCATGTTGACCTAAATCTGGTGCGGGGCCGAGTCGACGCAATGGGGATTCGCTGGCGTGGATAAAAGGCCCTGGATGACGGACTCCAGAGACGTCGTCCCAAAATTCGCGTGCTGCAAATTGTTCACTTTCGACTACGTCCGCTAAGTCCGTTATTGGAGTAACCAAAAGAGTGCGATCGAGGCTCTCTTTCATGAACTCGGCCTTCGTTTTAGTCCTCGCAAATTCAGCGATGAGGTCCAGCACCCGCGACAGCTCCTCGAGGGTTTCATCACCGTTCTGAATGTGCATGGCGAAATCCACCCAGTCTTTGTCGCGGGTCGCTTCATCGCAGCCCCCCTCTTCGCACATCCAGTTCATAAACCGCCTGAACATAGGGCCGATCATCGCTCCGAATGCAACGGTGATCAGAACCTCACCGTCGGAACAAGGGTAGGTCCACCGAAGATGTACCGGGCCCTGCTGCAGACCGCCTGCCATCCGTTCCTGAGGGGGTAGGCCGGCCGGTCCGTGCAAGATCGCTGGCAGTGCAGTTTCGGCCATCGCTTGTTGGGTGGAAACATCGACGTGTTGTCCATGGCCGGAGCGAGATCGCTCATCGTTGGCGACTAACGCGCCGACTAGCGCCTGACATGCTGAGTGGGACCAAGCTTGTGGTATCGAGATGCGCACGGGGGCGCGGTCTGCGTCTCCATTACAGATCATTTGACCACTAGCGGCGACCAAGGTTAGGTCAGTTGCTAACCAGCTGGCCTTGGGTCCGTCAGTCCCAAAGGGCGTCATCGACACCGTTATTAGTTGTGGATTGTTGCGCCTGAGTTCGGGGAGGTCTACTGACAGCGAGTGAGCTCCACAGTCGATAACGAAGTCGGCATCCGCCGCGAGATCCTCAATATCAGCGATGTCGCGCACGACGATTGATCGTTTTCCACGGTTATATGCCTCGAACCAATTGTCGCGTGGCCAACCTCCATCTGGTTCAGCCAAGACCACATCGCAGCCCAATTGAGCAAGTAAGAATCCTGTTAGCCAGCCTCGGCGGTCGGTTAGATCAATAACGCGATAGTTGTCGAGCACCCTTCCCTCTCACATCATTTGGGGTTGAGCTTAGATCGGTTCTTTTGTAGCTGTTCTGGCTGTCTCGATTTGGTTGTGTCGAAAGCAGCTCAAGAAGTGGTCGTTAACTATGCCGTCAGCTTGCATTAGCGAGTAGCAGGTTGTGGGACCGACGAAGCGCCATCCAAGTTTTTTCAAGGCTTTACTCATTGCTTCCGATTCGGGTGTCGCAGCTGCTACGTCCGACGGCGTCTGGATCGGATGATGATGTTGAGGCTCAAAACTCCAAAAAAAGTTAGCCAAAGAGCCATGGATTTCTCTGGTCTGGAGCGCGGCGCGAGCATTGGTAATAGTGGCCTCAATCTTGCCGCGATGTCGAACTATTCCCGCATCGTTGAGAAGTCTCTCGACTTCTGATTTGCCAAATTTGGCCACCACCTCTATTTCAAATCCGGCGAAAGCTGACCGAAAATTTTCACGCTTTCGCAAGATAGTCAGCCATGAGAGCCCCGATTGGAATCCCTCTAAGCACATCTTTTCGTAGAGCCGAACGTCATCAGTAACGGGCACACCCCATTCGATGTCGTGGTAACGCGCATAATCTGTATCTTTCTCACCCCAAGAGCAGACCACTGTCCCATCTGCGCGCACCAAAGTTCCGACAGCCACAACTAGAAAATAGCCGGTCAAGCGACTTGAAGTTCAAGAGTCGTTCAAGTGGGACACTGAGGTCCGCACTACGGGAGAAATCATGGAAATTGAACTGCAACGTCTTCTAGATGAAAATGCTTGCGAAAAGCTGATCTCCGAATATTGCCATTTAGTTGACTTCGGGAATGCCAGCGCTATCGCCGATCTTTTTACCTCCAACGGAAGCTGGACTGGTCCTGGCGTGAGCATGATCGGGCAAGAAGAGATACGAGCAGGTTTTAAGCGAAGAGAAGCGGTCGCTAGGCGACAATCTAGGCATCTCTGCACCAATGTATTGATCCATGTGAACGGCGACGAGGCGCTGGGTCTGTGCTACCTACTTAACTTCCGTCATGATTCTTCAACTGGCATCGCAGCG
>DUBN01000080.1:0-809 GCA_012960315.1 Acidimicrobiia bacterium
CCCCTCTGTGGAAGGCACCCCGGCTTGGGTTCGACAGGTTGCGAGCCTAGCTCCTGGCCGGCTTCAGTTCGGAAGTGAACGATTCACTCCCCTACCCGCCATTCGGCGACAAGGAACCCTCCGAGTCCTTCACGGTCGGTAAGCGCAGCCGCTTCTTGTAGCACCGCTCTAGCTCCTAACGCCTCCGAATCAGGGGCCGCGGCCGAGTCGTGCCATTGTCCACGCGCCCATTCAGTCATGGCGTGAAGACCTTGCGAGAGAAGCCAATCGCGCTGAGCGACAATTTGTGGAACACCGGGAAGTTGATCGAACGCAATATCACATGTGATGTCGCGGCTACCGGCTTGTGTGTAGGGATTGCCAGCTCGATGCTGCTGGTTGTACGTCCGTATCCATTCGCCAAATGGTCGTTCTACGAAATCTTTGGTTTGTTGCAGACCGTAATCAAAGAGAAGCACTCTGCCCCGATTGAGAAGATTCAACGCTCGGTTTACCCAGACCGCGGCTTTTAGGTGCAACGGTAGACAGGTTCCCAGTGGGGCATTTGGAACGAGAAGCGATGCCATGTTCTGGGCGTTTGGGGGAGCGGGCTGCCATTCCTCGCGGCCATTGTTTACATACAGTTCTGACCAACCAGTTCGGGTTTTTTGAACGACGCGTGGTGGAAGGTTATCGAGAAGTTCATTAGCCAGAACCACTCCAGTGAAGGGCCCAACAGGCAAATCTTTCACGGCGGTTAGCGGGGCCTCTTCTACTTCTAAAAAACATGTCGCGGCAACGATGGCAAAGGCTTCGTCGCGTTGCACTTC
>DUBN01000080.1:944-1950 GCA_012960315.1 Acidimicrobiia bacterium
CTGGTCTCTGGTGAGGTAATGAAATCGCCCGCGTTTTCGCCGGCCTTTCCTCCTTGTGTGTAGAAACCCTGGGGTCCGTACAGGGCTTCCTCAACGAATCGATCGAATCGCATCATTGGCCGGTTCATTTTTCCGGCTTTGGTCCCTAGTCCCTTATCCGCCCAAGGCGGATAACACGGAGACCTCGCCAAAGTGGCCTACCAGGCCTGGTAGTACACCAAAAGCCAGAGTGGCGAGCAATGTGATCGTGAGCGCGGCACCTAAGGCCCCGGTCACGACGATTGGTTGTTCGTCGCCATCGGCTGCTGGTTGGAACCACATTTGCGTCAGTACTCGTCCGTAATACGCAAAGGCGATCACGGTATTAACTGCCACGATGACTGCGAGGCCTGCTGCCCATCCCCCGCCGGCATCTAGCAGCGCTCGAAACAGGCCGAATTTGGCGAACCAACCACCCGCTGGTGGGATACCTGCTAACGCTGCGAGGAAGACGGTCATTGCCACTGCAAGACCAGGCGCGTACTGGAACAATCCCGCATAGCTGTCGATTTCTCCGGAGCGGGTTTTGCGAGCTACAGCCAACACGACGGTGAAGGCCCCGAGATTCATGAATGCGTAGATGGCAAGGTAAATGACAACTGCTTCAATTGCGCGTGCTGGGGCATCAGCAGCCACGGCGAACGGAACCAACATGAATCCGCCCTGTGCGATACCTGAATATGCGAGGAGTCGAACAATGTTGGTCTGGCGGAGCGCGATGAGGTTGCCAACAGTCATTGTCAGTGCTGAAATCAACCAGAAGAACGGTTGGACAACATCATCTCGACCAAGAAAGGCAACAAATACGAGTTGAATGAGTGCAACCATCCCCGCGGCCTTCGACGCGACGGCTAGAAACGCAGTAACTGGTGTCGGAGCTCCCTCATATGTATCAGGGGCCCATGTGTGGAAGGGAACTGCCGAAACCTTGAAGGCAAATCCGATCAGCACAAAGAGAATGCCGAGA
>DUBN01000081.1 GCA_012960315.1 Acidimicrobiia bacterium
TCACCCCACGCGCCGCGAGCAGAGGGAGATTTCAGCGCGCCAGCCAGCGCGCCGGTGCGTGAGGTCAGCTCATTGATTTGTTGAGTAAGACTCTCGTTGAGACTCTCAACCGACCCTTTGTTTTTTTCGTAAGTTGATTTCAATTCACCAACTGAAGCTTTCAACTGGCCCATTTGTTCCGTGACCGGCTGCAGCAGATTCTTGGTTTGCTCTTCAAGCGTTTTTGATCGTTGGTCAATGAGTTGACCGGCCAGTTCGGTGTTGGTCTTCAAAGCCTCCTGCGCCGCTTTACCTACTCGCGCGTCAACAGCTTCTTTTACAGCGGTCACAAGCCCTTCCGTGTCCACTCGAACTTCCGCATTCGGACCTGGGGTACCTGAGGACCGACGTCGCAGTTGGCTGGCGAGATAGCCAGCTATTGCTGCGAGAACGGCAACTACCACTACTAAGACGACGTTCATGGGTCACATCATGACAGCGGGGTCGTACAGCGGGTGACGATTCCTCAATCAATCACCCCCTCCTGTCGAAGTCGCTCTAGCTGTTCTCTCGTCACCCCGACTTCAGCAAGGATTTCATCGGTGTGCTGATTAGGGTGAGGCGCCCCGTGCCGCACTCCGACAGGAGTGCGGCTGAACTTTGCCGCGGGGCCAGTCAAGGGTGCTGAAGATCCGTCAATTAATTCCGTTGTCTGCAACATGTCGCGCTCCAAAACATGCGGATCTCGAGCAGCATCAGCGAATGTGTTGACCAACGAAATCACGATGCCTGCTGCGTCAATAGCGGCAACAACGTCCTCTTTGCTTCGGTCTCGACACCAGTCCGCGACCAAAGCGTCGACTTCTGCTCGGTGGACCACGCGATCCTCGTTAGTCAAAAAGCGAGGATCGGTACCGAGCTCGGGGCAACCCAACACTTCGGTGAGCCGAATCCAATGAGAATCAAGAATCAGGGCCATGAACACAAACCCATCTCGGCATTGATAACAGTTGGTTGGTGCGCAAACTCTTACTTGGCTACCCCACCGTTCGAGAGGATCACCTGTCGCCCCCAAGGTCAGGTAACCGTTGGACTGGTAAAGAATCGAGTCGAGAAGAGAAACATCTACATGTTGGCCTTCACCCGTTGCATCGCGATGGCGAAGAGCGGACAACGCTGCAAGCGCCGCATGTAAACCTGCGAGGTCATCAGCAAGAAATGTCGGGGCCTTGGTCGGAGGTCCTTCAATGGATCCGTTAAGGGCCATCCATCCGCTGTGGGCCAGCGCGCCCGGGTCATATCCGGGTCGTTCCGACTCGGGTCCGAACTGCCCCCAGCCACTGAGCGAGACATACACAAGATCAGGTTTTATGTATCGACATTGTTCGTATCCGACACCCCATCCTGCAAGTGTGCCTGGCTTAAAGTTTTCGATAACTACGTCAGCCGAAGACACAAGCGTTAAGAACGTCTCTGCACCCTCGGGCTTTCGAAGATCGATCGTCACACTTCTCTTATTTCGATTCACAGTTTCTTCAGCAAAAGATCTGGATGTTCCAGCAATCAAAGGTTTCCAAGACAACCCTTGATCTCCCGGCATCGCAACTCGAACAACGTCGGCGCCATAGTCCGCGAGCAGACATGCTGCCATAGGGCCGGCCCAGGCGGTGGTCGTGTCCAGAACTCGCATTCCTGCCAATGGGCCCGGGACGTCGCTGCGGGCGTACCGGTAGAAGTCCTCCTTGTCCATGAAGCGAAGCGTAGAGACATCGGGCAAGGCGTGCCGCATGAACCATCTCACATCTTCTAGGGTCCGTTTCAATTCTCGAAAGGAACGCAATGAAATTCGGAGTTCATCTTCCCGATGCTGGACGTGATCCGAGTCGCGAAGCAATGATCAATATCGCCACTACGGCCGAGAGCCTCGGATATGCGTCGTTGTGGTCAAGCGATCACATTGCAT
>DUBN01000082.1 GCA_012960315.1 Acidimicrobiia bacterium
AGCTATACACAAATGCTGGAAAATTCCATGCGGCAGCCAACTACAACCACATTGTTCGTCACCTCCACGACATCGCCGGCGGGGCAGTATTGACCACCCCCAGCCCCGCTGATTTTGAGAACGAAGAAGTAGGCCATCTTGCGCGTAAATACATGTCAACAGGCCCCGACGTTGACGGGGAATACCGAGCGCGTCTGATGTACACCATCCGGGACCTCACAGCAGACAGCTACGGCGGATGGAAATCTGTGACCAATATTCAAGCCGGAGGAGGGCTCTACGCACAGCGAATTGTTACCCGCAGGCATTACGACCTTGATGGCGCAAAGCTCAAAGCCTTACAGATAGCAGGGTTGACTGAGAACGACGCCCATTAACGCGACGGAACCTTCGAATACTTAACTATGGGGAGCGAGTAAATATCAGGATCGGAAGCCGGTTCTGGGTGGATGTCCCATCTCTTTTGGTGGTTCCGGTAAATCATGCTCCGGTCGAGGCCATGCGACAGGTGTTACAGGTCCCCGCACCGGTTGCCCCTCTTCGATTCCTTGCCGATCAAGGCTTTGATGCCAATGAGGTCTCGAGCGCACACACCCGTCCTCGAAATAAATAATGCAATACACACGGCGCATGTGGTCACTGGTGTTGGCGCGTGCTTGGTGAACCGTCAAGGAATGATGGAAAACTACTGAACCGATTGGTGCTTCCACCCAAACGACGTCAGTCATCTCCGGGTGATCAAAATATGGGTATGGCTCACTTCGAATTTCGCGCGTGATATCAGAAAACTTCGCTAACCCCAATCGATGGGAACCAGGGGAGTAACCCATCGCCCCGCCATCCAAGGTTGATCCGTCAAAAGGGATCCAAGCCGTGATTTGACGAGCTGGACCGATAGGCCACAACGGCCAATCTTGGTGCGGGTCTGTCTCTCGTCCCCCCGGCTCTTTATACAAAGCCTGATCATGCCAAATGCGTAATGTCTCAGCGCCAAGTAACGAAGCAGCCATCTCCCCCAACTCTTGGTGAAAGGTCAGGCCTCGCACATCAGGGTTGTCTTCCCACAAATTCGCGCATTGTTGAAAGCTTTGCTCGTAAAGAGATTTCTCATTGACTTGTCGGTCATCGGTTCCCACCCGCGTCTGTACTCCTGAATCCACTGCAGCACCGAAACTTTCAAGTTCGGTGGTATTTAACAAATCCTCAATTACGACAAAACCGTCACGATCAAAGTTCTCGCGAGCGGAGGCGGTAGCGGAGACCATTTCTTAACCCTAGGTCTCAGCGAATAATCTTTCTGTTGAGAGAAACGTGTTTTGAAGCGGAGCCACGGTTCCACCACCTGCATCACTATGTCTCGAAACGCTGCTTCACCATCTACGGCTGAACGATGTGACGCAGTTCTCTCTCAAAGAGTCTCGGCAAATTCAATAGACTGGGTCGGAGATGAGGGGGGACGCAATGCATGACCTAGTGATTCGATCAGGCAATGTTGTTGACGGGACCGGGGCTGAAGCACGAAAAGCGGACATCGCTATCGATGACGGCTGTATTTCAGAAGTTGGGGCAAACATCGGACCGGGACGTCGCGAAATTGACGCAACCGGATGCCTGGTAACTCCGGGCTTTGTCGATGTCCACACCCATTACGACGGCCAAGCCACCTGGGACCCGGAGATGAGTCCTTCGTCACTCCACGGTGTTACTACCACTGTCTTTGGCAATTGTGGTGTTGGTTTCGCACCAGCGAAACCTGATAGCCATGATTGGTTAATCCAACTGATGGAGGGAGTTGAAGACATACCAGGAGCTGCACTCGCTGAAGGCATCGAGTGGAATTGGGAAACATTCCCTGAGTACCTGGCGGCCCTCGAGGAGATGCCGCGCGTCATGGACATCGCAACGCAAGTCCCTCACGGCTCTGTTCGCGCCTATGTGATGGGAGAGCGCGGAGCGCGAAACGAAGAACCGACAGCTGACGATCTAACTGCCATGACGCAAATTGTTCAAGAAGGAATCGAAGCAGGAGCTCTCGGGTTCACTTCTTCGCGAACCATGCTTCATCGCGCTCTCGACGGAGAACCCGTCCCGGGGACTTTTGCTGGCGCTGAAGAAATAATCGCTCTGGGGCAAGCCGTGGCCAAAGCGGGTGGCGGAGTCGTAGAAGTCGCGTCCGACATCGGGCTTGGAGGCCTTGAAGGTAATTTCGGCAGTGATATTGAATGGATGCGTGAACTTGCAAGTAATTATGGGCTCACAGTTACCTATGCGCTAACGCAGGCAGATCGTGAACCCCAACAATGGCGTGACCTACTTGAACTGTCATCGGCACCCCTTGACGGCACGGGAAAAGTGATAGCCCAGGTTGCTGGACGCCCAGCTGGGTTGCTATTTGGGTTAGAGACCTCGCTCCACCCTTTTAAGATGCACCCCACATATGTCCAACTAGCAGACGTGTTGTCACCTGCTGACTTGGCTGCCGAAATGTTGAAAGACTCGGTAAAGCAACAAATTCTTTCCGAAGCCACTGGATACACAGGACGATTCAACCACGACGTTGCTCACGGTTTCCACAAGATGTATCCGCTATCTGAAGAACCGAACTACGAGCCCGCCCCTGATGATTCAGTTGCCGCTCGGGCTCAGCAGGAAGGTCGAGATCCTTACGAATATGCATACGACGTACTTGTTAGTAATGGTGGAAAGGGACTGATTTTTTTTCCACTATCTGATTTTTCGGAACACACGCTGGACCCAACGTATGAACGACTCAACCACCATGGAGCTTTCTGGAGTCTTTCTGACGGAGGAGCGCACTGTCGATTGATTTGTGACGCTTCGACACCGACATACATGCTCAGCCACTGGACCCGCGACCGGACAAACGGTCCCAAAATGAAAATCGAAGACGCGGTCAAGCTGATGACGCACGACACCGCCGAGGTCTACGGGCTTTTAGGGGACCGAGGCACCTTGGAAGTTGGGAAACGTGCCGATCTCAACGTGCTCGATTATGACGAACTTGGGATTTCTGCGCCCGAGATGGTTTATGACCTTCCCACCGGAGCCCCTCGTCTCATGCAAGAGTCGTACGGGTACAAAGCAACCGTTGTTGCAGGCGAAATTGTCCGAGAAAACGGTGAATTCACCGGTGCACGACCGGGACGGCTGGTCCGAGGACGCCGTTAATTATCTTTAGAGTTCGCGGATCATCGAAAATGTGTGTCGCGGCCCGCACTGCTGTAAAACCGCAATTGTGGGGTTCTCAAATTTTGGTTAGGCCCATGGGACACCGTCGTAGGGGTCGCGTACCAACCGTCGGGCCACGACCATCCGATGCACTTCGTCCGGGCCGTCGTAAAGCCTTGCGTAGCGGGCTTCTCGGTACATGAATTCCAGGGGTGTGTCGGCTGTGACACCTAACGCTCCGTGGACCTGGATGGCGCGGTCAATAACATTATGAAGCATGCGTGCGCCCCAGAATTTAATGAGACTGATTTCGGTGCGGGCTTCACTCCCAGAATCAATGGCGCGTGCCGCGTCGAGGGTCATCATCCGAGCAGCTTGAATTTCTGCCGCTGATTCAGCAATCCACGATTGGATGTCGCCCTTTTCGGCGAGGTAACTGCCATGGGCGTACCGCGTCTTCGCTCGTTCGCACATCAACTCAAACGCGCGTTGCGCTTGCCCTAACCAGCGCATGCAATGAAAGATTCGTCCAGGCCCGAGTCGCTTTTGTGCGATGTGAAAGCCTTGTCCCCGTCCGCCGAGAAGATTTTCGTACGGGACCCGAACGTCGTTGTAATTGACCTCACAATGATTTCCCCCGGTGTGGCCCATAGTTGGCACGACTCGCACAATCTCATAGCCCTCAGTGTCAGTGGGGACGATGATTGAACTGAATTTGTTGTGTTTTTCTGCGTCGGGTTCGGTGATGGCAAACACTGTTGTGAATGCAGCGCGATTGGCGCCTGAGGTAAACCATTTGTGTCCGCTAATTACCCATTCATCGCCGTCCAAAATCGCAACTGCCTGCATTTGTGTGGGGTCGGATCCTGCCACTTCGGGTTCGGTCAATCCGACTGATGGATAAATTTCACCTGCGACTAAGGGTTTTAGGAACCGTTCCCGTTGCTCGTCGCTCGCGTACTGATGCAACATGATCGAATCTTGCATAGACAGGCTGCCAACTGCCCACGAACCCCAATGAGACCTTCCGATAACTTCGTTCAAATAGACGAAATCCATGAAAGGAAGCCCACCTCCGCCAATTTCAGCGGGGTGCCCGAGAGCCCACAATCCTGATTCCTTAGCTTCGGCTTTGAGTTCTGCAGCGACTATCTCAGAGTTGGAGTCCTCACCCATAAGCTCAGGTTCACGAGGAATCACGACGTCGTTGATGAATGTCTTCATCCGGGTTTTGAGGGCCCGAAGTTCCTCTGGTAGCTGATCAACCATCATGTTCCCCTTCTAAATCAACACCGTCTGCAAAGTTCCCGACGGCAGTTACTCCCATGGTCACTGTTGATTACATCACCTTTTGGAAGACGCAGCTCTGCGCGAACGAACTATCAACAGCGATGTCGCCTAGTTTTGGTGCTCTATGTCGGGGCCAGGGGGATGCGGCAATGGCGGCAAATGTCTTAGGAACAGAACTTGAGGAGTGCAGCCTTGACCCAGTGACGGGGTTCTACCGCGACGGTTGCTGTAACACAGGTGCTGGTGATGTAGGAGTCCACACGGTTTGTGCAGTGGTCACAGACGACTTTTTAGAATATTCCAAAAATGCGGGAAATGATTTGAGTACACCGCATCCAGAGATGGGTTTTTCTGGTCTTCGACATGGCGACTCTTGGTGTCTGTGCGCTCCGCGGTGGCAGGAAGCATTCGAAGCTGGTGTTGCGCCCCAGGTTCGTTTACGGGCGACCCATGTAGCGACGCTTGAATGGGTGAAACTAGGAGACCTTCAAAAACACGCAATTGACACGACCTAACCATCCCAAGAGCTTCATTGTGATCTGTGCTGATATAGCGAACAGCTATTCCAATGACACGCGACCCGACCGGAAGTGGTCGGTTGCAAAAGGGAGTAACCGATGTTGAAATGTTGGGCCCCTATCGGCCGAGGAGACGCTGGGACCATTGGGGAGCGAGCTAAACAAATAGAAGACCGGGGGTATGCCGGAATTATCGGCAACCAGGTTTATGGTCCGCCTTGGGCGAGTTTGGCCGTGGCAGCAGCGTCGACCAGTTCGTTAGAACTTGAAACGGGCATCGCCATGGCATTCGTTCGTTCGCCTTTTGAAACAGCCTGCGCCGCTATTGAACTCGATGAGATCAGCAACGGACGGTTCACACTCGGTCTAGGTACCGCTCCTCAAACTTGGACAGAAGACTTCTTCGGTCAGGACTTTTTTCAGCCAATAAGCCGGATCCGTGAAGTGATTGAGATTCTCCGGTTGGTTTTCGAATCCGCTGCAACGAAAGCTGATTCAATTCCTGACTACCGCGGCGAGCACTACCAGCTGTCTTTCGCCGGTCTTCACCCCAACTTCGGGCCCAACGCGAGACAAGTCCCCATCTGGGTCGCTTCGTTGCGCGAACACTTGTGTGAGCTAGCGGGAGAATGCGCCGATGGCTTCATCGGCCATTCCATCTGGTCACGATGGTGGCTAGTCGAACGGGCGTTACCTGCGTTTCACCGAGGCGCAGCCAAGGCGGGTCGCGATCTCAAGGACCTAGACATCCAGCTCTGGTTAACAGCTTCGATTGACGCGGATCCAACAGTTGCCGCCCGCCGTGCCCGCGGCAACGTGGCGTTCTACGCATCTATCCCGAGCTACCGCTCTTATTTTGACGCGCACGATTTCGGCGAACTGTTCGACACCCTGGTAGAAGCCCGCCGTTCGGTTCCACTTGATCAGTGCGTCGAATTGGTTCCTTTGGAAGCGGCTGAGACCTTCGCCATATGTGGGACATCCGATGACGTCCGCCAAGAAATCGAGAACATCGCTGAACACGCCAACTCAATATGTGTGAAGCCCCCGATGTGGGGTATTGACTTGAGAGACGCAAATGAACAAGCACAGCAGATCGATCGACTCTTATTTGGCTAAGAAACACCTCTTGTGAGGCCAGAATTACTTACTTCAGTTGGTAACCACGACGCCTTCAACTTGTCGTACAAAGGAACAGTTAGTTAGCCCAGTAGTCCTCTGCTACTTCTGCCACCAGCCGCAGCTTCGCCCACTGGTCTTCTTCGGTGAGAAGGTTGCCTTCGAGAATCGAAGCGAACCCGCATTGTGGGCTAATGCCCAGTCGAGACGGATCGGCGTATTGGCTTGCCTGATCTAAACGGCGTTTTAATAGATCCGGTGATTCCAGTTCAGGGCGCTTGCTCGTAACCAGGCCCAGCACTATCGAAGTAGACGCGGGAATGAGTTGCAAAGGTCCAAAGTCACCGGAACGTTCATCGTCAAATTCGAGAAAAAAGACATCCACATCGAGAAGCGGGAACACCTGTTCAGCGATGGCTGCATAACCTCCAGACACCGCCCAGGTTGACCTCGCGTTGCCTCGACAAATATGCAAACCGACGGTCGTAGAGCAGGCCCGTTCAGACACAGCTGCGTTCGTTGCATCTATGTACTCCTTAAGAAGGGCTTCCGGGTTTTCACCGTCGTTTTTCATCTTTTCAGTGGCTGTCGGATCGCAAAAGAAACTCAGAATTGGATCGTCAATTTGAATGAAATTACAACCCAAGTTTTCCAGACCAGCGATTTCTGATTTGTACACCTGAGTGACATCGTCCCAGAATTGTTCTCGGTCTGGATATACCGCCTCATCGATCGCGTTGACCCCATATTGGAAATGGAACCGGCTGGGAGCAGGGATGGTGACTTTTGTAGCATGGTTGGTAATCTCGGCAACGAACTTGTAATTGTCGCCCATAATTGCGTTCCCGGGGTGACTCAAAGGCTCCGCCGTACGTACCAGTTTGGGGATATAGGCGTCGGCCTTTTCAGCCACATTGCTGGCGAAAGGCGACTGGGTCGCTTCGAATAGCTCAATTCCCTCCACGTACGGTATGAAACCGGACCACCACACATCTCGCCGAAACTCGCCGTCGGTAATGACACCAATACCTGTTTCCTCTTGCTGACGTATCGATGTGCGGATCGCGTCGTCTTCAATGGAACGTCGGTCTGGTTCGTCTAATTCGTCTCTTGCGAATGCTTTCCACGCCTGCGTCACCAATGGAGGGCGGAGCAAGCTCCCGACTTGATCGGCGCGAGCAATAAGCGTCATTGATACCTCTTGCATTTGGTGCGTGACTCAGTCGCGCAGAAGAACGAGAGTTGCGATCTAGTCTGACTCAAAACAAACGAGTCCATATCCCGTAAGCATCGGGGCGAAGTAGGCGCGATGAATATTGCGCACTCGTGGTCCCAAGGCGCCGCGCATTACTAGCCACATGATTACCTCAACTGACTCCGCGCCCCCTCTCTGCATGTAATCCAAATGATCCAGTTCACACAAGGCCCCTGGGTCGCTTTCCAGAAGATCTAGAAATTCGTTATCCCAGTCCGGGGCAAGGTGACCAAAGTCGGTGCCATGTAATTGGTGGGACATTCCTCCTGTTGCGATGATCACAATTCGCGCATCCTCAAAGGAGGTGACAGCGCGACCTATTGCTGCGCCAATATTGAAGCAACGTTGAGCCGTTGGCAGTGGGTGTTGAATGACATTGACGGCCAACGGGACGATAGGTGTGTCCCAAGGAGGTGGCATCAGGAACGGCAAAACTGAATAAACCCCATGGTCCACGACCATTTCTTGACAAATAGTTGGGTCAAATTCGTCCGCAACCAGGCTTCTTGCTATATGCCAGCCGAGATTGCTATCGCCTGGAAGGTCTGGCAAAGGGCGCTTCCCCCACCCCTCGTCAGCTTGGGCAAAGGTGTCCGCGACACCCAATGCGAATGTTGGGTAAGCGTCAAAAAAGAATTGGTTCACATGGTCGTTGTAGACGACTACTAGAACATCAGGTTGTAGTGCTTTGAGCCAATCGGCGGCAGGTTCGTAACTCTTGAAAATGTCGCGCCAAGCAGGGTCCTCGCCTTTGCCTTCGTCGTATGCGCGAGCAAGAGATGGAGCGTGACTGACACCAATTCCACCAACTATTTGCCCCATTATTTTGACCTTTTTTGTGGTGAACGTGTTGCCATGAATTGGGCAAGAGTTTCGCCACGCATCTCTGCGCCTACCTCCAGCAGATTTGAACCAATGGTTGCCGCGATCTTTAAGAACACGTACACGTTGCCACCAGCCTCCACCATCCCCGACCAGTCACGGTTCTTTATCAATTTTGTTTCGCTGGCCGTTAAATCAAATCGACGACAGTAAGCGGGTTCGTCGGCAAGAAAGTTTGCTCTGTTATCTGGATCGGTGAGGCTGGCTGACAACTTATTCAGGCGGTAACCAGCCATGGACCGCTCACCGGTGAATACCGTCATCTGGACCATTTGACCCCCCGGTTCATCTGTCACATTACTTGCCGTTGTGGACGGACAGCAGGGTTCGGCGTTTGGGCAGGTCAACCCGATTCATGAGACTCCACCACCGTCAAGTCGTTCCAGGAGTTGGTCGATCCGTTCTTTGTAAGGAGTTTTGTCGTAGAGGTTGAACAAAGCCCCGGCTAAACGCACGGGGTCGCCTGAGTAATAGCGTTCGTAGAGCTGCTGGCGGCCAGAAAACCCTGATGATGACGCATCCCAAGCAAGTCGGAATAGGGCTATACGGTCCCTGCTGCTTGAGTTGACACTTTGGAAATAAAGATCGATATCGTCTGCGCGAGGTCCGGTAAGTTCGGCAAACGATGGGGTTGCAGCGAGCCCCCCGGCACCGATTATTTGGATAATTTCACACATGCGTTGGAAGGCCTGAGGAAAGGTTTGGCGCACCGTCCAGAGGGGGAGAGAGGCTGGGTACGAGAATCCGTTGTCTCTTACAACTGGGTCCGCTTCTGCGGCCACAAGCGCAGCTCTTAGTTGCTCGGTGAAGACGATCAACTCGCTCAACATCCCCTGGACATGCAAGAACTGATCGGCATTAGTTGATTCAGCGACACGGAAGGCTAACCCCATCATAAATTCGGCCTTCGCTAGGTTTTTTATTGAAAATTGATGCATGACTTGTTCCATCGCACCGGTGCGATTGAACAACCCATTACACATTTCGACGTCTCGGTAGATAAAGGTTCGTTCCCAGGGGACTAGAACGTCGTCGAAGATGACGGTGCCGTCGATTTCATCAAGTCGTCCGCTGAGTGGATGATCCATTTCAGACGCTGCAGCCATCGGGGTTAGCGACGGGCGGCAGATAAATCTCATCCCGGGGGTAGCGATCGGTAAAGCAAAACAGAATGCGAACTTTTCCGCATCTGAATTGGCAGGAAGGTAACTCGAAGGGGCGACAAGTATTTCGTCGCTGTGTGCACACAACGTGGCGACCATCCGAGCGCCGCGAACTATCCAGCCAGTCGGTTTTTCTTCAACAACGTGGGCTGCCACTTCGTTGTCTTGTTCCTCCACCGGTCGAGATCGGTCGTATTGAGGGGTTACTAAGGTGTGTGTGAGGACAAGGTCTCTTTCGCGGATCTCCTCGTAATAGCGCCTTAAGTAATCTCCGTAAGGTCGATCACCACGCTGGAAGTCCTGCCAACACATAGCGAGACCCGTGACCATGATGTTCATAAAGTCAGCAGAACGTCCCAACATCCCAGAGGTGTGATCCATCCAACGTTTCACCATTCGGCGGCGTTTTTCTAGATCTTCGCGGGAACGAGGTTCGATGAACGACAACCCGACCGGGTCACCGGTCGTTGGTGACTCATATGTCATCTCGTCGATAATTTCCGGATCGAGTTGGAGGTCGTAAAGCTCGGCGATAGAGAGCGCTGTGCCGCGAAAACGCGGGTCCGTCGTTACGTCAACTACTCGTTCACCATCAACCCAAATCTCTCGTGAGTCACCGAGCCCACTTAAATATTGATCACCGCTTCGTGCACCCATGCGCTGAGATGCTAAACGCAATGGTTGGGGTGGTGCCGTTGACCCCACCCCATAGGCAGCTCGAGGACGGCTTCTTATGAGGTGAACGCATCAGGTTTGTTGGTGCCTATTTATTTTGAAGCTGCTCGAGTAAGCCGCCACTGTCACTAACGATGTGGCCTTCGACGACTTTGTTGTTACGAATGGTGAAGATGGCGACAGCGTGACGTTCAATCTCGTTCCCTGATGGTTCGACCCCCATGAAAGTTCCGGTGTGGACACCTCTGAGGATGTACCTCACAGCGACCGATTCACCGTCGCTGACCATTTGTTGAATTTCGAATCGTGCCTCAGTAAGCGCGGAGTGGTAGTTCTTCAACGATTTGATGTGCTCGGCTAGCGAATTAGCTGATGGGCCGCCGTAACCGTGACGCACGTAATCTTCGGTAAATGATGCCTCCACTACCGATATGTCTTGTTGGTTAAAGCCGTCTTCCATTATGTGTCGAATTAGCTCTTTTGCTTGTTCTGGCGTCAAACCGGCCTCCTGGTAGCGGTTTGGCAACGATAGTCGTGTCGCCTAAGTGTGAGGCTAATTGGGTAAATCGTTACAGCTGCCGTTATGCCCCGTGCCCCCAGATGGCGTACAGCGGGTCACCTGGTTCGTTGGGAGGAGTTCTCAGTTCGGCGTGTAGATCGGCCCAGGGTCCGGTGCGGCGGTAGTACTCGCCAACAATTGACACGTGTCCTTGATCGTCCGTCTGTCCCCACCCCCGGATTGCTTTTGTAGGAAAACACCGATTTGAGAAACTATTCACGAAGAGTCCGCCCTTTCGAACTATTCGGTAGACCTCAGCGAACACTTCAAGAGGACATGCCAGGTAGTCGATGGAGACACAGCACACAACGGCGTCAAAATAGTTGTCGTCGAAAGGGAGATGAGGATCCAGGTTGAGGTCATGTTGGCACCATGACGAAGCTTGTGAGTTGTTTATCAACTCTTCCCGATTCATTCCCAGAACGACTAATTCCTCTGGTACCTCAACGAAATGACTTACCCACGAACTCATGAGATCCAGCACTCTGCCGTTGATCTCGAGTTCTCGGTACAGATCACCTACCGCGCTGATAGCTCGATCATCGATATGGGTAACCATTCGAGGTTCCACATAAAAGTTGTTGTCGTTAGTTGAGTCGACGCGATCAAAAAACCCGATAGGGAACCCTTCGTAGCGGGCATGGGCGTAAGGGTTCTCGTCTGTGCTGTCTGTATGCATGG
>DUBN01000083.1 GCA_012960315.1 Acidimicrobiia bacterium
ATCTGATCAACGCCTTTCGTCACCGAATAGCTGTCCCAATAGGGCCCGCCACAGTTCGCGCACGAGCCCATAGAAATCACGTATTTGGGCTCTGGCATCTGCTCATAAAGGCGACGAATCACTGGAGCCATTTTGTCGGTAACGGTTCCTGAAATTACGACCAGGTCAGCTTGTCTGGGACTAGCTGGGAACGGGATTACACCTAGACGCATCACGTCGTAGCGAGGTGATCCAAAAGCCGCTCCCATTTCGATCGCGCAGCAGGCCAAGCCCCACTGGTAAACCCATAATGAACGCGCGCGCCCAAAGTTGAGCAACCAACTGAGGGGTTTTGGCATTTTGCCTTTTTCGATGAGTCCCATTTAGACAGCCTTCCTCAGACCCATCGCAGAACACCCTTGCGCCAGGCGTAGAACAGGCCGAGCACAAGAATGAAAATAAAGATGGCCATTTCGACAAGTCCGAACGTTCCGTAGATCTCCAGGCGAGTCGCCCACGGGAAGATGAACACCGCCTCCACGTCGAAAAGAACGAACAGGACTGCAAAGACGTAGTACCGAATTTGGCTTTGGGCCCAGTCTCCCCCTACTGGGTCTACACCACTTTCGTAGGCCATCAGCTTCTGCGGGGTGGGGCGCTGCGGACGAAGAATCCGTGCGACAGTCAGCATCGCTCCGGCCATAGCTATCGCTGCAACACCAAAGATGGCGACGGTCAGGTAGCTCCGCAGTAGTTCCGACACGATAAGCGAGGCTAGCTAGGGGTTTCCGGGCTTTCCAAAACCCAGCGCGGTGCCTCGTTCCGCGGGTTCCGGACGTAGAGAAAGCTACCTTGCCGCAGAGAGAAAAGACGTGATTCTTCGACACGATTTTTGATTCTCGAGGTAGAGGGTTCAGGTGCTTGGTTCCGTGGGTTGAACAATGTCAGCCTCGAATCAACACTGGCACTGCATCCTCAGCGAATTCGATAAGGAATTGGGGCACAATCCCTACGAGGAGGGTGAAGCCAACGGTGCCGATTAAGACGATGGCCACGGTCCAATGCAACGTCGGGGATGGCCCTTCAGTGTCATCGTCAACTACGTACATAGTCATCACGATTCGCAAGTACATGAAGGCACCGATCACAGCACTGAGCATTGCAACTGCCGCGAGTAAATAGCTGCGATGTCCGACGGCAGCCGCGATGACCTGGAACTTTCCGACAAACCCCGAAGTAAGCGGGACCCCGGCCTGAGCTAGTAACAGGATTGTGAAAGCCATGGCCAAGAGCGGCCGGCTGCGCCCCAAACCCGCATATCGGTCAAGAGGGTGTTCTCCATCTGGCCCCATCGCTCCAATGATGGCGAAGCTACCCAAAACCATGAAGGTGTAGGTAAACAAATAGAAGAGGGCTGCGGAAGTGCCACCGTCAGCAGTCGACTGCACTGCTACTAAGACGTACCCGGCATGACTAATTGACGAAAACGCCAACATACGTTTTACGTCGGTTTGTAAGATCGCCATCACGGCACCGGTGACCAATGTAAGAAATGCGAGGACCGCAACGACGGGAGACCAATCAGCATTATGAGCGCCGAATGCTCCGAAAAAGACTCGGAGAAAGGCCGCAAAGCCTGCAGCTTTAGCGATCGACGCCATCCATCCGGTTACGGGACTTGGGGCTCCTTGATATACATCTGGGGCCCAGAAGTGGAATGGGGCTGCCGCAACTTTGAATGAGAATCCAACCAAAAGCAACGCCATGCCCGCCATCAGCAAGTGTTGGTCTCGAAATACCACGGCGCCTAGGTAGTCGCGCACGTGTACCAAATTGGTGGACCCCGTGCTTCCGTAGATCAGAGCTATCCCATAGAGAAGAAAGGTTGAACTAAATGCGCCCAGTACGAAGTATTTCATTGCCGACTCGCGGGCTTCTGGGC
>DUBN01000084.1:0-4177 GCA_012960315.1 Acidimicrobiia bacterium
CCTCGGGGACGACCAGATCCTTTTGCGGTCAAGATGTGCCACGAAAGCGGAAACTCTAATTCAATTGCTGTTTGCCAAAACGGGTCCCAACGTGGGTCGTCGTAGTCAAAGTCAGTCGCAGGATCCCCAGGCATCATGACACCACGCAAACCAGCATTCTTCATCGCTTCTAATTGAGCGATGCCTTCTTCTACCGAACGAAGCGGGGTCTGTCCGATCGCAAGCAGTCGATTCAAATCGACAGAGCAGTAGTCGCTTATCCAACGGTTATAGGCATCCATAGCAGCCTTCTTGTAATCGGCATCAGGGTGGTTACAAAGCACCATCCCGACCGAGGGGTAGATCACCTCTGCCGATACCCCGTCGCGATTCTGATCTGCCAGTCGGTAGTCCGAATCCCATCCGCTGCGAGGTAATTCTTCCCATTTCGCGTTGGGCTTCAGATCTTCAGGAGCCTGACCTGCAGCAGCTATCAGACCCATGTTGATGGTTCGCTTCATACCGTCTATGACGTAGACATCGCCCTTATCTTCGGTCTCCACCACATGTGGGGCGACATCACGCCACTGCGGATCGATGTAGTCGGTGTATGTGTTGGGCGCCTCGGCAATATGTGAATCAGCGGAGATGATCGGATGATTGACCTGCATTGGGTCCCCTTTCCCGTACTGCCATCGTAGTGAGATCGCGGGATTGGCGCCGCATCAGTGATAGCAATGCCCAGTGGCCATGCTGATGACCCGGTTACGGGAGGCAGAGAAGCTGGTCGTTCTTTGCTTCGCCACCTTTATGGTGATGGCAGGCCAAGGAGTCGTCGGGCCGGTACTTCCTCTCTACGCCCGCGATTTCGGGGTAAGCACCACTGTCGTGGGATTGACGCTCACTGTTTTTGCTCTCGCTCGTCTGATCCTAAACGTGCCCGCGGGATTAATAGCTGATCGGTTTGGTCGAAGAATCCTCCTAGTAGGTGGACCGATTTTGACGTCCATTGGGATGTTCGGGTCAGGGTTCGCAAACAATATTTCTTCATTGCTGATGTGGAGGTTCGTCGCCGGAGCAGGTTCGGCGTTCTACATGAGTGGAGCGCTTATTTATTTGATTGATATCGCTCCGGTGAATCGGCGTGCTCGCTACGTCGCTACTAATCAATGGGCCCTCAGCGTTGGAGTGGCCTTGGGCCCAGGGGTAGGCGGGTTGGTTGCAGAGCGGTGGGGCTTGGCTGCGCCGTTCCATGTGGTCGGTGTTATTGGAGTGGCAAGCGCCATCTACGCAGCGTTTCGTCTCCCTGAAACGCTGCGTCCGAACACGAAATCAGAGCAATCCACGCCTTCAGCTTCCGAGGTTAAACGCATCGTTTCCGGCGGACCGTTCATCGCAATCGCGCTCGTCACCGGAACAATCTTTATGACCCGGGCAGGCACGCGAGCGACGTTGGTACCCCTCCATGCCGATGGTCTCCTGGGCTGGGGTCCCGGTGAGATTGGGCTGGTCTTTACCATCACCGGGGTCATGACTTTATTCACTCTTTGGCCCGCAACGTGGGCGACAGAGAATCTTGGTTGGGCGCCAGTGATTGTATTTTCCGGGGTCGCCGCGGCGCTCGGCACATTCGTCATCGCATCAAGTGGAACTCCGGTCTGGTTTGTGGTCGGTAACGTGATCCTCACTCTTGGTACGGGAACCGCCGGTCCAGCCCCGGCAGCTTTCGTAGCCGATTTATTTCCCGAAAGACTTCGCGGGTTAGGAATAGGTTTGTATCGCTCAGCTGGTGACGTTGGGTTTGTGCTCGGACCCCCACTATTAGGTTGGTTGAGTGAAACGGCGTCAATGCCTACGGCTTTCCGAACAGCTGGGTGTCTAGTCGCAGCAGCAGGTCTCTGGTTCTTTGTTTCAACCCGTCGAAACAACGAAGCGGTTGCCTCACAACCGCTTCAGTAAATGCGGGAGGATCCGTCGCCTGATTCTCCTTCGCGCGCATTCTTCAAGTCTTGGTAACTAGCTTTACTCATCGCCATCAGATCCCCACTTATTGTTTGCATAAGGAAGCCTTTTTCTCGACGGTTCACAGCAAGCGCTGTCGTTGAGTGAATTCCTGCGATCTTTCCCGCTTGGTCGCATCTGTCAACTATGTACTCCAACACCTTTTTGTACTCGTCATTGTCGTCGCTGTAGGCGGGTCCGTACCCATAGCTGAGCGACAAATCAGCTGGGCCCACATAGATCGCGTCGACACCCTCAACTGCAAGGATTTCATCAAGATTCTCTACTGCTTGGCGAGTTTCGATCATCGGGATGCATGCGTTGGTTTCGTTGGCCGTTGGGTAGTAATCCTCCGCGGCGTTTCGAGCGCGTGCACCAATGATCGTCGGCCCGTAGCTTCGCTCTCCCAGCGGTGGGTACTTCGTCGCTGCTACGGCTCTTTTCGCTTCTTCAGCCGAATTAACCATGGGAATGATGACGCCTCGAGCACCAGCATCAAGCATTCGCCCAATGATTCCCGGCTCATTCCAAGGCACCCTGCAAATCGGGGTTCCGTTACCGGTCAGCACTATTGCCTGAAGCATGGACGTGGCCATCTGATAATCGGCAACACCGTGCTGCATATCAACGCACACGTAGTCAAAATCGACACGGGCGACAACTTCGGCAGCGTGAGAGTCAGGCAGCGACAACCAAGTGCCAAGTGCCTCGGTGCGCGACGCCCATTTCTCCATCAGAGGGTTCGACATTTCATGACCACTTTCGTTCAAAGGGCACAGTTACTAGATTCAGCCGGGTTGAGACACCTCATTGTCGCCTAATGAAAGACTCAAGACCACATTCTTTGACTCTAGAGACCGCATACTAATTTCGTTAGAGTCACACGGCCGACTACCTGAGCCACCCGGTCAGAAAAAAGTTTGTTGCTTCAATGAATTTAATGATTCCATAACAGATCCCTATGGCTGTCTTCTTGTCGTTGATCACTTCGGTTCTTTACGGCTCAGGTGACTTTCTGGGAGGTTTGAGTTCTCGACGCAATACTCAAACTCAGGTACTGATCACCGTTTCCTTAGCAGGAACGTTGCCCCTTCTATGTGTTGCGCCGCTCTTTGCATCAAGTTTCACCATCAAAGATTTACTTCTAGGGGCGCTTGCCGGGATGTTGGGAGCAGGAGGTCTTGGGATCTTCTACCGAGGGCTGGCGCGTGGGCCGATGTCGCTCGTAGCGCCGTTAACGGCAACCACTTCAGCTGGGGTGCCCGTCATATGGGATTTGAGTAAAGGTCAACAGCCAGGCTTCATTTGCGGAGTCGGGATTCTTCTTGCCTTCGTAGCAATTTTTGTGGCAAGCAGAGGCCAACCCAACGAGGGTTCATCAATCTCGACATCTGCGATTCTTGAAGCGCTGTTAGCCGGAGTTGGGTTCGGTCTTTTCTTTTGCGTCTTAAGTGAAACAAATACTGGCTCTGCTCCTTGGCCGATCGTCGCAGGACGAACTAGCGCTGCTGTTGTGTTGTTAGCCAGCGCCGCGGTCAGAAAAGTTTCGATTAAGCCCGCCGGCAGTTGGTTAACTCTGTTGGGTTGCAGTATCTGCGACACAGGTGCCAATGTCGCGTTCCTGTTCGCTCTCAGATACGGACAACTAGGACCAGTAGCGGTGTTAGCCAGTCTTTATCCCGCGGTGACGGTATTACTTGCGCGCTTCGCTTTGGGTGAGAACCTCAACCGAAGACGCGTAGCGGGTCTGCTCATCACTTTGGTGGCGATCACTCTCATCGCGTGGGGCTAATCGTTTAATCCAACACTTCGTAGAGAATGGCGTTGCGTTGGCGAATGATCATCGGACCGATCTTTGCCACATATCCAAGCCAGGCAGGGTCATCAAACAAAGCCGTTCTTTTCTCTGAGCGTTGTTCGAGACTCTCATATCGCCACATGTGAATGATCTGGTTGAGATCTCCTACTTCGCTGACGTAGTAACCGACCGGCTCACCAAGGTGGCTCTTTTGTATTGCGTAACCCTCTTCTCGGTACAAGCTTGCGTACGCGTTCGCCGTTCCGATTTTTAAGTCATAGGTACGCATTTCTACAAAACTCACGTTGCCTCCCAAAATTCGCATAAGTGAAATCGGTTCTTCACCTATCTACTCTTTTACTAGGTTCGACGATCTTGTAGTACCGGAAAAGCCGATCG
>DUBN01000084.1:4451-56821 GCA_012960315.1 Acidimicrobiia bacterium
TCAGCGAATCTGAGGTCATAACAGATAAAGAAGGTGGTGCGGACGTCGTCGATAACTACTTGCAAGAACTCACTACCCGACCCATAGTTCTCCGGTTCAGAAGAAAAACTAAACGGATGAATCTTGCGATACCGATCCACCTGCCCATCAGGCGCTACCAAGGTGAGGGTGTTGTAAGCAATGCCATCTTCCCATCGCGTAGGTATCGATCCGACAACCCACACTTGATGATTAGTTGCTGCTTCTGACAAGAAATGGAAACTCGGACCTTCTAAGGGTTCCGCACAATTCAAAGAATTCATTGTGAATCCCGTTGAGAACATTTCAGTAAGAACCAGGAGACGCCCACCGGCCCAAACCGCTCGTTCAATTTGAGGTGTTAGGCGGGCGAAGTTCGCGGCTGAGTCTTCCCAGATGATGTCATGCTGAATCGCCGCTATTCGTACGCTCATGACAAACGCTGCAAGCGATTGACCGCTTCGTCCAGCACGTCGAGGCTCTTGCAGAAGGCGAACCGGATCAAGTGCGCCCCTTCTTCTTGGTTGTCATAAAACACGACATTGGGGACAGCTACCACACCGACTTTTTCCGGGAGTTGCCAGCAAAGTTCCAAACCATCTTCGTAGCCAACCGATCTCGCATCAGCAGTAACGAAATACGTGCCTTGAGGTTCGAATATTTCAAACCCAGCTGATCGCAACCCGGCCGAAAGGTAGTCACGCTTCGCTCGCATATCCGAAAGGAAAGTCTCGTAATAGTCATCACCGAGCGCCAACCCCGTTGCAATCGCGTACTGAAAAGGTCCGCCGCTTACATAAGTAAGAAACTGTTTAGCAATACGAACCGCGCTCGTTAGTTCAGGGGTTGAGCAGACCCACCCGATTTTCCAACCAGTGAAAGAAAAGGTTTTCCCACCTGACGAGATCGTGATTGTTCTTTCCCGCATACCTGGCAATGAGGCAATCGGAATGTGTTCACCCTCAAAAACAAGATGTTCATAAACTTCGTCTGTCACCACGAGCAGATCACGCTCGATGGCGACGTTGGCGATGAACTCAAGTTCCTCTCGAGAGAACACTTTGCCCGTGGGGTTATGCGGTGTGTTCAACAAAATCAGTCGAGTCTTAGGGGACAGCGCCGCTAAAAACTCTGACTCTTCGAAGGCATAATGGGGAGGCCGAAGCGTGACAACTTTCTTAGTAGCCCCCGCCATAGCAATATTCGCGCCATATATGTCGTACCAAGGTTCAAATGTGACAACTTCGTCACCTGTTTCACACAGGGCAATTACTGACGCAGCGAGCGCCTCCGATGCTCCTGCTGTAACAAGAATTTCAGTGTCGGGATCAAATTCCAACCCATAAAAGCGCTGCTGGTGATCCCTTATGGCGTTTCTTAGCTCGGGAACTCCAATGCCGGGCGGATACTGATTGCCTAATCCGTTGCGGATGGCCTCAGTTGCGGCCTCCACCACTTCGATCGGTCCGTCTTTATCTGGAAAGCCCTGCCCTAAGTTAACAGCGTTGGTTTTTAGTGCCAGGGCAGACATCTCGGCGAAAATGGTGGCGCCGAATCCTTGTAATCGTGCATTTAGAAATGGTTGACGAGAGCTCACAACTGACACGTTAGGACGGTCGCGTCGGTTGTCGGTCAACATCGTTCCACTTGTTCAGGCGAAGAGGTCGCCAGTGCGCTTGACTATCCGTATGGATTCGCCGAGATCAACCAAACATGTTCCAGCGAGATACGACGTAGAAACCGTCGATTTAGCCTCTGTCGACGGTGTGCTATCTACAACAAGGTCGGTACGACTCCGACTGGATTTGGATCGACCTGTCCCTAACGACCTGCTGCTGGATTGCATCGACATTGCCGAGCAAGGACCAGGGGGCGGGAATCAATCAAGTCGACGATGGTTGATCATTAGGGACAAGGAACAAAAAGAAGCACTTTCGGACCTTTATTGGGAAGTGGCCGGCAAGTGGATGGTGTCTGCCAGAGACAAGCTGGCCGGAAGCGACCACCGGAATACAAACGTGATGCGTTCAGCCGCTCATCTCGCCGAACATCTCGCCGATGTTCCCGCACTAGTCATTCCGTGTATCTGGGGTGTTCACGATGACAGCAAAAAACCGGGGCTCTTCGACTCAGTAGTTCAGTCAGCATGGAGTTTTTGTCTAGCGGCGCGAGCGCGCGGTCTAGCAACGGCGTGGACATCCGCAATTTTGAACCAGGATGCCAAAATTCGCGAAGTCCTCGAGATTCCTGAAGGCATCACGCCTGTCGCCCTTCTCCCCGTCGCATACAGCACAGGTGGCGATTTCGCTTCAGTTCCGAGACGCTCTGCCGAAGAAATCTCGTATTTCGATAAGTGGGGCCGAACTTACGAGGACCGCGATGATCAAGCCCCACGAAGTATCGCGGAACGCCCAGGGGCGACTGTCGAAATTGACATTGACGCGCCACCGACCAAGGTGTGGTCTTTGATATCGGACATCAGTGTCAGCGCGCAGTTCTCAGAAGAGTTCCAAGGTGCAGAATGGGTTGAAGGACATCACGGACCAGCAGTCGGGGCACAATTTGTTGGGACCAACCAGCATCCGGCCATCGGTGAATGGCAAACCACCTCGACAATTACAGAGCTCGTCGAAAACGAACAGTTCGGGTGGGCAGTCGGGGAAGATGAAGAGAACGCAGCAGCGCGCTGGCGATGGGAAATTGATGAGTTACACGGCCATCGTTGTCGCCTACGCCACACGGTACGGCTCGGGCCCGGCCCATCAGGCCTGACCCCCGCGATTGAGGCTACGCCTGACAAAGAGGCCCTCATTGTCGATCGCCGACAGCAAGAGCACCTCGCGAACATGCGGCGTTGCGTCGAAGGCGTGAAGGCTCTCGCTGAGACACCGTGACCGGGCGTTGGGCACCAAGCCCGACAGGTCATTTTCATCTCGGAAACCTACGCACAGCGCTTTTGGCGTGGTTATTTACACGCTCAGCATCTGAAAGCTTAATTTGGCGGTTCGAGGATCTTGACAATGCGGTAAGGCCAGAGTTCTACCGAAGTCAGATACGCGATTTTCAGCGAATCGGTTTGGACTGGGACGGTGAGCCGGTGCGCCAAAGCAACAGAGTTGGAATATATCGAGACGCCATAGGCCAGCTGGCTCAACAAGGTCTTACCTATCGCTGCTGGTGCACTCGGCGCGAGATTCGCGAAGCAACCTCAGCGCCTCACGCACACTTACCTGAAGGCGCTTATCCGGGAACCTGTCGAGGCCTTACGCGTCAACAAATCAGTCAACACGAAGCAAGCGGGCGAGAACCGGCGCTGCGGCTACGCACACAAGGTGAAGTAGTCAAGATCCAAGACCGCCAATTGGGAAACTTCGAAGGCGCAGTCGACGATTTTGTTTTGTGTAGGGGCGACGGCGTTCCGTCGTACAACCTTGGAGTGGTGGTTGACGATGCGGATTTGGGAGTTACCGAAGTCGTCAGAGGAGACGATCTACTTCCGTCCACGCCCCGACAGGTTCACTTATTCGGTCTATTGGGGCTAAACCCTCCGAGTTACGCTCATGTCCCACTGGTGATAGCTCCCTCTGGGGAGCGGCTCGCGAAACGCCACGGCGCGGTCACAATGGAAGATCGGTTGTCTCTTGGGGAGTCAGAACTTGATGTTCTAAATATTCTTCTCTCAAGCCTCCGTATTGAAAAAGTGGTGTCATTTGGACAACTGAGTGAGAGGGTGAAGGTCTTCGATTCGACCTCGCTGCCCCTTGCTCCGTGGATATTTACAGACTGAGTTCCGAAGGACTCATCGCCACGGTTCGACCATAATTTTGGCATGAGCCTCGGGATCAGCTAAGTCGTCGAAAGCTTGAGCGACACCATTCAGGCCAACTCGGTCGGTAATCAGTTGCTCCACAACAAGTTCGCCTTCACTGATTCCTCGAAGCGTGTCGGCAAACTCCTCTGGCGTGTACCCCAAAACAAATTGGATGTTGAGTTCTTTGCCGACACCGGTAAGCGGCCGAAAATTATCACTTTCCATGCACACGCCAACCACCACAATTCGGGTGTCACGCATGGCTCCCTGCATGATCTGGTCGATCACGCCAGGGATCCCTACGCATTCAAAAACCAGTCCAGGTTTCGTGTTGACGCGCCCAAGCCGTAACGTCGGATCGTTTCGGTCAATTCCGTGCGGCCATGCCGCTTCTTGCCAACTGTCATAGGGTGAGATCGTTGCCGGATCGAGGACTTCGTCTGCGCCCATCACCTCAGCTAATTGACGACGTCTGGGCGAAAAGTCGGAGGCAAAGATGGGTCCTAAACCTTTTTGTTTCAGGGCCGCTATTACTGCTAATCCGACGGGGCCGCATCCAATCACGAGGCACACGTCAGCGCTAGTAGCACCAGATTTCTCTACGGCGTGGCGGCCAACTGCCATGGGTTCGGTTAGCGCCGCTAATTCGGGTGCCAACCCATTGCTGACCGGCAGCAACAGTTGTGACGAGAGAAGCATCTGTTCCGCGTAACCACCCGGATATTCGTTGGAATAGCCAAGGGTGTGGATTCCGTCAGGCCGAACAAGGACTGGGAACGAGCAAACGATGTCACCTATTTGGAGGTGCTCAGCAGCTCCTTGACCCAAATCGAGGATTTCTGCGCAAAATTCGTGGCCCATTGTGACATCCCGATCGGCATCATAAATTAACGGACCTCCTGTCTCTCTTTGACTTCGAACCATTTCATGGCCGTGTTTCAAGGCGTGTAGGTCGCTGCCACATATTCCGCACGCAAGCGTTTTTACGAGGACGTCTCCTGCGCCGGGCGTTAAGTCGTCTGTGGCTTCCACCACAATGCTTCCTTGTCGGGTCACAGCTGCTCGCATCACTGTTCTTTCAGATAGAGGCTCGGGGTTGTCGGTTAGCAGGTAGGCCAGTACGACAGAGGTCGTGCTTCGGGAGGCGGGACCGCTCGGTTGGCCAACATCTCCAGATCGTGGGCGAGGACGCTACGGGTGTCCCCTGGATCGATCATTTCGTCGATCCGCATGGTGCCCGCGGCGTCATAGGGATTGGTGGACTCCGCTACTTCGCGCACAAGTGCCTCCCGCTCAGCTTCTCGTGCTTCGACATCTTCGATTCGACCTAGTTTGGATCCATACGCAACGTTTACCCCAACTTCGGGATCCATGAAGCCGATCTCTGCGCCAGGCCAGCTGTATACACCTAGGGCCGGCATCTGTGATCCGTTCATCGCCTGCCACGCCAATCCGAATGCTTTTCGTATGCAGACGGTCAATGTCGGCGTTGAGGCATTCTGGAGGGCGTGCATCATTCGCATTCCCCAATGGAGCATAAGTTCGTGTTCGACTCGCTCTCCCACCATGAACCCCGGTACGTCAGCTAAGAAAATCATCGGGATGTTGTACGAATCACACACGGTCGCCAAACGGATGATTTTGTGACAGGCCTGAGGGTCCAAGGTTCCCGCGCCGAACATGGGGTTGTTCGCGATGATTCCCACAGAAAACCCGTTGAGTCGCGCAAGGCCACACACCACGTTGCGCGCATACAAGGGTTGGATCTCCAGTAAGGATTCCGGATCAACAATTCGTTGAACGACCCGTCTCATGTCATAACCCCTAGTCCGTTTAGCTGGAACCAGGTCGCCGAGGTCGTGGTCGTGTTCCAAAGAACCAGATGGCTCATGGCGCGGCGCTACCTGCCAGGCGTTACTTGGAAGGTAGGAAAGCCATTTCTTGATGGCGTTATAGCCCTCTTCATCACTTTCGACACCGAGATCTATTTGCCCAGTTTTTCGGGCGTGCACATCTACCCCGCCCACATCTTCGAATGAGATGACTTCGCCTGTAGCTATTTCAAAAACTTTGGGCGACGTGACGGCTAGGCACGACCCGCGCACCATTACCACATAGTCCGACAAGGCAGATAGGAACGATGACCCGCCAAACGATTGGCCGGTAACCATTGTCGCCATCGGCACTCGGTGTTGGCGTTTGGCGAGTTCAAATAGTCCGCCCGGTTCGCTAATCCCTTCCGCCCCCATAGTGTCTGGTATCCGGGCGCCCCCTGTTTCTCCGAAGTGAACGATGGGTGTTCCCATAGCCATCGCTCGTTCATACAGACGATGTTCTTTTCGCGTTCCCACGATCGAACTTGAGCCTCGATAAACAGTGATGTCATCACCGAACACAGTCACGGGCCGACCATCTACGGTTCCATGCCCCCCAATCTTTCCGTCACCAGGCGTTTTGTCTCGCTGGTCGGGTCGTATCGATGTGCTAAACGTCCCGATTTCTCGAAAACTTCCAGCATCAAGGAACGCATCAAGATGTTCTCTAATTGTACGGTCGCCTTCATTTGCCATCTTGGACAACTTGTCGAAACCACCCATTTCGTTGCGGATTTTGTCCGCTCGACCGTGAAGTTCAGCTGTGCGATCGGGATCCGTCATAACGATGCCTCCGAGGCATAATCAACGATGAGTTGGGCATAACGATCTTCGAGCTGTTCGGGAGGTCGCGCAGGGACCATGACCTGGGTAACGCCGACTTCAATGAGTTGTTCTAAATGTTCGCGATCCCCAGTTGAGGACGTCCACAATTCGATAGTTGAAGGGTCTCGACCCGCGCCCTCGGCATACTGCTTTGCCGCCGAGTGGAGCGCTGCGAGGGTGTCAACTGGTCGTTCTGCTGGAAAGAACACGTCTCCCAGCTCTCCTGCCCGTCGCGCCGCTCGGTCCGAATGTCCTCCGACAAGTATTGGTATCGAACTTTGGCTTGGTTTGGGTTGACAATACACAGGAGCAAAGTCAACAAAGTCTCCGTGGTATTCAGCTTTCGTTTCTGACCAAAGGACGCGAAGAGCACGAAGGTAGTCATCTGTTCGGGCTCCACGGGCTTCGAATGGCACACCCAACGCCTCGAATTCTTCGCGCAGCCATCCCACCCCAATGCCGAGATCTAATCGGCCGTTGCTCAGTCGATCCAGACTGGCAATCTCTTTCGCCGCAATAAGGGGGTTGCGCTGGGGAAGGATGAGAATTCCTGTTGCGAGGCGAATCTTGGTCGTTACCGCAGCAGCGAAAGCCAGCCAGATCAAAGGGTCAGAATGGTCGAGCTGACTCGCTCCTTTGAATAAGCGGCCTCCGTCGTCATAGGGATACGTGGATGTGTATTCCACTGGCACCACTGAATGTTCCACGGCCCATATTGAATGGAAGCCGACCTCTTCAGCGGCACGAGCGAGTTCCCCCGCGGCGATTCCGTCTACATTTGCCATCAAATTTGCGGACATTAAACCGAACTTCATGCGGCGCACTCCCCTTCTGCTACACGTTTCAGAAAATTAGGTTCGTAATTATGGCGTCTTTGGTTTCTTAGAGTCCGGGGACGATAACTCCGTGCACCGGTGGCGGTGCACTTCCTTTGCCCGCCATTGACGTCAAAAGTTCTGAGGCATCGTCAAGCGCGACCTCTTGTCGGCTAAATAATTCGAAAGGAAAGGCTCTAGCAGCCAATAGTTCCAGCGCTTTGCGGTACACCGGGGCGTCCACACCAAGCGCACCCTTCACAGTGATTTCTTTCCAGATGATTGCATCGGTGTGAAGCTCAGGTGCGCCTTTTTTTCCGCGCACACCCGCAAGAACAATGGTCCCATCGACCGCGCTTAATCTGACCGCTTGCCCGAAAGCCGTTGGCGCGTTCGCGGTCACGTCGACGACAACGTCAGCTAGACGGCCACCCGTGGCATCACGAAACTTTCGGGCTGGGTCTTCCTCGGCTACGTCCACAACCAAATCCGCACCCATGGCAAGCGCCAACTCAAGTCGCGGGTGGTCATTAGGGCCGTAGCCAGTTACGGCTACAAATGCAGCTCCAGCATCTCGGGTTGCGACTACCGAACACAGCCCTCGGATTCCAGGGCCAAGAATCGCGACGAAGTCGCCCTCCTGCGTGTTCGGGATCTCGACGCCCCATTTGATCCCTGCGCCTAATGGATTGAAAAGTGTGGCTTCTACGGCACTCAGGCCTTCGGGCACCGGCAAGACGAGCGAGTCTGGCGAAAGATAATGGTGAGTTGCGTAACCACCAAATAGCGAAGGCTCGCGGGCTGTGGGGATCATCCCATAGATATCGCTCATACCGTGACGTGTGCAACGCCGGTAGATCCCAGCACGGCAAGGGTCGCATATTCCACACGACTGCCAACATTCGATAGCAACCCGGTCACCAACTCCGACCTGCCACTTTTCAGCCGCTTTTTCACCCAACGCCTCGATCACTCCTACGGTTTCATGTCCAGGCACGACGGGATAGGGGGCGGGTATGTGGCCGGTATAAAGCTCGTGGTCCGTGCCGCAAAGCCCGCACGCCTCTACCCGAAGTATGGCGTCATCAAGTCCGACCTCGGGCACTTCGTAGTTTTCGACTCGAAGATCTTCAACGCCGTGCAAGACGGCAGCGGTTGCATCCCCCATAGCTGGCACGCTACCTCGTCAGAGTCGACAGTTATTGAGTGGAAGTATTTAGAAACTCCGTAGCACCCAGATCGGTGATTTGAGCGGCGTGCCGATTCGCCATAGCAACGAACATGTCATCACCTCTGTCAGTGCGTCCCACGATCATTGAGGCGAGCATCGCCATCAAGAAACCAGACCACGAGAACCGTCGGTAATTAAGCCAAAATTCGTCAAGCGTGATCGAAGGCGCATCGTCGCGATTCGTTAGTTCATCGTAGTAATGGCCCACGAGTTGTTCTTCATGGGAACGTCGGTCTTCCGGTGTAAAAGAGGAACCAAGGAAGTAGGCGACATCGTGAGCCGCGTGGCTGTGCGTCACGGTTTGCCAATCAACTACTACCAACGGTCGTGAGCTCAGGGTTCCAGTAGGAGCGAACATTAAATTATCCAAGCGATAGTCGCCGTGAACGAGCGTTGACGGTCGGGGAATGTCAGAGAACCAGACCGAAGCTCCTCGCAAGAAACAATCACCAGCTTCAATTGATTCTTCGCTGAGCACACTTTGGTATCGGTTTACAAAAGCGGGCTGTAACGCCTCAATCATTTCGACTGTGTGCGCGATGCCCTCGGGATCTCTTCTGCTTACCCAATCAAGTTCGAATAGCGACTCATCGTCCCAGAAGGCGCCATGCAAAAGAGCTGCTTCCGACAAAGCCATTCTTGCTTCGCTGTGATTGCACCCATTGATCTGATCTCCTTGAACGCGGGGATCGAGGTCTTCCATGACGATTACCACATCCGCAGATCCGGGGACGAAATCGATGTAATGCACATGTGGCACGGCGACGTCGATTCTTTGAGCAATCTGACGATAAAACTCGGCTTCCCGCTGATAGGTCCCCATCAGAACGCCTGTCGCCCGACTCTGAGCATCGAGGGCAGCAAACTTGATGACGACGGTCGGTAACCGGTCGTCACGATCCCAGGTCAAGTGGCAGCGGAAATTGGCGCCGACCTGGCCCGTTCCGATCGCTTGGATTTCAAAATCGATGACGTTGGCTTCATCTCCAAGGATGTGGGTCAACCACTCAGCATTAATTTCGTCGGGGTGAAACACCGGCAAACATTCGAACTGCACAGCGTCATGTTGCCTGAGTAGCCAAGGAAACCCACTTAATGTCAGATTTGTTTGTCCCAGAGTTCTGCGAGATTCATGCCAAACAACCCTCAATGGTTTCAAGAATGCCGCTGGGGAGTTGACCGCAAGCGACGAATGGGAAGATCGCCTATCCAAACGTCACCGTCCGTAACATTCAACACATGTCTTCTCCTCGCAACATCACGGCGGTATGCGTCGTTCTATTTCTCTTTGGCTGCAGCAACGCCGATAAAAGTTCAGCGGTTGACGTTTTGCCTGAGGCGACCACTGTTGAGAGTGTCAAAATCAGTACATCGACCACGGTCGGGGATGAACAGGTATGGGCAGAGACCTCACCCGGCGATGACCGCCCATCTATCAGTGTCGTAACCGATAAGCAGGGCCCTAAACGTCTCGTCATCGAAGACATAACCACCGGTACCGGGGAACAGGCACAGGCCGGAGATCTTCTCGAAGTCAAATACGTTGGAGCTTTACTTGCTGACGGAACCGAGTTCGACTCCAGCTGGGATCGGCATCAAACATTCTTTGTTCCAATCGGGGTCGGTGCGGTCATCCCAGGGTGGGATCAAGGCATCGTGGGGATGCGAAAAGGCGGCCGACGGCTGCTGGTAATTCCTCCTGAACTTGGGTATGGAAGCTCAGGAGCGGGCGCCGCCATTCCACCTAACGCAGTTCTCGTCTTTGTGGTCGACCTAATTGAAGTGGTGGATCTACCTATTCCGCAGATTCCTGACGTGACCGAAATTGGTCCTTCCTTAGAAATCGAAGACTTGTCTGAGGGTTCTGGAAGAGTGGTTCAGTCGGGTGACACCGTCAGTGTTCACTACCTTGGCACTTTGTTGGACGGCACAGTGTTTGATACTTCCTGGAATCGAGGAAGACCGTTCACCGCCCAAATCGGCGTCGGCATGGTCATACAAGGTTGGGACCAAGGGATAGTCGGCATGCGCGAAGGAGGAAGACGGCTGTTAAAAATCCCCAGCGATTTAGCTTACGGCGAAGCTGGATCTGGAACGTCGATCGGGCCGAACACTCCCCTGCTCTTCGTAGTGGACCTACTTCGCATCCAGGGGTAGCGATGGCGGTCGGTTTGGTCCCCCAAGACGACCCCAAAGGAATGCGGATTAGCGGTTGGATTGCCGAGAATCCCCATTCTTCAAATCAAGAGTTTCAAGGGAACTGGTGGGTGTGTCGGCACTGGCCGAACCACGCGTATCCAAGTACTCCTTCCAATAGCCAGCTTCAAGACAGGCGCACAACCATTTGACTGAGTAGTTTCAGAGCTATGGATAACATCACTGTTGCGCGCAGCATGCGAGGTTCGTTGGGAATGTTGGCTATGGCGTGGCTGATGGCTCCGTCGACCCAGAAGAAAGCGGCAGCCGCCGGCATGGGTGAAGGGCAAGGGGCTTACGCCGTCGGCCGACTTGGGGTCTTAGGGAACTGCCCCGTCGATAACGTCGTGGGGGCGGCGTTTTTCTGGGCGCCCGATCACATGCGCTCAATGGTCGAAGAAGGCAGATCCGCTTTCGATCCTATGGAAGGCGCGAAGGTTTACGCGAGAATCTGCCAAGAGTACGGAGCCGAGGCGTTGGCCGACTTTGAAGGCAACGAAAGATTGGGTGACTTGCTTCAACAGGTGGTACAGAATGCCGCTCCGCACGGGGTTCCGACGTTCGTGGGGTGGCGAGATCAGCAACTCCCTAGTGACGTCGGCGCCGCTCGAACCTTTCAGCTTGCTCAATGCATGCGCGAGCTACGTTTCGGTCGGCACGCTGTAGCCGTGCAAGCACTTGGCATGGGACCCCTGGAGGCCATTCTGAGCGGCCCGGCCGGCGAGTGGAACGCAGAGTTCTTCGGTTGGCCGAAGCCTTACCCCGATGTCAGTACTCTCGCTGCACACCGAGACGAGATTGAGTCTCTTACTGATCGTCTACACGGACCCGATTTCGAATGCCTTACAGACAATGAGCGCGCTGAGGTGCGAGATCTTTCAAAGGCCGCTCGGTCTCACGCGACATCACGAGCAGAAGCCGCAAATATTTGAGCACCCGGGTTTTGCATCCCTAATACGAAACGTTCTGAGTCAACCTTTGCGACATCTTCGAGACGGTCTCAGGTTTTCTGTTAACTCACGACACGGGCATTTATGCCGGGAGTGCAATAGTTGCGAGGTCTATTCGGATACGTCTTCTATCAAGACCTGGTGCTCGCCTAGATGGGGAGCGCGAGTGGCCATCCAAGGCGTGCGTTGAAAGCGATACGGGGCTCCAGGGTGGGTATAGGTGGAATTGCGATCTTCATAGAAAACGTCGACGGGAAATCCTCTTTCGACAAAGTGAGGATCTTCGATCATTTCGTCAGGCGAGTACACAATGCCGCATGCCATGCCTCTTTCCTGCAGCCCAAGAAAGAGTTCGTAAGCTGGGAGGCGCTGTGCGAGAAATTCAATCACGTCTCTTCCAGCTTGAAAGACTTCGCCGGCCAGAGGGTCCGCGTCTAGTTCAAAAACACCGATGCGTTCATACTGATCACCGAGTTTGAGAATCTCGTAGGAGGAACATTCCTCTACAAGGCCTAGTTCTTCGATCCACGTGCGTAACGCAGCGAATTCACGTTTGTTGCGCGGAGGCATGCCGGTGTTGAACCATCGCCCGTCGGCGCAACGTATTTGCGTCCACTCGGTCGGTCGGACGTGAGCATGACGGCCAGTTTGGCGCTGTACTTCTTGTTCGGCGTTTAACCACCAGAGGGTTGCGAATTCCGTAGTTGCGTTGGCGGCACCCAGCATTGAGACGTCGATGAGTTGACCTCTGCTAGAGGTCTCCCTCCACATCAACGCGACAAGAATCGCAGGAACCGCGTAATGGCAAGCAGTATGAAAGGCCTGATTCCCACCGCCACGTACTGGAGGTAACTGCTGATCGTCGTAGCCACACGACCAAACAGGGCCTCCTTCAGCTAACAAGGTCAGGTCGGTGGCGGGTGGGTCTGCTCCGTCACGCCCATGGTGGCTAATTGAGGTCCAAATCAGTTGGCTTTCATCTTCGCGAAGCTGATTCCAGTCAAGACCTAGGGCATCTAAACGTCCGAGAGGCTCAGCTTCAATCACCACATCAGCGGTGGCTAGTAATGACCGAAATTGTTGGGCTCCCACTTCGGTTTCTATATCAACCATCACCGACTTTTTCGAGGTGTTGTAATGCCACCAGTGCAAAGAGTTCTCTAGCCCAGGTACATCATCGGCAAATGGTTCCCAGGCCCGCGTTTCGCAACCGCCTGGAGGTTCGACAACGATCACTTCCGCACCCATATCTGCCAAAAGTTTCCCAGCGAGCGCGCATCGTTCCGAAGCTAACTCGATCACTCGATAGCCAGTAAGGGCAGCTTTTGAATCTTTGGGGGTCATGGTTAGATCACTCCCTCTTCAGCAAGTTCGTTAATTTCTTGTTCATCAAGCCCTAACAGTTGCCCGAACACATAGCTGTTGTGTTCTCCTAGGCACGCAGCACCACGGGAGAGTGACCAGTTAGTTTCCGACAACCGCACTGGGAGACCTTCAACTCTTGAGGGTCCCACCTCGCTATGGTCGACCGTGATCCACAGATCGGAGGTGCGTTCGTCTGAATCGATTCGTTCTCCCGGCCGCAGGACCGGAGCTGCCGGAACTCCGGCGTCAATTAGTCGTTGAGCAAGCGCGTGGCGATCTTGGGGTGCAGCCCACGCAGCCACTAACTGTTCAAGTTCGTCTTCTGCGCTCAAACGATCGACCGCGAACTGCCACCTGTGTTCTTGTGACCATGGCTCGTTGACCACTTCAGCGAAAAGTCGCCAATCGCTGTCGTCACGCACAGCAATTGCGATCCACTGGTTCTCACCTTGGGTCGCCCAGATTCCGTGGGGTGCCATTCTCGGAGACTGCGACCGATTGCTGTTGGGCATACCGGAGCGGCGCATCGCTCGACCATTGACAGTTGCGTCAAGCGTCGCAGTTCCGTGCAACGTCCCCGCGGCCTCGATACAGGCAAGGTCCACCCACTGACCTTCGCCGGTTCGACGTCGGTGCAGGAGAGCCATTAAAACCGCGGTCGCCATGTAGTAGGCACCCGTGTGATCCATAAATGAGTACCCCCAACCGGCCGGGGGCTGCTCAGGTAGTCCTGATGTGAAGGTCAGCCCTGAGACCGCTTGCGCTATGGGTCCCCAGGACTTGAAGGAACTGTACGGTCCTGTAGAACCGAAGCCGTTATTTGACACGTAAACGATGTCTTCGCGAATTTCTCGTAGTTCGTCATATCCGAAACCCAGACGGTCCATCACTCCCGCAGCAAAATTTTCTGTAACAGCGTCACTGATAGATACGAGTTCTCGAAGAAGTTCTTTAGCTCGGTCGTCTCTCAAATTGAGCGTGATTCCGAGCTTGCCGGCGTTGTGATTATTGAAGGCACCACCTGCTTCAAGACCGCGCGCGTCAGCAACCCACGGAGGAATGCCTCGCAGAATGTCCCATTTACCTTTGTTCGTCGGATCTTCGACTCGAATCACTTCTGCGCCAAAGGCGGCGAGAATCTTGGTAGCGCCGGCGCCAGCTAATTGCCCAGTGAAATCGCATATACGGATTCCATTCAAACCTTGGGGTTCGATCGTTTCCTCAACGGGCACCGTCATCGTGTTACCTCACCGCACCACTCGGCGTATCCATGAACCCATAGTCGCTGTGCCTGCGTCTCGGGAACTCTAAGCCCTCGCGCTTTGGTGATGCGGTCCATAGCTTCATTGGGTTCGAGTCCTAACTGGGTGAGGGCTACTGCCGCAATGGTTGAAGAGCGGCCGATTCCGCCTCGGCAATGAACTACTGCGGTTTGTCCGCCATTGAGATGCTGGACCAATTCGCTGATAACGGTTTGAGCTTGGTGGTAATCATCAAGAACCCCGAAGTCTGGTGTGGGGATGCTTCGGAAGGAAATGCCCGCTTCGTTCATCACTCCGGCTTCATCAGCGAGACCAATGCTTGCGGCTTCTTCACTGGCGAGCAGGGATACAACTATGTCGACTTCTGCCTCCAACAAATCGCCGATCTCTCGATCGAGGCTGCTTCCGCTCGGAGCCGGCGCGGTCGCTAGGCGGCCACAAGGCGTCTCGATCCAGTACAGCCGCATCAGTCGTTGAGCATTTCACGAGCCCTGGTTTGGCATTCCTGCAACCGCTGTCGAAGATCATCAGTCCACAACTTTAAGTCGGATCGTTTCACGCGATTCCCATCGGCAGCTTGTGGGGGATCCAAAGGCTCGCCGACTACCACCGCAACCGGTACTCGGGCAGGAAATTTAGCGCCTGCCGGCATAGCTGCCTCCGTGCCGGCGATCCCTACAGGCACTACCGGCGCTTGTGCTTTGGAGGCTAACCATGCGGTTCCGTCGTACACCTCGGCGATCGCGTCGCCAACTTGTCGAGTCCCTTCGGGAAAAACAAGCATGCACTCGCCGCTTTCGAGCATCTCTTTCGCTACTCGCATGGCGTCTAGGTCAGCTTCACCTCGACGAACGGGAAAAGACCCGAGCGAGCGCATCGCCCACCCAGCTGCCGCTGGGCGAAACAATGAGTCTTTACCTAGATAGCGCACACGGCGATGACTTGAGCTCCCAACTAGGGGACCGTCAAGATTTGATCGATGGGTCGGCGCAATGATGACCCGGCCTTCGACGCACAAGCGTTCACGACCCTCAACCTTGAGTCGAAACCAGCGAAACAAAAATACACGCACCGATCCGCGTACAGCTCTAAAAAATATTTTGCCAAACAGACCATCGGGCGAAAACAAACTCCGCATGGTCCGCGAAGCTAGCCGGTGGGCATCATTGTCGGCCCCTCCACAGATGACGCGGATAGTTCACTACTACAGTCTTGATATTCCGACTGGCAGTGGAGGTGTCACATGCCTGTTCCCACCGACATGGTTGGTGACCAGATTGGTCCTATAAAACACGAGGTCGATGAGCGATGGACTATGGCGTATTCGGCGGCGCTCGGCGATACCCATGACTGTTATTTCGACACGCGACGCAATGGCGGGGTTGTGGCTCATCCGATGTTCGCTGTGTGTCCTGAGTGGCCGGTCATCGTTCAGAGCCGAGAATTGGCCGACAAATGGGGAATAACTCCTGAAGAAACACGGCAGGGGGTGCACGCTACACATGATGTAAGTGTCCACCGCCTCGTGCGGCCGGGAGATGTCTTATCGACGCGACTTACTTATACCGGAGTGGAGAACAAACGGCCAGGTGCTTACACCACGATGAAGATTGAGACGGTCGACGCCGACGGTGAAGCAGTTTTCACCACTCACCAAGGGGGCATTCATCTCGGGGTGCCGACAGTGGGGGAAGATCGGCCCGACGTAAGTGCACCCCCAATCCCCGAGCTTGGTCCTACATCGAAAGAACCGATCACCGAAATTTTGGTTCCTGTTGCTCACGGCGCGGCACATACTTACACCGAGTCGGCACGAATTTGGAACCCGATTCACACCGATGCATCTGTGGCAAAAGCAGCCGGGCTTCCAGCCATCATTCTCCACGGTACGGCCACTCTCGCGTTAGGTGTTAGCGCTGTAATCGACGCTGTGGCTGATGGCAACCCTGAAAGGGTTCGTCGGATTAGAGGCCGCATGGCTTCGATGGTCTTGATGCCCTCGACTATCAATGTCAAAGTCATTGATTCCACGACAGTCGATGGGCAAGACATCGTGCGTTTTCAGGTATTGACGGAGGAAGGCGGGCCGGCTATCGATCAGGGTCTCGTGTTTCTTGATCGGAGTTAATGCCTAGCTCAAGCACGTAGCAAAGTGGTTCAGAGTTCTCTCTAATGCCACCGCTGCCGAATCAGCTTCATAGCTTCCGCGTGCATCGCAGTTGAAGCCGTGACCTGCGCCTTCATAGACATGCACAGCTATTTCAGGCCATCGTTCAGCGATCGTTCGCACACTTTCCAACGGAATTCCGGCGTCCTCAGCACCAAAATGAAGCATCAATGGAACGCCAGGTTTTTCGTCTAGGTGAGGAACGATTTGTCCGCCGTAGTAACCCGACGCGGCCGAGATCTTGTCAGGTAAGCGCGCGGCTGCGACGTAACAAATCGAACCACCCCAGCAATACCCCACGATGCCGACTTTCCCAGCATCTGACACCGCGTCACACGCCGCTTCGACGTCAGCGATCACTTGGTCCATAGTGACGTCCTCAAACGCGATTTTTCTGCCAATGTCGATGCCGGCCTGGTCATACCCCAACTCGACGCCCCCGCGAACACGGTCAAACAACGCCGGAGCGATGGCTAGGTATCCCTGTTCGGCATATCCATCAGTCACACTTCTGATGTGTTCGTTAACACCAAAGATCTCTTGAACGACGACTACAGCTCCTTTGGGAAGGCCCTCGGGTTCAGACTTGTAGGCGTCAAAAGTATTGCCGTCGACGGTCGTTAGTTGAACAGTCGTTCCCATTAGCCCTCCACGTGGCGTTCTGTCGCATTTCTAGTTAGTCGAAACTATTTCAATCCCATGAACCGTCTCGCGTTGGTGTAGATCACTTCGCTGCGCAAGTCATTTCTCCCGATCCTGTCAAATGTTTCATCAAGTTCGGCTAGAGCTCCTGGGTACGTGCAGTCGTAGTGCGGGTAATCCGAACCCCAGACAACGGTGTGTGCGAGACCCATATCGGCCATTTGCGCGAACGCTTCGCCTTCTCCTGCCTCCATCGTGACAAAGCATTGTTCCGAAAAGATCTCCGTTGGCTCTCTTTTCAACCGGGGAACGAGGTGACCCATCGATTCTTTGTGCTCATCGAGCCGATCCAGCCAATAGGGCAACCACCCCAGCCCAGATTCGAAAAATCCAACCCGTAACCGAGGATGATCATCCAAGATGCCACTAGCAACCAACTCCATAACAGACGCCATCTGCTCAAAGGGGTGACACACCATGTGGACATAGAATTGGTTGCTGTATCGGGTTTTGGCGAAGCTCGTCATGTTTGAACCGAAGCTGCCGTGAATAGCGACCGTCATGTCGTGGTCTTCGGCGGCCGACCACACGCGGTCCATCTCTTCGGAATACAGCTCAAGTCCACCGTAACGCTCAGGCCGGAAGGTAAACCCGGTGAGCCCTGCTTCCGCGCATGCCGCAATTTCCGCAACAGCGTGATCAGTGGATTGAAGCGGAGCAACACCGACGCCATAGAGACGATCAGGGTTCTCTGATACGAAATCCGCCATCCACCGGTTGTAGCCGCGAGCATTAGCGGCGGCGACATCTGGGTTCGAGATATCTCCAGACAAAAGGTGCAACGATGGGAACATCAACGCGGCGTCAAGCCCTTCGGCATCCATAACTTTGAGTCGTTCGGCGGGGTCATAGCTCCCGGGGACGATGTCGTCCCAAGTCACGTCGGTCCCATATGCGTCCGGGATACAGGCTGGCGCGCAACTCATGCCTAGGCCTTCGTCTTCAACGAAGATGCTGTCTAATTTCCCAACTGGTCGACATTGCATAACCAATTCACGAAATTTCGGGTCGGTATATTCCTGCCATACCGAAGACGGTTCGGCAATGTGTGCGTCGGAGTCATAAACCGGAACTGCGCCAGTCGATGCGTACGGTTCGTCTGTTAGTAGTGGTCCGCCCATCGGCCCATTCTTGCCGAGATGGACCTAGCTCTGCTCATTCAGTGGAGTGAAGTACCCGCAAGCCGTGACTCAAAGCGACCGGCACGACCGATAAATGGTTCTCGTTTGGGAACAACCGCCAGTGCAAGCGAAGCTCGTCGTAGTCGCGACCCGCAAGCTGATCATGGAAGTCTTTCTGAAATGACAATTCGTCAGTCTCGAGTTCGCCCTTCGACATGAAGACATGCGCATTGAGGCTTTCTCCTGTCTCATATCGTTCTTGTTCCTTGTCAAACATGATTTGGTCGTCCCACCAAACCGAGGGACTGGCGAGTAAATAGTGATCAAACATCGTGGAACGTTCGAAGAGCACGTGAACACCAAACAAGGCGCTGAAGGAGTGCCCCACAAAGGTGATCTCAGAAATCCGATACTGAGCCCGCAACAATGGGATCAGGTCGGATTCCAGCCACTGACGAAAACTCTCTGCTCCGCCAAGCTCTTTACCAGGAACCCGCACTCCAGTCAGGGGCGGGGCATCAGCAGCGGTTGTAGTGAAGTCCATGGCTCGCTGTTGAATAACATTCTTATAGGACGGGTCGTCATGCGCGACGCCCACAACAATGGCTTTGGGAAGTTCTTTTGTTGGGGCGAGCAGCCGGACGGTGTCGACCACAGTGCCGTAGGTCCACATAGCGTCGAAACACAGATACAAGGGATGCGATTCCTCAGAGGCGGCGTCATAAGTTGGCGGGAGATCGACCCAAAGAACATATTTCCTGTCAACATCAGGCCGATTCAAATGGTGTGCCGTCGCGAGCCAAGGAGATGCTGGTAGTTGGGTGCTCACCGTCGCAAGTTTGGCCGATGATTTCACAACGCGCTTGCTATACGCCGCTGTTTCACATATGAATCCAAGGCCGAAAGAAGTGCTTAGAGGGAGAACCGGGTGACCGCACTCCAATCACATATCGATACCAACGCCGATTGGTTCATAAAGAACCGCGAAGACATGCTCGAACAATTAGCGATTATCGATGATCTGCATCAAGAAGCAGCCGCAGGCGGAGGGCCCGCCGCTATGGAACGGATGCGCAGTCGGGGAAAGATGCCGGTTCGGGAACGTATCCAAATGGTTTTAGACACCGACTCCCCATTTTTCGAAATCAGCTCCCTCGCCGGTTACTGCTCTAATTACGCGGTCGGAGGCGGATTGGTCATGGGGATCGGTGTGATCGAAGGCGTTGAGTGCCTGATTGAAGGCAACGACCCGACGGTACTCGGCGGGGCGATGACGCATGTTGCCGGACGCAAACTTATGCGAGCAATAGAAATAGCTCGCCAGAACCGCATGCCGTACATTCAGTTTGTCGAATCAGCGGGAGGAGACCTGCGAGGAGACGACGACCCCGAAAGGCAAATGCTGGAACAACGCGATCATTTCGCTGAATCCGGTCGACTTTTCTACGACGTAACAGAGCTATCTAAGCTTCGAATCCCGTCCATTGCTGTGGTCTTCGGCAGCTCAACTGCTGGTGGCGCGTACCAGCCCGGCATGAGCGACTACAACATTTTTGTCCGAAATCAATCGAAAGTATTCCTCGGCGGACCACCACTGGTGAAAATGGCAACCGGGGAAGACAGCGATGACGAAACGCTCGGCGGCGCACAAATGCATGCCGAGGTGTCAGGCCTCGCCGATTACCTTGCTGAAGACGAACCTGAAGCACTCCGCATGTGTCGAGAAGTAGTCCGTCATCTCAATTGGCGAAAGCTTGGACCCGAACCAAGCATGGCTGATGATGCTCCGATACATGACCCTGACGAGTTACTGGCAATGATGCCTCGTGATCTTCAGTCTTTGGTTGATTGCCGTGAGGTGATTGCACGCATCGTCGACGGCTCACGATTCGAAGAGTTCAAGTCCAGATACGGAACCACTCTCATCTGTGGCTGGGCTTCAATACACGGATACCCAGTAGGGCTTATCGGTAATAACGGGCCGCTCTTTAGCGAAAGTAGTGAAAAAGCGGCCCAGTTCATCCAACTGTGCAACCAGCAGGACATTCCAATCGTTTTTCTGCAAAACATCACCGGATACATGGTCGGCAAGGACTTCGAACACTCAGGAATCGTGAAGAACGGTTCCAAAATGATCAACGCCGTTTCTAACTCAATGGTGCCGCATATCACTGTGATCCTTGGCAATAGTTATGGGGCGGGCAACTACGGCATGTCCGGACGGGCGTTCAATACTCGCTTCACTTACCTTTGGCCAACCGCCAAGATTGCGATCATGGGCCCGAAGCAAATAGCGGGCGTCATGTCGCTAGTACGCCGCGGTCAAGCCGCACGCAAAGGCATCGAATTTGATGAAGAAGCTGATCGCAAGACCACGGAATCTGTAGAGCATTACCACGAACTCAAATCGCTCGCTCTGTACTCATCTGGACGCGTAACAGATGACGGCATCATTGACCCTCGCGATACCCGAGATGTCATTGCTTTGTCTCTATCAGCATGCAGCAACAACAAGATCGAAGGCGCCGAAGGTTTCGGCGTCTTCCGGATGTAAGGACACCGCGATGACAATCAGACGCCTACTTGTCGCGAATCGGGGAGAGATTGCCCGAAGAGTGTTTCGCACTGCCCAAGAAATGGGGATCTTCACCGTCGCCGTTTATTCCGAAGGTGACAACGACGCGCCGTTTGTGAAAGACGCCGATCTGGGTGTTGCGTTGGGCGGTACCACCGCTTCAGAGTCGTATCTCGATGCTGAGAAAATACTTCAGGCGGCTATTTCGGTCGGGGCTGACGCTATTCACCCTGGATACGGGTTTCTTTCCGAAAACGCAGCATTCGCTGAGAAGGTGACTGCTGCCGGCATGACTTGGATCGGTCCGTCTCCGTTGGCAATAGCTGCGATGGGCGACAAGTTAGCTGCGAAAAGAACGATGGCCGATGCCGCAGTGCCAACCTTGCCCTCCGTTGAGATTACGGAATCCGTTGACTTAATGACGATCGGCGATGAGATCGGTTTTCCTCTACTTGTTAAGGCAAGCGCTGGAGGCGGCGGCAAGGGCATGCGCGTCGTGGCTAAACACGACGAATTGAGCGACGCGATCGCGGGAGCGAAGCGAGAGGCTTTGGGTGCGTTCGGCGATGACACTGTCTTTCTTGAGCGTTACCTCGCAACTCCTCGACACGTTGAAATCCAGGTCTTAGGTGATCAGCATGGAACCGTTCTTCATTGCTTCGAGCGAGAGTGTTCGATCCAACGACGCCACCAAAAGGTTATTGAGGAAGCCCCATCTCCGGTGTTGTCGGAAGCGTTGCGACATCGCATGGGAGCCGCAGCGGTAGCTGCTGTTGAAGCCATCGGATATGTGTCCGCAGGGACGGTTGAATTCCTTCTCGATGGCGAAGGCGACGAGGCACAATTTTTCTTTCTCGAAGTCAACACTCGACTGCAAGTTGAGCATCCCGTTACCGAAGAAATCACCGGGCTTGACCTAGTGAGAGAACAAATCCGAATAGCGAACGGCGAAGAGCTTGGGTACAACCAGGCAGACCTGTCTATTAATGGTCATTCAATCGAAGCTCGGCTATACGCCGAGGACCCGGCCAACAACTTCTTGCCGGCGACTGGAAGTGTAGATATTTGGGATCCGGCAACGAGTCCAGAAGTTCGATATGACTCGGGTATCGAAACTGGCTCAGAGATCACCGTGGAATTCGATCCGATGTTGGGCAAAGTAATCTCTCATGCGCCGACTCGGACGGAAGCGGCGCTGAAGTTGGCTCTAGCACTGGAACGCACCCGTCTACACGGTATAACGACCAACAGAGATTTTTTGGTGGCGACGCTGCGACACGACGAGTTTCTGGCGGGTAACACCACCACCGATTTCATTAGTCGGGTCAATATTCCTGGGCAACGCGTACCGACAGAATGCGAGCTGGAAGACGCGTCCATTGCCATTGCACTGATTGCTCAGGAGTCCAATCGTTCAAAGGCGACCACACTGCGGTTTATGTCCTCCGGGTTCCGCAACAGTTCCATGCCCAGTCAACAAATGGTCTTGGTTCACGGAGAAAACGAGATCGTTGTCAATTATCAGCGTCTGCGCAACGGATCTTTCGAAGTGCGAGTTGGTGAACAAGCCGAACCTCGATCAGCGATACTGCTGTCTGGTTCGTCGGACCGTTTTGAGATTCGGCTAGACGGCGTTCATGCCAGCGGTTATGCGTCGAAATTCGGTAGTCGTTGGTGCGTCGACATTCCGGCAGGAAGTCTTACGCTCGTCGAAAAAAGTCGTTTCCCTGAACCAGACATTGCCGATGTGGAAGGCGGATTGACTGCACCAATGCCTGGCAAAATCTTGGCTATCGACGTCGCGGAGGGCGACTCGGTCAGCGCCGGCCAACTGCTGGTACTTATGGAAGCGATGAAGATGGAGCACCAAATTGCTGCCACGTTCGACGGTGCTGTCGTCGAGGTTTGTGTTGCGGTGGGAGACCAGGTCGACAACGGCGAACTTTTGGTGATTATTGCTGCTGAAGAGGCTTAGTTTTTGAACCAACGGTTTCTTGAGAAGAGAAGTTGAGCGATCACGGATCGCTGTCGTGTCACCCGATGTTCATGGTTCGACAGCGTTTATGCGTTGCCATCGAATCCGCCCAAGAAGCGTGCCATTTTGTGCGGTTCATCCACAGCGGGTCGGGGGCGGTTAGGCCAATAACCCGACGGGTCGCCACTCTCGACATGGACAGCACTGTGAGTCCAACTTTCTTCCCCGAGTACCGTACGCACATTCGCAGCTATGTAGCGCAAAGCAATGCCGCATCTGCGGCGGTTGCTGGAGTTGGCGGGTGAACCATGAAGCAGCAGGTCGCTATGAAGAGACACTTCACCTGCCTGGAGTTCGTTCGAAACAAGCGTGTCGTATGTTTCGTGAGCCGCTACCCGCCTGTTGAGAACTATCGAGCCGTCTAGAGGAAGTTCCACATGCTCAAGGTCACCAACAAGATGGCTGCCAGGGACAAACCGCATTGCTGCGTTTTCCTGGTTGACATCATCGATCGCAAGCCAAATCGTGACGGATTTTGTCGGGGTAAAAGGCCAATAGTTTGCATCTTGATGAAGCGGTACCTCCATGATGTCCTCAGGTAGCTTGCAGAACATGTGGGTACTCCAACACACCGCTTCCGGGCCGAGAACGTCTGTGATGTAACTGACGAAAATTGGTGTGTGAATCAAGTCCCAGAGGGGGCCACATACCTGGTGGTACTGATTGATCGAATAGCTGTTTCGACGGTCATCAGCCGATATCACTTCGTCGATAAGCCAATCCAGATACTGGCGAAGTTCAACTATTTCGTCGTGTCCTAAACCTGGCAACCCTCTGAGATACCCAACGCTGTTGAACAGTTCGATCTGTTCAACGCTCAGGACACTGAGAGCTTCACAAGTCAATGGATGGAACCCGATTTCGCGATCGGTATCACCAAAGCGAAAAATGTCCTCCCTACCCATGCAACCACCATAGGCTTTTGGTTGAGCGTCCGATGCGCGTCAAATGATGTGCGCTGGTCGCGAGCACGCAGTTTTCAAGAGTTCTGAATGGTTCCAAACTGTTTCGGTTTCATTCTTTAATGTCTTTGATAACAGAACTCACTCGAAACACATCCGGCGCGCGGTGTGGGCTCAGGGTTGTTTGTTCTCTGATGAGAGGGCTCGAGAGTTCATCGGGATAGGCGACAGCAAACAACACGACTTGGCACACATACATGGTCAGTGCAATCCACCACACGATGCGCATATTGCTCAATGCCTCTGCCGGACCGCCCGGGCGTCCGACGACACCGATCGCAACAGCGACGCCAACGCCGACAGCCAACTGGAAGACCGTGGTCCGGCCAGCACCGGCCATTCCGAAGCGCGCTGGCTGTATGTCACGCATCGACGCGCCGACCAGCATCGAGAAGCTACAACCAGCGGCAACTCCCATTAATAGATTTGCGAACAGCAGTCCGCCGAGGAAACTCGGTGTGGTTCCTGTGAAGACAAGATGCAGCACGCAGGCAAAAACACCGAAAATGCCTCCCACCATGAGGATGGGGCGGTGGCCGATACGTCCTGCCAAGCGGCCATTCGTTACTGAAAGAAAACTTGAGATCACTGGGCCGGGAGCAATGGCGAATCCCGATTTCAGCACCGACCAACCCCACACTCGTTGAAGATATTCGGGCAGGACAATTAGCCAGCTGAAAAAAGCCACGAGGAAAAACACCGAACCAATATTGGCAACGGTGTAGGACCGAACCTTGAACAACTTGAGGTCAAACAACGGCTCAGGGTGGACACTGGATCGCACCGCGAAGGCCACCAGCAAAACCAGGCCAACTAGACACGCGGTAAGGGTTGGTGGCGACATCCAACCCCAGGCGCGTCCCTGGACAACAGCCAGAAGTAATGCCCCAACTCCTAGCGACGCAAGGGGCACACTCAGCAAGTCAACCCGCCGACTAACACCCTCCCCCACACTCTCCTCGATCCATGCCCGGCCGGCGAAAAATGCCCATGCTGCGACAGGAACGTTCACCAAAAACACCGCCCGCCAGCCGAACCCCTGAATTAGCAGAGCTCCAAGCGAGGGAGCTAGAGCAGCTGCAAGCCCGGCGACTGCACCCCAAATACCGATAGCTGCTTGCTGGCGATCCCTAGGAAAAGCGCTGAGCAACAGAGCCAGCCCGGCTGGATATTGGCAAGCTCCACCGATGGATTGCAGTATTCGAGCACCGATAAGAAAAGAAGCTGACGGGGCGAATCCTGACAGCAACGAACCAACAGCAAATCCGACAAGCCCGATAAGGAACACCTTCCTGCGCCCATATCGATCGGCGAGCCATCCAGCCGGCAATAAGAGGGAGGCGACGCCAAGGTTGTAGCCAGTGATTACCCAAGAAAGGGTCGCAGCCGTCGCGGAGGGGAATGCCCTAGCAAGCTCGTCGCGGGCGACAGAAATGATGGTGATTTCCATCGCGACCATGAAACCGACAAGGGAGGTCACCAAAAGTGTCCGATTGGCCTTCGCTCGAGCGTTGGTGTCCACAGCTGTGACGTCTACAAGCCGGCAGCGGCTCGATCGGCAGCAATTGCAGCGTCCATCGAGGCAAGGAGGTCTCCTCGTAAGGATCGCACCGTCGACGCGTACGCTTTTCTATCGAGTTCCTCAGCGAAGCCCTGTGCGACTTCTAACGCTCGCTCCAACACTTGATCTTGCGATACCACTTCATCAAGAAACCCGGCGTCAACGGCGCCAGGTCCGTCAACTATTCGGGCATTAGCAACAGACACTTGCAGATGCCTCTTGGAAAGCCGCTCTGATGCGATCAGCAACGCCCACCTCGGCAAAGTCAACGCAATCGCGACTTCGTTAAGTCCGATTTTCACGGGACCGTCGACACCAACTCGGTAGTCACATCCACACAGCATCAGGGCACCAGCGGCAACTGCGTGCCCTGTGCAAGCGGCGACGACTGGAACTGAAGCCCCATACGCCTGTCGAATCAAAGCACCGCCGGCACTACCCATTTCAGTGATTGCTTTGGGGTCGCCAGACTTGATGACGTCAAGGTCGAAGCCTGCGAAAAAGATTTTCTCATTCCCTGCTAGAACAACCGCCCCAATATTGGGGTCAGACTCAGCTTCAGCTAACTCTTGGCTCAGTGCAAGCAGCAGCGGAGGCGAAAACGCGTTCGCCCGACCATCATCAACGGAGATGCAGAGCACATTGCCTATGCGTTCGCTGACTAGTGCGTCATTCGACATAGCTTGGACCGTAGCTCCACACCCAACTTTTTGCATGGTCTTGCATGACTATTCGGTACCTAACTGTTGTGTTACTAGGCTGAAGCGATGCCGACACTAATCAGCGATGCCGACATCCCAGTGATCTCGACTGAGCAACCCGTCTCAGAAGTTGAACGACGTGAAAGTCTTCGACAACTAACAGAAGGACATTGGATTGCTCGAGCCGATCTTGGATACGTGATCACTACCCACGACGATTGTGCGGCCATGTTGCGTGATCGACGCTGGTTCAGCGCCCTCTCTTTAATCGCAGAGACCCAAAACTATGACGACCCTGAGTGGTCGAAGCGAGATCGCAAGAGCATTTTGTCCACCGAAGGTGAAGATCATCAAAGAATTCGACGCATCGTTAGTTCCGCATTCACTCCAAAGTCAGCCGATCGACTACGCCCTTTCATGCGAGGTGTAGTGAACGAGTTACTGGACCCCATTTGCGAACGTGGTCGCTCCGAATTTGTAGCGGATGTCTGCGAGCCTTACCCGATCCCTATTATCTGTGAGTTATTGGGCGCCCCTCGCGGGGATTGGGAACTTTTCAGTCGACTAGCTGTCGATATTTTCAGGGTGTTCAATGGAAACCTGTCGGAAGACGCTCCGAAAATTATCGCCGCGAGCGAAGAGATGGACGCTTACATGCTCGATCTCATTTCTAAACGACGTTCTGACCCACGCGATGATCTGCTCAGCGATCTAATAGCGGCAGAAGAAGAGGGAGATCGACTCTCTACTGACGAGTTGCTTTCGATGGCCAACGCGCTGCTGTTAGCCGGCACCGATACCACAAGAAATCAGTTGGCCTGCGCGGTGGCTTTGTTCGCTCAACATCCAGATCAGTTCGAGCTTCTTCGCGACAATCCGGAATTGACTCCCGGAGCGGTCGAGGAAGCCATGCGCTGCCTGGGTGCTGTTCGAGGAACCGGACGTTTCGCCAGCGAGGACATTGTCTACAGGGAAGTGTTGTTCCCTAAAGGGACGTTGATTTTCCCGAATTTTGTGGCAGCGAACCACGACATCGACAAGTTTGCGAATCCGACCGACTTTGACATCACTCGTGAAGCAGGTGCCCCACATTTGACATTCGGTAGCGGGGCTCACTTTTGTTTGGGCGCTTTCTTGGCACGCGCCGAACTTCAAGAAGCGTTCACAGTGATCGCTCGTAGGTTGCCTGATCTCAGGCTTGACGGCGAAATTTCTTGGAAACCGCTGAAGAACGGTATCTGGGGTCCCGAGACTCTTCCCATTGCCTTTCTAAGAGGGAACTAACAGTCGACATGGGAACCCTCAACGCGTAGGGATGCTAACGAGAGTGACATCCCCCGACACAACACGAATCGCGTCCGGTCCACGGTGACGCGCTCTCGGAGGGAACCTGTGAATTGGTTGCTCCGACTGAAGCAAATGTGGACAACCGACGTTTCGCCCCCGTGTGCCCAGCCGAACATGTCGCCGAGCGCGCAGATTCAGACATAGGACGACGGTGATCAAAAGTCTCGTCGCATATGAGACAGTGGTAGGAGTACATAGGCACGGCCACGATCGTAGGGTGAAGGGGCGAACAACGCCAAGGTGGTGTTGGAAACCGCGGGAGCGCTAAGTGAAGGACACGTCCAATCCCAGCGCCGCGCCACATTTGCTCCATCGCGGGACTACTAATTTTCCTTCAGTGTTCGCAGTAGAGCCTGCGACTCAACTGAGATGGCCCAGGGTTATTCTCGTGACCCTCGCAGGGGTGGTCTCTCACACTTTCGGGCGTAGCACGATGCCGTTGCTACTCCCCGCTATTTCGGACGATCTCGGTTTAAGCGCCACCACCGCGGGAGCGACCGGGTCTGTGAATATGGCCGCCTACCTGTGTGGCGTAATAGCGGTCACTTACCTAGCGAACCGATTAGCGCCTTCTCTTTTGATGAAGATCGGTTTGTGGACAATCCTGGCTGGTTTGTTGTCCCTTGGCACAGCTCAGAACACTTGGCAGCTCATGATCGGCACTGGGCTAGCTGGTTTTGGCGGCGCGGGTATTTGGTTAACGATGCCTGTGATCGCGACAACGGGCGTGTCTGCCGCCAAGCGGGGAATGGTGATGGGTTCCCTCACCGCAACGATGGGGGTGGCGTCAATTGTTGTGCCGTTCGCTACATCTGGCCTCCGCGGAATCGTCGATAATGACGGGGCCTGGCGTGAAATTTGGCTCATCGAGACGCTGGCGGCCTCAGCAATTCTCGTTGTGCTTTACGTGGTTTTACGCGATGACGTCTCACCAAGGCTTCCATTAGGCGCCGGCATCAGAGCAATTACGCGTCTACAAGGTTGGAAAACAGCTGTCTTTTTCTATATGGCTTTTGCTTTCGTTGCGTCCTCCTGGTTTCAGTTCTTTGGTTTATCTCTCGAAAATGACCACAACATGTCGCGGGAATTTACGACCCATATGTGGGCACTGATGGGTATAGGAGGTGTCTTAGGCGCTCTTACGTTCGGCCGGCTCAGCGATCGTCTTGGGCGACCCCGAACGATGTGCATTGTGACCGCCGCCGGCGCAACTACCTGTCTCTTGGTCCTCGTGGGAGAGATGTGGGCTGCGGCCCTAGCAGCGGCGATCTACGGCGTTTCTGCGATGGCCGTACCATCGTTGACTGCAACCTTTGTGCGTGACCAGGTTGATGAACATGACTTCACGGCCGTCTTCGGTGCGATGACGATTTTTTATGGACCGGCCTCAGTGGTCGGCCCGATCAGCGGCGGTGTGTTAGCCGATATCACTGGCTCGTATCGACTCAGTTATATTCTTCTCGCGGTGACTTTTGCCTTCGCATCTCTCGCAGCTTGGCGTCTACCCCGAATCGAAAAGGACAACTAGATCAACTACGCGGTCATGCCTCCACTTCGATTATTCATAGGATCTATGGTGTGAATTCCAGAGAAGAAGTTGCTCCAAGCTGGCCTGTCAGGGCAACAGCACCTGCCGGAAGCCCCAACGTCTTGATTGTTCTTTTCGACGATGTGGGGTTTTCTGATTTTGGATGCTATGGCTCCCCGATCGCTACTCCCACCATTGATCGACTTGCCAAGAATGGTCTTCAGTACACGGGCTTCCACACGACAGCTATGTGTTCAACTACGCGCGCCGCTCTGCTAACAGGTCGCAATCATCACTCCGTGGGAGTTGGATGCCTCGCCAATTTCGACAGCGGTTACCCGGGTTACAGAGGAAAAATCAGTCCGGACGCTGGAACTCTCGCCGAGATACTGCGCCCGCACGGCTACAGGAACTACATGATCGGGAAGTGGCATGTCACTCCGTTAACCGAATCAGGTCCTACCGGACCATTTGACGGCTGGCCCTTAGGCAGGGGCTTCGACCGGTTCTACGGGTTTCTCGATGCCGAGACAGACCAATACTCGCCAGAACTGATTCGTGACAACAGCCACGTTGCACCGCCTGGCACTTTCTCCACCGGATATCACCTCACAGAAGATCTTTTCGATCAAGCGATCCAATTTATCGCTTCACATGAGGCGACTATCCCTAACAGCCCGTGGATGACCTTGGTAGGGCTCGGCGCATGTCATGCACCGCACCAAGCCCCAAAGGAACTTATTAACCACTATGACAGCATGTTTCGCCGCGGATGGGATACGGAGCGTTCCGAACGACTAGCGCGACAGATCTCATTAGGCGTAGTGCCCCCAGGGACTCAGTTGCCGCACCGGAATGACTTCGTGGAAGCTTGGGACCAACTTGACGACGTCACCCGTCAGGTAGCTACACGACTCCAAGCTGCGTACGCCGCGATGCTTCATCATTCTGATTTACACCTCGCTCGACTCGTCGATCACTTGGAACTTTCGGGCCAAATAGACAACACCGTGATCATGGTTCTTTCAGACAACGGCGCGAGTCAGGAGGGCGGACCGCTCGGATTTGTAAATGCTATGGGACCTTATAACGGTCTTCCCGAATCCATTGAAACCAAATTTGACCGAATTGACGACATCGGAGGACCCGACACCCACAGCAACTTTCCCTGGGGTTGGGCAATGACTGCCAACACACCGCTCCGCAGATACAAACAAAACACTCATGGCGGCGGAGTCAGAGACCCTTTAGTTGTGCACTGGCCGCGCAAGATCACAGAGCCCGGGCTGAGAGACCAGTTCTGCCACGCGTCTGACATTGTTCCGACGTTGCTTGATTTCTTAGAAGTGGCGGCGCCCGAGACAATCAACGGTGTTCAGCAAAAGCCGATCGAAGGCATAAGTTTCGCGCCAACATTGACAGACAGGTACGCACAAACCGGAAAAACAACTCAATATTTCGAAATGTTCGGCCATCGAGGGCTAGTCCACGATGGGTGGAAAGCAGTCGCTTTCCACCCCCCTGGAACTCCCTACGAACACGATCAGTGGGAATTGTTCAATCTTGCAGACGATTTCAACGAAACCAAAGATCTATCAGCAGTCGAAGCGGTTCGACTCAGCGAAATGATTGATCTGTGGTGGGAGCAGGCGAAATTGCATCAGGTACTTCCTCTTGATGACCGCTTTGCCGAACGCTTCGCTGAAAACGCTAATCGTCATTTGGGAGGCCGCACTTTTTTCACATTCTGGAAAGGAATGGGGCATTTACCTAGCGATGTAGCTCCTGATTTGCGAAGTCGAAGCTACCGGTTGGACGCCCAGGTTGAACCGATCGAAGCCGACGTTTCGGGAGTGTTGATCGCTCACGGCGACGCAACTTCTGGCTACAGCCTTTACCTAGACGATCGCAGCCATCTGGTGCACGATCTGAACATTGGTGGAAGTCATCAGATACTTCGCTCACCTAAACCGGTTCCGCTAGGAACAACGAATCTAGGGTTCTACATGTCGCGAGATGAACAAAGTCAACGCGGATTGGGACAGCTAGTTATCGACGGTGAAGTGGTGGCGACGCAAGAAACAGCCAACATATTTTTCCTCATGATTTCCTGGTCCGGCCTAGATATCGGTCTCGATCGAGGAACCGCCGTGTCAAATTATGAAGCACCATATTGCTTCACCGGGGGTCTCGTAAAAGTGACTATCGATTTAGCCGACGATCAACTTCTCGATGGACACGGGATGGGTCGCGCAGAAATGATGCGCGAATAGCAACTCAACCGCGCGTGAACAGCAACTGGAATTCAATGATTCCATGATCTTGCGCCGATACCACGATGATGGCCGAGGGAACAGTGACGTCATAGTCAGCAAATATGACCTCCATGGAGCCCACGACCACGATCGTATTGCCGACCATTTGGGCGTCAAGGACGAGGGGAACATCACGAGCTATGCCATTGATGGTTAGCCGACCGAGTACTTCTATCGATACGGTCGAATCCTCAGTTTCTGGAAGGGCTACTGGTCCAGCGAGCACGAAACTGGCCATCGGGTTCTCACTTACGTTCAGCGCGTGACGTGCGGCTCGGTCGCGTCGCGAATCGTTGGTCACAATGGCGGAGAGATCAGCTGAAACCAAAACCTCAACGAGTTGTCCATCTTCAATCAAAAGCTCGCCTTGAATCTCACCGGTCCGTCCTACCGCTGTCATCGACCCGATCTGCGCAAGTTCTTCTTCAACTCGGAATCCAACAAATGATCCTGAGGACTCATCAAAGGTGAAACTCCCAAAATTTGAATCCACGTACCAGATGCCGTCGTTGGACGAGTTGACCGTTGTGACTCCAGCGCCATCCACTCGCAACGGGTCCGAAGCCACCTCAATCGTCGTGGGTTGTGAAGCTCCTTGTTCCTCTAGAGAAGCCACTGCAGCGTCAAGCGACACCTCGTTGGGAGCCGCACTCAAAACCCTCCACGCTCCGTAGGCAACCATGGCGCCAATGGCTACAACTAGTACGGAGGTAGTAATGATGACAGCACGTCGGCTACTCAAGTTTTCAATCCTTCAGCTCTAACCGGAAGCCCAAAACTTCGACGGGCTGACTCCCACCGATCTGATAACCGATCTCGGGGTAGGGGCTGAATCCGAGCCTACGGTAGAGACGCTGCGCAACCTCCATATAGTCTGTCGTGTTCAACACGAGAGCCACTCGACCATCGGTTGTAGCTCTGTCGATGCACCACTGGGTAAGCGCTCCACCGATTCCGACGCCTTGGCAGGAAGGGTCAGTAGCCAACACTCGGAATCCGGCACATCCTTCAGGGTTTCCTGACTTCACTTCTTTGGCGTAGTCATGGTGATAAGCGAGACTTCCGACGATTCTCTTATCAAGCTCGGCGACAATGATTTCTGCTCGTTCTGCTCTGCCGGCAACATCGCGCAGTTCCGCCCCGTACCAACCAAGGTCATCGGGCAGCCCAGTTTCGACAAACAACGGCCGATATGCAGCCATAGTGAGGTCTGCAACTTCGTCATATTCGGCAAGAAGGGCCTCTCGAATCATCAATGTTGACGGCATAAGGATCTCCCAACTCAACTTTGGTCTCGTCGTAACTGTCAGCGAACGGTAGCGTCATGTTCCGGTCAGTGAACACTAGGGAGTAGTTGAAATGCCGAGCGAGCCATCAAAAGAACTTGTGGTCCTCGACAATCCACGACCGGGACGCAACTACGAAATCCGTTGCGAAACTCCGGAACTGACTTGCTTATGTCCGGTGACAGGTCAGCCGGACTTCGCGACGATCGTGATTACCTACGTACCCGACGACCGAATCATTGAGTTGAAGTCCTTGAAGTCGTACCTGTGGAGCTTTCGCAACGAGGGAGTTCACCACGAAGGTATTACCAATCGTATTTTGGATGATCTAGTACTAGCGCTGTCTCCTTCATCGATGACGGTGGTCACTGAGTGGTTGATACGTGGAGGTATCACCACGACAGTCACCGCAAGCCACCCAGATTGACCGACTCTGCACGCGAACCGTCACATCTTCTTTAAACCGCGGCTTCTGCTCTTCATTTTTGACGTAGGAGCCACCCAGCATGTTGGGGACGACCACTAGGTTCTCCAAACTTGCATCGGTCGCTGTCATAGTTGTCGTTGCTCGGTCCAAGGCTTGCTCGTAGTGAACGGGTCAGCGTTCCTCACGACGATAGGCGAGGCCCAACGCAGTTGGGGAAGGGGACGGTCGCTTCCGAGACCGAACCGATATTGCGAGGAGTATCGCGAGCGTCAACAGGTACGGAAGCATTGAAAGAATTATTGGTGAGAAATCAACTCCGAATGTCTGTAATCGGGTTTTAAGTGCCAATGTTCCCCCAAAGAGGAGAGCTCCCCAGGCCACTCGACCCGGCCGCCAAGCCCCAAAAATTACGAGAGCTACAGCAATCCAGCCACGTCCAGCGGTTAGCCCTTCAGCCCACTGGGGGGTGAGACTCAAGGTCAAATATGCACCGGACGCCCCTGCCAGCGCACCTCCAGCAGCTACAGCGGAAAGACGTAGACCGAGGACAGAATGTCCTGCCGAATCCGTTGAAGACGCTGACTCGCCTGCTGCTCGAAGGGCTAAACCCAATCGGGTGTTGGAGAGGACCAGGCTTACTGCCACCCCCATGACGAGTGCTAGATAGACAAGTGGCGCTTGATTGAAGAAAATTGGACCAACCCAGGGAAGATCAGACAACCCTCCCCATTGCACGGGCTCCAATTTCGCGCCTGGTGGTAGACCGACATAATCTTTCCCTAGGTAGGCAGCAAGTCCGATACCCAAGATGGTTAGGGACAGCCCCGACACAACCTGTTCCGCGCCCAACGCCACCGTAAAGAAACCGTGTACCGATGCCAACGCGGCGCCACTGATCATCGCTACCACCAGCGCGGCCCAAGGGTTCTCCAATTCCACACCGGCAATAAACGCGGTGACGGCACCGATAGCCATCATGCCTTCAACTCCAAGGTTCAGAACTCCAGCCTTTTCAGCAAGAAGCTCGCCGAGCGCTGCTAAATACAGAAGCGCACCGAAGGACACGGTGGCGACCAACAGCCCTATCAGTGACGCTTCGTTCACTGGTTAACCTCCTCAGGAACGGCACGCGCCTCGCCGTCAAGAAGAATTCGATATCGGCTAAAGACCCCAGCGCCAATGGCTCCGAAGAGAACAAACGCTTGCAGAATGGTCGAAACTGAGGAAGACACACCCAAGGTCTGAATGCTTTGTCCGCCGATCTGAACGGCTCCAAAAAGCAACGCGACAACCGCAACGCCCGATGGCCTCATGAGCGCCAGAGCGGCAACGATGATACCCGCGAAACCAAAGCCATTTGAGATGCTCTCAGTAAGTCGATCTGCTGTGCCTGTCAACTCGACACCTCCCGCAAGCCCAGCGATTCCCCCACTTATAACTAAGACCGTCAAGATCTTCCGAGACAGCGATATCCCGCTGTACCGGGCAGTAGCCTCCGAGGAACCCGCTATTCGAAGCTCATATCCCCATGCGGTGTATCGCACCGCCAGTGAGGAGATGACGATCACTGCCACAGCTATGAGAAGCCCGCAGTGCGCGCGACTAAACAAAGTCGGCAAGCGAGCCTGGTCGGGCAGCATTGGTGCAAGCGGGAAGTTATGAGCGCCAGGGTCTTTCCACGGTCCATGGATGAGCCACTGGGCTAGCCGTATTGCAACCTCGTTAAGCATTAACGTCGTAATGATTTCGTTGACTCCAAGCCTCGCTCGGGCGATCGCTGGTCCAACGGCGAGTAATCCACCACCCCCGAGCGCTGCTAACAGCATCGCTACGATGAGTACCAAGCCAGGCCAATCCCCTCCGATTCTGGCAACCCATGAAGCCGCAATTGCGCCTGCCATAATCTGGCCTTCAGCGCCGATATTCCAGAGGCCCATAGAACCGGCAACTGCTACCGCAAGTCCTGCTAACCCGAGAGGAACCGCTCGATTGAGTGTCACTGCCCAAGCGTCAGGACTACCAAGTGATGCCTCAAACATTCTCGAGTAGATCCGCACAGGATCATGACCGGCGCCTAGAAGAAGCAGGGTGCCGACGAACAGTGCGATGGTCAGTCCGATCGCAAAGGCAAGAGGTTGACCACCTGGAAGAGGGGCCTCGCGGAGGTGTAGCCGAGGACGTTTCATGGTTGAGAAATGGCCGTAGTGTCGGCGAGCATCGCCAGGCCAACTTCTTGTCTGGACGCGGTCCGGGGATCGAACTCTCCGCGGATATTTCCGCCCTCCATAACGAGAAGTCTGTCTGTCAACGTTAAGAGTTCGTCCAAATCTTCGGAAATCATGAGCACCGCTGCTCCGGCGTTGCGTCGCTCAAGTAGTAAATCTTGGATTGCTTTAACGCCCTGAACGTCAAGACCGCGAGTGGGCTGAGCGGCTACTACCACCGAAGGCTGACTATCGAGCTCCCTACCTACCAAAAGACGTTGGAGGTTGCCTCCAGAAAGTGCCGCAATTGGTCCATCAACGTCACCTGACCGAACCCCGAAACGCTCGATTATGCCTTTGCAGTATGACAACGCCTTCTCCGCCACAATGAATGGGCCTCGCCGTTGCTGGCGATACACACGCAGAATCGCGTTGTCGGTTATGGAAAGACGCGGGGCGAGGCCAACACCGAGCCGGTCCTCGGGTATGTAACAAAGGCCTGACAGAAACCGTTGCCGTGGGCTAGCGGTGGTCATGTCGGCGTCGTTCATGATCAACGAGCCTCGCGTTGACGGTCTTAAGCCTGCAATCACATCTGCCAATTCGCGTTGGCCATTCCCAGCTACGCCAGCGATGCCCACGATTTCGCCTGAATTGATTTGAAAACTGACGTCGGAAAATGCGTCAATTCCGCGATCTCCACGGGCGCTGAGTTCCTTTAGCTCCAGTAATGCAACTCCCGGGGTTGCGGCCGCGGGGCGGTCGGGGGTGGTTGGCGAGGCGCCAACCATCAGGCGTGCTAGTTCGGTTGAATCTGTTGTTGCCATATCCAACGAACTTGCCACTGTCTTGCCCAGTCGCAGAACGGTGGCTTCGTCACAAATTCCTGACACCTCATGCAGTTTGTGACTTATGAAAATGATACAGCGGCCATCATCTGCCATTCGACGCAGGATCTCACCCAGCTCATGTACCTCGTCGGGTGTGAGCACGGTGGTCGGTTCATCAAGAATCAGCACCTGTGCGTCGCGCCATAAAACTTTGAGGATTTCGACTTTTTGGCGTTCGCCCATTGATAGCTGCCATAACGGTTGCGCTGGATCCACCCTCAGGCCGAATTTGTCTGCCATGGCAGCGACTCTCGCCTCTATCTGGCGGGTTTTAATCACAGAAGGCGCCGAGCCAAGAACAACATTTTCCGCTACCGAAAAGGAGGGGATTAGACGGAACTCTTGGTGGACCATGCCGATGCCAGCCGATAACGCGTCGGCCGGGTTTCGGAACTGGTGAGCGCGACCGTGAAGTTTAAGCTCGCCACGATCTGGCCGGTATACCCCCGCCAGTATGTTCATAAGGGTGGACTTACCAGCGCCGTTTTCTCCAAGAAGAGCGTGGATCGTTCTAGGGCGAACGTTCAGTTCGACTCCAGCGTTGGCAACAACTCCCGGGAACGTTTTCCATACTTCGGATAGTTGAACCGCAAGCTGTGATTCATCCGTCGGAGATGGGGTTTGTGTCATTAACAGAGCACCCTGATTTATTCGAACGCGTTAGCGGCGTCGACGTGGATGATCCCCGCCGACGCCGCTAAGTACTGTTGCCAGCTGATTGTCTCAGCCGGTAGAACCAATCACACCTTCAACGAAGAACATCATGCCGAGCATGGTTCCGTCGTCCATGACTTCTCCCGCGCCAAGGACCTGATTGCCGTCTTGGTCGTTGAGTGGACCGGTGAACGGGTGAAGGTCGCCTGCAATGATCGCGGCCTTCGCTTCCATGACCATGTCAACTACAGATTGGTCAACGTCGCTTGCTATGGGTGCAAGATCGACTGTCCCATCCGCCATCGACCCCCAGAACGAGGTAGGCGAGTAGTTACCGGCCTTAGCGGCCTCAATAATTTCGACGTACCGAGGACCCCAGTTCCAAACGGGGGCGGTCAGGAATGCGTTTGGCGCAAAGGCACTCATATCAGAGTTATAGGAAACCCATCGTGCCCCTGCGGCTTCAGCCTTTTCACCAGCCGCTGTTGAATCCTGGTGCATTGCAATGACATCTGCTCCCTTGTCCAGCATTGCTTGAGCAGAGTCGCCTTCAACAGCAGGGTCAAACCAAGTGCTGGTCCAAATAACTTCGACCTGAGCACTCGGGTTCGCCGCTTGAACGCCAAGGGTGAAAGCGTTGATTCCCCTGATGACCTCTGGGATTGGGAAAGCAGCTACGTAACCAATCAGGCCCGATTGCGTCGTCGCCCCGGCGACCATGCCCGAAAGGTAACGAGGCTCGTACATCCTTCCGAAGGTGTTACCGAAGTTGGTGTCGTTCATCTTGTAGCCAGAAACATGCTCAAAGACCACGTCTGGGTATTCATCAGCAAGTGCCAACATGTCGTCCATGTAGCCGAATGATGTACCGATGATTACGTTGAATCCTTGGTCTATGAAGTCGCGGACGTAATTGGCAAAATCCGCTGTTCCCTCTGGAACAGCCTCTACATAAGCCGTCTCAACGCCAGTTTTTTCTTCCGCGTACTGGCGACCTACATCGTGCGCATAGGTCCAACCGGCATCACCGACTGGGCCGACGTACACAAACGCCGCCTTCGTGTCTGCTTTGTCGTCTGATCCGCAACCCGTAAGTGCAAAACCCAGTCCGACACAGACTGCCAACAACGCTGCAATCTTGCTCCGCATTTCTACCGCCCTATCTATGGTTCGACATCGAACCCTGGCATCATGCCACACCCTGACATCCAAAAGAGCCCTTCGGCCTCAGCACCGAACGTGCTCAAGACCGCCGATGTATCAGCCCGCCGCCGAGTCGAAGGTATTGAGCTTTACTACAACCCGCTGGGAGACTGACATTGGTGTTTTGTGCTGCGTTCATTAGAACACGAAGGCCTCTGTCGATACTGATGAGGTGGCCAATATTTCATCTGCTGGGAAAAGACGAAAGTGTCGCGGCAACTTGGAAGTACCCACTAAACGTCGTTGCGGCTCAGTGTCGAATCGGGCTAGGCGTTTCCGTCCCACTCGGCGAAGGCATCGATCGTGGCGCGCACATCCCCTAAGGGGTACAACACTGGGGAGGTGCAACCATTAGCGATGTAGCCGGCCACCGCCTCGCGGGCGTCATCGGGGGTTCCTGACGCGGTGAGCATTTGGACTATCTCGTCAGGCACCAATTTGGCGGCAGCTTCCACCTGTTCATGAGTAGCTGGCCAAGTCAAAACTTGACCTACCGATTCGAGCAACGATTTTGGTACCCCTGAAGCCTCCATGATGTGGGGTTGTTGTCCCAGGTACTGCGCGACCATATTTCTCGCCATGTCCAAAGCCACCTGCCGGTCTTCATGGACCGAACAGACAACTAACTGTGGACGGTCGATCTGGTCGACTGAGCGCCCGCTTCTCGCTGCTCCTTGCTGCAAAGCTTCCATTGCTCGGGCGTTGTAGTCGGGGGAAACCAAATAATTGAGTAGGACACCGTCTGCTATCTCACCTGTCAACTCCATCATTTTCATTCCTGTCGCGCCGATGTAGATCGGTACGTTTTTAGGTTGACGTTCTTGATAGACGTAATCCAATTCGACGCCATCGAGTTGTACAAATTCCCCGTTGAAGGTCACGGTTTCGTTGGCCAAGAGGGCGCGGACGACCTCAACAACCTCACGCATCACCTGTAGCGGGCGTCGGCGTGAAATTCCAACCTTGGCAGCCAGCGGATCCCACCAAGCCCCCAAACCACACAAGATTCGGTTCGGAGCTAAATCATCAAGCGTGGCAAACATCGACGCCAACCGGGCGGGGTTACGGGTCCAAACATCCATAACCCCTGACCCAATCTTGATTCGCTTAGTCGTTGCCGCAAACGCAGCCATCGGCACAGACGCCTCACGAACCAATCGTGAGTCGGCTTGCCAAACAGCATCAAATCCGCGATTTTCTGCGTATTGCGCGAATTCGATTGCCTCAGTAATGGGATGAGCATCTTGGAGGTACAAAGCGGGGCGAATCACGAAATCTCCAACGAGGTAGCGGTCAACGAACACTAACGAAGTATCCGCGCACACGAATAATTAGCCATTTGGTGCCCTAATGAGGTTCAATGAACCTATGGATTTGCCGCACGGTTCATCGGTTTCGATCAACGGAGCGAGGCTCGTTGACAGGATCAATGAACTCGCACAAATTGGGGCGATCGACGGAACCCGGGGCTGTTCGCGGCTGGCCTTCAGCGACGCCGACCTCGAAGGCCGAGACCTAGTTGTCACTTGGATGCGCGATCTCGGTCTCACAGTAACAATTGATGCTGTCGGGAACGTCATTGCATCCACCAGCAGCGACGGTGCCGCTGGCGCAGTGATGACTGGGTCGCACATAGACACGGTAGGAACCGGAGGCCGATATGACGGCAACCTCGGCGTTTTAGCGGGCCTGGAAGTCATCGAGGCAACTCTTGCAGCAGGTATTGATCTGCAACGCCCCCTAGCAGTCGCCTTCTTTTCGAATGAAGAGGGGTCTCGCTACCCACCCGACATGATGGGAAGCCTCGCCTACGTAGGCGGCATGAGCGTCGAATCAGTGCTGGAAGTCAAAGGTGCTGACGGAACTGTGGTGGGGCAAGAACTAGAACGCATCGGTTATCGAGGCCCCGCACCATGCCCCGGAGCGGTACCCCATGCCTACGTGGAGTTGCATATCGAGCAAGGACCGGTATTGGACCGAGCAGGCCTCTCAATCGGCGTGGTCGAAGGCGTCCAAGGCATTTCTTGGACTGAGTTGCTTCTTACCGGTCAATCAAACCATGCAGGGACAACACCGATGACCCTTCGTCGTGATCCAATGGCGGTAGCAGCCGCTGTTACCGTGGCAGCACGCGATATTGCCCTTGAGCTCGGTGGAACTCAGGTCGCGACTGTAGGGTCACTTACCCTTCATCCGAACCTCGTGAACGTCGTCCCAGCACACGTAACTATGACCATCGACTTACGAAACACCGACGAAGAAGCTCTCCAGTTCGCCGAACGCGATTTGGAGAAACGAACAGCGCAACTAGCAAAAGCCGAAGGTGTCGAGGTAAAGAGCCGGACCCTGGCTCGCTTCGAACCTGTGGAGTTTGACAGCAGAGTCGTGGATCAAATCGAGCAGTTGGCAACAACGCGTGGTCTATCCACAAAGCGCATGCCCTCCGGCGCTGGGCATGACGCTCAGATGCTGGCCAGAATCTGCCCGACTGGCATGATTTTTGTTCCGAGCGTCGATGGGATCAGCCACAATCCCGCTGAACACACTGACGAGCAAGATTTGATAATTGGAACCCAATTGCTAGCAGACACTTTGCTTGCGTTAACGGAGGTGACCTGGTGAGATCATTGCGGGTTGGCGCAGCACAGCTTGGTCCCATAACGAGAGACGCCGGTAGAAGCGAGGTGGTGGATCGGCTAGTAACTCTGATGCGCCGAGGTAGCGACGCGGGGTGCCAATTAATCGTCTTCCCTGAGTTAGCACTCACCACGTTTTTCCCTCGGTGGTATTTAGACGACGTTCCCGAGGAGCTTGACTCTTACTACGAAACTGAAATGCCAGGGCCTCAGACCCAACGTCTATTTGACGCAGCAAAGTCCCTCGGCGTTGGATTTTATCTCGGTTACGCCGAATTGACCCCCGAAGGGAAGCGTTACAACAGTTCAGTTTTAGTTGAACGAGACGGGTCAATTGTTGGCCGGTACCGCAAGGTTCACCTGCCCGGGCACGAAGAACACGAACCAGATCGACCATTTCAGCATCTGGAGCGAAGATACTTCGAAGAGGGCCCAGAGGGGTTTAACGTCTGGGACGCGTTCGACGGGATCATGGGCATGGCCCTTTGTAATGACCGTCGTTGGCCCGAGACGTACCGCGTAATGGCCCTCCAAAACGTTGAAATGATCCTTATTGGCTACAACACCCCGTTGCATTACGCACCGGATCCATCACAGAATCCTCTGCAGTCATTTCACAATCGTCTCGTCATGCAAGCGGGCGCATATCAGAACGGAACCTGGGTCGTTGGGGTTGCTAAAGGTGGTGTTGAGGAGGGAGTCGAGTCTTTAGCGCAATCAATGATTATCGCACCATCAGGCCAAATTGTTGCCGAAGCCGTGACGACCGGCGACGAACTTCTGGTAGCTGACTGCGATCTCGACTGGTGCAAGCATTACAAAGAAACGCTTTTTGATTTTGATCGTTACCGCCGCCCCGAAATGTACGAACTGATTACGCAACCGAAAAACAAACAATGACGTCTTTTCAGTTAAACGGTCAAACTGTCGCTGTGTCGGACGGGCACGAACATCTGCTCGCCGCGTTACGAGATGAACTTGGTGTCATCTCACCCAAAGATGGTTGCGCTCCTTCAGGACAATGCGGGTGTTGCACGGTGCTTATCGGAGACAAGGCACGGGTGGCGTGCCAAACATCTCTTGAGCGTGTCACAGGTGAAGAAGTCACCACCCTCGAAGGGTTCGACGACGCGGAACTGCGACGTTACTGCGAGGCTTTCGCCGTCCACGGAGCACTGCAATGCGGCTTTTGCATTCCGGGGATCGTGGTTCGAGCAAAGGCTCTGATCGACAAGAAAGGGCCAGCGCTGACTCGTGACGAAACAGCGCGTCACCTAGGGGCACACCTTTGTCGATGCACCGGGTACATAAAGATTCTTGACGCTATCCAAGACTTGGCGGCAGGAACGAAGCTGGTGCCAAACGCTCCTAAAGGAGTTGGTTCCCGAGGGATTAAATACGAGGCCGAGGCCTTAGCTGCTGGCGTCAGACCGTTTATCGATGACATGGTCGTGGATGGGCTGCTTTATGGGGCGCTCAAGCTCAGCGACCATGCAAGAGCAGATGTTGTGACAATTGATACCGCCGCTGCCCTGGCCACCGAAGGCGTCGTAGCAGTGTTCACTGCCGCAGATATCCCCGGTGAAATGCGAGTCGGTCTGATTCACAAAGACTGGCCGGTCATGATTCCTGAAGGTGGCCGGACCTCATATCTCGGAGATGTCCTAGCGGTAGTAGTGGCGCAGGACCGAACCACCGCCATTCGAGCTGCCGGCTTGTTACGTATCGAATATCAAGTCCACAAACCCAAGACGGACCCGATTCGCGTTGTGGTCGACGAGGAAGACGCCGTCTGGGGCCTAAAGGGAAACGTTTTATCAACATCCTCTTATCAGAGAGGTGCGGTTGATGCAGCCATCGAAACTTCGGCACACGTGGTCAAGGAAACATTTCAGACTCAACGAGTCGAACATGCCTTTCTGGAGCCTGAATCAACTCTCGCGGTCCCTACCGACGACGGTCTTTATGTCTACACCGGAGGTCAAGGAATCTGGGATGATCGAAATGACATAGCGCGAGTACTTGGCGTCGACCCCAGCGTCATCACCACTGAATTGGTGAGCAATGGCGGGGCTTTCGGCGGAAAAGAAGACCTGTCCAACCAAGTTCACACAGCCTTGTCTGCTTGGCTTTTGGGTCGGCCGGTGCAGATCACTCTTTCCAGAGAACAGTCTTTGTTGATGCATCCGAAGCGACATCCGATTCGCATGACCTATGAAGCCGGATGCGACTCAGACGGCAAATTAACTGCTGTCCGGGTACGGATGCTTGGAGACTCGGGACCATACGCGTCTGTCGGTATGAAGGTCTTGGAACGCTCTGCTGGCCATGCGACGGGCCCCTATGTCATCGAAGCCGTAGACGTCGAAGCCGTAGCGGTACGAACTAACAACCCTGTGTGTGGAGCATTCCGAGGGTTTGGCGCCAACCAGGCGCAGTTCGCAATGGAAGGAATAATGGACCGCCTAGCCGAAAAGGTCGGCATCAACGGATGGGAAATCAGATCGCGCAACGTCGTAGATCCAGGAGATGTTTGGGGTCCAGGCCAAATCATGGATGATGGTTGCCTTGGCGCACGGGCCTGTCTCAACGCTGTCAAAGAGTCGTATGACGCGGCTGTGAAGTCAGGACTACCCGTAGGAGTCGGCCTTGGATTGAAGAACTCGGGACTCGGAAACGGCTTCGATGAGCTTGCTAAGGCAGTGGTGCGATTCCGAGAAGACGGAATGGTAGAAGTTCGGCACTGTTGGACTGAAATGGGTCAAGGTGTCCACAACGTTGCCCTTCAAGTCGCTGTCGAAGAATTAGGAGTCGGGGCAGAGCAAATCGAAGTTATCGTCGACTCAACCCGAGAATTAGGAGCCGGTCAGACCACGGGAAGCCGAGGAACACTCATGGGCGCAGGGGCAGTCCAAGACGCGTGTCGTATTGCACTCCTCGATGATTGCCAAGTCGGTATCGATTACGAGGGCAGTTATCGAGTGAATTGGACAAATTCCCTAAGCGAAGGTCTCGAACACCCTGTTATTCATTCGACCTTTGGGTATGCCGCTCAACTTGTGATTCTCGATCCCGACAGTGGCGACGTCCAGCGAGTCGTCGCAGCTCATGATGTGGGTCGAGCCGTCAACCCATTGTTGTGCGAAGGGCAGATCGAGGGAGCGGTGCACATGGGCCTGGGGTACGCGCTTTTCGAAGGATTCCCAACAGACTCCTCGGGCCGTCCGACAAACACAACGCTTCGCAGCTTGGATATCATCCGACCCAAAGACATGCCGCCCGTTGAAGTAATCATTGTTGAATCCCCTCAACCAGGTGCACCCTACGGAATCAAGGGAGTCGGTGAAATCGGTCTTGTCCCGACCGCTGGAGCAGTAGCAGCTGCTGTTCGAGCGAACGGAGAACCGTGGCCAACCGAACTACCGATCCGGAATTTAGCCAACCGCGAACGAGCCGACGCGTGGACTTGAGAAACCTTGAACTCAACGAGACCAGTGGACTCGTCTGCGCTCACCACCACCTTTACAGCGCTCTGGCACGCGGTATGCCTGCACCTCCCCGCACACCACAAACCTTTCGCGAAATTCTCGAGCTTGTCTGGTGGCGATTAGATCGCGCGCTGGATCTCGAAATGTTGGAATGGTCAGCGAAATTGGGAGCACTCGAGGCGATTGAATCAGGTACCACCGCGATATTTGATCATCACGAGTCGCCCAACGCGATCGAAGGCTCCTTGGACGTGATTGCGAACGCATGCGCGGAAGTCGGTATCCGCGTCAACTGTTCCTACGGTGTGACCGATCGACACGGGCCGGACGGCGCGAAGCGCGGGCTGGAAGAAAATTTACGGTTCTTGGCTCAAGGAGGGCAAGGCATGGTCGGTATCCATGCAGCCTTCACCTGTGAGCAGGACACACTTCTAGCTGCTGTCGAATTAGCCCAACAACATGGTGTGGGAGTTCACATTCATGTAGCTGAAGGCGTAGATGACATTGACGCGGTGAATCGTCTCCGAGGACTGAGCCAGGAAAGTTGGCTTCTTGTCCATGGAGTGCATCTCCCTGACAACCACGGGTTGACTGGACACTTAGTACACAACCCCCGCTCCAATATGAACAACTCGGTCGGCTACGCCGCGCCTCAGAGGCTTGGACTTCCTGTCGCGTTAGGAACAGATGGCATTGGTGCTGCCATGCTTGACGAATTCCGAGTCGCATATGCGCGTGCACGCGAGTGCGACATAACAGTCACTCCAGAGTTAGTTTGGGAATGGTTAGAAGGCGGCTACCAACTTGTGCCCGAAGCCATCAATGACCGAGTTGTCTGGTCAGATGAGCCAATTGATCCCTGGCGCCTCGCGTATCACACCAGTATTCGTCCACTCTCGGTCCAAATTGCTGGAGAAGTTGTTGTTAGTGACGGAGCAGCAACCCGAGTCGACGCTGAGGAAATACGTGCCAAAGCCGCTGAACAGGCAAAGCGGTTGTTCTCCGCTCTTGAAACTATCTACTAGCTCGGTTCAGAGATTTCCCAGAGCCAAATGTCCAAGTAGGACTGACGGTGTGAGTGGAAATGTGTCGATCCACACACCAGTGGCATCATGGATAGCGGCAGTCACTGCCGGGGCGTAGGTAATAAACGGCATCTCAGCGACTCCCCTCGCTCCCCATGGACCCACCAGGTCAGTGGTTTCAAGAATCACGCAATCTATTTTCACCGGCACATCGCCAATACCGGGGATCAGGTATTGAGACAATCGCGGATTTCGAATTCTGCCGTCTTCGACAACCAGCTGCTCACTCAGCACGTAGCCATGTGCTTGGGCGATGGCTCCCTCGACCTGACCGATGAGCATTCGCGGATGGATTGCTTTGCCGACATCATGAACTGAAAGAACCCGATCGACCCGCACATGTCCTGTTCCGATATCAACCGTCAGGTCTACTGCTTGTGCCATATATCCGTAACAAAAGTTTGGTTGGCCGACGCCCGTTTGAGGGTCCAATGCTTCAGTCAACGGCGGCTTGTAGGAGAAGTGTCCAAGAGCTGGCCGATCACCATCGGCCCAGGCTTTTTCGGCCTCTTCGACAGCACCCAGAATCGAATTCCCTGCCATGAACGTCAAACGCGACGCTGATGCCGATCCTGAATCACCGCCCGTTGCAGTATCGCTGAAAGTCGCTTCGATCTGTTTACTGTCGACGTTTGCGGCATCGGCGACCATTTGTATAAGGGCGGTGTGGACTCCTTGGCCAACCTCCGCGGCGCTATGCAACAGTTCGACTCGGATAGGGCGGTGGTCCTCCGGGTCACCGTGAAATACGACATCTGCTTCGCAAGCTTCTGGAAACCCAAAACTGAAGCCGACATTTTTCATCCCGACTGCGTAGCCGCGACCTTGCCTCAACTGACCCATTTCAGCTGGTAAGGAAGCGATGGGGCGAAAGGGCTTCCCGGAAGCTGGTTCTTCAGACGTCGGTGCCCGTTCAGCACATGCGTCGATAACACGCACTACTCCTACGCCTTCGGGAAGACCTGCTTGGGTGATGCCTGCAGAGATGTCAGTGAGGGCATTTTGACGACGCAGCTCTAGTGGGTCAATTCCTAGCGCCTCAGCAAGCTTGTTCATTTGCGACTCAGCAACGAAAGCACCTTGCGGACCGCCAAACCCACGAAAAGCTCCACCAGGAACGCTATGGGTGTAGATGGCTTTACTATCGATACGCGCATTTGGTACGTCATATGCACCAGCTACTGACAGATGAAGATTCCCGAGCACCTTGTTCGAGGTGTAGTTGTATGCGCCTGCGTCGAGCCACACATCGGCTTCGACTGCGGTAATGATGCCTTGAGCGGTGGCTCCTAGACGGGCGTGCACTGTTGCACGGTGACGTTTGTGGTGACCGACAATCGATTCTTCGCGAGACCAACCGCAATGCACGGACCGTTTGTTACCCAATTTCGCGAGTTTGCGGGCCGTTACCGCCATAACGATTTGCAAACTCATGTCTTCCTTGCCGCCAAAAGCACCACCAATTGACGCATATCGAACACGCACTTCTTCCGGGTCAATATCTAGGGCATGCGCAATTTGTTCGCGGTCTTCGTGAACCCATTGACCTCCTGTCTCAACGGTTACTAATCCCTCATCATCAATCCAGGCAGTGGCAGCTTCCACTTGCAAATACGCGTGCTCTTGATGTGGGAGTTCGTAAGTACCTTCAATAATTACGTCAGCCGCCGCTATCCCTTTTTCGATATCTCCCTTGCGAATCTTTAACTCGTGGTACGTGTTACTTGTCGAGCCAGGATGCACGAGGATTTCATCGGTACGTGCAACGACGACGTCATTCGCCATCGGCAGTTGTTCCCACTCAGTTCTGATGAGGGCTGACGCTTGGCGAGCCTCAATGAGACTCTCCGCTACAACGACGACAAGGTGGTCGGCTTCCCAACGGCTTACATTGCAAGGAACCGAGCTACGACCGGTGTCGTCCAATCCGATGAATACCGGCTGGTCGAATAGCGTGAGGCCATATTCATTTACTGGAACATCAGCAGCGGTTACCACCGTCACGACACCTGGAGCGGCCAGCGTTTCAGCCAGACCGAGCTTGACTAAGCGAGCGTGGGGCTGATTTGTGAAAACAACAACAGCGTGCACGGCGTTCTTTGGAACGCGATCGGCTGGGTAGGTTGCCAAACCAGTCACTTTGTCGACAGCATCAACTCGCGAGGGAGTTGCTCCAACTGTCATCAGCAGCTTCCGTCGCTAGGCAACGATCGCGCTAACGCCTCAACTATTGAGTAGTAGCCCGTGCAGCGACACAAATTCCCAGCGAGCCCTGCTCGAATCTCATCTTCAGTTGGGGATTTGTTTTCGTCATGTAGCGCTTTTGCTGCAACGAGGAAACCTGGGGTGCAAAATCCGCATTGGACTGCAAATTCGTCGAGAAATCGTTGCTGGACCGGGTGAAGTTCTCCCCCCGAATCAAGGCCTTCCACAGTAACGATGGAAGCTCCATCAGCCTGCGCTGTCGGGACGAGGCAGCTTGTCACCGCTGCACCGTTAAGTGTGACTGTGCATGCACCACATTCACCTTCAGCGCAACCTTCCTTAGTCCCTGTACCTACGTTCGTTCGGAGCCACTCAAGGAGAGTTTGGGCGGAACCGATGGAAGCTGAGACCCGAGATTCGTTGACCGTGCAAGAGACTTCTGTTTGAGACGAAAGATCCAACCGTGGAGGCTCGGAGCGTCCAACCATCCAACCCAGTAGCGGAGTAGTTCGCAATTCAGAAGCGGAGCTGTCGGACAAACTCAATAGTGCTCGACGCACGGCAGTTTCTGTGACTGAGCGGCGATAGGCAGCAGTACCGCGGATGTCATCGATCGGTTGTATCTCACTTGCAGCGAGATGAGCCGCAGCTGCTGCAGTCTCCGCGTTCAACGGCTTACCAATCAGATATTCGCGGAGGGCATCGGATACGCCGATCGTTTCGCTGACGCTACCGATCGCCACATCAGCTTTGGTAACAGCCGACGTCGCCTCATCAAGTTCAAGAACGAGGCCTGCGTGGACGACCGATATCGCCTGAGCGGATCGATTTCCGATTTTTAGCCATGTCCCAATCGTGTTCAGGCTCCACTTGGGAATTCTGATACCACTCACTAATTCTGATCGCCGCAGTGCAGTATTCCGAAAGCCTTTAAAGAACTTCCTAATCGAAACTTCGCGCTCACCGGCTAGGGAGTCGATGATGACCACCGCGTTGAGAGCTACCAGGGCTGAGATGGTGTCGTTCGCCGGACTCGCGGTCACGATATTGCCAACAACTGTCGCTCGGTTGCGGAGTTGAGGAGATCCGATTTCTAAGCATGCCAAGCGAAGGAGATCGAGTGCCGGGTCGAGACCCACGTCGTGAATGATTTGGTTGTGAGTCACCCCACAACCGACTACGACATCGCTATTCCCGACGTTGATGTCAGAACACTCCGCTAACCCCCAAAGATCTATGAGAGTGACACCCGAATCTTCAGCAGATGTTGACTGTCGTGCTAGGTCCAGCAGGAGGTCTGTCGCACCCGCAACCGGAACTGCTTCGGGGAACGAGTCGCTCAATTCAATCGCTTCTGACCAACTGGCAGGTCGAAGCACTCGATTAATTTGCGTCCCGAGGCGTTGGGACTCGTGAAGCAGTCCAACCTTCGTGCTCACTGTGGTGCTTCCGTCTGGGCTGTGAGGGTGCTGTCGATCCAACGTTGAAAATCATCGATAACCTCCCCTTTGTTTATTTCATTAAGCAGTTCATGTTTTGCCTCGTCATAAAGCTTGATCGTCTTGGCCGAGCTAGGCATGTCGTTAATGGCCTGCAGAGAACCGCCAAAAGGCACAAACGGATCAGCCGTGCCATGAAAGAACCCGACCGGGATTCGGATCTTGTCGATGTCTTCGCGAAATTCGTCAAGAGCGACAATCTCTGCTTCAAGGAGAGGTCGTTTATATACGCCGCGATACACCAATGGGTCAGCGTCGTAAGCTCGACAAGCTTCAAGATCTCGTGGCATTCCCATGGGGTCGGAATCTTCGGGCGGTAGTTCTGGTCGGGAAAGAACTTTGCGGGCCCATTTCCAGTCACCGATCACTGCGCCCATAAAAGCAGCTCCAGTTGCACGATCCGGCCAACGTTGGACGAAGCGAGCTACAAAGAGTCCCCCCATTGAATGACCCAAAAGAAGCAGCGGTGTGGTGACTTTCAGTCGCTCAGACGCGGCTGACGCGATCGTCCCCAGATCATCTACGACGAGCCCAAAATCGGTAATGAGCGCTCGTTCACCGTCCGAAAGCCCATGACCAACATGGTCGGGAGCAACGACTGCAAGTCCGCTAGCCGTTAGGGCGTCAGCGACGTGTCCGTATCTGCCGCCATGTTCGGCGTAGCCATGAACAATAAAAACAAGTGCTCTTGGAGTTGAGCTAGGGGCCCAGAGTCGAACGTGCACATTTCCGCCATGACCGGGAACTTGAAACTCTTCAAGACTCGTCATCCCGTCACCTCGTTTTGGCGGTCGATACCTGTGAACACGACTGCTACAACCGTTCCAGCCTCGGGGGAGGCCGATACCAGCCCAGCCAGCCCTGCTGACCCGGTGGGAGAAACATTTAATCCGGTAACGCTAGTGGCAACGCGGTGGGTTTCAATAAGTGTCGTCTCCGAGACGACCACAGGCTCTCCACCACTATTAAGAGTCTCCTCCAGCAGTGGCAACCAATCGTATGTGATGTCGTCAAGAAGACCTGAAGCAGCGCTGGCCGGTTTGTCCCACGGCCACATGAATTTTTCGGGCGTTGAATTAGCTGTTTCCATATTGAAATCGGGCGCAAGAAGGTCCCATGCACGTTTGAAAGGGGCGCAACCCTCGACTTGGACTGGGTATACAGCAATATCCGATAGTGCCTTTGCTGTAGCAGTGCCAAGAGCGCCGCCACCGACCTGGATAAAAACGGTGTCGAGGTTCTCCGCTTGATCTTGCAATTCCCAGCCAAGGGTTCGACCTCCGTCGAAAGTTGTACTCGTGTTGGTCCCTTGAACTCCGAACGGACGGGATCCCTTATTCACTGCTTCGATGAAGCGGGAATAGCACGGGTCGCCTTTCTCGTTAACTTTGGGTTCACAAATTTGGAGCGTTACTCCAAGGTCTTTGAGTTGTTCGAGTACTGGCTCTTCAGCCCAAGTAGGCACAAATACCTCGATTGGGTGACTGATTGCTTTGGCGACAATTGCCGCTGCGATCGCGGCATTGCCACAGCTGGAGATCACCAACGGATGATTCGAAGAACCACTGGCGGTCTCGTCGATAGCTAAATGAAGTGCGACCCCGAAAAGGTGTCGGGCCTTGTGGGATCCCCCAACCGAGTCGATTTCGACCTTCACTTTCAGGTCGACGTCAAGACCGAGCGCCGTTGCGAGGGGCGCACCGTCGAGGGTGGGTGTCATAGAAAATCCGCGGCCGTCGACTCGTTGTATTTGGGCGTTCATGTCGGACACCAAATCGACAAATTGCTGGTCGCTCCAACCTGCTGCGACCGCTCGACTGTAGGAGTCGAGCCGCTCTCGGTAGAAGATGAAGGGGTTGGTTTCGGTCACGTCACTGACGGTGCCTTGCTCCAGTGGCCTCATTGAACTCCGCGATTCGAGCATCCCAATTGTCGATGAGAGGTCGTAAACCATCCCACCAGGTTTGGTCGCGGCGCCGTTCGAAGTCTTCGATTGCAATTCCTTGCTGTTCAACCCACGTGAAATAGCCGAGGTTGAAGATCCGATTTCGGTTTGCTTCATCCATGTCAAGAACGTTTTCGGTGATGGCACCAGTTATGTGGGTTGTCAACACGCGCTCAGCTTCTGAGTCGTCGAATCCTTCTGGGAAGTCGCGGCGCAGTACTTTTTCTCGCTCGGAGTTATACAACTCTGAACCGTCAGTGGCGACGGTGACGATCATGTCGTTGTTGTCAAGCTTCCAGTGGTTCGCCGTTTTGATCGCAGCCAAGATGTTGCAGATTGAGGAATAACCCAAATTGGTGAGTGATGCTGCAAGTTCGGGATTGACACCCTGGCGTTCCAATGCACGAAGCCCGGCCGATGTGTTGAACGCCACATCTAGCCGATCGGTCGCCTTATCGGAGATTCCGACGATGAGGTCGGTATTGGTCACATTGTGGATGAGGGGCACATGTTTGTCGCCAATGCCTTGAATGTTGTGATCACCGAACCCGTTATAAAGCATGGTCGGCACCTCAAGGGCTTCAACAGCCACGATTCGCGCGCCGAAGGTGTCTTTGAGGTAGTCGCCAGCCCCGAGAGTGCCGGCAGACCCGGAAGCTGAAACGAAAGCAGCAAGTCGTGCCTGCCGGCTGGATGTTGTGTAACGGAAAACTGATTCTAGGGCCGGTCCGGTTACTGCGTAATGCCCGAGGTGGTTTGAAAATTCGCTGAATTGGTTCAAAATGACGTTTGATTCATCGGCTTCTAGGCGGTTGCATTCGTCATAGATTTCTTTGACGTTGGCCTCGGTGCCAGGTGTGCGGATTATGTCGTGAGGGTGCTCAATCCAGCGATCCAACCACTCAAACCGTTCGCGACTCATCCCTTCGGGCAAAACAGCGACACCGCGACACCCCATGATCTTGGAGATGGCCACCCCTCCCCGCGCATAGTTTCCAGTAGATGGCCAGACGGCACGATTAATGGTCGGGTCGAACCGCCCGGTGACCAAACGGGCCACTAGGCATGCGTATGCGGCGAGTACCTTGTGAGCGCCAATCATCGGGAATCGATTTCCTAGTGCGACAACTATGCGGGCGTCTGTGCCAGTGAGTTCTGTGGGGAGTTCTATATGGTCCGGCACAGAGGCAGGCAACGATTGCCCCGGGGTGTTGAACCAGTGAACGCGAAATAAATTGACCGGATCAGCATCATCAGCAGCGACACGATCCAGAGCTTCAATAAGGTCAGGCGTCAATGCAGACGGGTCCCTCAATTCGTTGAACTGAGGTAAAACGATGTTTCTCTCGCGAAAACGTGTGACCGCGTTAGCGAAAGACTGTGTACCAGCAGGATCGAAATCTTCGAAAACTGCGAGAGACCGAGGCATTCTCCCAAGATAGACGCATGAGTCTCTAATGAGTCAACACACACGGCTGACATCAATG
>DUBN01000085.1 GCA_012960315.1 Acidimicrobiia bacterium
GGCGGGCACCTGCACTGGACACCGTTTTTACTCGCTTTGATACTGAAGCCGAAACGCTCGACGAAGTCGACGAAGTACGACAGATATTGAATTATGGGCGAGGGGTCATGCCTGCATGGGGCTTGCCTGGTGGCGGACCAATGACCGCGCAAGAAGTTGACAACATTATTGCGTGGCTCTGGCGAGAACGGATCTCCGATGAAGAAGCTAACGGTAGAGCTCTTTCAGCCAAGCAGAGATCAACAGCCGCGCACCCAGAAAAAACTGAAGGGCAAGTGCTTTTCGAACTTCACTGTGCTCGGTGTCACACCCCGCGCTGGCCGGCACGTGGATCCGCCCAGTTACCCAACAATGGCGGTGAAATTGAAGTGGTCCCAGGTCCGGCCGGATCAGGTCGCTACGGACCTGCGTTGAACGTGGTTAGCCTTGAGCGGCTGTTCCCCGATATCGAAGATCAAGTTTCATTTATTACCCTCGGAGCTGCTGACAACGTTGCCTATGGCGAGTTCGCGAGGTTAGGGAACTACGGAATGCCAGGCTTCGGACGGGTGCTATCTCAAGAAGAAATCCGTGCCATCGCAGAATATGAACGAAGTCTCGACCCTGCTGAGCAATCGACAGCTCAGTTCACAGAACTGCATACAACGAAGGACGACAAATGAGTCTGGTGGCCCTTGTCAGCTGGGACCCGATCCTCACTGGCTACTTAGCAGTTCTCCTTGCCGTCCTGACCCTTTGCGGCTCGGTATACCTGGTGTTAGCAACCAACCTCGGTGTCAGACTTGGATTCCTAGTCGCGTGGACAGGATTTTGGGGCTGGACTTTGATAATGGGAATCATCTGGTGGTTCTTCGGAATCGGTTGGGTGGGTCATGGCCCCGCCTGGGAAGTTACCCACGTCAGCACGAACCCCAAAGCCGTACCGATTGAGTTGGTCCAAGAATTGGGCAACGACATCGTGGACTCTCCCGGAGCAGGTTGGGAAGTAGTGATTGAGGCTGATGCCCGAGCAACTGCCGACGCCGCCGTCGTCTGTAGCGACATAGATCCTCGCCGTTTAGAAGCCGTCAATACATGCCTCTTCAGCGCAGCGACCGACTACCAAGTGCACCGGGTGATGCGCGTAGGCGGCGAACGTTATCGTCCCCTCGGTATTCCCGATAATGCGATAACTCAGTACTTCATTCCCAGCCGAGGGCGCCCTCACTATGCGGCAGTTCAACTGCAGCCCTACAAGCCCTCACTAGACGTCGACCCCAACAAACTGGGAGATGATGGCAAAGTTGTCCTACCTATCGCCGAACTTGATGAAGCCGCGCCTATCTACACCGTGATTATGGTTCGTGACCAAGGAAATTTGAGGCTTCGACCCGCGCTCGTAGCGATCTTCTCAGGTTTGGTGTTTGGTTTAGGGTGCTACCACCTGCACCGGCGAGATCAAGCTCTATGGGCCGTCCGGGACGCGGCAGGAAGCTGAATCAAGGGGGAGGGGAGAATTGAGATGGAGCAGTATCTCCCCGTTCTGACCCTTGGCGTACTTGGGGTCCTGTTCGTTCTATTGAGCATTATCGCTTCTCGACTACTGGCGCCGGAACGCAGCACGCTCGCAAAAAGATCTGCATATGAATGTGGAATTGTTGACCAAGTAGCTATGCCAGAGCGGTTCCCAGTCAAGTTCTACCTGGTAGCGATGCTTTTTATAATGTTCGACATCGAGATCATCTTTCTCTACCCCTGGGCAGTGGCAAACAACGAACTAGGACTCTTTGGTCTTGT
>DUBN01000086.1:0-800 GCA_012960315.1 Acidimicrobiia bacterium
GCTAATCTGTCGCTTTTCTTGGGTGATATGGGAGTCCAAATTGGGGCTCTTACCCCCGTTTTCTTCGCGTTCCGAGACCGCGAGCGGGTTCTGAACCAAATCGAGGAAGTAACCGGCGGCCGGTTCCATCCCAATTTCAACCGACTCGGTGGGCTCAAGGATGATATTCCCAAGGGGTGGGTTGACGAGACTCGCTCTGTGATGGTGAAAATGCGGACCTTCTGCGATGAGATGGAAGACCTGTTGGTTGGCAACGAGATCTTTCAAGCTCGGTGCCGAGGTGTTGGTGTCATCCCCGCTGACGTGGCTCTCGGCCACGGACTTTCCGGCGCAAACCTTCGTGCCAGTGGAATCGATTGGGACCTCCGCCGAGACGCTAACCCCGGTCTCGCTTGGGATCAGATTGATTGGCGGGTGTGGACTCACCCCGATGGCGATTCGTTTGCCCGTTACTGGGTTCGTTTACAAGAAACACGCGAAGCGACGCGAATTGTTGACCAGCTACTCGACGGAATTCCCAGTGGGCCGATCATGGCCAAGGTGCCAAGAATCATCAAAGTACCCGCTGGCGAGGCGTATATCTCGACGGAAAACCCGCTCGGAGAAATGGGTTATTACATAGTCAGCAAAGGCGATTTAGGGCCGTTCCGAGTCAAGATACGTACACCTAGTTTCAATAACATCTCTGTCGTTCCGTGGGTGATGAAGGGCGTGTACGTGCCCGATGTCATAACCATTCTGGGTTCCCTGTACTTCATCTTGGGGGACATCGACCGGTGATGTCGCTTCTCGCTCTCCCG
>DUBN01000086.1:825-7047 GCA_012960315.1 Acidimicrobiia bacterium
ACTCGGTTTAGCCTTAGCGGTAATTCCGGCGACTTCGCTAATTCTTGTATACCTCTTCCTTTTCAAGATGATGGCCTTCATGCAAAGCCGTCTTGGGCCTAATGACACAGGTCCCTACGGTTCACTTCAGCTCATAGCTGATGCGGTCAAGTTTCTTCAAAAGGAAGACATCAACCCAGCGCAAGCGGATCGGCGCGTTTTCCGAATGGCTCCGGTCGTGGTGCTGGCGTCAACATTCTTGCTCTACGTGGTCATTCCCGTCGGTCCCGACGCCGTTGTCCAAAATCTCGATACAGGCGTTTTTTACGCATTGGCAGTTTCCTCGCTGTCAGTACTCGGCATTTTGATGGCCGGGTGGGCATCGGCAAACAAGTACGCCCTTCTAGGCGGCTTGCGTGCTGCGGGACAGCTGATCGCATACGAACTACCGCTCATTCTGGCGGTCATGGGTGTAGTTATTCAGGCAGAAACCCTGAACCTGCAAGGGATTGTTGAGGCACAAGCCACGGGAGAAATCTTCGGATTTGGCGCAATCGGAAACCCATTTATCCTTACTCAATTTTTCGCCTTTCTCATTTTCATGATCGCAGCGCAAGCCGAACTCACTCAAACTCCGTTTGACATGCCTGTCGCTGAAACAGAACTTGTGGGTGGATTCCACGTTGAGTACACCGGGTTCAGATTTTTGTTGTTCTTCATGGCAGAGTTCGGAACGGCTTTCGCCTTTTCGGCCCTTGCAGCTGTCATGTTCCTGGGAGGATGGTGGATCCCCGGCTTCGACGTAGACGACAACCTCCTAAACGTTCTCGGTCCCGGCGTGATGCTCGTCAAGATTCTCTTAATTGCTTCCTTTATTTTCTGGGTTCGGTTCACGTACCCGAGGCTGCGTGAGGACCAACTCCAAAAATTCGCCTGGAAAATCTTAATTCCCCTAGCTCTCGCGAACATCGTGCTTACCGGAATATTTAAGGTGGTCTTCTAATGCCGCAACTCCCGGGTCTCATCAAGGGTTTAGGTGTGACTGCCCGAACTGCAAGAAGAACCCTTTTCCCCAAGCGCGGGTGGAAAACATTAATACCGGCCCCTCAGAAAGGTGCCGTTACCGTCCAATACCCGCACGAAAAAGAAGCGCCTCCCGATCGCGCGCGCGGCGTAATTGCGCTTCACGAGGAGAATTGCACGGCTTGCATGCTTTGTGCGCGAGCCTGCCCGGATTGGTGCATTTACATCGAAGGTCACAAAGTCAAAGCCCCACCGCGACGCGCTGGAGGGAAACCGCGAACAGTTAACATGCTCGACCGGTTCGACATTGATTACGCCCTTTGCATGTATTGCGGGATATGCGTAGACGTCTGTCCTTTCGATGCCTTGTTCTGGACACCCGAGTACGAATACAGCGAGCCTCGGATTGCTGACTTGCTTCACGATAAAGATCGCTTAGGCGAATGGATGGACACTGTCCCCGACTTCCTTGAATACGAAGCAGGTTCGGAACAAAAAGTCAGAAAGGTTCCAAGGTAGGGCTGCATGGTTGCGCAGAACATTTTCTTTGGGATCATCGCAGCGATAGTCGTCGTTTCCGCTTTGCGGATGGTTACTACGCGCAACATTGTCCACGCAGCCTTGTATCTGGTCGCAGTTCTTGGCGGACTTGGAGCCCTCTATATTCTCCTAGCCGCTGAGTTTGTGGCGACGACTCAAGTCCTGGTTTACATCGGGGCGGTGATGGTCCTCTTCTTGTTCGGCATCATGCTTACCAAGGCGCCCTTAGGCAACGTCATGGAAATGACCGGAGCTCAATGGCCCATAGCGGCGGCCGTGTCTGTTCTCCTGGGAGGCGTAACTGTCTATTCGCTGATGGATCATTTCGGGTCGGACCGTCTCGTAACCGACGGGCCAATTTTTCGGACGGCGGATGTATCGGATGAAGTTTTTTCCACTTATATCATCCCTTTCGAGGCGATATCGGTGCTCTTATTAGCTGCTCTTATTGGGGCTATCGTCCTAGCGAGGAAGGACTGACGTGCTGCTCAACCAGTTCTTGATTCTCGGTGCCGTGTTGTTTGCTGTCGGCGTTTATGGAGTACTTGCGCGACGTAACGGCGTGATGGTGCTGATGTCTATTGAGCTGATGCTCAATGCCGTCAACATCAATTTGGTGGTCTTCGGTGTTCAACATGGCGTCGTGTCGGGCCAAGTTTTTGCACTCTTCGTCATCGCAGTCGCGGCTGCCGAAGTTGGCGTGGGTCTTGCCATCGTCCTGCTTCTCTACCGCAACCGAACCAGCATCAACGTCGAAGACTTCGATTTGATGCGGGGATAGGGCAGCACTATGTGGATGTTAGAAAATGCCTTCCTGATCCCCCTTATCCCGGCTATCTCTTTTGTCGTAATTCTCTTCTTCGGCAAACGATTCATTGGAACCAATCGCGTTCACATCGTGGGAATCACGGCCCTCGGCCTTGTATGGGTCCTATCAGCGGTAGCGGCTTTTCAATGGACGCAGCGGGTAGAGAATCCACCACCTGATGCGATCGTTGAGATGGCGGTTCATGCTGACGACCATGAGGCTGACCCTGCTGACGATCATGCTGTGGTGTCCACAGACCCTTCAGGCGGCGGGGATGGAGAAGGCCATTCCAGTCCTCTGATTCGCCCGGTGATTTCAACCTTTTCTCAGTGGTGGTCCAGCGGGGGAATCGAATTTTCAGTTGGCACCCTTGTGGATGGCCTAACTGTTTTGCTGCTTATGGTCGTGGCCTCTATCTCCCTTCTCGTCCACATCTACTCAACTGAATATGTAAAGGACGACCGCCGATACGTTCATTACTACGCCTTCTTGAGCCTCTTCACCGCAGCCATGTTGTTCTTTGTAATGGCGCAGAACATTATTCAACTAATCGTTGGATGGGAACTCGTCGGTGTGTGTTCGTTTGTCCTCATTGGGCATTGGTGGGAGGAGAAGCCAAACACGGACGCAGCTTTAAAAGCATTTCTAACTAATCGCGTCGGAGATATAGGACTCCTCGTTGGGATGATCATCCTCTGGGGCACCTTCCAAACCTTCGATATCGATGCGATTAACACCCTCATATCAGGGGATCCTGGAGCGCATCACCTTGCGCTTCTTGTCGCTGCCTGTTGTTTAATGGCGGCGGTTGCCTCGAAATCGGGCCAGTTCCCGCTCCACACATGGCTACCGGACGCGATGGCAGGCCCCACCCCAGTGTCCGCGCTTATCCACGCCGCCACGATGGTTGTAGCGGGTGTCTACATGATCGCCCGCCTCTACCCAGTTTTTTACGAAGGTCTGTCCATCGGTACTGGCTCAATCAATCTGATGGCCTTTATCGGAGGGTTCACTGCTCTCATTGGTGCTGGACTCGCGTTCACCCAATGGGATATCAAAAAAGTGTTGGCCTACTCGACAGTTTCTCAACTTGGCTACATGGTGATGGCCCTTGGTGTAGGCGCGTGGACCGCAGCAATATTCCATTTATTCACCCACGCCTTCTTTAAAGCGTGTTTGTTCTTAGGGGCAGGATCAGTCAGCCATGCCGCCCATCACACGTTTGATATGCGAAAGATGGGCGGGCTTAAGAAAGACATGCCCCACACCTATCGAACCTTTGTTATCGCTTCGCTGGCCTTAGCAGGGGTTTTCCCCTTCGCCGGGTTCTGGTCGAAAGACGAAATCCTGCTCGGGTCGCTTGTAGGCCAAGAAAATAGTTACCCCTTGATGCTTATATTTGGGTGCGCTGTTGCCTTTATGACAGCGGCGTACATGACCCGCGTGATTTGGTACACATTCCACGGTGAATTCAGAGGTCATGGTCAACCGCACGAATCACCGAAAGTGATGATTGTTCCACTGTGGATACTTGCAGGCATGGCAGTTCTCGGCGGTGTATTCAACCTGCCAGGCCCAGTACTTAAACCCTTCGGATTGGAAGGGCTCGCTCATCGGATCCAAACCTACGCGGAACCCTCGGTCTACTTAAGTGGATTAGGAATCTCGCATCCGGACCCCTCGCTCACCATGGCTTTGGTCGGTTTAGCGTTGGCTGTGTCGGGCATTCTGGTCACGTACCTCTATTACTGGCGTCGTATCGGCCTCCATGGCATGACCGAACGCAACCGGTATGCCAAAAATGGTTACACCTTCTTAGAAAATAAGTATTACCTCGACCATCTCTACAACGATGTAATCGTCGAAACAATTAAACGCCCCGTCGCTAACTGGGCGAACCGTGTCAACCAAAGTGTCCTAGACCGAATAGTTGATAGAGCAGGTGAGATTGCTCGAGATACCGGACGGTGGATCTACAAATGGGTTGACCAAGGCGTCATTGACGGGTCTGTCAATGCCGCCGCGCGCGGCGCTGATTCCTCTGGAGAGGGTCTGCGTGGTATCCAGTCCGGAAAAGTCCAGAACTACGGCCAGCTGCTTTTCGGATCAGCAGCAGTGCTCGCCATAGTCTTCGTGATCGTCGTATAGGAGCAGCAGAGTGGAACCCACAGGATTTGATACATGGGTCTTGAGCCTGGCCGTGTTCCTGCCCTTGGTAGGCGCATTGGTGATGATGTTGATCCCCAAAGCCTACGAAGCAGAGCTAAAGCTGGTCGCGCTTGGCTCGTCGCTGGCAGCGCTTGTCGTCGGGGTCTACTCAGCGTTCCAATTTGACTATGGCGCCGCCGGCGATCTTCAATTCGTTGTCGACAAAGGTTGGATCGATGTCATCAACAGCCGATACATCGTCGGACTTGACGGGCTTTCGTTGCCCTTGCTGCTTCTATCACTGGTAGTAGTTCCACTGTGTCTCATTTACAGCTGGGATCACGTTCCTGAACCGGGCAACACCAAAGCATTTTTCATTCTGTTGCTGATTTTGTCGACCGGTATGAACGGTACGTTCGTTTCTCAGGACATGATTCTTTTCTTCGTGTTCTTTGAACTTGTTCTGCTCCCCATGTACTTCCTTATTGGTGTCTGGGGCGGAGAAGATCGCCGCTACGCATCGTTGAAATTCTTCTTGTACACGTTGTTTGGGTCAGCTCTGATGATCATCAGTTTCCTGGCACTTTTCTTCCTTTCCAAAGACTCCTCAGGCGAGCTGCTCCACACCTTCGACATGAGAGTTCTTAGTGATGTTGCGGGTGCAGGAATCATAAAGAGCACTCAGGTATGGATCTTCGCGGGCCTCTTCATGGGCTTCGGTATCAAAGTGCCAATGTTCCCGTTCCATACATGGCTACCGGATGCTCACACCCAAGCCCCCACGGTTGGATCTGTCATCCTTGCTGCGGTGCTTCTCAAATTGGGCACCTATGGTTTCATTCGCATAGCCATACCGTTCTTGCCTGAAGGTGCTGTCGCTTGGGCTCCCTGGATAGGGCTCCTTGCGGTGATTGGCATTATTTACGGCGCACTAGGTTGCCTCGCACAAAGCGACATGAAGCGTCTCATAGCTTTCTCTTCCGTTGCCCACATGGGCTTCGTGATGCTCGGTATAGCAACATTGACTGACTTCGGAATCAACGCAGCAGTCTTCGGCATGGTTGCACATGGGCTAATCACCGGGCTGCTCTTCTTCATCGCAGGCTCAGTGAAAGAGCGATACCACACTTTGGAGATTTCTCGCCTCGGAGGTCTCCTCAAATCGGCACCACAGATGGGTTGGATCCTTGGGCTCGCCACCATGGCCTCACTGGGCCTACCCGGGCTCGCTGGTTTCTGGGGTGAATTCCCAGCGATTCTTTCCGCATATAACCCTGGAGCTGGCCTGCCAGAAGAAACGTTCCGAACCTACATGGTCATTGCTGCAATGGGTACCGTGCTCGCCGCTGGATACCTGTTGTGGCTATATCAACGCACCGCCTTCGGTGAGCCACCAAAAGAATTTGCTGACAATGAAATAGCTGACGTCAACCGATATGAATGGATCGCTTGGACACCATTCCTGGTAGGCATCGTCCTGTTTGGTATTTGGCCCAACCTGATATTCAATGTGACTGACGACGTCGTCACAGGGATCACAGCCAGCGTTGAGGCGATTGTGGCTGGCCGCTGATCATGGATGTCCTGCTCGCCTTCGCTCGGCCGTCGCTTGACTGGCATGCACTAGCACCGGAGTTAACCCTCCTTGCGTTCGGGACACTTATCACCATCGTCGACATCATCTGGGATGCACGGTCCAAGCAAATAATGCCGACGTTGGCTGG
>DUBN01000086.1:7197-10254 GCA_012960315.1 Acidimicrobiia bacterium
GACGGCGATTATTACGAAAACGAGTACTACACCTTGATGCTCACATCACTGCTTGGCATGCTGATGATGAGTAGTTCGCGGGACTTGATCAGCGTATTCGTCGCCCTCGAACTCCTTTCGATCCCCGCGTACATGCTGGCTGCCTGGCGTAAGGGAGGCCCGCGCTCCAACGAAGCGGGCCTCAAGTACTACCTGATGGGCGTTTTCGCGTCGGCCGTGATGCTCTACGGGATGTCCCTCGTTTACGGTTTGACGGGCTCCACTACCTTCGACGCCATCGCCCAAGAAATTGGATCAGGACCTTCCAACCCCATTGCCATTCTTGGCATTCTCTTTGTCCTGATCGGATTTGCCTTCAAGGTTTCGGCAGTTCCCTTCCACACATGGGCCCCCGATACATATGAGGGAGCTCCAACACCAGTTACTGCTTTCCTAGCCGTCGCGTCGAAGACCGCCGGGATGGTTGCACTTATCCAACTCGTATTTGTTGCCTTTCTTGGTCGGGACGATGTTGTCCAACCATTCTTTTGGTTGATTTCAGCATTGACAATGACTGTCGGCAACCTCATCGCGCTCCGCCAGACCAACATTGTTCGACTCCTCGCATACTCAGGTATCGCACAGGGCGGATTCATGTTGGTTCCGTTTGCCGTGGCTGCTGATGCCCCAGCACGCGCGATTGAAGCAGTTGTCATTTACCTTGCCATCTACGCATTCATGAATCTAGGAGCCTTCACCGTCGTGTTGGCCGTAGCCCGCAAAACCCGATCCGGAGAAATCGACAGCTATGCGGGATTGTTCCAGTACGCGCCCGGCCTCGCAGTGGCAATGACTGTCTTCCTCGCAGCGTTGGCAGGTATCCCGCCAGCGGGTGGCTGGTTCGCCAAATTCGGCCTGTTTCGAGCGCTGCTAGACGCCGGCGGGGGATGGGCAGCAGGCCTCGCGGTCATCGTGGCAGTTAATACCGTGATCGCCTTTGCGTATTACGGACGAATACTGACGCAAATGTGGTTCCAACCAGTAGCTGATGGTGACGAACAACCAATCGTTGTGACCGGGGCTTTAGGCGCCGCGCTCACGATCACGCTGCTTGCCACTCTGGCTTTTGGCGTACTACCAGGCCTGGTAGGCCACTTTGGCGAGGTCTCCGTGTTATCCGCCTTGGGCGGATAAGGGACTAGGGACCAAAGCCGGAAATGAACCGGTCAATGATGCGATTCGATCGATTCGTTGAGGAAGCCCTGTATGGACCCCAGGGTTTCTACACACAAGGAGGAAAGGCCGGCGAAAACGCGGGCGATTTCATTACCTCACCAGAGACCAGCACCCTCTTTGGCGAATGCATTGCAACCTACCTAGACCAAGTGTGGCAGGAGCTCGATCGACCTGATCCGTTCATAGTGATCGAGGCAGGATCAGGTTGCGGAACATTATGCAGAGATATTTTTCTTTCAGTTCAAGAATGCAGCAGCGCGCTTCGCTACGTGATGGTGGAACGCTCCGAAGTTCAACGTGACGAAGCCTTTGCCATCGTTGCCGCGACATGTTTTTTAGAAGCAGAAGAAGCCCCACTAACCGCCGTGAAAGATTTGCCCACCGGACCCTTCACTGGCGTGGTTCTGGCTAATGAACTTCTCGACAACCTTCCACCACGCGTCGTTCAAAAAACCCGAACCGGTTGGTCAGAACTGTATGTAAATAATGGCCGCGAGGAATGGCAGCCCGCTCCCCCAAACGCCCAGAACATGGCATCGCTTCTCGTTCCAAATGCCCCACCGGGAACTTGTCTACCGCTGCATCTAAAAGCCGCGGTCTGGGTAACCCGAGCGTTGAATCTTCTCGATCGCGGCAGAGTGCTTGACTACGGCCTGCAACAAACCAAAGATTTCGTAGAACGACCATTTGGCGAATGGATACGGACGTACAACCAACAGCATCGAGCTGGCAATCCCTACGCAGAACCCGGTAGCCGCGATATCACATGTGATATCGCGTTTGATCAACTTCCTGGTTTTCCACAAATTGTCGCTCAGCGCGATTGGCTTCTGTCACAAGGTCTTCACGCCATGACCGAATGGGCGCGTGGACAATGGCACGACTCGGCCGTGGCCCCTGATTCGGGGGCCTTAGGAGCCAGAGCGGTACTACAAGAAGCGGCTGCGCTTACCGACCGTGAAGGACTCGGAGCGTTCCTTGTCGCCGAATGGCGGGTAGGGGAGTGAGTCGTCCACTTCCGAACTGAAGCCGGCCAGGAGCTAGGCTCGCAACCTGTCGAACCCAAGCCGGGGTGCCTTCCACAGAGGGGGATTCAGATGTCCGAACCAACGATTGAGGACTACTACGTTGAGAACCGTACGTTCCCGCCTTCGGACCACTTTCAAGCTAATGCGATCATCGCCGATCGAAGTTTGTACGAAGAAGCCGAAGCTGACCGGCTGGGGTTTTGGGCTCGCCAGGCACGAGAGCTAGTCACCTGGTTCGACGACTTCGAAACGGTTCTCGAATGGGATCTGCCTTTCGCGAAATGGTTCGTAGGAGGCAAACTGAACGTCTCGTACAACTGCCTTGATCGACATGTTGAAGCAGGTCAAGGAGACAAGGTCGCGTTCTATTGGGAAGGCGAGCCTGGAGATACAAGAACCATTACTTATAACGAACTTTTCGAAGAAGTATCGAAATTCGCGAATGTCCTAAAGGACCTGGGCGTCGAAAAAGGCGATCGGGTTTGCATTTACATGCCAATGATCCTCGAGCTTCCTGTGGCGATGCTTGCCTGCTCGAGAATAGGCGCCCCCCACTCCATCGTCTTCGGCGGCTTCTCCGCAGACTCCCTTTCAGACCGCATTGACGATGCAAGCGCCAAAGTCCTGATCACCGCGGATGGCGGATATCGGCGAGGCGATCACTTTCCCCTTAAAGACACCGCAGACGCGTCGGTGTCTGCCACCTCAACCATTGAGAACGTGGTCGTGGTTCGTCGCACTGGCCAAGATGTCGAATGGAATGAGACAGTCGATCACTGGTACCACGAATTAATGGAGACAGCGTCGCCACATT
>DUBN01000087.1 GCA_012960315.1 Acidimicrobiia bacterium
TCTCTCGAACTGCGTGACCTCACCGCGAAAGAGACGGTTTTTATTTCGCATGCGACCAATCGCAAGGACAGTATTGGGCTCAAGGAAGTGGAGTCGTACTCGAGTACCGAGGGCCTGACTCTCTTCAAGGATCACGAGTACTCCCTTATTAGTGTCTACGATAATGACTCGGGCGAGCGACAAGACGCGATGGCCAGCATGTTCCTCTACATGTTGGACACCAAGTTCGACAATATCCGCTAGGCGATCTCGGGCCGCCTGCGGGGTCTCGGGATGTCGCGGTTAATCCCATTGCATGTCGTTCACGGTACCCATATTTGAACGGATTCGACGGAGTGCGGTTGTCAAGCCAAATTCAGGCTCATCCAGTTTCAACGAGCCATCAGTTCCATCGAGCCATCAGTTTCAACGAGCCCTCGAGTTCCGCCGTGCACTCCTCGTTCTTTCCCAGACCGGCAGCGATCGGATCACTGTGTCCCATGCTTGGCTGCTTCAAGAACCGCTGGGCCGATTCGCCGAGCCACCCAAGCCGCCTCCGCTGGAAGGAAGTGAACACCGTCCCTACGAGCTAGGTCGATATCACCCAGTTCGTGGGTAAATACACCATCGGGGCAAACTGCTTCGAATAGATCGAAGCTCGAAGCCATCGTGGGGCGTGCCGCAACGATGCGAGGAAGGATCGCGGAGTTGAAGTGTTTCGTTCGCGCTGGATCGAACGCAGGCGTATTGACGAAATCGTAACGTTTGGCGATCTCACCTATGCAGGGTGATGTCAACCATATGATCTTCGCCCCCCCCGCTGAAAGCGTGTCACTCACGCGTATCAATTTCTCCACCATCCAATCATCATAGAACGGGTCTCCCGGTTCCAAGAAGTCATCGCGACCCGGAAGGCGCCGTGAGGCTAGATCGTAGACACCGCTCAGGAGAACGACGACGTCGGGGTCGACGTCTCGAACCATGTCTTTCCAGCTCTCAGCCCACGCGATGCACGGATCATTCTTCTTTTCCTTCTTGATTCCAAAATGCGTCACAAACTCACCCCCGCGAAGCAACCCGCAGCCGAACACGGATTGATCAACGACGGCGACATCATGTGGCTCTCCCCATACTTGAAGGCCATAAATGAGATTCTTGGCAACGGAGTTGCCGACCACAACCAGCTTGAGGCGCGCGTCGTCGACACCCAGGGCCCAATTTTGATCTCGCGGGCCCTCCGAGTCCGCCGTGACAGGTGTCGCGACGTTCGTGGACAAAAACATTATCGACGTAGCAAGGCCCGCGACGGCACCCATGGCGACAATGGGCAGCATCCAGCGTCTAGGGCCAGTAAACCAGCGCCGATGTCGAATCGGCAATTCGATGAAGTGGCTCGAGGCGGCGGCCGTCAGTCCCGTGGCCGAGAGCTTGAGGAACACGATCTCAGCAGAAGAAGCTTGTGGGCCTATCTGGTCCAGAAACAGATAGATCGGCCAATGATAGACATAGAGTCCATACGAAATTCGGCCTAGATGGGGAAGTGGAGGAAGGGATAGCAACCATCGAACAGGTCCGGGCCTAATGGCGGCAGCGATGACCAATGCCGTAGCAATCGAATAGGCGAGGGCACCGCCTCGATAGAACCAGAGCTGCTGCTCGGATGTCGTCAACCAGAGCACGACGCTTAGCATGAGCGC
>DUBN01000088.1 GCA_012960315.1 Acidimicrobiia bacterium
TGCCCGGCGAGCCTAGAGCAGGTCAGAGACCAACTCCCCCGTTTGTATCGATTCAGTTCCGATGGGCAAATGGCGCAGTTTCAGGCTTTGCGCAAAGACATGCCTGACGAGATGGCGGGTTCTGCAGTTGGACGGGAATGGGTGAAGCAACCCTTAGGAGCTTTCCGGGTCCTTGGAGCGGTTATGAGCATCGCGATAACCGTCACGATGTTGATGGCCCTGTAAATAACTCAGACTCCCAAGGAAACAATGCCCTAGATCGGTAACAATTAGTTCTTGCGCGTCTCAATGTTTGTTAAGCGTCACGTTTATTAGCGGCTGGCTTCAAGAGCTGACCGAAGATCTTCGACATCCACTCCGAGTTGTAAGGCGGCCGCGTCATGGTCAGGAGGAGGTGGCCCCAATGCTGTGCGAAGGTTTTCTTCAGTTACCCCTAGCTGTGCTGCAGCGACAGCCAAGTTGGGGTGTCCCGGCGACTGGGTGGGCTGGCCATCTTGTGGACCAGTCGGGCCCCGTCGTCTGATCTCACTGAATTCACCTTTGAGACACCGACTGATATATGGAAACTCATCGGTGATGACGTACGCGTACTGACCGTTGATGGATGTTCCATTGCAGTCATCAAGGCCCCCGTACCCCTCAACGTATTCCCAATCAGATGTATAAGTTCCATCGGCGATCGTTCCGCCAACAGCTACATCTGGGCCTTGACCTGGTCCGAGGCTCACCTGGCAATTACTACCAGTTCTCAAAGTTCCCGAAAGTCGGTAGCTGGAGGTGTATTCATTTGTTGTCGATATGTAAATAAGGTGCCCATCCGCCGCGAATCCGACGTGGATGAGTTCACTTTTTGAACTGTTGTGTGTTTCGGCAAGCAAGCCCGATAACCCGTGGTAGTGATAGGCCCCAGTGGGTTGTACGTGGGCGTTGTTGAAATCCAAGCCCAGACTGAACGTGTTTTGGAGGCCCTCAACCCTATAAGTTTCACCGGTCGCACAACTCACTGATTCAGCGGTTCCCGGTTCAAACTTGACCCCGTTCACTGCGACACCAGGGACACCTACCGCGCGCGCGATGCCCGTGTAAACAGGGTCAGTTGTGTACTCGTATATTGCAGATTGAGCGGAGATGGTATTCGGGTTGCCCGAGTTAGGGAACACTCCTGTTTGATGATCGGGTAATGCGTTTGTGGTGATGGTGCGCACATCGTTCGACACTGTCACCGTTGTTTCTGTCCCGAATACGGGATCAGATATCTCATAGTCACTCAGGTAAGTCATGGAGGTTTCTTCTGAGTGATCGTGGGTGGTTGCTTGGGTTGTTGGCTGAGTCGTGGAGGTTTCTTCTGAGTGATCGTGGGAGTGATCGTGGATGGTTGCTTGGGTTGTTGGCTGAGATGAGGGCCCACCATTTGCACAAGCGGCCATTGAGACACTCAACCCCATTGCGATGGCGAATGTGGCGCATAACTTGCGCGCTCTGAAAGGGGGCATGAACCCACTATCGCTTGCCCAAAACTGAAATGGCGGTTCTCTTAGGCGTTCTTAGGAAAAGTTAATGCAGTTGTAGGGAGAATGTGCAAAGTCTGGTTTGGTCGACACGGTGGTTCTAGCCAGGTCTTTGATCCGACTCTTGGGGCCGTATTATCAGCCCCGGAAATGGCGTCACTCGAAAAATCTTCAAGAACTAAACCTCTACGATTCAAAAGGCACCGATCGGTCGGCGTGAAACGCTCTGGCTTAGGTATCTCACCACAGGGAAGTTAAAGATGGACCATGTCGATCTGACCGAGGAAGCGATGGAGTCAATACGGGGTCGCGATCTTGACGAACCAATAGCAATGATTAACCTGCTCAAATTTCGCGGTGTAGCCGATCCGACTTTGGGGCTCGAACCAATCAGCGGCCGCGACTGCTACTTCGGGCGTTACATCGCCGGCGTGCCTCCCATCGCAAATCGCTTAGGTACAGGGCACTCACCGCTTTACCTCAACGACGTCAACTCATGTTTCTTCGCGACGGTGGGCGAAGACTGGGACTACCTGCTGATTCCTCAGTATCCCTCCCGGCGCGCTTTTATCGCAATGATCACTGATCCGGAATACCAAGAGTTGTTGAAATATCGCACAGGTGCATTAGCCAATAGTCGTCTTATCGAATGTGTCAGCGGCACTCCCTTGGGGTATCCATTGAATCTGAACTCACCACTTCCCTCTGACCCTGTCATTGAACGTCCAGGGTTGTTCCGTGACCAGCGAGTCAACGACATCAACAATCGCGACCCCGAACAGCCAACAGACATGTTGAACCTTGTTCGAATGGCGGCAAAAACAACCGCAAATCACGGAGTCAATGACATGACCGGGGTTGAGGGCTACGAGTCGTACAAGAATGGAGTCGCTTTGTCCTATGCCAAACGGGCAGGGGTGGAAATCACCTGGCAGGCCTTCCCGGTCGCCACTCTGATTGGTCCTACTGACGAGCTCTGGGATGAAGCGCTGATATATCACTACTCATCCCGCTCCAAAATGCTTTCAATGTTCACCGACGCCGATGATTACCGGGTGAATCACCTCCCGAAACGGAACGCGTCCATCGTCGACTCGCGACTGATCGAAACGTCTAATGGTGCCTAACTAAATGCACAACTCAGAAAAGGTTCGAACCCTGGTCGTCGAAGCAGTATTGGCCGCTGCGGACTACATCGATAGAGAAAACACCGCCGAGCGCAGAGACGAACCCTCTATTGCCGCTATTTCCCCGGTCTTTTAACCACTAGAAGCACTGAAACCAAATTCATCGTTAGGCGGTGAGTGGCTCACCGTTTGCGTGATTAAGAAACACGAACTCTTCCACTGGTTTGCGAGATAGCTTCGATAACTGCTTCGGTGGTTTCCCAATAGTCAACATTGCAGCGACAGCTTCGTTTGGCTCCAGTCCCAGTAGTTGTTGCACTGCTGGTTCCTGCGATGCCACAAGGGTGGTCAACGCCCCACCAAGACCCTCATTACGCGCAGCCATTAACGCGCTCCAAGCCATGGGATAAATAGAGGCTCCACTTACTACCCCCACCCGCTCCAAGTGTTGGTCCATCGATGCAACAACCTTGAGGTCGACCGCGATCACGCAGACCACGGGGACGTTTTCCAAGTGTTCAAACATCGGAATTGCGATTGGTAACGATTCATCAGAGGCAGCTTCAGATATGTCAACTGAAGTGGGGGTAACCGATTGCCAGTACACCTCTCCGGCTCGCATCTGAGCCGCGGCTACTCGCATCGCGGGCCAACACAATTCCCCGAGCTGTTGTTTAACTTGAGGGTCTCGCACCGCTATGACTTTCCAGCCCTGGCGATTTCCACCACTTGGAGCGAATCGTGCTGCATCAAAAATTCGATAGAGCACGTCATCTGAAACCGGGTCGTCAGTGAACTCGCGTGCCGCGAAAGTGGTCTGGGCGACTTCTAGAAAATCCATTCATTCCCCTTAAATGATTCGATCAGATCGGAACTCTGCGATTGTCGAAGAGCTATACCCCAGTTCCAATAACACTTCGTCGGTGTGTTCACCTAGTTCAGGTGCTCGTCGGCGAATAACACCTGGGCTTTCAGTCATTGTCACCGGGAACTGACTAATCGGGACTCCCTTGGTAGCTGTGGGGTAATCGACTCGTTCTAAGAATCCCAGAGCTTCCACGTGAGGGTGATCAAGAGTTTGTTGTGGAGTGAGAACTGGTGCCCCAGGAATTTTCAGTTCTGCAAGCGCAAGAAGAACATCTTCGGTTGTTTTGTCCGCACACCAATCCGACATCACGCCACAAATCTCGTGTCGGTGGTTTCCCCGTCCCTCATCATTATGAAACCGAGGGTCGTCTGCCAGTTCTGGACGGCCCACCAGCTTTGCCCAACGAGCAAACTGATAATTTCCGATAACTGAAACGAGCACTAACCCGTCGGAAGTCTCAAAAGTGTCCGAAGGAGCAGCAGTCTGTCCCTGATTGTGTGACGCTTCTCTGTGCAGTTGCAACTGGTCCTGTTCGATGAGAGTTGCGTTTGCGATAGTCATTGCTGTTTTTAACAGCGCTCCCTCAAGTTCTTGACCATCGCCAGTGAGATCACGATGCCGCAGCGCAGCAAGAGTGGCCATTCCAAGTAACGACCCCGTACAAAAATCAACATACGGCGTGGCGTTACGAGTCGGCAGTCCTTCAGGCCCGGTCATATGCATCGCCCCTGACATGGCCTGAGCTAACCCGTCAAACCCCACTCTGTCGCTGAACGGACCACCCGAACCGAAGCACGTCACCGTTGAAACAATGATGTCTTCCTTGATTGACCGAAGCGTCTCATAATCGAGACCCATTTGTTTCCTTGTCTCCGGTGGCAGATTTGCGACTACTACGTCCGCCGTTTTGATCAACGCGTTCATGATCTCGCGCCCTTCAGGCTTCATAGGATTCAACGTCACGCTTCTTTTGTTTCTCCCAACTTGAAGAAACAGGGCTCCCTGCCCATCGGATGTCACTGGTGTTGTCCAACGGTCCTCACCGCCATCGATTCGTTCGACTCGGATGACATCAGCACCGAGATCGCCCAAGATTGTCGCCGCGAACGGCCCGGCAATAAAGCGCCCAAAATCCAGAACACGTACACCATCAAGAACTGCACTCATGTGAACCTCCCCACACAACACTCTCCATTCTTGCCTCTCGAAACCTTCCAGAGCGCCTGATGTTCAAAGAACGACCACTATTTCTGGGCCTAAAACGATCACACACTCAATACTCCAAATCCTGAATCTCGGCAGCGCGCGCCTCCGAACGCCATACCCAGTCAAGTCGCCGTATGTTGGAGGTAATTGAAGTCTTAGTTGACGAACACTGCGATTGGAGCAACTTTGCTCAGTTCATTTGATGATTTCTACATACATCAGACCTCGCGGCCAATAGCCACACCGGCGACGAGTGACCGCAATGCATATGACCGTTCATTTTTCAACGGGTACACCGACACGGGCGATTTGTACTTCGGAATCAGCTCTGCTCGTTATCCGAATCTCGAAATTCAAGACTGCGCGCTCACCATCGTCTACGGCGGTAAACAACATGCCTTCCATGCATCCCGCCGCGCTCCGACAGACCCACGCGATATGAGCACAGGGCCTTTCCACATTGAAATTCTTGAGCCAATGATGACTCTTCGTGTCGTGGTCGAAGACAACGACACTGGAATCGGAGCAGATCTTCACTGGATTCCGCGCACAGCACATTTCCCCGAAGATCACCAGTCGCTCACACCGCAACAAATTGGGCGGTGGATGATCGCCACTCGTATGAATCAGTTCGGATTTTGGAGTGGGGAAATTCGGCTTCCCGATGAAATAATCACCATTAATCCTGAACAAACCTACGGAACAAAGGACCGCTCGTGGGGGGTTCGTCCAGTGGGCGACCCAGTCCCATCAGGGGCACCTCGACACCCAAAGGGCTTCAAATTCTTTTGGGCGCCCCTCCACTGGTCAGACCATGTCACCCATATGGGGATTTTCGAAGGTGACCACGGAGAAGTCTGGCACTGGGATGGTTTTCAATTACCTGCGTACACAGACGCGGCGCTGATACCTGGCATAGAAGACCCAGATATCAGGCGCTTCAAATCAGTTGCACACGACTTCGCCTGGAAATCTGGAACCCGTAACGTCTCTGGTGGAACTTTGACCTTGGAGCAACATGAAGGTGACCCCATCGTCGTGGAACTTGAGCCAATACTGTCGGTTCGCATGAAAGGCATGGGTTACGGGCACCCGACATGGGGGCATGGGTTCTGGAAAGGTGAACTAGCAATAGCCAGTGAGTCTTGGAATTTGGACGATATTGAACCTTTGCGGCCCGAGAATGTCCACATACAGGAAGTGATCAGAGTAAAAAGCGGCGATTCTGTAGGCGTTGGGGTTTTGGAACAACTGGTTGTTGGCCCCTACCCCAGATACGGGTTTAAAGAACTTCTTGATGGAGCTAACTGAAAAAGTTACCCCCCGTAATCTTCCAACATTGATCTGGCTACCCGTGGGAGGATGAACAGATGGAACTGTATGACGTTATGCGTACCACTTTCGCTGCCCGCGACTTCACCGACGACGAGCTTCCAGACGGCACTTTGTACCGAATTCTTGACAACGCACGCTTCGCCCCAAGCGGTGGAAATCGTCAGGGTGGACGAGTCATCGTCGTGAAGAACCCTGAAACCAAACGAGAGCTTGGCCACCTTTGCCTACCGGCACTGCGGGTGTATGGCGTTCAACGCCGCGGCGGCGAAAGCCCCTGGCAAAGTGTCCACCCAACAAATGTTGACGTGGAAACAGTCTGGAATGACGAGTCAATTCGTGCCGTCATCCCCATGTTCGAAGATCTGTCGCAAATACCGACGGTACTGGTGATCGCCGTTGACCTCGAGGTGATCGCTTCAATGGACAAGAACCTTGACCGAGTCGGAATCATTAGCGGTGGTTCCATCTACCCCATGGCTTGGAACATCCTGTTAGGAGCCCGAAACGAAGGCTTCGGCGGCACACTCACAACCCTTCTCGCCGCAAATGAAGCTAAAGCTCAAGAACTTCTGGGACTTGAACCAAATGTTGCGGTCGCCGCGCTACTCACTATCGGTAAACCAAAAAAACAATTAACAAAGCTCACCAGAAAAAAAGTCGAAGATTTCACAACTGTCGACCGCGCGGACGGCCCCGCGTTCACTGGTTAAGAGTTTGTTCTTAACCGTTAGGCCGGAACTGCGCGCCTAGAAATAACCCCAAGTTCGCACGAGTTGGGGAGAGTGCCAAATAGCGAACCATGATCTCCCGCCACTCTCGACATCAAATACGCGTCACTCACCACCGGGTCGCCGTGCTCAACCATCAGCGTTGCTGCCCACGCAACCGCCATCTTCTCAACAAGTCGGCGTGCATCTCCTTCAGCGATGGGTTGCGAAAAGTCGTTCCGAAGGACGGTCAGTAGTTCGTCTAGCGCTGCGTCTTTGCCTCGCGATTGCTCTAGTTCCTCTAGAAAAACGTTCACACTTTCAGGATTTCGCGATGCCGCCCTGCCGATGTCTAAAGCGATCACGTTGCCCGCTCCTTCCCAAATCGCGTTTAAAGGCGCCTCGCGATACAGACGAGGCATAATCGAATCTTCGACATAACCGTTACCCCCAACGCACTCCATGGCTTCGCGAACTACAGGGGTGGATTGTTTAGTCAGCCAATACTTCGCCACGGGCGTCGCCAAGCGCGCGAACGTCCGCTCACGCTCATCAATTTCCATTCGCTCATGAGCGCCTGAAAGACGAGTAATCATCAACGTTGCAGCCTCAACTTCAACCTCCAGATCAGCCAAAACGTTTTGCATCAACGGCTTATCAATCAAGGTGGCCCCGAACGCATCCCTATGAGCCACGTGCCATGCTGCTTGAGCAACTGCCTGACGCATCAAGGAAACACCCCAATTTGCGACGTCTAGCCGCGTCGAATGGACCATTTCGATAATGGTTGGAATGCCACGCCCTTCTTCACCGACCATCCACGCGGCAGTGTCGTCAAACTCCAATTCGGCCGATGCATTCGATCGATTTCCAAGTTTGTCTTTAAGGCGCATAAACCTCAGCGAGTTACGGATTCCGTCAGGAAGAACCCGAGGCACAAGAAAACATGACATCCCCTTGGGGGCATACGCCAAGATCAGGAAAGCGTCGCACATTGGAGCAGACGTAAACCACTTATGTCCTTCTAAGCGGTACTCACCCCCAGGTCCTCCACCGTTGACAGCGACGGCAGTGCTGGTGTTCGCCCTCACATCAGACCCACCCTGTTTTTCTGTCATTCCCATACCTATAAGCACACCGGACTTGTGCTGAGGTACGCGAAGCTGATGTTCGTAGTTTCTGCTCAGAATGAGAGGCTCCCAGATTTCAGCTAGTTCGGGCTGATATCGCAGAGTTGTCAGAGCCGCAGACGTCATCGAAGTAGGACAACCGTGCCCCATTTCGATCTGTGTAATTAGCCCCATCAAGGCATTACGAGTTACATATCCGCCTTCACCCGCAGGTTGCTCGTATCGCATGCAGTGAATGCCCGCCTCGACAGCCAAATTCAACAGCGAGTGATAAGCGGGGTGGTATTCGACTTCGTCAATCCGGTCACCAAAGCGATCATGGGTATGCAGAATCGGTACGTTGCGGTTTGCTAAACGAGCCCATTCTCTTATTTCGTCGCTTCCTACCTGCGCCCCAAAGGCTGTGAGTAGGTCAGTATTCCCGCCCTCTCGACGCACTGCGGCTGGCAGAACTGGATCTGCAGTGAATAGGTTGTAATAATCCACAGGGCCAGGCTGATTATCAGAGGAGCTCATGCTCCTAAACTAGCTATAGCTGGCTTGGAGAAGACAGCCAAGCGAGCAGCGACTACCTTCACATACACAGCACGACCACAGGGCTTCGAAATCGGTCCACATAGGGGGAACGAGTGAAATACGCAGCACCATCTTCGGTAGAGGAGGCAACATCGTTGCTTTCGTCCTCACCGTCGGCTCAGGTGTTCGCGGGTGCGACGGACGTCGTCCCGCAGATCCGCGCAGGGCGCCAGGCCCCCGAAGTCCTTATCGACCTCAAAAAAATCGCCGAGTTAGTTTCGTTGACCAGCGACGATAAAAAATGGACAGTAGGTGCAGCAACTCCGACTGTCGAGCTCACTGAAAACCAAGCATTTAGCCAAGAGTTCCCCGGGCTTTCTGAAGCAGCGGGCTTGATCGGGTCAGATCAAATTCAAAGTAGATCGAGTCTCGGTGGAAATCTGTGCAACGGTTCACCCGCTGCGGACTCAGTTCCAGCGATGATGGTCAATGGAACGCGTGCGCTGATCGCTGGCCCGAACGGCACTCGCGTTGTCGACGTATCTGAAGTGGTGACTGGCCCTGGCCAAACTTGCCTCGATAATGATGAGTTCATTGTTGAGTTTGAGATCGATCGGGCGCCTTCTCTCACTGGGGACGCGTACCTTCGAATGATTCCGCGCACAGAAATGGACATAGCAGTTGTGGGAGTCGGAGCGAGAGTAACTCTCGCGGAAGACGGCACGATTGCCGCTGCGGCCTTAGCACTAGGAGCCGTCGCTCCGACCGTGGTCCGAGTTACGGCCGCCGAAGAAGCGCTCATGGGCACAACGGCCGACGAAGACACACTCGCGGTGGTTGCTGCGGCCGCCAGCGAAGTGTGCAATCCCATTGACGACAAACGCGGCACAATTGCCTATCGGGAACAGGTCGCAGGAGTACTAGCAAAACGGGCTGTGCTGATAGCTATGCAAAGAGCACAACAAAGGAACGGAGACGTCTGATGGCACGAACCCACATCACCACGGTCATCAACGGTGACGAAGTTGACTTTCTCGCCGAGGACAGCACATCGTTGCTGAACGCTCTGCGCGACGAAGTAGGTCTCACCGGTGTGAAAGAAGGTTGTGGCACCGGAGACTGTGGATCTTGCTCGATTCTGCTAGATGAACGGGTCACCTGCTCTTGCTTAGTGTTCGCTCCCGAAGCCAGTGGCGCGAACATCTTGACCGTTGAAGGACTGGCAGACGCGGGCGAACTACATCCTTTGCAGCAATGTTTCCTAGAAGGCGCAGCGCTGCAGTGTGGTATTTGCACCCCGGGGTTTCTCATCGCGGCGAAAGCGTTGCTTGACAAGAACCCGGA
>DUBN01000089.1 GCA_012960315.1 Acidimicrobiia bacterium
GGTCAAGCAGTCCTTCATCGAATGGTGAAATCAGCAGATGTTGTGGTTGAGAATATGAGGACTCCGGTAAAGCACAAACTTGGTTTTGACTACCAAACACTTGCCAACATCAATCCTGGGATCATTCTCGGTTCCATATCGGGCTTTGGTCAAACCGGGCCCTACAGCCGACGCGGAGGTGTGGATCAGATCGCCCAGGGGATGGGCGGGATGATGGCTATTACCGGACTACCCGGCCAGGGACCTGTGCGGGCTGGAGTAGCGATCAGCGATGTAACTTCCGGGCTCCAACTTGCCGTCGGTATCTTGACAGCGTTACACGAGCGACATAGAACCGGAAAAGGCCGGTGGGTTCACACATCGCTGCTTGAGTCCATGATTGGCATGCTTGATTTCCAAGCTGCACGATGGACTGTCGCAAGTGACGATCCCCCTCAAGCAGGAAATGACCATCCGACCCTCGGCCCTATGGGCATGTACAAAACTATGGATGGTTATTTGAACCTCGCTGCTTCGGGCGGACGTCTCTGGGAGGCTCTGTGTTCCGAACTCGGTGCAGCGGAGTGGCTCGAAGACGAACGCTTTTCTTCAGTGTCAGCACGAAAAGACAACAAGGCTGTGCTCAATTTACTTATCGAAGAACGCCTCTCACAGGACACAACTGAGCATTGGGTTCTGCGCCTTAACGAAGTAGGAGTTCCTTGTGGCCCGGTAAACACCGTTGCTGAAACCTTTTCCGATCCACAGGTACAACACCTCGGTATAGCGTCCCCCGTCTCTCACCCAACTGCTGGCGAAATCAAGATCCTCAGAAATGCCACCAACCTAGAAGGCGTGTCAAACGATATTCGGGCCGCTAGCCCTCTGAAAGGGCAACACTCAGAGGAACTTCTCACGCAATTTGGTTTCAGTGATGAGGAAATCGACTCCTTGTCCCATAGCGGGGTAGTGCCACGGGTTTCTGATTGATCGACCACGGACCATCGGAGCAAACGACCCCCACAGATCGTCAAGACCTTCTTTTTAACTCCACGAGAATAGCGAGCCGTTCGATTACTTGAGAAGTAAAGAGGCGGGCGGCAAGGAACCTCTAGACCTTCAAAAACCAGCCTGCTTGTCGACGACACCCTCCAACGCGCCGCCCGCGCGAACAGCTACCAAATTTCGGCAGAATCGTTCCAAATTTCGACGTCCGCGATGCTGGCTGGCACCAGCGGTGTGAGGAGTCATCACACAATTTTTAAAACCCCATAGAGAGCTGTCAGCAGGTAAGGGCTCGACCGGAGCTACATCCAGTGCCGCTCCTCCGATAGTTCCATTCTGCAGAGCTCGTTCGAGTGATGGCCCGTCAATGATTTCACCACGAGTGACGTTGAGAAAGATCGCGGTTGGCTTCATGGTGCTGAAAAAGTCGTCGTTGCACATTCCGCGTGTTTCATTGGTTAATGGCAGACCGACTGCCAGCACGTCGCTAATGCCAATGACTTCATCCAGAACATCCATGCCTTCGACCACTTCGACGCCGTCACTAGGCTCAACAGGAAAAGCATCCACGGCTCTCACCGTCATCCCAAACGCCAAGGCTCGCCTGGCAAGATGACGCCCGG
>DUBN01000090.1 GCA_012960315.1 Acidimicrobiia bacterium
TTATTGTGGCTGGTCGTGGCCCTGTTTTTCTTGTGCTAAAACAACTGTTGGTCGGTTGACCAGGACTTCGGTCCACCATCATTATCAACTCAAGACGACACTGAACTTGGGAACACGGAAGCGAAAGCGGAAGTGGGAACACTGAAGTAGGAACACGGAAGCGAAAGCGGAAGTGGGAACACTGAAGTAGGAACACGGAAGCGAAAGCGGAAGTGGCGTCGGCTCGAAAGGGTCTGGCAGAGCAGGAGACGGGAAGACTTGTACTGGCAACGAATGGGGTAAACCGATTCGGAAGCTTCTGGGATAGGCCCCCTTCGGGGGGTCTTTCCGCGTCTAGGCAACGCCCAGCAGTTCCTACGGTCGAGGACCCCAGGGCGCCGCTTGCATCAACTGAATCTCTTGGCGCTCCAGAAGTGGCCGCAATTGAGCAGCAAAGGCCATGAAGTCCTCGTCGATAAACAAGTTTTTCCAGAATTCGCGACGTTCAGTGTCGCTGCTGAACCGCCAAATATGGATCAACTGATGTAGCGGACCGGTGTCTGAAACGAAATAGCCGACGAGAAACTTGGAATGACCGCCTGCCTCAAGTGCCGGCCACCCTTCGTTGGAATACAACTCAAGGACTTTGCCCATTTGACCGACCGTCACGTCATAGGTTCGTCGCTCGTAAAGTTCCAAGTTGCTCACGAACTGACTTTACTTGCGCGATTCCTCGTTCGCTTTTAAGCAGTTCACTGACCGGCCTCGATGATTCAAAGTTGATTAAGAGCCTCGAGTAATTCTCGTGGAGCGTTGCGATAAGAAGCGATTTCATTTGAGTCCATGACCTGGACCCAACAATTCCCGTCGAATTGAACAATTGCGGGTAGGGAGTCGATCACGGAAAGTTGTTCAGGGTCTGCTTCGTTCTTATGTAACAGGCCAATTGGAACCTCGAGATCCCCGCATGCTGTCTTCCACGAGGATTTCCCGAAAGGGTTCCAACCGTGAGTCAGGTCACACAAACTGCAAGATGTGCTCTTTGTCAATTTTTCCCACAAATATCGAAGTTCGCCCATGAACGAACTATCAGCGTTGTAAAGACCAACAAACTTCGGCATCAACTTCGCAACCTGAACCCTTTCTAGAATATGGCCACTTTTCAACCTATGGCAGTTTGACTACCTAACCCCATTGTTACTTTAGGTATAACAAACAATCCAGGTTGGGCTTGTTGCGCGTCTCGGTGCCCGATCTACGGCTAGCTCGACATTGGGCCGGGCTGCGCGAACTGAGAAGATCAACGAGCGCGTTGGATGCAGTCTGTCGTAACGTCCTGCCGTACGACGATTCCAGATATGGAGGCCAACAACGTGCATGCTGAGGAATACCGGAAAGCCTTTGAGGCTGCTACGACTCGCATCGCAGATCTCGCAGCGGGAGATGGTCATCGACGCGTCCCACACATTGCCGGCTGGACGTTGGCCGACGCTGTGACCCACGTGGGACTCGTATTCTCTTTTGTTGCCAAATCGGTAAGCCAGGGAGGCCCTATCGGCAATACAGGGGTCGCGGCATGGGCGAATGATCCGGATAATCGCCCGCACACAGCTCAGCTTTCTGAGTGGTTCCAAACAGCCGCAAACGAAGTGGTCGATGTCATATGGCAACACGACTCCAATGATGAAGTCTGGACCTCAAGCCAAAGTACGAACCAGGCCAAATATTGGATGCGTCGCATGACTCAGGAAGCAACTGTGCATCGCTGGGACATAGAAGCCGTGACAGCGAGCAACACTGCGATCAACGCAGGGATCGCAGTCGATGGCATCAACGAGTTCTACGACTTCTTTGTGAGCGAACGAATGCCTACGGCGTTCGCAGGTGTCGGGACGATACACCTACATGCCACGGACGCCGAGGGCGAGTGGATGATTACCCGACACAAGGACGGCATTGACGTCGAGAGCGCTCATGGAAAAGGAGACGTTGCCGCTCGAGGGCCAGCGGGCGATCTTCTGTTATTGGTATGGAACCGCGTACACCACTCGACTCTTGAAACCTTTGGGAATACGGACTTACTAGATAACCATCAACGACTCTTGCGAGTCTGAAAGTTGATGGTGTGATCAACTAGAGCACAGGAGGGGAATAATGAAATCGACAGCAATGACGGAGTTGTTGTGCCAGCAACTCGCCGACGGCGAATTTGGTAAAACCGGACGCCGATCATTTTTCGAATACCGAGAGACTGGCCTAAGTGGTCTCACTGATGGCGAATATCGCGCTCAGGTAATGCGTGCCACTGATGTTATGGAGGCAACCGGTTGGCACTATCACGAATGCGACCTGCAATTCGTATATGTCCTGAACGGTTGGGTCGACCTTGAGTTTGAGGGCGGCCGCTCTGAACGCGTGTCCGCGGGAGCAGCTCTATCCATCCCATCTGGGATGATCCACAACGAGATTGCATGTTCGCGAGACTTCGAGGCATTAGAGGTTGTGGCGCCAGCCGAGATGGCGACAGTGCCTTGCGACCCGCCTGAGTGAAAGTGGTTTAAGTCAGCCTCGCGGCTGTCGCATCAATAGCTTTGCGGGCGATAGTTACCATTTGATCGATGTGATCTTCATCCACCACAAACGGTGGTCCGAACATGATCGCGTCGTCAAAGACCCCTGAACCTGACGGGTAAACCCACACTCCATCTTCCAAAGCTGCACTTGTCACATTGTCAGCGAATGCCGCTGAACGAGGAAACGGTTCGCCGGTGTCACGGTCGGCTACGAGTCCCAGCCCCTGCAACAGGCCACGTCCCCGGACGTCGTCCACATTGGGATGCTCCCGAAACTCTTCGTCTAGTCGATCTCTCAATACGGCTCCCATTTGGGCCGCCCTCTCCACGAGGTTTTCCTCACGGAGGATCTCTAAGACCTTCGTCGCCACAGCACAACTCAGATCGTGACCGGCGAAGGTGTAGAACATCAGGGCGAGGTCAGTTTCGCCGATCGGTTCGACTACGTCAGCGCGGGTATACACACCGCCGATTGGCACGTACCCCCCGCCGAGGCCCTTACCTCCTGCGATGATGTCAGGAGTGAAGTTGAGTGCCTGATGTCCCATGACGCTGCCGAGTCGACCAAACCCCGTCATCACTTCATCAGCAATGAGGAGAATGCCGTGATGTGCACAAATCTCCGCGACTTTTGGCCAGTAATCATCAGGCGGAACGTAGGCCCCTGCTGCGGCTCCAATCACTGGTTCCCCTATAAAAGCGCTAATGGTGTGAGGGCCTTCGATCTCAATAACCTTTTCGAGTTGTTCTGGGTCGTAATGGCTTGTTTTTGGCATGGCAGGTAGAGCCGATTCCAGGCCTTTTCGACGCCGATCATGTGCACCGACTGCTAGCGCCCCAATAGTTGCCCCGTGGTATGACACGTCGCGTCCAATTACTTTGTGGCGTTCTGGGCGACCGCACGCCACGTGATGTAACTGAGCAACCCGTATTGCTGCGTCGATCGATTCTGATCCGCCACTGACGAAGACACAACGCCAAGATGGGTCTGGGAGCCAGTTGTCAGCAACCTCATTGACTAACGCAACCCGCGACTCAGTGGCAAATATTGGAACGACATAATCCAACCGCCTCAACGCGTTAGCCGCGACCTCGGCAATTTCGGGCCGTCCGTGACCGATGTTGGTAACGATCGCACCGCCTCCAGCATCAAGTATTCGACGCCCACCGGCTACCTCAAGCCACATGCCCTCGCTACTGGTGACCAAAATTGGTTGGGGGCCCGGGATAAGCGGAAAGCGTGATGTATCCATGTGCAAAGAGTACGCCTATCCCTGAGTTCAGGGAGGGGTCGTGGTTCACTAAAAGTGTGCGTTATCTGAAACGACCTCTAGTTGCGGTACTCGTGGCCCTGTTCATTCTGGCTAGGGGCGGCGGTGGGCTTGAATTGGCTATCGGAGCGGCGATCTTCGCTTCCATTGATCTGGCATCTCGCCAAGTTCTTAAACGTCGAAAAAGGTCGTAACCGTGGGAAAAGTTAGGGGTATCAATTGACACTTGACCAGATCGCGAACTGGGCGCAAATTGCGGAAGCCGCAATTCTGTCTCTTTCGATCGTGTTTATCGGTGCTGAAGCTCGCCAGACTCTGCAGCACAGTCGTACACAATTTGGCCATGGGCTTACCGATCGCTTGTATGACAGATATTTTGCGATCTCTCGCGACCCAAGTTTCAGCCAGTTTTTGATCAAGGACTGGTCGGGCGATGAACTTCAGGGCGAAGAGTACTTCCGCGCTCTAAATCTTCTCGGCGCGGACCTAATTGACCTTTTTGATACCTATGACGCTTGGAAAGAAGGTCTAGTCGAAAGGGTGCATTTGGAAATGCGGATGCAACTCATCAAGTTGGGCGCCTTTTTGTCACCGGTTGGACGAGCTACATGGGATCACTGGCGAAGTACACGGGATCAAGAATTTTGTGACTGGTTTGAAACTGAGGTGTATGGCGAGCCACTCGGGAATGAGGCCTCACAGGGCTCGAACCACGGCGACGACCTCAATCTTGTCCACGATTCCGATAACGACTGAATCGTAAAGAATTATCCAAAAACTAGCCTGCGGTATATGAATCTTCGAGAGGGTGCTTCTCGGTAGAGAGGGTTAGGGCCCCGAGAACGGGCCCTAATTGGGCGACTAGGTTGGTGTTGTGGCACGATCAGGCGAACACAACTCTTGGGATTGGACGAGGGCTGGTCGTCTATGGGGATGGTGGCTGGGTGCCTTTGTCTTAATGATGTTCGTGGGTAGAGCCTGTGGTGGTGTCTGATCCACCAAACGGAAGAACCCCGAAAATCATTGGTTGCGGTTGTCACAGGATGCGCGGCTGTCGAACTGTGACCCGATTGAAACGTCATAGTTGAAACCTGATTCGTCGAGCGCTCAATCCCATTCGACCCGATCGTGAATGGAATGAGGGCTGACGCTCGGTCCGACCCTTTCGCGGAACTCAACGATCACCTCGAATTTTGAAATAATTTTGCTGATGCCGGTGCTTGATGGGCAAAACTTGGTTTTTGGCCTGGGCGATCATTGATGCTCGACTTACGCAAATAGACCGCAGCCCTGGGTTTCTTGTTACTGTTTGACATTTCCAGACCCTTTCAAGCGCTGATTTCAAGCGTTTTGTTCAGGGTTGCTACTTAGGAGCCGGCAAATGCGAGCAGTACTGTGCAAACAATTCGGACCGCCGGAGGACTTGTCGGTAGTCGAACTAGATGACCCCGTTCCTGGGCCGGGTGAAATCCTCGTCGAAGTCAAGGCCGCGTCTGTCACATTTCCGGACACGTTGATGCTGGAGGATAAATACCAGTTCAAAGCGGATCTGCCGTATGTGCCTGGGGGAGAGGTCGCTGGCACCGTCGCCGCATTGGGCGATGGGGTTGACAACCTTGGACTTGGAGCGCGGGTCCTTTGTCCGCTCGGATCGGTGGGGGGATACGCGGAGCTTGCAGTTACTCGGGCCTCTGGAGTGCGGGTGCTGCCTGACGGTGTGGAGTTCGCTGATGCCACCGGATTGCTGTACGCGCATGGAACCACCTACTACGGCTTGAAATACAGAGGTGACCTTCAAGAGGGCGAAACTCTTCTCGTTCTTGGCGCCGGAGGACATGTTGGATTGTCCGCGGTGGAGCTAGGCAAACAAATGGGGGCGCGTGTCATTGCTGCCGCCTCAACTGAAGAAAAGCTTGATCTCTGTCGAGAACGAGGCGCTGATGAAACGATCAACTACGCGAACGAAGACCTCAAAGAACGGGCGAAAGAGCTCACCGACGGCGCTGGTGTAGATGTCATTTACGACGTCGTCGGCGGCGATTACGCGGAGCAGGCGTTGCGAGCAATTGGGTGGAGTGGACGCTTCTTAGTCATTGGCTTCACCGCAGGCATACCGGCCATACCATTGAACCTGACGCTTTTGAAGAGCTGTCAAATCATCGGTGTTTTCTACGGAGCTATGACTGCCCGACAGCCCGATTTGGCTAACGAAATAGCCGAAGACCTCTTGGAATGGGTTGCGAACGGCCAACTCCGTCCACATATCTCCGCGAGGTATGGGCTAGAACAAGCTTCGGAAGCACTTCGAAGCCTGATCGACCGGAAAGCTATCGGCAAAATCGTCATTGAGCCCTAGCTCGGCTTCAAGGGCCAACAAACCTGTTTGGTATGAGCAGACTGTTCTTTCGGGTTATCTGCTCAACGGACGTCGACTGAATAGCATCTAGCGGTCGCGCTGGCACTTAAAGTGGCCTAAACCATGTATCGAAGCTAGGTAGGGGATCAGAGGCTCAGATACTCTTTGATGACTTCCTGACATTCGGTGGGGATTTAACTTAAGGAAAAGGTGAATCATGTCGGTTCTGACTATCGCAGTTACTGCTGTTCAAGATCTCAATGGCTTTGTGGCGGGGAGCAACAGTTTCGCAAAACAGCGGGTTCTCGACATGGGCGCCAAACACACCTCCATCGCCAAAATAATTATGGGCGGAGAAGCGGCAGGGCTGTGTGGTGTTTCCTTCGAGTGGGAGTCAGTAGATGCAGCTATCGCTGGATCCAACGCGATCAACAGTGACAGCGAGATGCTGCAGATGATGGGTGACTGTGGCGTGTCAGTCGTTCGCCGCAGCGTGCTGGAAGTTCTCGCAGAGAGAGGTGACGCCAGACCCTCAGGTGGGTTCGGCACCGTTGTCTATATGAGCGGAAACGTGACCGCAGAGGGCATCGACACTGGTTGGGGACACCTGCAGGAAGGAGCGAACGGGCTCATGACCGCCCGAGCAATCGCTAATGGCGTGGCTCCATGGACAGGGTTAATCATGACATTCGCGGACTCAGTTGACGACCTGCTGGCCGCAGCAGCTAACGCTTGGGGAGACACCTCGATGCAAGCCATTTCTGCCAAGAACGATGCGAAACCATTGGGTCGAGTTATTACCGAAATAGTCGCTTAGAGGTCATTTTCGCGGCATCGGGGTGCGCACTATCAAGCTGCCCTATTCTCGCTCTACTTTACATAGCAACTCTCATCAGCGTTTTATGTGGGGGAGTAGCTGGGGCCTTCAAATCCCTATTTCAGGGCATCATTCCGTACCCTTAACCTTGGAGAAGTCGAAAGCGGCTTCAATTTCATATATGAGGAGGGCCAAATGGCCCAAGGTACGGTCAAATTTTTCAACGCACAGAAAGGGTTCGGATTCATCGAACGCGAAGACGGCGATGATGTTTTTGTGCATTACTCAAACATTGCGGGTGACGGCTACAAGTCACTTGATGAAGGTCAACGAGTCGAATTCGATATTGGTCAAGGACGCAAGGGTGATGAAGCTCAGAATGTGCGAGCTGTTTGACCGCAACAATGATCTGAACAACATCTAATAACGGACACGGTCGGTGGAGCTGTGAGGACTGCGGTCGTTTCGTCGTTTTGGATCTAGGGTCTCAACCTGAGCATTGACTGTGAAAGGTGCAAGAGATAATGCCAAAGGCGTACCTGATGGGAATGTTGACGAGTACCAATCCAGAGGGCATGGGTCCATATATGGCGGCGGTACCTGAAACCATCGCAGAGCACGGAGGACGGTTCCTTGTTCGCCACATGGGCGAGAAGCTCTAAACCGAGGGTGACCCAGGTCCAGTGTCAGTGGTGATTGAGTTCCCTGATGCAGCAGCGGCAATGGCCTGGAAAAGCGCTGACAACTACCAGGCCATCCTGCCGATGCGTCTCGACAATTCTGAGGGCCCACTCGTTATCTGCGACGGTGTCGAATAACCCGCTCTTTGGGAACTATTAGTCGGGGTACATGATCTCGAAAGCTCGATCCATTTGATCTGGACCGGCGATAACACCCATAAAGATCTCTAAGCGCTCTTCGTCACTGAGTTGATCATCGCGGCTTTCGGCATTCGGGTTTGCACTGGAAGCACGCCACGCGCTGTGCACCAAGTACTTGGCGACGCGTTTATGGAGATCGGACTGGGGCGTTGGCCCTATGACTCCCTCGCCCACCCCGGCAGTACGAAACGCTTCGTGCAACAAGGATTCCTGGTCTTGTTGACTGAGGTCCGCTGCCATGACTCGGGTAAACCAGTCGGCGCTCTTGTCCGATGCCGCGATACCTCTGACACCTCGGCTCAACCAGTCGCGGTCTTCAGTTGGCAGCTCGGACGACAAAGCAAAGGACACTGAAAGTGTGCGGTCAGTTCCGGGGCTAGCCCTCGATATCGACGGCGTACCCCTGGAAACACTCCAGGGCCACCGTCGTCCGGGTGTGGTCAACCTAAGTCGCGGAGGAGAAACAGCGCCTCCACCTCGACACAAATATCGAACGGCAGCTCGGCCATCCCCACAGCGGCGCGGGTGTGCACACCATCGTCACCGAAGACATCAAGAAAGAGCTGAGAGCACCCATCGATCACTGCCGGGGTGTTGTTGAAACCTGGCGCGCAATTCACCATGCCGAACACCTTCACCACACGATCCACCGCGTCGAGTGATCCGAGCTCCTCGCGCACGGTGTGCAACATCTGCAGGCCCGTCAGCCGGGCCGCGGCCTGCGCAGCCTGGAGGTCGACGCCGTCGCCGACCTTTCCGGTGACCATAGATCCGTCATTGCGGACAGGGCCATGCCCGCCAATGTGTAGATGGTTGCCCACTCTCACCGCGCCCACGTAGAGCCCGGCGGGTGGGTACCCCTCCGGCAACTCGATGCCCGCGTCCGCCATTCGTTGTTCGTGACTCATTCCAACCGCTCCCCTTGGGCCGTTAGGACCCGACGACCTTCAACCTAGTTCTCGTCGTTCCCATGACTCCCTGTCCCACGCCGGCACTACGAAAAGCTTCGAACAAAAGAAGTTCCCGATCTTTGCTACTGACGTCCGCTGCCATGACTCGGTTCAACCAGTTGGGGTCTTCAGTTCGCAGCTCGCTCGACCAACCAAAGAACACCCTATGGGTACCGTCGCCCAGTGTGGTTACCCGCCAACAATGAAGCGCTGGTGGGTTCCCTGAGACACCAAGGTGTCCATATGGCTGACCTTTACGTTGAACACCAGCCGCTTACGGTCGACTTCGGCTAGCTCAGCATCAATTACGACACTTTCTCCCGAAGCGGCAGCCGCTTCGTGGCTTACGCACACATGAATACCTACTGTGGTTTGTCCCTCATCGAGATGAGGTTGGACGCCAAACAAACAGGTGCCTTCAATAAGTCGGACCATATCTGGGGTTGACAAAACCTTGTTTGGCAGGTGCGGCGGCGACATGTCGTCCGTCACTTCGACTGTGTCGCTGAAAAGGAGGCCGACTTGAAGTTCACTCATGTTTTCGAGGCTAGTACCCACCAAGATTTTGTGATTGCAGAAACCTTCGTGGTGTGTCCACCAACATCGTTTCGATCTGTGACTCGGTGACTCCAGCCTCGAGGAGAGCGGGTATGACGTCTTTGCTGATGTGCAAATAGTGCCAGTTGGGTAAAGGAGCAAGCGGCACTTCACCTTCGATCCAATCGATATAGCAGGAAGCATCGTGACTTAATACCAGTTGATCAGCGTGGCCCCGCCGACAGAGCTCGGCAACGACTTGAACTCGTTGCTCTGTGGTGAGGTAGCCGTCGATGCCGAATCTGTCCATGCCGAGGATGCTTCCAGCGTCAAGAAGCTTTTGTAGGTAATCAAGGTCTTGAGAGTCTCCGCAGTGTCCGATCACCACGCGACTCAGATCGACTCCTTCTTCGGCAAAGATTTGTTGTTGATCAAGCCCTCGTTCTAGTTCGGCGTTTGTGTGGGTTGTGATGGGGCAACCTGTTTCTCGATGGGCTTGAGCGCACGCGCGAAGCACCCGCTCGACGTCAGGGGTGAGCCCAGGCTTGTCGGTCGCGCATTTTATGACTCCGGCTTTAACTCCGGTATCGGCGAACCCATGAACAATGTCTTGGACAAAGTGAGCTGTGAGGGCATCAGTCTTGTTGGCGGCGCGTCTCCGGTAATAATGGGGAAGTTCGTTAAATGTGTAGAGGCCGGTCGCGCAGATGATCTTGAGATCGATTCGGTCCGCGACAGCTTGGATTCGCGGGATATAGCGACCGAGTCCAATCGCTGTTGGGTCGACGATGGAGTCGATGCCGTTTGCCTTTAGTTCGGTGAGCCGGTCGACGGCGTCATCAATCCGAACCTGTTCTTCGCCCCACTCCGTGGGGTAGTTCTGCTGAATTTCGGTAGATATGACGAAAACATGTTCATGCATCAGTACCCGACCCAGCTCCGAAGCCGAAATGGGTCCAGTCGCTGTTTCAACGGCGGATTTCATGTACCTAGTGTTTCACTTAAAGCGGTCAACGTGAATGACGACCCATCAGCGACCAACTCAATCTCTGTTGCGCCTCCGACGACATCCCAGGAAGTCAATGTTTCGTCGCTACTTTGAAGAATCCATTCGCCATCGGTGGGTAGACGGCGGATAGTCATCGTTGTCCGAGTGCCGTTCGTGGCGCCGTTGCATGGGTCAGCCGCTAGATGCAGCGACCCTTCATCCCAGTGGGCTTGACTCATAGCGACTCGCGGAAAGTCGACTCCCTCCACGCAAGGTTGGGAGTGCTTCGCGAGATCAGGATTTTCGAATATTTGAGTCCACGCTCCGGGCTGGCAGACCCAGCCGGCCATAACTCTGGCGTTGAATTGTCCCCGAGGGTGAAGTTCATTGAGGCCGAAACCGAAGGTGAACTCACCGGAGTCCGGGTTCAACGTGGGTTCGAAGAAAGTGTCGCATGCTTCCCACAGTTTCTCTTTGATGGCTCTATCGGCGAACTCACCTGTAAACCAGGCCAACATGAGACCATCGCGAGCGTCAGCCATGGCAACGTCACTATCTCCCAATAGGCCCATCGCCGTGGCGCCGAACTTCCAAGCTGACTCCGCGACTTCCCTTCGTTGGGGAGCGAGATACCAAGTCGGTGCAATTAAACCGACCGGAGTTCGAAGATGTTCATCTACAACGGGATCGTAATAAAGGTCCATAGCGACGGCTTCATCTCCGTCCCACGTTATGTAGTTGTCTGACGCGTACTCCCACCAGTGATCGAAAGCACCATGGTGGTTTGTGTCGAGAAGTTGATCGTGAAGTCTCAGACCGAGACCGGCGCCGGCCAGTCAGTAAGGCCATATTTTCGTATTTTCACAATGACAACCCATTTGGCGCCCGTGCCATTGTTCAGCGAGATGGCTCATCACTCCAGAATGAGTCCACGTATAGGCGTGTTCGCCGTCGCGAATCATTTCAAAGGGGCTGTTCCACTTTGGATCATTTGATACATAACGATGCAGGCCTAGAAGTAAACCGAAGAAGCCTTTGAAGAAGAGCATTCCATCGGCCGCCACAGGATCCATCTGAACCCCGTAGGGTTCGATTCCGTTAGCGGTCCACCCAGGCACGTCATAGTCGCCCCACAAAGCTTCTGGAATCAGCGGCCGATATTTGTCGGGATAGCTGCTGCGTTCAGGGTCCGGGCCGAACTGGGTCATCCAATCTTCGGCTGCCCACCATGAAGTGTGACGTTCGACTAATTCGTCGAGCACACGTGCGTAGACCTCACTCCACGCTGGTGTTCGATCGCTCATCAACGCCATGGCGTAGGCAGAATCAATGAGATCAAAACGGTGGAAAGACGTCATAGGAGGACCAGAGACGTTGTCCCAATGAGGATGCGGATGCCCGTCTCGACTCCAGTTATCTGGCGTTGTGGCTTTTCGATGCAAATAGCGGAGCCAACCAAGCGAACGCCGGTCAAGCGCGTCGTGCGTCCTAACCGTCATTATTTCGCCTTTGCCTAGAAGAGCTATTTGTCAACCGCTCTAGGTGATAACGCTTGATCTCCGGAGTTTGACCTTGTACCAGCAAAAAGAGCGACTCTCTTGCTAGGCGTTGCGCTTGGTGTTCAACAAAAAGCGCCGAGCCCCCAGTGCTGGCCACAAGAGCTGAGGTGGCGCGCACACAAAGATCTCCGAGACGAGCGCGAGCCTCCGGTAATTGATCCGCCCTAGCGGCGTCAATCTGTTGCCTCGCTTCTGATAGCTGATCATCCAACAGACTCGGTCCCAAAAGACGCATTGCGCGTGCAGCGACGCCAAGAGGGTTGGAACCATTCGATCGTAATCCCCGCCGGTATCGCTCTTTCCAGTCATTCAACTGTTCCACCGAAGTGACGGCCTTTGTTGCCACAGGATGCCTATCGAAACACAATTCAACCGTCACGGCTGAATCAATTGCTGTCAGCGAAAGTCTGCGGCTCGTAAGAGTTTCGCAATCTCTAGCATCAACCATGGCCCAGACAATTGAGTCAGCCCAACGAGCTGCTGTCAGGACGACATCTATGTGACCCCACCCGGTTACGAACGGGGCCGTTCCCGAGAACAGCCACCCGTTGCTGCAGGGGTCAGCTTGAAGCATCGGAGAGCCTGGTCGATTCAAATGAGCGAATGCGACTCCGCCTCGCGCTTCGCCAGTCGCAAGAGCTTCGGCCCATTGATCTCGCACCGGCCCCGTGGTTTCGACTGCCGCTCGGCTAGGGCCAGCGTGTTGGGCCCACACGAAACTTGTAGTGAGACATCCACCAGCTAAAGCTTCAAGAACAGCCCACTGAGTTTCAGCTGAAGCACCCAGACCTCCGAACTCAATTGGTGAAAATAGCCCGTGAAAACCGGCACCACAGACGAGGTCAAGTGCTGCTGTGGGCACTTCCCCTTTCCCATCGACTGCGAGTGCACCCGGGAAAAGGTTGGCGTCGGCTAGCTCAGCGGCCCTCGCAACGATGTCGCCATCGATTTCGCTCATTCGTCGTCAAACAGTTCGTAGACGACTGGCGAATAGAAGTGCCCCATTCCCCTGTCCACAATTTCAGAGAAACGTTCTCGAACAAGACGCGCACCTTGGGCATCCACACCGACTTGACTTGCAAGATCTAACGCGTAATCGAGATCTTTGAGGGAGTACGTCGTAGGAAATCGGTCCGTGGGGTAGTCGCCACTTGTCATAAAGGAGCCGTGGCGCCGAAGAGCGAAACTATCGGCCGACCCTTGACCCAATAAATCGAATACGCGATTACGCGGCACTCCGGCACGCGTCGCAATCGCCATGGCCTCAGCAAGAGCGGAAACATTTTCGAATAAGACCATGTTGTTCATCAGCTTCATCACAGTCCCGGTCCCGACAGGACCACAGTATGCAACGTCGGAGCCCATATAACCGAGCCAGGGTGCTATCTGGTCGAAGATCTCCTCAGATGCTCCTACTGTGATTGAAAGTGTCCCATCGTGGGCGTTCGGAACGCCGCGAGCGACTGGAGCGTCCGCAAAGTGAGCGCCCTTAGCAGCGAGCGCTTCAGAAACGTCTAAGTTCACTCGAACTGTCGCTGTCGTGCAATCAACCACGATTTGTCCGGCCCTAGCACGATCACAGAGCCCGCCTTTGGCGAGGCTAATTGACCGGGCTTGTTCTTCTCCAGGCACACAGATAAAGACGATGTCAGCGCGAGATATGTCAGCTAAATCGTTGGCGGCGACGCTCCCTGAGTTGACCGCCGCCTGAACAGCGTTCGAATCAAGATCGTACGCGAGCACGGGAACCGGTGACTTGCTAGCTAAATTTGTGCACATCGGTCCCCCCATCGCTCCAAGACCCACGAACGCGATTAGCTCGACCGAAGAATCAGACATAAGAGGATTCTCGCTCACAGCACGTACCCGATGCGGACATCTAGAGTGAAAGGGGGCGGTGCACATGCAGACAGCAGAACGAAAATCTGAATGGGGTAACTCCGAATTCCGAGAATATTGTGCTGAAGGTAAGAAAAGAGCTCTCGAGCTCGGGAATAGAGGACCCATTCGATTTTCGTCCGACGGCCAGCTTGCCTCTGAGATCCTAGAGGCGTACGCGCGCTGCGGATTTTATGTATTCGAGAATGTCCTTGGTGAAGACGAGTTAGAAGAATGTCGCTCTGAAATTGACGAGTTACTGCAGCGAGCTCCTTGGCCTCATCGGGACTCAAAGACAGATCGACAAGGCCGAGAGGCTCTTGGATTGGACCTCGCCATCAACCCATGGATCATGACTAGGCCGCTAAGTGACCCCGTGGGAGGCACAACTGAGAACAACGGTCGACACCCAGTAAAAATGTACGAACCTGAGCCCGCTGCGGACAGCCCCATACACGTTCCGTACTTGGTTGTCGGTTGTCTGCAGCTACTGCCGTCGTTTCTACGGATCTTCGGTCACCCCGACATCTTGCGAGTTGCTGAAGTCATAAATGGCCCAGACTTCACGCCCTTTACAGAAGTGCTCTTTGTTAAAGAACCTGAGCTAGGGCCCTCGGTCTCGTGGCATCAAGATGGCCAAATCCATTGGGATCATCCCGACTGGAACTCAAACATTCATGGGTTCAATGTGCAGGTGCAGCTTTATGGAAGTACCCCAGCAAATGGAGTTTGGGTACTTCCCGGTACACACACTGAAGGCAAAGTAGATATCGCGGATCGAATATCAAAAAATCATGGCTCCGATTGGTTCGAAGACGCTGTCCCGCTCGTCTGTGACCCGGGAGACGCGTTCATCACTAATCGACAGACAGTCCACGGCTCGTTTCCGAATACCTCAAAAGATCGGCGAATAACAGTCAATTTTGGATTCCATCGATATTCGTCGGTGATTGGTCAAACCGGAAAGTTAACCGGCGACGGAAATGTGTACACCGAGGACTACATTCGGCAGCGCTGCCGTTGCATCCCCTTGGCAATAGACGCTCGAGCTCAACGTTTTCGTGAAGAAGAGCCGTATAGCTATCAGCCGTTTGTGGGGTTAGAGGACCAACATCGCTACGAACCTGACACCGCACGAGATATCTTGACCAACTACAACCTCCAAGATTTAGGTATTTAAAAATGAACCTGGACCCTGATCAACAAATCTTCGCCGACGCAATCGAAGTAGCGAACATTCCAACGCTTCTCATGGTGATAGTCCAACTCACAGGCGAACTCGAATGGTTGGAGGCGCCATACACCCCGAAACGACAACCAGGCCTTGGCGATAACGACAGTGGGGGCCTAGACCCTCGACACCAACGCGAGGTTCGAGAAGCTGCGCTTGAAGCGATTTTGGCTTGGCGCGCCGGACGCGCTGTGGCACTTCCCGAGCCTGACGAAGAACTCATAGTACGCATGCTGAGCGTCTCGATGGCAGAGCCCGTTCCATCTGAATACGGACAATTCACAGCGGCTCAGCTAGGCCAAGTGAAGTTCTTGGATCACGAACCTGTGAACGCGCCGGCAGATTTCAAAGTTTTAGTTATTGGTGCCGGCGTTTCAGGTCTGTGCGCGGCCATCAATCTCCAGATGCTTGGCATCAACTTCGAAGTAGTAGAGCGGAACTCAACTGTCGGCGGCGTCTGGTGGGAAAACAGTTACCCGGGAGCCGGCGTTGATACACCCAACCATCTGTACTCGTATTCCTTCGCTCCGTTCGACTGGAAAAAATATTTTTGTCTCCGCGACGAACTTCATGCATATCTCGAACACGTATGTGACAACTTTGAAGTACGCGACAACATTCGCTTCGAGACTGGTGTGGAACGCATCGAATACCAAGAGTCGCGACAGAAATGGTTAGTGACACTTCGCCTACCCGATGGCACATTGCAACAAACCGAGGCCAACGTCGTTATTAGTGCAACCGGAATCTTTAATCCGCCCGTTTTCCCCGACATCGACGGACTCGACGAATGGAAAGGCGAAAAATGGCACACAGCGCGATGGCCTAAGGATGCCGATTTGGCAGGGAAGCGTGTTGCGATCATTGGGAACGGTGCGAGCTGCATGCAGATCGGTCCAGAAATTCAAGATGAGGTCGAGTCCCTGACGATCTTCCAAAGGTCCGTTCACTGGGCTGCGCCGTTTGAACAATTCCGAAAAGAAGTCCCCGACCCGATACGCGCCCTCCTACGCGAGGTCCCCCTATATCGAAACTGGTACCGCGTTCGGTTGGGATGGACTTTTAACGACCGCATTCACCCAGCGTTACAAAAAGACCCGAATTGGGGGCATCCTGAGCGATCGCTAAATGCACAAAATGATGCACATAGAGCATATTTCACTCAATACGTCGTCGATGAATTAGGCGATAAAGCCCCTGAGTTACTTGAACGCGTACTTCCCACATACCCGCCCTTCGGAAAGCGAATGCTCATGGACAACGGGTGGTACCGCATGCTCCGTAATCCGAAAGTCACCTTGGTAGATAACCACGTCGAACGAATTGAGCATGACCGTCTCCGCACTGAAGAAGGCACTGAATACGAAGCTGATGTGCTCTTGTTGGCGACAGGATTTGACGTGCTGAACTTCATCACGACATACGAAGCTGTAGGACGCTCTGGTGCGTCGTTGGCGGATCAATGGGAACAAGACAATGCTAAGGCGTACCTCGGTACTGTCGTGCCTGACTTCCCGAACTTATTTACCTTGTATGGGCCGAATCTTCAGCCAGGCCACGGCGGGAGTCTTATCTTCGTTGTGGAGATGCAAGTCAGGTACATCATGGACATGATCCAAAAAATGCTTCGAGACAAAATCGGGGCAGTTGAGATCCGCAAAGAAGTACACGACGCCTACAACGACAAGGTTGATCTGGCCCATGAACAAATGGTGTGGGTGCACCCGGGAATGACCTCTTATTACCGCAACGAGCGCGGACGAATCGTCGTGAATTCGCCATGGAGGAACGTGGATTTCTATCAGATGACGCGAGAAGCCAACTTAGGGGAATATTTAGCTGAACCAGTGGGCGAACTAATCGCCGATTAGTCGCTCAATTCGCTGCTAACAGCAGCGAGCACGCTCTTAATATCAGTTTCGCTCACATCTAAGTGCACAACCATCCGGCTGTGATTACCCGACCAGCGTGTTTGCACTCCTCGCCGCAAAAGGCCTTGTTCCAGTTCAGGTACCTTCTGAGAGGTACGAACGAACACCATGTTGGTGTTCTGAGCTTCAAGTTCAATGCCATCGATCCGAGCTAAACCCTCGGCCAGCAGTTGCGCATTCTCGTGGTCTTCGGCGAGACGTTCAATGTGGTTATCAAGTGCGTGGCGCCCTGCCGCAGCCAGCAGTCCCACTTGACGCATCGCGCCCCCCAACATTTTTCGCCACTTCCTTGCCTCATCTATTAGCGATGCCGAGCCCACTAGCACTGACCCAACCGGTGCACCGAGTCCTTTGGAAAGGCAAACAGAAACACTATGGAAGGGCGCTGCAATACCTGCGGGGGGTACTTCCAAAGCCACTGATGCGTTCCAAAGCCTCGCTCCGTCAAGGTGGTAACCGAGGTTATGTCGGTCGGCTAGTTCTCGACCAGCTTTGAGGTCCTCCAAGCCGATCACTTTTCCGTCCGTGGTGTTTTCAAGGCAAAGCAGACGAGTGCGCGCAAAATGTGCATCGTCAGGTTTGATTGCTGCCTCAGCGGCTCCGAGATCGAGCATCCCCGAATCAAGCATCGGAACGGTCTGAGGTTGAATACTGCCGAGCACTGCGGCGCCGCCTCCCTCAAACATGTATGTATGCGCGTGATCACCGACCAGATATTCGTCACCCCGCTGGCAATGGGCCATGAGGGCACACAAATTTGATTGGGTTCCCGACGAAACAAACACAGCAGCTTCTTTGCCGAGGAGTTCGGCAGTATGGCTCTCGAGGTTGCGTACTGTCGGGTCATCCCCAAACACGTCATCGCCCACTTCAGCTGTTGCCATTGCGCGACGCATCGCTGGAGTTGGTCTGGAAACGGTGTCAGATCTTAAGTCGATCACCCTCTTAATCTGCCACGTAAATGAACATAGACCTAGCCTGAATCTATGAACGCCATCACTGTTGCCCGATGACCCCTAGAACCGGGGCGGAAATTGAAGAGTAAACCGTGGTGAAGATCCCAGCGACCAACCGGTTGAGGAAAGTCGAGACGCCAGGCTCAAACAGCGGGTCATTATCTTTCGCGACCAGGAACTTCCCACGAACAACACATAGCTTTCGCCGCCCGCTTCGGTGAACTTCACAGCCACCCCACGGCGCCCCGCCACCATCAACACGCTGAAGTGTTAGTCATACACGCGAACGAAAACTCTCGCTATGTCGCCAGCGATGTGGGGTAACAGCTGTGTGCAACATTTAGCGACATGGGATTATTTTCCTGCAACCCGTCACAGTTACAGAGTGACTATGAGCGGAGTGAAGCCTACTTAAGGGCGCACTGCACGTTTAGGGCGATTAGCTAATTCCGCCAACTTGGGTTGAGCTAACTTCACGAACCGGCACGCTAAAGCTCGCGTTTCACGTGGATCAATGAGGTCCACTACATCTCCCTTGTGCGCGGCCTTAAAGGGAGACCGAAGCCGAAGAAGTCTCTCCTCGATCGCTTCGCGGTGAGCAGCCGGGTCGTCAGCCGCTTCGATTTCTCGACGATACGCAGCGGCGACGCCACCTTCGATAGGAATGCCACCCCACTCACCCGATGGCCAACCGAAACGCAAGTTAATGCCATTGGGTAAGCCAATGGAGTTAGGAGCATCAGCAGCGACTCCATAACTCTTGCGGACCATGAACTCAATCTTTGGCACCTGACACTCGGCGGATGCGATGAGCGCGCGAGCACCGCGCCGCATGGTGGCTATGCGTTCGGCATGTGACCCCAACATAAAGCCAGGCATGTCAAGGAAAATCAGAAGGGGCAGGTTAAAACTGTCGCAAAGATCCAAGAAATGGGTGTACTTGTCCGCAGCGTTTCCATCCATCGCACCCGCTTTACTCATCGGATCGCTGCCAATTACCCCAACTGACCAACCATCCATTCGCGCAAAACCAGTGATGATTCCACTGGCGTAGAGCTTCCTCATCTCGAAGAAATCGCCGTTATCAACGACATGGCGAATCAAAGCACGGGCGTCATATCCCTGCCGCCGATTCGTAGGAATTATCTCCAATAATTCTTGTGGCCGACGTTCGGGGTCGTCGCCAGTGTCGACCCGCTGAGCGACCTCTCCCACTGTGTTTGGAAGGTAGGAAATGAAGTCGCGGATCTGCTGGAAAGCATCTTCTTCATCCTCAGCCACGTTGTCGATCTGGCCACTCTGCACGACATGCATCTCCCAGCCGCCAAGCTCTTCTTTAGAAAGCTTCTCACCGATCGCGCGCTCAACGACAGGTGGCCCAGAAGGGAAAATCTGAGATCTTCCCTTAATCATCACCGTGAAATGAGACAACAGCGCTGCGGCAGCTGGCCACCCGGCAACTGACCCTAAAATTGCTGCAGCCACTGGAACCTTGCCAAGAAGTTCTACCCCTTGGTGCCAGAGATCACCCTGGGGCAGACCCATATGTCCATCTTGCTCGTCCTGCTTGGATGAATGCCCTACACCTTCGCGGAGCTGCACGTAGGGGATCCCATATTGCAACGCCAGCGGCTGGGCAAAATGATGTGGCAACTTGTGAACATCGTGAGGGCTTCCCCCGGAAATAGTGAAGTCATCACCACCGACCGACACAGGGCGACCCGAAATTTCTCCCAGGCCCATCACGTAGCCCCCCGGCGAGAACTCAACCAAGTTCCCGTCGGCGTCATAATCGGCCGCGCCCACTAAATGGCCCATTTCCAGAAATGAACCCGGATCGCAAAACTTTTCCATCCGTTCGCGAACCGTGTAACGGCCGCCGTCATGCTGTCGCTTAACCCGATCTGTTCCACCCATTTCGTCGGCAAGGCCTTTGACGTACTCGACGTCGGCAATGGCTTTTAACCAACCCATACCGGGCTTCCAAAATTCTCGATTGTGGTCTACGGGCACTTGTTACGCCTTGCCGTGGCGAAGCAACCTGCCGGGGAGCGCGGAGCCCGCGGAGACAGAGTCTTCTCCGTTCTGCCTAATGACGGTCCCATTCACTACTACCGCGTCGATGCCCTTGGCATCCGAAACCAACCGGTCAGCTCCCGCTGGGAGGTCATACACCCGCCGTTTACCTTCGTGACCCACGTTCTCCATATCGAACACGACAACGTCGGCCCACCCACCATCTTTTAAGGTGCCGCGATCTTCAATCCCAAATACTTGCGCAGGTCGTTGCGTAAGCATGTGAACTGCTTGCTCGAGATCAAAACTTTTTCTCTCGCGAACAAATGTTGAGAGAAACTCTGTGGAATATTTAGCGTCACAAAGCTGACTTGCGTGAGCACCCGCATCAGAAAGACCGATGACTGTGGTTGGATCATGCAAAAGCTCATCGATCTCGTTCCGGTCATGATTGACCACATCTTGAACTATGCGCATGTCCAAATCTGCGTCTAGGGCCATGTCAAGCATCACATCGACGGGGTCCTGACCTAACTCGTCTGCTAACTCCTGAACGTTCTTACCTTCCATCGCTGGATCTGGTGGGAACCAAGTAATCTCAGTTCGCGCCCAGCGGTCGCCAATCTTGCCGCCATTACCAGCTTTTTCTTTGAACTGTTCGCGCCAGTCGCGGTCAGCGTAGTAAGCCTTTCGTCCGTCTATGTCGCTTTGGGCTACGGGCTGAAACACTCGCATCCCCTCGTAGATGAACGGCGCCTTCCAACTCATTTCAAACTGGATTGGTTGGACTGCCACCTGAGGGAATACCGGAAGCCCGCGCTCAGCTAGTGCGTGGGCTTTCTCAACATCTTTGAGGTGGCTTCCTGGACCAACAGTGCTTGCCAATAGCGCGGTCCAGCTCACATTTGCACCAGTGGTTTCTGCAATGCGAGCGAATTCGTCGTGGCTTAAGCCGCGACCTTGGGTCGCTTGCATGATTCCGCCAACGTCGCCGAGCGCCTGAGCGATCTCAATTATTTCTTCAGAGGTAGCGAGACGACTAGGAACCGGCCGTCCCTCGTATCCAACATGAGTGTTGGCCCTGCTCGTGGCGAACCCTAAGGCGCCTGCTTCTAGAGCTTCAGTAACCAGTTCGCGTTGTCGAGCGATTTCCTCTTCAGTTGCTTCACGCTCGGTCGCTTCTTCACCCAGTACATACATGCGAAGGGCTGTGTGCCCAATCATTGCTGCCATGTTGACTGCGCACCCATTGGCGTCCAGAGCATCGAGGTACTCAGGAAAAGTTTCAAAACCCCAGTCGCCTAATCCGGCCCGTAAGGCGTCAACACTCATCCCCTCGACGTTCTCCAATGTTCGCATGATCAAATCCCGGTGTTCGGGGCGGGTCGGTGCAACAGAGAAACCACAGTTGCCCATGACGATCGTCGTGACCCCGTGCCATGGAGAACAACTAACTAATGGGTCCCAAAGCACTTGAGCGTCATAGTGGGTGTGAATATCAACGAAACCAGGCGCAACGATGCGTCCCGTAGCGTCAATCGTTCGTTGAGCCTCTGCGGGTGCGCCGCCCATCGCGACAATGCGACCATCCTTTATTCCTAAGTCGCCTAAATATCGTGCGGCTCCTGTGCCATCAACGATTGTGCCGCCCGTGATCTTGAGGTCGTAAGACATTTGGGTCCCCTTGAGTGGAATATGTCAAAAATAGTTCGATTCGAGCGGCCTTGCTGATTTCTTTGCCGTTACCTTGCTCCGGTAGACTGTTTAGAGAGCTATTGAAGGGAAATTGGTTTGCCGAAACAGAAGGACGACGCCATCTTGCTTGAGGGTAAGACGGTTGAAGCGCTTAAAGGCGGACACTTCCGCATCGAGTTGGATAACGGACACGAAGTTCTTGGTCACTTAAGCGGCAAAATGCGTAAGCATCACATCCGCATTCTTCCCGGAGACCGCGTTCAGGTCGAGGTTTCTGCTTACGACCTGACTCGAGGGCGAATCACCTACCGCTACAAGTAGACCCACATTCGGTATGTGGTGGGCTTTTAACCAGTCGTTGGTTGTGTTGACCATTGACAAGGCGTGAGTACCTGAAGCCAGTCGTAGCTTTCCACCGACACCTCAAAAGTATCTTTCCCTGATACAGATTTGACTGGTCTAACGATCCGCCGGAAATCGTTGCGCCCAACCTCTTTAATAAAGACTTCTGGAGTGTTCGAACAATCGGGATCCAGTTCGAAGACCCACGTGGTTGCCCCCTCGTTGCACGGGGCGTGACAGGCGTTGTAAATCCTTAAGTCGCCAATACCTTGTGTGGTCGGAGTCTGTTCTGACCCCACAAAGGTCAGACCTTGCGAGGAAAAAAGCATTAAATCCCCGGCCTGGGGTGTGTTGCCTGCATCCATTTGCTGATTCCACAGGAAAGCATCAGGAAGGAGATCGATTTCCCAGCCAGCAGTAGCTGTGACAGTTATTTCTTGGACCTCTTGCGTAATTTCAGTGAGGAAGCGCAGACCTTCAATAGGGGAGTTGCGATCTGAATACCCGAATGAGAAAACCGCAACCTGGTCATCGCCCAGCAGTTTGATAAGTAGTTCCGAACCTGGGCCAGTTCTTCTGTAGATGACTGTTCGGACATTTGACCACTCGTCTACGGCTATGACCTTGTCTCCGTAGCCGCTGATTCTTACGGCCCCTTCACCAATAGAGGTGACGGAAACCGGTGGGTTATACATGCTGGTTTGAGGGGAAGGCGAAGTAGTACGTGTGATGGTGGTTGGGGGAGTCTTAGCCAGCGAGATCGACGTAGGTGCAACGCCAGAATCTGTTGCCGATGTTTCATGAGATGAAGAAGATGATGCCGTTTCAAGATCCACAGGATCTGGTGCGTCACCGCCAATTGCCTGAACGATGGCGGCAATAGCTAACAAGAGGCCGACAACTACGACAAGGAGCATTGAACGGTTTGGTGCCACTTCCTCCAGAGTAAAGATAAGAGGCCTCCAATGGTGGAATGCTGAGGCCTTTGTGGACGGTTTCGTTACATCGTTGGTGGCTTGAGATCTACGCTCGAAAGGTGGACAAAACTCAACAAGGACATCAACCCGGAGTCACCCCGTACTTAGAAGGCATCACCGTTCTAGATTTCACCCAATATCTTGCGGGGCCTTCTTGCACGAGGCTATTAGTGGAGATGGGAGCCGATGTCATAAAGGTTGAATATCCGCCGTACGGTGACCCGGTTCGGCCAAGCCCGCCGAGACGAAATGGGCGCTCGGCTTATCACGTTCAACAAAACCGTGGAAAGCGAAGTCTGTCGGTTGACCTGACTAGACCTGAAGGCATAGCGCTTATCGAAGATCTAGTTCCCAAGGTCGACATCGTTGTCGAAAATTACAGCCCCGGGGTGATGGAACGACGCGGCCTTGGGTACTCGCGGCTCAGGGAACTGAACCAGAGCATCATCATGGCGTCGATCTCGGGGTTTGGGCAGACTGGTCCACTCTCAGAAAAGACAGCGTTTGACTTTATTGCCCAAGCTTATTCGGGGTTAATGCACATGACTGGCGAGCCCGATGGCCCGCCAATGCTGATCGGCGCGGGAATTGCTGATACTTCCACAGGAGTTCACGCGTTTGCAGCTCTGGGTTACGCCCTTTATCGCCGCGACCGAACAGGGGAGGGTTCACATCTTGATATTGGAATGGTGGACGTCATGTACCACATGCAAGAGTCCGCTGTATCGGGCCCTTCGCTATCACCAGACGAAGCTGTCGGGATGCGAACTGGTCGACATTACGCCCCAGCGAGCCCAGCAGGTATTTTTAAAGGTCCCGAAGAATGGATCGTAGTTTTCGCCTTAGAAAACCAGATCGCGAACCTGTGGGCCGCCTTGGGCCAGCCAGATTTGGCTGATGACCCCCGGTTCACGAACAATCGAACTCGACTCGCGAATCGCGATGCGTTAACGAAAATTATCGAAGATTGGATGGCTAATTTCGACAATGACAAAGAAGTTGTGGCGGTACTCGAACGACATAGAGTTCCATGTGGCCCTGTCGTTGAGCCGGTGAAACTGGCGGAGACTCACCCACATTTCCTTGAGCGTGGCACGGTCAGAGAAGTAACGGACCCCCTCGCTGGATCCATGCTGATACCGGGATTTCCCTTACGTTTCTCTGATGCACCGGATTTGCCAGATCTTGTGGCAGCAGAGGTGGGGGAACACAACCAGGCAGTGCTTGAAGATTTACTTGGAATGGACGCGCAATCCGTAGACGCGTTGGAGCAAGACGGAGTCTTGTATAGACGACCCCCCCGAGCTTGACCTAGCTTTTCAGTATGACTATTTCCAGCATGCCTAACGGAGTTGTTCACTTCGCTCTTGAAGATGGGGTCGGGACCATTACCTTGGACCGTCCTGAATCGCTCAATTCGATGAACGACGATCTCATGCAAGATCTCAGTAGTGCCTTATCAGTAGTGAAGGAAGACGAAAATATTCGGGTAGTTGTGATCACCGGTAACGGACGTGGGTTCTGCTCGGGTGCGGACCTGAATAATGCAGCAGACCCAGGTCAGACGATGACGAATGTAACCCCAGCGTTTTCTCCCAACGACTTCTTTAATCCCGCGCTGAAAGCGTTACACCACTGTCCTGTGCCAACCATCGCTCGCATAAACGGCGTTGCTGCTGGTGGCGGAATGGGAATTGCCCTTGCTTGCGACATAACTATCGCGGTGAGATCCACGTTCTTTGTCGCAACCTTTGGCCCCCGTCTGGGGATAGTGCCTGATATGGGTTCAACCTGGAGTCTCCCAAGGCGCGCAGGACGGGCTCGGGCTATGGGGATGGCAATGCTTGGTGACCGAATTTCCGCAGAGCAGGCCGCACAGTGGGGTCTAATCTGGAAATGCGTAGACGACGAACAACTGGATGCAGAGATCGCAGCGGCGACCGAAATCCTCAAAAGAACTAGCCCAGATGCCATGGTTCGTATTCGTCAGTCAATCGACGGCGCCTCCACAGCAGGGTTTGTTGACCAGCTAGGGGTTGAGATGGACCATCAAGCAGTTCTGATTCCGCGAAACATGGCCGAGGGCGCTCAGGCCTTTCTAGAAAAGCGTGAGCCGGAGTTTGACGGCAGCAGAAAATAGATAACACCGCCTTTTTGTGACCGACCACTGTTTTGGGCTTGTTCTTTGGGTGCTTCGTTGGCAAGACTGTCAATATGTCTGAAACAGCCAGCACAACTAGCACGGCAGAAGAGGCTCGCGTTACAGCCGCCATCGACGCGTTGTTAGTTGACAACGATCCGAAACAAATGAGCTACAAAGATTTTCGCGGTGCCCAATTTGACCATGGGCTCGCCTGGGTTGATTTCGGTGAGGGTGACGGAGGTTTGGACGTAAGTCCGGTTCTGCAAAGACAGGTGGAAGCGCGTCTACGCGAAGCGGGTGCATCACCGATGAAACCGGCGATGTTCTTCATGCATCTAGCCGGCCCAACGATCCACACTCACGGGAGCCCAGAATCGAAGAGTCGTTTTTTGAGACCGATGTTCACCGGAGAAGAGCGGTGGTGTCAGCTGTTCAGCGAACCTGGAGCAGGTAGCGACTTTGCTGGGCTGGGGACGCGTGCCGTGCGTGATGGCGACTCCTGGATCGTCAATGGCCAAAAAGTCTGGAACACCCTGGCCCATCTCGGTGACCGCGGAATGTTAGTGACCCGAACTGATCCCGAAATGCCGAAGCACCGCGGAATGACCTACTTCGCGGTTGATATGAAGAGCCCAGGCGTAGACGTTCAACCATTACGACAAATTACGGGTGAAGCTGAATTTAATGAGGTTTTCCTAACTGACGTCGAAATTCCCGAGGCCGATCGAATTGGCGACATAGGCGACGGTTGGAGAGTTTCTTTGACAACGCTCATGAATGAGCGAAACGCAATTGGTTCTGGGAGCGGCGGCGGTCCGCCAAAACCAGGATCGGGACCGGTATCGATCCTCACGAAGATGTGGCGTGAAACTCCTGAAGGTCTCCGAAGTAGCGTGACTCGTGATCGAATGATGCAGCTGTACGTTCGATCGGAAGCGCAACGTCTCACCAACATCCGGGCAGGTCAGAATCGCAGAAAAGGTAATCCAGGACCGGAGATGTCCATAGCGAAGCTGGCGTTCGCGGAACTCAACCAGGATTTGTTGACTGCAGCCGTTGACATGATGGGAATGGCTGGACAAGTTGACTGCGACTATACGTTTCGCAGACCTGAGGATTTGTCGGCAGACGGATCCGAACACGGAGTGCAACATGGCTTCTTGAGAGTCCGAGCGAACTCCATTGAAGGCGGGACATCAGAGATCATGCGCAACATTTTGGGTGAACAGGTATTGGGGCTACCTGGTGAACCCCGCGTCGACAAAGACATTCCTTGGATTGAAGTTCCTCGCGGCTGAGGACTTGTTCTCGCCATGCTCTCGACTCAAATTCCAAGTAAACGACGAATCGTTGGAGCCCAAGTCAACGTGCCTGGCCGGCTGTGAGTAATAGCGCGCCCCAGCGTTTTTGCGGCCGAATGGCCGCCAGAAACGATCGCTACTTGTTGAGTACATCGAGGGCTTCCGTGGTGGCCCAGAGTTAATGGTTCGCCCCGACCGAACATGCGATTTGGTTCCGTCCAGGCAAGTAGAACGTTACGGGCAACAAGTATCACGTCTTGAACTCCATCTAGTCGCTTAATTTCGGATTCGACTAGAGCAAACTCTTCACCGGTAACGTCATGCAAAGCGACCACGGTCGCTCCCGTGCCGTCGTGTCTCACTTGTATAGGCCAACCGGCAATCTCGGCATAACGCTTGAGGTTGACGCATTCGGGGTGTTCGGTTGGTTCTTGGCAATGATCGCTCACGGTGATGAGGACCGTGTCCCGCCATTCTGAGCTAAGTAGCTCCACCAGCGACCCATACGATGCATCGCTTTTTCGATACTGGACGAGGGCGGCCTCCGATTCAGGTCCATACATATGCATGGTGGTATCCGATTCGTTCAGATGGAAGAGAAGGAAATCGGCATCGAGGTCGATGTTCGAGGCTGTTTCGACAACGGCTTGATCTTGGGGGTAACCGTAGGCATCGAGCACGGTCCCCTCGGGAGGGGTACCGGCGGGAGGCCAAGAGTCATCAGCAACTAACGCCCCCGTGGTTGCGAGCAGATTGTGATCGCCGACGACCGCGACGGACCGGCGCCCGGCCTCCTTGCAATCATCGAAGACGGTTCGGCCCCGTGGGCCACTGTCGTAGGTACGAACGAATTCTCCGTCGATCCAAGCCCAGTTCCCCCAATGTCCTGTTTCGGTAGGAGATAAACCGGTCGCGAAAGCTGCGTGATTTGAGTAGGTGACCGAAAGCATTAGTGATTCACCTCCGCTTGAAGCCATCGCCCCCTCGGTTGCTTGAGCCCATAAGTTCGGCGTGGCGCTTTCCTGAATGGCTGAATGGGGAAACGCATCAAGAACTGTGAGGACTACTCGCATAGCTTCACCGTATGCGACACGATGTAGCTGCTCGGTCTACCGTGATGATATGAGCGAATTTCTGACCCTAGAACAGCATGGTCAAGTCAGTGTTCTCACTCTTGATAACGGTGAGAACAGATGGACAACCACCATGGTGCGTGAAATCGATAAAGCGTTGAATGAAGTCCAAACCACTGAGGGCCCCCATGCGTTAGTGACCGCTTCCTCGGATCCGAAGTTCTTCTCCAACGGACTCGACCTCGATTGGATCACCGGCAGGGGTGAACATGAAGGTGGAGACCGACGGGTCTTCGGTGACGAGGCAATGAAATTGTTCTCGCGACTAATTACCTTTCCAATACCAACTATTTGCGCGGTCAACGGTCACGCTTTTGGAGCGGGGTTCATGTGGGCGCTGTGTCACGACCAAAGAGTGATGCGTCGTGATAGAGGAATGATGTGTGCGAACGAGATCGAAATTGGAGTACCCATCCCTGAAGCGGAGTTAGCCCTCTTTCATCACAAATTGCCACGCCACGCTTTCTACGAAACGGTGCAGTTTGCTAAGCGTTGGACTGGCGAAGAAGCTTTTTCGGCTGGGTTCGTTCAGGAATTAGCGGACGAAGATGAAGTAACAAGCAAAGCCATAGAACGAGCCCAACAGCTGTCACGTTTGGGAGCCAACAGGGAACTCTTCGGTTGGCAGAAAGAACACATCTGGGGCTCAGAGGCAGCTATTAACAGAACCGATGGTCCTGCCCACATGCTCGCAAACAACGGCGATTATCCCCATCCGCCTCGGAATTCTTAAACGCAGCCCTACCGATGTTTCGTATCGCTAATTTGCTACGTCTAGTCGATACCCGTCACCGTCAGGACGCATTGTTCCGGCAGTCGGAGTACCAAAATGGGTTCCAATAATTAACGTTTCTCCATCAGCCCATCTAGCGAACGCCTCCAAGCGAGTGTTGTGCGCCATATCGGGATCGGAATCGAAGCTTGAGCTCAAATTGGGTTGAGCAATTTGGATGGGGCTGTGCGCCATATCGCCGGTAATTATTGCCCGATCGTTATTCGACTCAATCAAGACGCTGATGTGTCCGGGGGTGTGGCCGGGGGTGGACTCAAACGACACGCAGTTTCCGATCGAGTGATCCGCCGTGACCAGGTTGGCGAGCCCTGCTTCGTGGATAGGGGCAACCGAATCATCGAAAACTGGGTCTCCGAAGAGATCTTCAGTAGATGACCAATGCTCAAATTCGACGGCGACGAAGACGTATTCCGCGTTAGGGAATGTTGGCGCCCATTGGCCGTCAACAAGTTGTGTGTTCCACCCAACGTGATCGACGTGAAGGTGAGTGCAAACAACATGGGTAATGGAATCTGGGGGGTAGCCCGCCTCGGCTAGGAGGTCTAGGAAAGGTCCTTGTTGTTCGTGCCAGAGAGGATTGCCGCGTTGCTTGTCGTTGCCAACACACGTATCGACAGCGATGCGTTCTTCGCCGGTGTCAATGATGCAGCAATGAATTTTTTGGAGGAGATGGCCCTTTTCTCCGACAAAAGGCGTAAGCCAGGGTGATTGTCTTTGTAGCTCAAGGACACCATCCTTATCGATCGAAGAAAACATGAACTTCGGCGAAGTGGGATCCGAAGATTCAGGGACCGACGTGATCTTCACATCTCCGATTCGCCAGGTAAGGATGTCATTGTTCATGATCCGACGTTAGTGCCCGAGTCATGATCATTCCCGGAAAAACGTTCCCAGCGTTAGCCTCTCTGCTCTCGGATAACTCGTCGTTGACTGGGTCGATGTCCCTCATTGAATCCGACGATTCAGTTACACCAGATACCTGAAGAGCGCTGCATTTCGCGGCGCACCGCTATAGAGAAATACAACAACTGGTTCACACCTGCAGATTTCGCCGGCCAAGCTGCTTTGACTAGAGACCGGTCCAAACCATGGCATCTCTATAAGGGTTCGCGTCAAACCCAAAACTTCCATATCTCGCTTCGACGGCATCAATTGTTTGTGCTGTCCAATAGGTGCTGCCGGGCGCAGGAAAGCCGAGAACGGCTCGCTGATCAGGGTTTAAATTGGCAATGATCCGCTCCATGCGTTGGTCTTGTTTGTACATGGCCCATGCCCAACCGGGGTGAAGTGTGCTAATCCAATCAGCGGCTATTTTCCGAAAAGTCAGGTTGTGGGCGAGTCGCATCTGCCCAGATTGCAGCGGGGTTCCCCGATGCCAGGTGTCGTGGCGGTACAAGAGCACGGAACCCTTGGTGAAATCGGTGTACATCTCTCTCTGGTAAAGATGGGATCGAAAATCGGCCGTGTCCGGACGATGCTCACAAAACCACGCCTCGGCTCTGGCACGGTCATTAATCCACGGAACATCTCCGATACCAGGCGCCTCCATAATCGGCCACCGGTATGCAGGGTCATTGCGTCCCTCGCGCGGAACCACCGCCGTTGCGCCACCGACGTCGACTTGGTCGGACAAGTAGATAACGATCTCAACAGCTTCAGGGTCGTTCCAGGGCGCAGGGTGCGTCAACGTGTGGTTTGGATAGTCGACATGAATTCGTTGGTCTTGGTTGTCGTAATCTCCGCGATCGCCTTCTCGTCGACCGTATTTGGGCCAAAGGTCTGATTGAGTGAGCCGCAGTTCGTGAACGGGTACGCCTAGAAGTTGCGACGCGGCTTCTAACAAACGGGGATGCAAGGTGAGTTCGTTGAAGGTGGAGTCTCTATCGGGAAATGTTATGCCCCCTCCGAAATCGTTAAGGCCGCGAGCCTCATCCGATTCGGGGGTGGGAAACCTGATTTGTGCAGTCTCAATGAGCCTTTGGATAAGAGCGCGAGGCAGGAGATCATCAACGAGAGCGAAGCCTTGTTCACTCCAATCTCGAATGTGTGTTGTCGTTAATGGAAAATTTTCGGGGAGTGCTGAAGTTGCCTTGACGAAGCGGTCATTCGGCGAAACATTCGCCGGAGCGATCAACTGGGATCTCGCCCAATCATGGCGAGGAAACGTTCCACAGCGTTGGCACCTTCAGGAACTTCGGCTTCATCGGCGATCAGTCCCCAACCCGCCAGCGTCTCACGCATTTGCCCTATTACCTCGTGACTAATTTCTGCCAGATCATGAGGAATATGAGCCTCAACCCCGGTCGCTTTTGCTATATCCCACGCGTGAGTGATTGAGTCCCATTGAACGGCTTGGATCCACTGATCAACTGACATGGGGCCGAACCAAAATTTTCCTTCCCGTTCAAGAATCCCCGGTGTGTCGAGTGCCTCTAGGACGGCATCTCGAGTTTGTGCCCAGACCATCGCTGGTTCGTCCGCGGATTCAATCGATACCGGTGGAACGGTTTCGCCACTCACGAGAGTGGCAGTCATAGCTGTTAAGACCCCGCAATGGTGTCGTAACACGTCTCTGGCGGTCCACTCATCGCACGGGGATTGGTTGTCCCAATTCTCATCGGACACGCGATGAACAACAGCGTCAAACGTGTACACGGCTTTAGTGAAGTTACGGAGGTTAAGACTCATAGGAAATCGCTCTTCTTAGTTCGCTTTTGCAAAATTAAATTGTATTTAGTCTCGCAGGTAGACCCTGAGGCCGCCAAGAAGTACGAGCTCATCGTTTACGCCACAATTTCTTTGTTGGGCTCCCGCTAATACAGCGTCTCGGTCAACGCAGACCACATCAATACCCCCGAGTCCGTCACCCCGCCCGTCAGCGGCTTCCACGAACCGAATTGACGCGTTCTCAAACTGAATCGCTGGAGTACCGTTTTCGTCTTCGGCCACCTCTAATTGGGCTATTTGAGCCCAGCGGGCGGCCAGCCGATCGGGGTCAACAGCCTGGAGTTCCGCAGCGGAGATCCCACTCACGCGTTCGGTTCGAGAAAAGTCAGACCACTGAGACCCAGCGGGCCACCAGGGACCGTCGGGAACCTCGCTACCTTCGACTTTCATCTGATCCATTTCGAAGAAACTTCCTCCGGTGTCGGCGGGATGTAGCTGGAGGCCTTCAAACCCACCTTTGTCATATTCCATGTGATTCGCCACTCGAACCCCTAGCTCTTGGATGTGAGCTAGACGTGAAGCGACATCATCGACCTGATTGATGACCATGTACCCGGAGTCGCCACCTCTTCGCTTGATGTAGCGACCCCCGGCGGTGTCTTCGGTCACGGGCGTCACACACTCCAAGAACTGGCTGCCAATCGGCCAAAGGGTGTTCTTGAGCCCAAAAGTTCCAACGCCAGGATCGGTGTGACACGCCTCAACACCTAAGACCGTTTGAACATCAAGAGCTGTTTTGAGGAGGTCTGAGGTAACTACGGCGATTTGACGAAGGCGAATCCACATAGTTCCACACTATGGGGATAAGGAACCATCCTGCAGCTTTGTTGGTGATGAGAGAGCAATCGTATCTTCAGACCCGTGATCAACTCCTGACACCCAATGAGCCTGTGCTCGCCGTCGAATCCCGGCTTTTGGTTAGCAGTGGGATGAGAGCCGTCATGAGATGCCCGCCGACACGTAGCCTTGGGCTATGGCCCTTCACCCAAACGGCGTCAACCACCTCGCTATAGCGACTAACGACATGAAAACTCAACTCAGCTTTTTCGCGGAAGTACTCGGGTGCCCGACGAAGGCTCTGTACTGGATGCATGGGGTGAAAGGCTGCTTCCACGGTTTCGCTGAACTTTCCGAAAGCTCTTATGTTGCCTTTGTCCAGCACCCAGAAAATGGGGATGAAGTGCAGTGGGGCGTCACACATGCAGGCAACGGGGGTGAACCTGTCACCAAAGGCACCATGCAACATGTTGCTTTCAACGTTGACGACCATGAAGAACTTCTGGCGCTTCGAGATCGGATCAGATCTCAGGGAATCCAAGTACTCGGCCCAATTGATCATGGTTTTATCCAATCGATGTATTTCGCTGGACCAGAAGGGCTGAGCCTCGAAGTGTGCGCCGGAAGCAACATTGATGCGCAGGCTTGGGTGGATCCGGAGGTGCGCGACCTCTGCGGCATCGACGCGCAGGAGATGGAAGCGCTCAAGAGTCCCACCGAATTCGACGTATTGAGCGAACCACTTCCCAATCCGCCGTTCGATGAGAATAACCCTCACATGCATTATCCACCTGGAGCACTCGAGAAAGTGATGGCAATACCTGACGAAGTGGTTTGGGAGAAGTTCAGCGAGACCATTCCGCCAGTTGACATCGACTGATCGCCGAGCGATTTGCGCGTGGTAGGCGAGGAGCGTCGCCCTAAAGTTTTTGTCGTTCAGCGAGATGAATTCGTTGACTTAGATGATGATCTGAGTCAACCGTTGCTAACCCCCCACTTTCTGGTGTTGTGCGTATCGTCGCTGTTTTCTGCTCTGGGCTTTTCATCGGTGATACCAACGATTGCCAGATTCGTCGCAACCGACCTCAACGGAGGCGATCTGGAGGTTGGCATCGCCCTCGGAGTCTTTTCCTTCTCTGCGGTCCTCGCTCGACCATGGATAGGACGCCTCGGAGATCGCAGAGGACGACGGGTGCTGATCGCCGGCGGTTCGTTTGTGACTGCGGCCGTTCTCGCCTGCCATGTTTTCGCTGACACTTACGGTTGGCTACTAGTTGCTCGATTAGCGATGGGGGCCGTTCAAGGCGCGTTTTTCGTCGGCACGGTGACTTTAACTACCGACTTAGCGCCTGATCATCGAAGAGGTGAAGCTGCAAGCTATTTTTCGGTAGCGATCTACGGAGGGATGGCATTCGGTCCTTGGTTGGGGGAGTGGGTTGTTAGTCGTTGGGGCTTCGACGGCGGATTCCTCGTTGGCGCCTTGTGTATGGCAATAGCCGCCGTAGTGGCGTGTTGGCTCCCTGACTTTGTTGGCTCAAACGGACCGAACATGGGTTCCGCCTCGGACCCCGAACGTCGTCGAGTTCTGTTGTACCGAACCGCGGTTTGGCCTGGAATTGTCCTGGCGCTTGGGATCATGATTTTCCCTGCGCTACATGGGTTTATGCCGAAGCTGATGGATGAACGGGCGTTGGGCGATGCGGGCCCTATTTACGCTCTCTATGGCCTTCTTGTCTTAGCTTTGAGGCTCGCGTGCAGCCGCCTACCGGACACCCTAGGAACCACCAAAACGGCGGCTCTTGCGTTGACGGGATCTGCAATTGGGATGTTCGTCATGGGCAGCTTCGTCAGCCGGCCAGGGATGTTCGCAGGAGCAGCAATTCTCGCCATTGGAGGATCGTTGCTTTACCCCGCTCTAATGGTCGCTGCGGTGGAGGGAGTACCCGCCAACGAGCGAGCTCAAGCAATGAGCACCTTCACTATGTTTTTCGAATTGTCAGGAGGAATAGGTGGTCCAGTATTGGGCCTAGTTGCTTGGATGTCAGGCACCACGGTGGCAGCCTTCTTCGGTGCTTCACTCATTGCCACAGCGGGACTACCGGTTCTCTTACTGTGGAAGAGAAGGAACCCTGCGATCACGTAGCTATCGGTACCCGAGACGCTTGTGGTCGGTAATGATGCATGGGTGACCAATGTTTTATTCTTCATTACTGACCAACAACGCGCCGACCACGTCGGATTTACGGGAAACGAAATAGTTCGTACTCCGAACCTTGACGCGATCGCTGAGCGTGGCATGGTCTTTGATGAGGGATGGGTGGCGAATCCCATCTGTATGCCGAACCGATCCAGCATCATGACTGGTCGGCTTCCGAGCGCTCATGGGTGCATCTTCAACGACCGTTCCTTGGACTGGAACGCCAACACTTTCGTTAAACGGTTTCGCTCTGCGGGCTATCGCACCGGTCTGGTAGGCAAATCACATCTTCAGCACGGACCTAGTCGTAACTCGGTTGCCCCGGTCCGTTCGAGTGGCATGTTGGCGACACCTCACCACCACCAAGGATGGGACCAACTAGAAGATTTCGAGAATTACCTTGATGGAAACGAACCAGATATCGAAGACTTTTATGGCTTTGACCATGTCGAGTTTGCTCTAGAGCACGGCTCGTCGGTTTTGGGGCATCACTTGAACTGGGCTCTTAGTCGAGGAGGCCGAATCGAAGATCTGGTGGTTCCGATGTCGGAGGCGGCACCCGGCCTCGATCGGTCGACACGTTGGTGGCAGATTTACCGGGCTCCCTACGACTCGGAATTTCACTCAACGACGTTTGTTGCTGATCGCACGATCGCGTTTATCGAAGAGGCCGTAGGTCAAGAGAAACCATTTTTGGCTTGGGCGTCCTTCCCGGACCCTCATCACCCGATGGCCCCACCAGGTGTGTGGTTTGATCGACACAACCCCCACAACATGCCAGTACCTGATTCCATTGATGACCCGTCCGACTACATGCCCCAACATCTCAAGGAGGCTCACGGGCGACACCCGAAGGATCAACGTTTCTGGGTTCAGCCGTGCGGCGTCGGGGGCGATCATGCGCTTGTCAGAGAAGCAATATCGGCGACCTACGGAATGATCGAGATGATTGACGAGGCAATCGGACGTGTTGTGTCAACGCTAGATCGACTGGGGCAGACAAAGGACACCATCATCGTTTTCACATCCGATCACGGTGACATGATGGGCGAGCATGGACTGATGCTGAAGGGTTACATGCCGTTTCGGGGAACTCAACAAATTCCTTTGCTGATTTCGGCTCCGAAGTGCCCGCCTGGCCGCACCGACTCCCTGGCTTCGAGCATGGATTTGGGACCGACGCTCATGGAACTGTGTGGGATCGACGCGTACGACGGGATACAGGGCGTAAGTCTCACTCCGATCTTGAGTGACCCCGCCGTCAGTGTCCGAGACCATGTTCTGATCGAAGAAGACTTTCCCGACTTTTTGGCTTCTGTGACGTCAACGCCGTCAAAAACCCGAACGTTGGTCACTAGAGACACTCGGTACACCCGTAACAGCGATGGACACGAAATGATGTTCGACAAGATCACTGACCGCGATGAGCGTCGCGAGATTACAAATTCGGATCAGCCTCGCCGCAGCGAAATGTTAGAACGGTTAACAGATGCGTTAATTGCTAGTGCAGACGCCGCTCGCGGCGCTCCCACTGATCCGAGTTATGACTAAGAGATTGAGCTCCCGCTCGGGTGGTGGCGGGTCAAGAACTCTGCGACCGCTTCGGTAAAAGCATCGTTGTCGTCTCCCGCCACCATGTGCCCCGTGCCAGCGACATCCACAAACTCCGCTTCGGGCACTAGGTCTCGAAAACCGCGCACAGCTTCGGGAGTTACCAGATCAGACTGCCCTCCTCGCACCAGGAGCATCGGCACGTTGACGGCTTGCGCTCCTTCGCTCATGATCCGACTTGTCAGTTCCATATGAGCGGCCATGTCGTTCTCGTTGTCGGAACCAAATCCAGGCTTTGAAGTGACATAAGCAGGGTCCCATCGCCACACCCAACGACCATCGGGACGTTGTCGCAGAACGCGTGTTAACCCTGAAGCGTCAGCGGGGCGCGGCCGGTGGGGGTTGTACGCCGCGATGACATCCGCAGCTTCATCCAGATCGGCAAAACCGTCAGGATTACCTGACATAAAAGAGATAATTCGCCTGGCGCCTCCCGGATCGAAGTGAGGAGTGATGTCAACCAAAATGACGGCGCTATACAGCTGGCGAGTGGCGGTTCTTTGCGCGGCCAAGCTCGCCATTCCACCCATCGACGCCCCAACTATCGCCGGAGGCCGGTCGAACCTTTTAAGAAGGGCGACGATGTCACGTCCATTGTCTTCGGAGTCGTAGTGCGCTTCGGTGGACCAGTCACTGTCACCATGTCCTCTTGCATCTACCGTTGTAACGAACCAGCCGCGACCAGCGAGCGTGTCGGCAGTGTTTTTCCACGCATGCCGATTTTGTCCAGCTCCATGACACATAACAACAGGGGCCCCCGAAGGGTTACCCCACTCGTCAGCGGTGAGTTGAAGGCCCTCCGTTGCTGCAATTCTTATGGTACGCACGACGGGCGATCCTAGGTCGGGCGTGGCCTCTCATGTCGTGTTACCAGGGATGAGTCGACCCATCCCAACACAGGAACGAGCCGCTGTCTTTAGGACCAAGTTGTTCCAGCGTCGACAAGATCCCTCCCGCAGATTCTTCAGTACTGATATCTGCTTGTGGGCCACCCATATCGGTACGAACCCAACCCGGATGAAAAGCCACCACGCTGATGCCCTTGTCGCGTAGTTGTGACGCAAGTTGCACTGTCACCATGTTCATCACTGCTTTCGAGGTCGAATAGGGCAGATCATCAAATCTCGCACCTACGACCATCGAACCAATTTGGCTCGTGATGTTGGCGACTTGACTTCCTTCGCCCAAACAATCCAGAAGGCCTCGAGTCATGCTCGCAGCACTCAACCCATTGATTCGTATGAGATCGAGCGTCAGATCGACCGGAGCGTTAAGGACTCCAGCCGAGCCGCGTTCTAAACCCAGGTTGGTTGCGCTCGTTCCTGCATTGTTGATCAGGACATCCACATGATCGTCGATGGCTGCGGCGAATTGCTCGATCGATTCCTCGTGACCGACGTCGAGGCTGAGAATCTCGGCGGGCCCTAACGCCTTGAGGTCCTTTGCCTCAGCGGGGTTCCGACAGCCAGAAATTACCTTGTCGCCTCGATCTAAACACTGGCGAACAAATTCGAGACCTAGACCTCTATTGGCTCCTGTAACGACTGTGGTTGTCATGTTTGCTCCGATGTTGAAGTCAATGCCACGGTAGATCGCCGTCTAGCCTCAATGCATGACCCTTGACCCTAAAGAGATAGTTCGCTCTGACAACACCGCAGCTGCTGACGTCGTCGTTGATTTGTCTCATGCGGTGTGGGACACCCCAGAGATCGCCTTCGAAGAGTACAAAACAGCTGAGATGACATCGCGAGTGTTAGCCGATGCAGGCTTCGAAGTTAAAACTGAGATTGCAGACCTTCCGACTGCATGGAGCGCCACCTACGGAAATGGCGAATTGACGGTCACGATTTGCGCAGAACTCGACGCTCTCCCCGATATCGGCCATGCGTGTGGCCACAACGTAATCGCAGCGGCTGGAGTTGGAGTTGGCTTGGCACTCCAGAACGTGGCCGATGACCTTGGCATCACCATTCGTGTACTGGGAACGCCTGCGGAAGAACAAGGCGGTGGAAAGATTCTGATGCTTGAAAGAGGCGCTTTCGACGGCACCCATATGGCGATGATGGTTCACCCTTCACCGAATGAAGGGGATCGATTTCCCACGCTCGCTATCTCTCAATGCGACTTCCACTTTCATGGCCGAACAGCCCACGCTTCGGTGACGCCGCACCTGGGTGTTAACGCTGCGGACGCGATCACGGTCGCGCAGGTCGGCTTGGGGCTATTACGACAACACCTTGATCCAGAAGATCAAGTGCACGGAATTGTCACCAAAGGAGGAGAAGCAGCGAACATTGTTCCAGGCAACGCAACAGCGCGCTATTTCTACCGAGCCCCAGACCTTGAGGCGCTATCTCGGCTAGAGCCTCGAATAAGGGCATGCTTCGAAGCAGGGGCAATGGCGACCGGCGCTACTTTAGAAGTCGAACCTTTAGGGCCTCCTTACTCAGAGTTCGCCCATGACCTAGACCTAGTTGCCAAATACCGGAACAACGCCGAAGCCTTGGGGAGAACCTTTGACTCAACGCCTCGGCGAGGTGCGGGATCCACGGACATGGCCAACGTTTCGCTTCTCATGCCGACTATTCATCCGATGCTTGGTCTGGATTCCGGGTCCGCTGTAAATCATCAACCCGAATTCGCGGCTTACTGTCGAACACCAGTGGCGGATAAGGCGGCCGTGGAAGGCGCATTGGCGATGGCTCTTACTGCTGTTGACGCTGCAACAGATGAGAGTACAAGGGCACGCCTATTGAGCCACGAGACCTCGTACAGCGGAGCGGAAGCGTACCCTTGGAGCTTCTAGCTACCTTGTCAAATCACTGCAAGAACCACATTGGCGAGGGCGTAAAGAGTTAGCAGCAGCAGTGCATCAAAGCGACTAATGCACGATTTTCGAACCCCGAGACAATAGGCCAACACAACGACGACCAACATTGATCCGATCCCAAATCCAGTAAGGGACGGGTCATTGATCTGTTCGGCTCCAACCAGTCCCATAGCACCAGCGACAGCGAGGGAGTTGAAGACATTAGAGCCGAAGAGGTTGCCAATTATTAAGCCGGTTTCCTTTTTGCGTGCCGCCACTATAACGGTGATTAGTTCAGGAAGAGAGGTTCCCACAGCCACCAGTGAGAATCCGATGAAACCACCGCTCAACCCCCATTTTTGGGCCAAAGTTGTCGCACCTGATACGGCGAACTGTGCTCCGGCTAAGACCCCAACTAGGCCCGTGCTTGCTATAAGCAAACCTCTGCGGACGCTGAGTTCTACTTCAACGGTGTCAGAAGGAGACCGAACGAGTTCAACGGTGTCAGAAGGAGACCGAACGAGATAGACAATCGTGGCAATTAGCAGTGCGCTCAAGATGACGCCGTCGGTGCGACTCAACCGTCCATCCATAACAAACAACGCGAACACTGCCACTGAAGCGATCGATAGCGGGGCCTGGCGACGAACGACCGAAGGAGGCAGCTTCACTGTGGTTATAAGGGCAGCGCAGCCCAAAATCAGACTCAAATTGGCGACGTTGGAGCCCACGATGTTCCCGACCCCAAGGGCAGGGTTCCCCCTCCATGCAGCGATCGTCGACACCACCAGCTCAGGGGCGGAGGTACCGAAACCCAAAACCACGGCCCCGACCACTACCGGGCTCAGGTTGAGAGATCGGGCCAAAGAAGCGGAACCGTCAACGAGCCAAGTTCCGGACTTAAATAAAATGGCTAAGCCGATGATTAGGAAAACTGCTGCGATGAACACGCGACCTCTAGTGGTTGTTTCGTGGCGGACCGAATCTGCGAGCGGTGTCCTGGTATTTCACAGCTGGTTTAAGCACCATTCCTTCGTCGAACTGCGCGACCATGCTTCGTTGTATCTCCTGCCATGGAGTATGGCTTTCAGGAAACGCAAAGCCCCCTGTTTCTTCGAGATCTTGTCGCCTTGAGTGCAGCTCCTCATCAGAAATCAGCATGTCGGCCGTACCAAGCCTCAAATCAATCCTGATTCGATCCCCAGTGCGAAGAATCGCCAAGCCGCCTCCGGCTGCTGCTTCGGGAGCTGCATTGAGAATCGATGGCGATCCCGAAGTGCCTGACTGTCGCCCATCGCCGATGCAGGGTAGAGAGTGAACTCCACGGATTAACAACGCCGAAGGAGGTTGCATGTTTACGACTTCGGCGCCACCGGGGTATCCGATAGGACCTGTTCCGCGCACAATGAGCATTGAATATTCATCAATTTCAAGTGATGGGTCATCAATCCGATTGTGGTAGTCCTCTGGCCCTTCAAAAACGACCGCCCTGCCCTCGAAGGCATCAGGGTCATCAGGGTTAGATAAATAGCGGCCTCGGAATTCCTCGCCGATAACACTCGTCTTCATGATTGCACTATCGAACAAATTTCCGGACAGGTGAACAAATCCTGCGTCTGCAACGAGCGGAGCCTCGACGGGCCATATCACCTTGGAATCGAGAACTTCGGCGGTCGCGCAATTGGCCCCAATAGTGGAGCCGTTGACCGTCATCGCATCTGAGTGAGGCAACAAACCAGAATCCATTAGTCGTTTGACGACCGCTGGGACTCCGCCAGCATGAAAGTAGTCCTCACCCAGATATTCGCCTGCTGGTTGCATGTTGACGAGAAGAGGAATGTGTAACCCGAGTTCTTGCCAGTCGTTGTTGTTCAGCGGAACATCGAGATGTCGCGCAATCGCGTTGAGATGAATCGGGGCGTTAGTCGATCCACCAATAGCTGAATTGACCACAATCGCGTTCTCGAATGCTTCTCGGGTCATGATGTTGGAGGGCCGCACATCGTCATGGACCATTTCAACAATACGGAGACCAGTTTTGTATGCGACCTGGGCCCGTTCGCGATACGGAGCGGGTATCGCGGCTGAGCCAGGTAACTGCATACCAAGAACCTCAGCGAGAGAGTTCATGGTCGTTGCGGTTCCCATTGTCGAGCAGTAGCCCGTTGACGTAGCAGAGGAGGCAACCAGGTCGGCGAATTCTCCGTCGTCGATTTGACCGGCCGCATGCAACTCGCGCGCTTTCCACACGATCGTTCCTGATCCGGTCCGTTCTCCTTGATGCCAACCATTGAGCATTGGGCCGACTGATAGGGCGATCGCCGGAATGTTCACTGTTGCTGCGGCCATAAGGCAGGCAGGAGTCGTTTTGTCGCAGCCGATAGTGAGCACAACTCCGTCAATCGGGTATCCCTGAAGGATCTCAACCAATCCGAGATAAGCCAAATTGCGGTCAAGTGCCGCTGTCGGTCGTTTCCCTGTTTCTTGAATTGGATGGACAGGGAATTCAAAGCAAATTCCGCCGGCCTCTCTGATGCCCTCTCGGACACGTTTCGCGAGTTCCAGGTGATGTCGATTGCAGGGAGAGAGGTCTGAACCCGTCTGGGCGATGCCAATGATTGGTTTACCCGACTGCAGTTCGTCTCGCGTCAAACCGAAATTGACGTAACGTTCCAAATAGAGCGCAGTCATTAACGGATCACCGGGAATGTCAAACCAAGCTGCTGATCGTAATTTCAATTCGTCGTTGTTCTGCACGACACCCTCCACTGCGTTGGCTTGAATTGGTTCTAGCAGTCGCGAGGTCACTCCTTGACGTCGAATCGCAAAAGCGCTGCCTAGATAGAGCAGAATCAGCCACTAAGTTGCCTGAATTTGAACGATTGACCGACCCCTCACATGGTTTCGAGTATTAAACATTGCCTTATGGACTATGAATTTAGGAGAGGCGAACCCTACAGAACAGGCCTTGACCCCTATGTGTCTCCTCGGTCTTTGGGCCTCCAGGAGCGAAGGTAAATTGACAGCGACGACGGTTTAGGAGCTCGATTATGGGTGACGCAAGTGTGAAGATTTTTACTGCCAAGAAGATCATCACCATGAACCCTGCGTTGCCTTTCGCTCAGGCAATCGCCGTACGAGGTGACCGAATTCTTGGTGTGGGAACAGTCGAAGATCTCGCGCAATGGGGTGATCATGAACTTAGTGAACAGTTCAAAGATCACATTTTGATGCCAGGTTTTGTTGAAGCTCACACTCATGTCATGGCCGGCGCTGTTTGGGAATTCCCCTACGTCGGGTTTTATGACCGCGCCGACCCGGCAGGTCGCACCTGGTTGGGTTGCCAAACTATTGCGTCGGTAGTTGACCGACTCGCGGAGTGTGAACGAGACCTCAACGACCCAGACCAGACTTTGGTCGCTTGGGGGCTTGACCCCATCTTCCTCAAAGGCGAGCGGCTCGTCGCAAAACATTTAGATCAAATTTCAACCACGCGACCAATCTTCGTGTTCCACGCGAGCGGGCATCTAGCGACCGTCAACTCAGAGATGATGCGCCGATCCGGCATCGATCGCCACACCCCAACGCCGGGTGTAGCTAAAGACGCTGACGGGGAACCGAACGGAGAACTCCAGGAACCTGCGGCTATGTCACTCGCTCAAGACGGATTCGCCGCGATTGGGGTTGCAATGATGTCACCCAACGCGAAATGGAACTATGCGCGTGAAGCACGTAACTGTGGGGTCACAACCATTGCCGATCTCGGTACCACCCGCTTGGCGATGGACGGCCAGCTCGAGGCTTGGCGTCAAGCGACAGATGACCCCAGTTACCCCGCACGAGTAGTGGTGGCTGTTGGACACTCTGACTTCGGTTCAGAAAACAAAGACTCAAATCCAATGGTGTCACTCGCGGTGCGGCTGCGTGACGAGGAAGAAACGGCCAAGCTCCGGTTTGGAATAGTGAAACTGGTCCTTGACGGATCCATCCAAGGTTTCACGGCGCGAATTTCATGGCCTCACTACGTCAATCCGCCCCCGGGCCACCCAGGAAATGGATTGTGGCTGATCCCGCCCGAACAACTGGCCGACATTGTGAGTTCATACCACGAAGCTGGTCTTACGGTTCATTGCCACTGCAACGGTGATGAGGCGGCACAAGTTTTCATCGACGCCGTTGAAACAGCACTGCAACGGCACCCTCGGTGGGACCACCGGCATACGGTTCAACACTGCCAACTGACTACGACAGCCCAATACAAAAAAATGGCCGCGCTCGGAATGAATGCAAATATTTTCAGCAACCACATTTTCCACTGGGGTGACCAACACGCCTCCATCACCGTTGGAGAGGAGCGCGCGGCGCGGATGGACGCATGCGCGACTGCCCAGCGAGAAGGAGTAAAATTTTCTGTCCATAGTGACGCGCCCATCACCCCGATGGGTCACCTGCACACGGCGTGGTGCGCTGTCAACCGCCTCACCGCTTCTGGCAGAGTCCTAGGCCCCGAGGAGCGAATAAGTGTCGCCAAAGCGCTTGAGGCCTGCACTCTTGGTGCTGCGCATCAACTTAGGTTGGATCATGACATTGGGTCTCTAGAAGCAGGCAAACTCGCGGATTTTGCTGTACTGGAGAAAGACCCTTTTGAAGTGAGCCCTGAAGAACTCAAAGACATTCCCGTGTGGGGCACCGTCGTGGGGGGCACCCCGCACGTTGCTGGCTCGACGTAAGGCAAACAATGCAGCCCTCTGAAGGCTTAATGGAGGTATCTGTCATTGGCGGGTACCTCGGGGCCGGAAAAACAACACTCGTTAACCACATTTTACGTCAAGCGTCGGAACGCGTCGCCGTAATGGTGAACGACTTCGGAGAAATCAACATCGACCAATCCTTAATTGATTCGAGAAGTGACAACACCATCAGCTTGACCAATGGATGCATCTGTTGCTCTCTCGTGGATGGTTTCGTCTCGGCACTAGAATCTGTAACGTCTTTTCGTCCGAAACCCACTCGCTTGGTGATTGAAGCAAGCGGCGTAGCTGACCCAGGAGCCGTAGCCGCGTACGGGCACGGTCCGGGCTTAGCGCTCGACGCTGTTGTCGTTGTGACCGATGCATTTAGGTTGTGCGAACAGATCGCAGATCCGCTCATTGGGCAAACGGTGGTCAGCCAGATAGGTGCAGCAGACGTAATCGTGCTCAACAAAATTGACCTGGCCGACAATTTGACAGCCGCGAAAACCGAGTTGGCTAAGTTGAACCCCGATGCCCTCTTGGCTTATGCGAGCCATGCGGAGGTGAACCTTGACCTCTTCTTCGGTCGAGAAGTAGTGAGGACAAGCGATCCTACGAGTCATGTAGGAAAGTTCGAGTCGCGCACCCATGAATCAAGTCAACCAATACCGAGAGCCGCACTCGAAGCTCTGGTTGAGAACTTGCCACCAGAGATCCAGCGCGTAAAAGGTATCGTCCGGCTTGCCGAAGCCCCTCACGTTGCCATGGTGTTTCAACTGGTTGGACGAAACTGGGAACTGCGCGCGCTAGCCGACCGGAACAACTCTCCTGATGGCAACCGGCTCGTAGTGATAGGGCCGAAAGGATCCGTACCAATGGAGTGGGATAATGCTCTCAACTCAGGGAAGTAGATGGGTGCGCTACGCCCGCCAGCATTAGTGCCCACCATCCGATGCCATGTCCATGATTTGAGCTAAACGCTGCACCCCTTCTCGAATCGATTCTGCAGAGGGATTACCAAAGCAGAGACGCATCTTGTTGGCACCCCAATGAGGATCGACTGACCACCCGGCGCCAGCATTGAATTCAACCCCACTCATAGCAGCTTGGGTTGAAAAGGTGGCGGTATCGACTCCTTCTGCGAACGTGAGCCACATGAAGATTCCGCCCTGTGGCATTTCAAAATGAACCGAGTCGCCAAAGTGTTGTTCTAATGCTTCACCCATAACTTCAGCCTTAGCTTTCAACACAGACGTCAAACGGTCCGCGTGTTTGTCAAAATGAGCACTCGCATACTCAGCAACGACCATCTGTTCAAGCGCCCCGGACCCGGCATCAGTTTTTAAGGAAAGGATCTGCTGAAGCACAGGTGACTCCGCGACGATGTACCCAACTCGTAAGGCTGGGGCAATAGATTTCGAAAAAGAACCGCAGTAGATGACCCGTCGATTTGGACCATCTAATTCCCAAAGAGTGGGAGGCCGATCGCAGCCCCACAGCAAATCGGCGTAACAATCATCCTCAAAGATGGCAGTTTGCTGGCCCTCCATCGCCTCTAAAATCTCGACCCGCCGTTCCACAGGCATGCAAGAACCGGTCGGGTTTTGGACCGTTGGAATTGTGTAGAGGTATTTAGCCGGACGTCCTTGGGAGGAACATTGTTCAAGAAGCTCGGCAAGGTGATCAGGTCGCACGCCACTCTGGTCAAGACTCACACCATGCACCACGGCACCTAAACGCGTTAACCGACTGATCATCCCACCATAAGTTGCCTCTTCAACGATCACGTTGTCGCCCGGGACCAACAACAAATCGTTGACAAGGTCTAAAGCTTGCAATGACCCTGAAGTAATTAGAACTTCGTCGGGGTCGACGTTGGTGGACGCCCTCACCCCGAGTTTCTGACAAATAAAGCTGCGCAGGTCTTCGTGCCCTAGGGGACTGCCTCCCAGGTTGTACACCGCCAGCTTCCGTCCCTCGCGCTGAAGTACCCGGGTGACAGCCTCAGTAAGGCCCGCAACAGGTACGTTTTCTTCATCGTTGTTCCCGCCGACGAAACTAAACGCCGGAATGCCGCCCCATTGGGCCTCAGCGGGTGGCAGGTCTCTTCGATACAACTCGCTAATTTCGAAACTCATTGGTTCCCCTCGGCCAAATTATGATCCGCATCGTAGGGCCGAAAAGGCCGACCAGCGCCACTAGCGTGGTTTTGAGCCTTACGTGGCTGAACAGAGAGGGTCCGGTGACTAACTACGAGGTCCACGCGATCAAGTACGCCGAACGCGACGCCGTCCGTGCCGAACATTTTATTGGCGGAGACCCACATGACAATGCGCCGATGCCCATGGACTATTTCATTTGGTTGATTCGCAGCAGCAGTGGACAAGAATGGGTTGTCGACACCGGCTTTGAACAAGATGATGCTCAGTCTCGCAACCGAACTCTGCTGCGAACAGCAGCAGAAGGGGTTGCGTTATTAGGTGTGGACTCCGACACCGTGTCGGATGTGATCATGACTCACTTCCACTATGACCATGCTGGGGGAGTAAACCAGTTCCCCAACGCGACATTCCACGTCCAGGACGACGAGATGTCCTTCGCTACTGGACGCGACATGACCCACAAGGCGTATAGACACGCCTTCAATGTCCGCCACATCAAAGATTTCGTGGATCGGGTCTTCTCCGAAAGAGTTACGTTCCATGCAGGAGATGCAGAACTTTCACCTGGGCTGACGCTGCACCACATCGGCGGCCACACCCGAGGTCTACAAGTAGTTCGCATTGACACCGGTAGCAGCGTGGTAGTTCTTGCCTCAGATGCCAGCCATTACTGGGCCAACATGGACGAGGGCCGCCCGTTTCCTATCGTCGATGACCTATCGAAAATGATCCAAGGGTGGGAGACCCTCCGGTACCTAGCCGGCTCCAATGGCGTAATCGTTCCTGGACACGATCCTCTGGTATTCGAACGGTTCCTACCGTCGTCTCCAGAACTCGAAGGAGTAGCTGTTCGCTTGGGTTAAGCCGGTGCGAGCGATTTATCGCAAGGCTAGAACGCTGGATCCCCAGCTTCGAGGCCGAGCAGCACTCTGCCAGCCGTGTCGATCTGGTAGGAACCAACCATAAAATGCCCAGCGACAGCTCTAGCGTCGTCAAGTAAACCCATCAGTCCTGAAGCTTCAAAATTGGCGGTGCTTCCTGCCGCATCCACCAAATGTTGGATAGCACTGATCGCGTTCTGCACCGACCAAGAGCACGCCAAGCGAACTCGCGCGTGAAGGTTGACATCAACAGGCTGACCGTTTTTTGCTGCCTCCCATATCGAGTCGAGTTGTTCATGCACCCACGATTGTCCTGCTCCGGCCAGAGCCTCGGCCCTTGCGATAGCGGAAGCGGCGTCAGGTCGCTCATGAAGAGGACGCTTTGAATTAAGTGGTTGTTTCGCCCCTGCTAATAGCTTGAAATCGGTTATGGCTCTGCGAGCTAAGCCGGAGGCAACTCCTGTCTTAGGAAACGGAAACCTCAACGCAGATGGCAACCGGTAGAACGGTAAATCGGGAAGCGGCAAGGAATTGTTTGGGACGACTCCACACCAAGCTTCATCCACGAAGAAGTCTTCAAGCACAACGTCATTGGAGCCGGTTCCTCTCAAGCCGACGGTGTGCCAAGTGTCCTCGATGAATTGGGGGTCGGCGTCCACCACAGCAAAGCAGAGCTCGATCGGTGAGCTCCCTTTGACCACGTTGTTTAACACCCACTTACTCGCGGCTGTGCAGCCACTAACAAAATTCCATCGGCCACTGATACGCCATCCACCGGGCGCCTGAATAGCGCGTCCTCGAGGTACACCCGACCCAGCGATGACTAGCTCAGGGCTATCACGCCAAATTTGACGACACGTGTCGGGTGGTAGGTAAGCCGAAACCAATTCGGCCTCCTCGTTGCAGGTCATCGCTACCCAAGCGGTAGATCCATGTATCTGAGCTACTTGTGCCGTGAATTCGATGAGATCAGCGGGATGAACTTCATCGCCGTTGTACTCCTGTGGCACCAAAAGCTTCATTAAGCCAGCTTTTGCCAGAGCCGCGATCACTTCTGGATCCGGCCGACGAACTTCGTCTGCCTGGTGAGCGCGTTCGGAAATCAGATTTTCGATATCAGCGGTGAGTCGCTCGAACATCAGGGAGGCCTTTGCCATAAAGGCAAACTATCGTCTGGAGTCGCTAGTGAAGGAGGGGCTCATTGAATTCAACCAATCCCAGCACCGCCAGCACAAGTGCTGAAGAGTTGAGCACTACGCGACCCCTCGCAGGTATTCGAGTGATCGATCTCACCGATCACCGCGGCGACATCGGCCCGTGGATGCTGGCCGAATTAGGAGCAGATGTCATCAAAGTCGAGCCCCCCAACGGTTGTCCAACTCGAGCGCTGCAACCCATTCGTGATGACGACACCTCAGATCTACGCAGTCTCCACTTTTCGGCATACGCGTCGAATAAGCGATCCATACAACTTGACTTCGACGACAAAAGTGATCGAGAAACCTTTTTGAGACTCGTCGAAACCGCCGACTTTCTTTACGAGTCTGGTTCGCCTTGCCAGACCTTCGATGCTGGCCTCGACCGTTCTCAAATTAGTGAACGCAACCCGAGAATTGTTCATGTAATGGTCACCCCTTTTGGGGCCGACGGTCCTCGGGCAAAAGATTCCAGCAGCGAGTTATCGATTGCATCACTTGGCGGTTCTACGAACTTGCAAGGCGTACGGCAGAGACCGCCGGTCAAGGCGTCCATTCCTCAGGTCTGGCGACACGCAGGAGCTGAATCAGCGGTAGCGGGACTAGTCGCACATTCTCGAATGTTGACAACTGGTGAAGGACAGTACGTCGTTGTTTCAGCGCAGGCATGCATGACTTGGACCTTGCTCAACGCTATGGAGGCTCACGCGATCCAGGGCGCTGACGTCCACAGATCAGGAACCCTGATCCGTCTTACTGAGATACCGCTGCAGATTCGAATCGAAGCGTCAGATGGATGGCTCATAGCGTTGAGCAGAGGAGACACAGCCAAGGCTCTTGGCCCCTGGTTGATCGAAGAACACCTGGTTGAGCCAAGTTGGTTAGACGAAGACTGGGACACCCTGGATCACAGAGTCCTCAGCGGCGAGGACACCGGTCACACATTTTCAGACATCTTCGACGCGGTAAGCGCCTTATGTCTGCGATACCCACGTGACGTGCTCATGCGTCGAGGCCTCGAGCTAGGCGTGACCTTGGCGCCCATCAACGATGTCCAAGATCTGTTGAACTTCGACCATCTGGAACTTCGGCGTTTCTGGCGAACAGCCGCTGACAATAGAGGTTTCACAGATGAGCGAATCCCAGGTGGTTTCTTATCTTTCGATGGGCAACGGTTAGCAGGACACCGACGACCACCACACTTAGATGAACACCACGAAGAGATACGTAGCGAACTGGACGGCGTCCAACAGACACCGAAGAGGCGAACCGTTCGCGCTTCGGGACTTCCGTTAGAGGGACTTAAAGTCGCGGATTTTAGTTGGGTGGGAGTAGGGCCGATCACGGCGAAAGCGTTAGCAGATCATGGGGCAACGGTGGTGCGAGTGGAGTCCGGTGGGCGCCTAGACCCTCTTCGAGTTAATGCCCCCTTTAAAGACGGAATTTTTGGTGAGAACAGATCGCATTTTTTTGGGACATTCAATACTTCGAAGATGAGCATTGACATCGATTTAAAGCATCAGAGCGGGATTGAAATCGCCCAAAAATTGATTGCATGGGCCGACGTTGTCATTGAGTCTTGGAGCCCTGGCGCTTTTTCCCGGGCGGGCTTAAGCGATGAGGTCATCAACTCGTTGAACCCATCAGCGATCGTGGTCCACACCTCGCTGTTGGCCAGCGGTGGTCCGCTCTCACCGTTGGCTGGATACGGCTATCACGCTGCCGCAATTGCTGGCTACTACGAGGTAGTTGGCTGGCCGGACCTTCCGCCCGATGGGCCATACCTGGCCTATACCGACACTATCTCCCCGCGGTTCATCACCCCAGCGGTGTTGGCAGCAATCGACCGGCGGAGACAAACCGGCAATGGTTGTGTAATCGAGGCAGCTCAGCTTGAATGCGGGCTGCAGTTGATGGCACCCGAACTACTCGATTTTCAAGTGAATAATCGCAAAGCGACCCGAAGAGGGAATCGCGACCTCGACATGGGACCACAAGGTGTGTATCCGGTTCAGGGAGAGGACCGGTGGATAGCGATCACGGTACAAAGCGATGAAAATTGGGTTGCACTTCAAACGCTTATGGGCACGCCGCAATGGGCTGCAGAGAAAAGATTCGAGACAACGTCGGGACGAATCGACGCCCATGACCTTCTCGATAGAGGAATCAGCGAATGGACTGCCGAACTAGACGGCCACGATCTTGAAACCAAGCTTTTGGCGCAAGGAGTCCCAGCAGGTTTGGTGGCACGAAGCAGCGACCTACTCGCAGATCCGCAGTACCACCACTTGGGATTTTATCGGTGGCATGATCACCCGGAGATGGGTCGAGTCCCATACGCCGGTCACCAGTACTCCATCGAAGGATACGATCACGGCCCCCGAGCAGCCGCACCGCTTCTAGGTGAACACACCTTCGAGGTTCTATCTGATTTCCTCAACTTCGATGCTGATGCGATCGCTCAGCTAGCAATTGACGGAGCATTGGGATGAAGCTGATCACATTTGGAGACTTAACCGAAGCCGGAAAGGACCTCGCAGAGGCGTTGCGGGCCCAGCAGGAATCGGTTGCGGTTTCGGAATCAGCAGCGGGGGGATTAATTAACGCAGCACTCGTCGCCGTCCCAGGCGCTAGCGATTTCTACAAAGGAGGAATGATCGTCTACACCAGTGCTGGAAGGAACCTTCTAGCGACTAACGAGCCGTTGCCATCGAACCTGCGTGGCGCCACTGAGGCTTTCGCTGTGGTGCAAGCGAATCGAGCGAAACAGATGTACGAGGCGGACTGGGGCATAGGCGAGACTGGTGCCACCGGGCCTTCAGCAAACCCCTATGGCGATCCAGCAGGCTTCGGGTGGGTGGCGTGCAACGGAAAGTCGGAAACGACTCTTCAGTTACAGACCGAAATCGACGACCGGGTGGCCAACATGCACGCTTTTGCGTTGGCGGCATTGCAACTCGCTGTTGAGACTATTAGGGCGTAGATTTTAGTGGTGGATTCCATACCGTTATCGGTTCTCGATCTAGCGACTGTCGCCAGTGACGCTACGAGTTCACAGGCCCTTACCGAGGCGACTCTCGTCGCCCAACGGGCTGAAGAACTGGGATATTTCAGATTTTGGGTGGCTGAGCATCACAACATGGACACCGTGGCCAGCACCTCGCCAGCAGTACTTATCGCTCACGTAGCGGCATCAACTAAACGAATTAAAGTGGGCTCAGGCGGCGTGATGTTGCCCAACCACGCACCACTAGTTATTGCGGAACAATTCGCTCTCCTTGAGGCACTGCATCCTGGCCGTATCGACTTGGGCATAGGCAGGGCACCTGGCAGCGACCGTCAAACCATGGCGGTGATTCGAGGATCCGCCGCAGCCCTGTCTGTTGAAGACTTTCCCCGCGATCTCATTGATTTGATGGGCCTGCTGGGTGACGTACGAACTGACCACGGATTGTGGAACAAGTTCTCAGCGACTCCTGTGGCTACCTCCTCTCCGGACGTGATTCTTCTTGGCTCAAGCGGATTTAGCGCCCAATTGTCAGGGGTGTTAGGCCTCCCCTTCACTTTCGCAAACCACTTCGACACCGGAGGCACCTTCGAAGCTGTTCAGATGTACCGCGAAGCTTTCCGGCCGTCACCGATTCTGGATGAGCCCTACACCATTGTTTCGGCATCAGTAATTGCTGCCGGCACCAGGGAGGAGGCAGAAAAACTTGCCGCTCCAAGTCGGTTAAGGAAATACGGGATGCGGACTGGACGGTTTCTGCCGCTGTGTGCACCTGAAGAAGCGATCTCACATCCCGAATGGGAACGAGCGGCAGCGATGCCGAGCAATGCGATTAACGGAACCGCAGACCAAGTTGTTGCTGGCCTCAGCCAACTTGTCGAACAAACCCAAGCGAATGAACTCTTCGTTTATGGCGCCACCTACGGGATTGAAGAACGCATCATGAGTCTCGAATTGATCGCTAAAACGTGGGGACTCGAACCCAGCGCAATAGATGTGGGAGGCAAAGTTTCTAAATGACTGACACCAAAACCACTGCGGTGGGAACACACTTCGGTCCGTATCGAGTAGACACCCGCGGAAACAAGATTGTCGCTGTAAGGGGTCACGAATTTGACCCGCACCCCTCGCTCATTGGACAGGCGTTCCTCCACAGCAACGAGCTTCGTATTATGCGTCCCGCTGTTCGCCGTTCCTGGCTCGAAGACGGCCCCGGATCGCGCAACGAGCTCCGCGGAAGTGAAGCCTTCGTCGAAGTTGAGTGGGATGAAGCAATTGGCCTTGCCTCGAGTGAGTTGAAGCGAATGCATGCCGATTACGGACCAGAATCAGTGTTTGCTGGGTCGTACGGCTGGGGATCCGCTGGCCGAGTTCATGCTCCAAGCGCGTTGTTATTCAGATTGTTGCGCATGTACGGCGGCTACACCGATGTGTGGGGCACCTATTCTTCTTCGGCCGCTGAAGCGATCGTGCCATATTTCTTGGGAATGAGATACCACGCTGCCATCGGCAAAGGCACCAGTTGGTCAGTGGTTGCGAAGCACACCGATCTGTTTGTGTCTTTTGGCGGGCTTCGACTTTCCAACACCGACGTTACCTACGGAGGGCAAGGCACCCATCACACCCAAGACTGGATGACGAAAGCACACCAAAACGGAACCGAGTTTCTTAACGTCGGACCACTTCGTGACGACGTGCACTCTGGCGTCAGGCCACGCTGGCAACCCATTCGGCC
>DUBN01000091.1 GCA_012960315.1 Acidimicrobiia bacterium
TCAAGGCCGGCAATAGTGGCGAGTATCTCGTCGGTGTCTTGATCGAATAGCGGAGCATGTCTGATGGGCTTGGGTCGGAAGCCATCGAGCGTAAATGGTGACGCGAGGTGCCGCATAGGTCCGGTTATGGGGTGGTCCACGAGATCGAGAAGGGACGCGACGGGTTCTTCGTCGGGAGCCGTCCAGGGATCCCAACAAACCTGGGCTTTTCCTCCGCTTGCTTGGATCTGTCTCACGAAGTCGTTTGCCGACATTTCACTCGAGTGTTCGAGTAACTGAGTCACTGGCCCAGCTGCGGGTCCAGTAGCTACGACTGCCACCCAACGGTCACGAGTTGACGTAAACGTCGCTACTTCAACGCCTGGTTCGCGATTACCCATTCGGCCAATGTTCCGATCGTGTAGCGAGGCTAGGACCAGCGCTTCGCCGGAGTGTTGCCACATAGCTTCATGTTGACTTAGGTCGATTTCAAGACCGTGGCCTGTTGTATCTGCATGAAATAAGCCAGTGAGTAGCGCGTTCGCGGCGTGTATACCGGCGGTCGGGTCGGGAAAATAGATGTTCGATACGCGTGCCTCTTCATGTTCATACCCTTGCCGATGAGCTATTCCCCCCATAGCTTCGATGATCGAGCCATATCCAACTGCGTTGCAGTAGGGGCCATCGACCCCGAAAGCAGGCATGCGTACGACAACAAAGCGAGGGTTGACGTCGGTAAGTGTTTCGAAGTCGAGGCCGAGTTGAGGCAAGACGTGTGCAGAAAAGTTCGCGATGAGTCCGTCGCTGTGTCTGACGAGCTCGAGAAATGCTGCCCTGCCTTCATCGCTGGCTAAGTTGATGACGCAGTCTTTTTTGCCTTTATTGACTGCGTTGAACAGGCCACCCGCCTCATAGAACCGGTTGTCGTGCACCAAATCTTGTTGCCCTGGGCGCATTCCGTGGTCGTAGGGTCGTTGGGTGCGGAAGCCATCAAAAGGTGCTGTGGACTCAATCTTTATTACCTCGATTCCGAGAGGTGAAAGTACGTTGCCGACGTAGGGCCCCGCCCAAGAAATAGTCATCTCAATGATTCTTAATTCGTTGAAGGGCCGTAACTTCAACGACCTCTCAGTCCCGACAGGAGGAACCTCATCGTTCCCAGCCGGCCGCACCTTTTGGTCCAGAACCGGTAGACCCGGGGTCTTAAAGGGTCGAACAGGTCCGGTTACCGTTGATTGGGGCGTCGAAATTTCGCCTAAGTAACCCCGATCAGCGAGATGCGGGTCCGCGAGTGCATCGAGAGGAGTCATAACCATCCCTGCGGCCCAGGGTGACTCCAACGCTAGATCGAAGATTTCTCGTTTAGTTCTCGCTGAATACCAAGGCGCGATCTTTTCCCAGATCATTGGGATGTGAGGCTGCCTTCGGAGCCTATTTCGTAGTTCGGGATCATCAATCCATTCTGGTATGCCATAGAAAAGACATTGCATTTCCCAGTCGATAGGGCGGATTGAACCCGGTGCGACGTGCCCGTCTTTGCATTTGATGGCCCCTGATGGAAAGGCTGTCGGGGGATGGGCGCCGACCAATGGACGGACACGTTGACAATGTAAAGCATCTCCGTAGCAAAGCTCGGTTGCAGTTAGAAGAGCACTTAACCACGAAACGTCTATATGCGAAACGTTAGTTCTGAGGATCGTTTGCACCATTGCCGCCGCGAGCCCACCTGCTACGTATTGGCTTTGCCATCCCGGAAGCCTTAAAGGGCCTAATCCTTCATCTCCGTTAAATCCTAAAAATCCGGTCGCGGTTTGTACTAATAGTTCATCGGCGATGCACCCCGGGCTTGCAGCATCCGCTCCCCAAGCCGTTGTTGTCACTAACCGAGTGTTGTGCTCGCGGAGGCGGTTTGGATCCCACTGAGTATTACGAAGATCGGCGAGAACATCGCTGGCCAACACCACATCAGCCCAAGATGGATCGATCTTTTCAGGGTTCATGTTGTACTTGCCAGCGTTCAGATGAATAAACAGCGGACTGAGTTCGCCGTCAAGTAGGGGAACATCATCGACTTGTTGAACCCTTGCCGGGTCGCCGCCGCAGGGTTCAATTTTGATTACTTGGGCGCCCAAAGAAGCCAGAAGGCGCCCTGCATAGGGCCCCGACACACCCGTGGCTGTTTCGATGACTCGAAGGCCATCTAAAGGAGGTGTTGCCATCCGTACAGCATGTCGCGTGGATCAGGACGACGCCTGCTAGGTACTAATTTTTATTCGCTTTGTTCTTGTTCTGGGCAACTGTCACCTGCATGGCTTCCGCTGCTTTCTCGTTGCCCATGATCTTGTTGAGGATGGCTTCGCCAGCGCGGTTGAATGCTTCGCGTTTAGTCGAGACGAATTCTTGAGATTCTCTCAATTTTTTGGTGTACCCATTTATTTCGGGAATGACATACCGCGCCACGAGATCCCAACTGTTGACCGTGTCGCGAGGGTTGGCCCAATCGTGGACGAAGCCAATCGCTGTTCCGAAACCGCCCGTGATCTCATACATCTTGCGAATGAACTCGACCAAGTCATCTGGTGTACCCACAACGGCTGACTGCACGACACCTTGAGACGCGCCACCGCAGACAGCGTCCAGCGCCTCGTCTGGGTCGTTGTAAGCGACAGCCCCTGGCCGCTGCAGAGTGCCCGCGATGTATTCGTTATGCCAACGTTGGAGTCCATCGCGGGCCTGCGCACGTGCCAAATCGCGGGTTTCGGCCAAGTGCCAGTTCATGAGCACTCGCCAGTTAGACCTGTCTACTGTCGCCCCCGATTCGAGTGCTGCGTCTTCGGCGAATTCCCATTGGGTGGCGAGGGCGGTAATTCCTTCTGATGCCATGGATCCAATGGAGATCACGCCGGTTCCGTATTTCCCGGCCAGGGTCATTCCGGAGGGAGACACCATCGACGCAGTTGCGGTGGGCATGATTTCTTGGACCGGGAGTAGCTGCAATTGAGCGTCTTTCATCGTGAACCAGTCACAGTCGTAGGAGAAGCGAGGCTCTCCCCGGAGAAGACGCAAGATCACGCCAAGTGCTTCGTCTTGACGGTCGCGTAAGAGCATCGGGTCAATGTCAAATGTGTGGGCGTCGGACGGAAGCGCTCCGGGTCCGGTTCCAAAGATCACTCGGCCAGCAGTCATGTGATCCAGTTGGACGATGCGCTGAGCGACGTTATAGGGATGATGATACGGAAGCGAAATAACTCCCGTCCCGAGTTTGATCCGTGATGTTCGCTCACCAGCGGCTGCGAGGAACATTTCGGGACTAGCGATCATTTCCCAACCGGACGAGTGGTGTTCACCACACCAAAATTCGTGGTAACCAAGCTGCTCTAGCTGAACAACGAGGTCTAAATCCCGACGAAATTGAAGCATTGGGTTTTCACCGATTGGATGATGCGGCGCAAGAAACGCTCCGAAGCGCAAAGCCATTACGCAATCCGCCAGATCGATGGGTTAGCGATCGAAACCAATTCTTCAGTTGATGCCATTGCCAGAACATAGTGGGTAGCTCTGGGTCAAATTTATTCGAGTTCTCGGCGTCCCCAATCCGTCGGGAGTGCAAAGCTGAAGAACAAGGTGAGTGCAAGCGTTGAAGAGTCATGTCACTATGACGAATAATGAACGCGACGAACTTACTTTTCCTCCATGGCTCGAAGCCCGCAGGGCACGGGCGTGAGCATGCCCTCCGAAGCCGCCAATGCATCCAATTTCGAATCGCGGCTGGTCGAGGTGAATACGACGCGTAGTCCGGAGGTAATGTTCGTCATGGCGACAGCGCAACCCGAGGCCCCGTCTCGTATTCTTTCTGGCTCTGAAGTGGAAGCTCTCCGAGAAGATGGCGTAATTTGCGCCCCTAAAGTTTTGCCCAAAGCGTGGGTTGATCGGATTGCAATAGGCATAGAAGCAATGCAAAGCGCTCCTAGCGCCCTCGGAGAAATTCTTTCTATGAGGAATCGAGGTTTTAGTGCCGACCTCTTTATGTGGCTTCAAAACGACGAGTTCAAACACATTGTTTTTAACTCGCCTCTCGCGCGCCTAGCGCAACAAGTGCTTGATTCGCCGACGGTGACTCACTGGTATGACCAGCTGTTCTTAAAAGAGCCTGGGTCAGACGTCCCAACGCCGTGGCATCACGATCTGACTTTCTGGCCCATTAGCGGTGACCAAATCGTCAGTATTTGGATACCCATCGACAGCGTTACTTCCGAATCAAGCGGGTTGGAATTCATTCGAGGGTCTCACACGTGGCCAAACCGCTTCAAAGCCATCACCCCTGATTACAACTCTTTTATGGTCAATCCAGAACTCGAAGATATGCCGGACATAGATTCCAACCGCGACAAGTACCAACTTCTGTCATGGGACCTGGAGCCGGGTGACGTGTTGATCTTCCACCCCCTGACCGTTCACGGAAGCCCGGGAAATTCGTCAAAAAACAAGACGCGTCGTGCACTCGCCAGTCGCTGGGTTGGAGCCGACGTGGTTTACGACCCAAAGCCCCACACGATGCCAATGCCCGCCAACCATGGGTTAGACCCAGGTGATCAACTTGGGGGACCAATCTTTCCTACCGTTTTGCAGGGTGGATAGCTGTTAATCACCAAACTCAGCGTGAGTTCAATCGGCTTCCGAGCCGTCACTAGCTTCATCACCCTCGTCGACCCAAGTTGAGGGAGGACCAAACCGTGTTTCGTTCGAGACATTAATGACCGTTGAAAGGGCGAACCCTACGAACATGCCAAAGCCCGTAAAAATTATAGGGACGCTTTTCAAAAAAATTCCCAGCCATGAAACTGCCACGCCAACGGCGATGAACCACGCTGGTTCTATGGGTCGGTTTCGCACGGCGGCTCCTTAGAAGTTTGAAAGGACTACCGTAACGAATCAGCGTCCAACTGCCGCGCAGCGCGTAGCTTTTGCCTCTGTAAAGCAAGCAAATGGGCTAGACCTACCACAGTGCGGCCCTGTGTTGAAGTCCGACAAGGTGGCGAAGTTAACGATTGTGTCTTAGGGGGTGCCGCGGTGAATAAATCACGAACCTCAATCGGTGTGATGTTCAACACCGATCGGCTGCCAGGACCCTCTTTGGTCAAGTTTGCCCAACATCTTGAATCGATCTCTATCGACACGCTATGGGTAACCGAGTTGTTTGGTCGTGAACCTTTCGCTACCTCGGGACACTTGCTGGCAAACACCGAACGGCTGCGGATCGCTACAGGAATAGCAAATGTTTATGCAAGAGATGCCGTCGCGGCTGCAGCTGGCGCTCAAACTCTTAGTGAGTTCTCGGATGGAAGGTTTGTGCTTGGTTTGGGGGTATCCAACGCCGGACTTGCGAATGCCAGAGGTCACGTGTGGGAACCCCCAGTTGAAAAATTGGTTTCGTATGTGAAAGCTGTTCGAGCCGCACAGGTCTCTGTTCCGGGCTCACAGGAAGTACAAATCCATGTCGCAGCACATGGACCCAAAATGCTGGAGGCGATGCATCAACTGGCGGATGGGATCAGCACGTTTTTGCAAACCCCTGATCACACTGCGATGGTGCGTCGACGTATCCCCGAAAAGTCGTCGTTAAATGTGAGTCAGATGTGTTTGCTGTGTGATGAGCCTGTTGAGGCAAGGAGATTGGCTCGGCGCGCCCTTGGCGTCTACATGGGACTTGAGTACTACCACCGAGCTTGGCGGACCCTTGGATTCGACGATGCAGATTTCACAAGTGGAGGAAGTGACCGACTCATCGATGCTTTGGTCGCCTGGGGAACGCTTGAGGCGATATCAGAACGTTTGGCTCAGCATGGAGAAGCAGGAGCAACAGAGCTAGTCGTCATTCCGTTGAATCCAACTGGCGGAGCCGAGCCTCACATGCCTCTTCTAGAAGGGTTAGCCCATAACCGCGTAGGCTGACCAGAGCCCACATCTTTGAGGAGTTTTCGTGAGTGGACGACCCCGCGCCGTTCTGGACGGCCTCCCTCAGTACAAGCCAGGGAAGTCAGCGGCTCAGGCAGCTGCCGATCATCAATTAGACGAGGCCATAAAGCTTGCTTCGAACGAAAGCTCGTATGGCCCACTTCCGTCTGTGTTGTCCGCAATTACTGGCGAAGCAAACTTGCTGAATCGCTACCCCGATCACCGAGGCCAAGCCGTACGAGACGCGTTGGCGGCCAAGCACGGTGTCGAAGGTGACCGAGTAACCGTTGGTTGTGGCTCGGTTGGCTTGTTACAGCAAGCGTTTATGGCTTACGTCGATGCCGGTGACGAAGTCGTCTATCCGTGGCGGTCGTTTGAAGTACATCCAGTCTTTAGCGCGATCTCCGAAGCAAAAGCAGTGACGGTGCCTTTGGATGGCCAGTCTTTCGACCTCGATGCCGTCGCCGCCGCTGTCACAGGTCGCACGAAGCTCGTAATTCTTTCAACCCCGAACAATCCAACCGGCACAGTCTGTTCGACGAACGCCCTGAAGCATTTGCTCGAATCAGTCAATAACGACGTATTGGTCATAATCGACGAGGCGTATCTCGAATTCGTTACTGACGGCTCAGTTGCTAACGCAGTGACTGAAATTCTCCCGCACCATGACAACGCAGTGGTTTTCAGAACCTTCTCTAAGGCTTACGGTTTGGCAAATTTGAGAGTGGGCTACGCGATAGGCCATCATCAAGCCATCGGGGCTATCGACAAGGTAGCGCTGCCCTTTCTCGTGAACGGATTAGCTCAGACGGCGGTTTTGGCCTCGTTAGAACCTCAAGCAGAAAAGGAATTGAAAGCACGCGTCGAAGAAGTAATCAGTGAACGGTCTCGCGTGTCAGCTGAGCTTGAAGCGAGAGGATGGCCTGTAACCCCAAGTCAGGCAAACTTCGTGTGGTTGCCTGTCGGAGAACAAGCGGGCCCACTGTTCCAGCGCCTTGAAAGCATGGGAGTGGTGACGCGTCCTTTTGAAAATGAGGGGCTGCGAGTAACAATGGGCACGCCTGCTGAGAACGATCGATTCCTCGATGTAATCGGCTCCCAGTAGAAGATCTCCTAGGCTTCGCCAAGGGCAGAACGAGTCAGACCAATTAACTGGAGGTTGGAGTGTTCATTGATGGCAAATGGGTTGACGCTCGATCTGGCAAAACCTTTGACGTCACTAACCCAGCCACGGGGGAAGTCCTTGGATCCGTTCCTGCAGGAGGGTCTGAGGATGCCGTAGCCGCGATCGACGCAGCTCACGCCTCATTTTCGGAGTGGTCGAACACCACGGCTTATGAACGGTCTCGGCTGCTGTATCGGGCGTGGGAGTTGATGACTGAACGAAGTGAGGCTTTAGCCGAACTGATGACCGTTGAGCAGGGTAAACCGCTAAAGGCTTCTCGCGCAGAAGTGAAATACGCGGCTGATTTCCTGATCTGGTTCGCCGAGGAGGCTAAACGTGTCACTGGCGAGTGGTTGCCGTCGCAGCGCCCCGACCAACGTTTTCTTTCTGTTAAGGCACCTGTTGGAGTTGTGGCAGCGATAACTCCATGGAATTACCCGATTTCGATGTTGACCAGAAAGATGGGCCCAGCGCTCGCAGCGGGGTGCACCTTGGTTCTCAAGCCTGCCGAGGCGACACCCCTGTGCGCTAAGGCCACCTATGAGGTTTTTGTGGATGCCGGTATTCCTGACGGGGTAATCAATCTTGTTACCGCTGTTGACCCTGCTCCCGTTGGTGAGGTCTTTACTTCGGATCCAAGAGTCGCAAAGTTGACCTTTACTGGAAGTACCGCTGTAGGTCGAGTTCTGGCAGCAAAGTCAGCGGCGAACCTGAAAAGAATCTCGGTTGAATTAGGGGGCCACGCCCCCTTCATCGTTTTCCCGGATGCAGACCCAGTGCACGCTGCTAAGGGCGCAGCGGCTCTCAAGTTTCTCAACGCTGGACAGGCTTGCATAAGCCCAAATCGTCTCTACGTTCCCACCTCGTTACGGTCCGCTTTCGAAGAGACCCTCTGCAGCCGAGTAGAAAAACTGCGAACAGGGAACGGCATGGATGAAGGCGTGGGAGTCGGTCCGCTAATCAACGATCTCGCTGTGGCGAAAGTTGAAAGACAAGTTGAAGACGCAAGAGAAAAAGGCGCAGGAGTGCCTGTAGGTGGGGTTCGCTTACTCGAAGACGGGTACGCCTCTGGTCATTTTTTTGCTCCAACCGTGCTCACTGATGTCCGCGAGGACATGACTATTTACCGCGAAGAGACATTTGGGCCTATAGCCCCAGTGATTGCATACGATGATCCAGATGAAGTCATCGAACTAGCAAACGATACGAACTACGGGTTAGCTGCATACATATACACGCGAGATATCGCGGTTGCGATGCGCGCCTTTGAAGGTTTGCGATTCGGAATCATTGGCGTGAACGACGTAAACCCAACTTCCGCGTCGGTTCCATTCGGAGGGATGGGTGACTCTGGCTTGGGGCGTGAAGGGGGTCATGAGGGGATCAGCGAATACCTTGAAACGAAGACAGGTGGCTTCGCGATCTGAACGAGCTTTACATCCGTGTTCGCGTATTCATCCAAGCTGGTCGATGAGATTCCATAGCGCGTCTACATGGCGCTGTTCTGTCCGACTTTGCCCAATTGACACTCGAATCATCGGATGTTCATTCAGTTCCGACCCCGTCCATGCCACGGTCTCGGTTTCGTTTACCTTCTGAATGAGCCGCTCCGTGGCCTCATCTCCTTCGCTGCAGCGAAAGCAGACGAGTGCGAAAGGGTGAGGAGCGACGAGTTCGAAGCGGGGGTCGGCCTCGATACGAGCGGCGAGCTGCGCAGCGAGTCCTACGTGGTAACGAATCATCGACCTGAGGCCATCGGTTCCATAGCTTCGGATCACCCACCACAGCTTGAGTGCCCGAAAGCGACGGCCTAAAGGCACATGCCAGTCTCGATAATCAATTACTGCTCCCGATGAGCTGGCTTCATTCTTGAGATAAGGCGGCAGAATGCTGAGACAGTTGATCAACGGTGCGCGATCAGCGACATAGAAAACGGAACAGTCAAAATTGACCATCATCCATTTGTGGGGGTTAAACGTGTAGCTGTTAGCTAGTTCTAAACCGTCCTGGTGATGGCGAAACTCCCGGCAGATCATTGCGTTGCCCGCGTAGGCGGCATCCACATGGAGCCAGAGCATTTCTGCGGCACAGATTTCACCGATAGATCTGACTGGGTCGACACCGGTAGTTCCCGTGGTACCCACTGTCGCTCCGACAAATACCGGAGTCAGGCCACTTGAGCGGTCGTCTTCGATGGCTCGCCGTAATGCGTCGGTGCGCATCGCCTGTTCGTCGTCAACCTCAATCAGTCGCACGTGGCCGTATCCCGCAACTGTTGCCCCCTTTTGAATGGAGCTATGAGCTTGCGTCGACGCGTAAGCGACCATGGACTCAGCCTGAACTCCGAGCCTGCCCGCCTCGTGTCTTGCTACGACGAGGGCAGTATGAGTCGAGTCCGACGCGCTCATCTGCAGCACCCCGCCGCCTTTTTCGGTAGTGCGCCACGAATTAGGTAAGTCCAGCATCTCGACCAACCAGTCCAAGACGTGACTTTCAATTTCTGTTGCGGCTGGAGAAGTGGACCAAAGCATCCCTTGAACCCCGAGCCCAGCGGAAGCTAACTCCGCGAGAACCGAAGGCGGCGAAGCGTTTGCCGGGAAGTAAGCAAACCATGATGGGTGCTGCCAGTGGGTAATGCCCGGCAGCACGATGGAATCTAAGTCCTTGATCAAGTCCACAAACGGCTCACCGGTCTCCGGGGCTTGAGAAGGCAGCCGTTCGCGAATCGCTCCTGGCTGTACTAGCGACACGGGAGGAAGATCTTCAACACGTTCCCAGTAATCTGCGATCCAATCGATCAGGGCATGTCCGTGCTCGCGAAACTCTTCCGTCGAGAGATGTTGAGGAGGCTGAGAGAGACTGTCTTCGGTCACGGCATGGCCTTACCAAGAGAAATCTGGATGAAAAAGTGTTGCTTTGTAGCCGCAGGGTAGCGCCGGGTTCAATCGTAACGATCAAGCGAGCCTTACAAGATCTACGCTCTCAGTATGGGAAGACTTGAGGGGCGCGTAGCCCTGGTAACAGGCGGCGGTTCAGGCATTGGAAGATCAACGGCGTGTCGATTCGCCGAGGAGGGTGCGACAGTCGTTGTTGTCGACATCAATGCTGAAGGCTCGGCAGAGACAGCGGAACTTATTGAGAGGGAAGGACGAAAAGCTTGTTGGTTTCAGGCAGACGTCACCGAAGACCGTGCGGCAAGCGCCATTGTTGAGGAAGTGCAGGGCCGCTTCGGGGCCCCTAACGTGTTGATGACGGCAGCGGCTATTTCTGTTGGTAAAACGGTTCCCGACACTCTTCCAGAAGAATGGGACAGAGTTTTTGAGGTAAACGTCAAAGGCACATTTCTTTGGATGCGAGCCTGTATCCCCTTCATGTCAGCTAAAGGCGGTTCAATAGTCGCTGTGGCCTCACAACTTGCAGTTTCCGGTGGACTCTCGAATGCCGCCTACGTAGCTTCCAAAGGGGCGATAGTGAGTCTTTGTCGCACCGCGGCGAACGATCATGCATCAGATGGAATACGCATTAACTGCATTTTGCCAGGAGCTACCGAAACGCCGTTCCTCGATCGATCTTTCGCTCGTTTCGATGACCCAACTCCCTATATCGAACGCTCACTATCTCGCCACCCTTTGGGCAGATTTGGACGTCCAGAAGAAGTCGCGGACGCCGCTCTATTCCTAGCTTCAGATGAATCCAGCTTCACTACAGGAACTGAATTAAGAGTCGACGGAGGTTGGATAGGTGGCTAGACATCAACCAGTGGGAGGACGAAATTCAGGTATTCGCGTCGACACGGGTATGACCGCGTTATTAACCCAACCCGCCTAGCTCTCTGTATAGAACTTGGAGCCTTCGTCAAAAATGTTGGGCTGTAGAAAAAACCCCAAAATGACTGCGCCGTCAACGCTTCGGGCTTCATGGCGATTTCCGGCAGGTCGCCAAATGTAATGACCAGGAAGCGCTTTTCCTTCATGGTCTTCGAAGGTCCCCGAAATCACCCAGGTTTGTTCGATATCTGCATGTTCATGGTGAGGAACCACAGCACCTGGTTCAAGTTTGAAAAGAATGGTCGAACGGCCGGATTCAGGGTCTGACCACAGCACTTTGTGCTGTATGCCAGGAAACTCAGACGTGCACCATTCCATCTCGCTGGGATCTACATAAAGTGAACGCAACTCAGGTGGATTATTCATCGTTGCCATCTTTTCCCCCTTTGCACCATAAAGTTCAACACAAATAGGCGCCATATGCAGCGGCGTTCTGTGATTGATGTGGGTGAGCCTAAATGAGCTGGAAAGAAGTCGATCAAGGTTGGGGCGACCAAGCGAAGGTGTGGGCGTCAGTAATGGAGCCGCGCTGGTGGCAGAATTTGACGCGCTCTTACGGGCGACCCAGGTAGGCGATGGGAGTGACTATCTAGATATCGCCTGCGGCTCCGGTCTTATGTTGAACATGGCGTCTCGTCGGGGTGCTCTGGCGCATGGACTTGACGCCTCAGACCGGTTACTGAGCCTTGCGAAACGACGTACCCCCGAATCTGATATTCGACATGGTGACATGAACGCGCTTCCTTGGGATGACCAAAGTTTCGACGTAGCCACAAGTTGTCGCGGAATCTGGGGACCAAACCAGCAAGCAGTTCACGAAGCTGCCCGAGTTCTACGACCAGGTGGCTGCCTCGGGTTGAGTTTCTTCGGCGCTGGTCGTGATGGCAGCCAGATCGGGAAAGCATTTAAGGCGATTAGACGCATATCGGATCATGAGATCGATTGGTCACAACAACTAGGAGAAATTGGGCTAGAGGGCAGAGCCGAGGAGATGTGTCGAATCGCCGGTTTGGAACCAGCCGAGCGACAGCGAGTGCAATTCGACCTCGAAGGAGCCGATCTCGATCACGAGGTACGTGCTTGGATGGCTGCTGGTCCGGCGTGGATGGCTATTCAAGAACGCGGTGCTGACGAGGTTGAACGATCAATCCGCCAAGAGCTCTCCGAGCTCGATGAGCCGGGATTGGAGTGCGTACTCAAGTGCTTATCGAATTTGTTGTCGCAACGAAACCATCATAATTAGTCATCAAAACTCACTAAAATCGCTGCGTTCACCATAGTTATCCTGTCGGTTCCGTTCTCCGAGATGACGTCGAGTCCTCCGCTGGTGACGGTTACGGTCACGGTTCCGTAAGGGATTTCTTGTGCAATCACCGCTGGGTCAATATTCGCCGGTTCGGCTGCACCTATAACCACCTCAACCTTCATATCCTGTGCCGATTTATCGGTGACATCGAAAAAGTGGAGGCTGCTATGACGAAGAGCATCTGAGACGGCACGTCGGGCAGCCTTGTTGTAATCGGCACCGTGCACGTCAACACCTAGGCCCATCTCCGTGATCCAGCGATTTTGTCCCATGGCAGTGCCCTCGCTCGCGTTTTCAGATGATTGCAAGCCAAAACATAGCTAGCTTTCAGGGATGGAAGCAGCTATTCATGAATTAGAACAGCGGCGTTGGCAGGCGATGATCGACGCTGATTTACAAGTGCTGGATGAGTTACTTCATCAGGACCTCAGATACACCCACTCAACCGCCGCGGTGGATTCAAAAGAGTCGTACCTAACCGCTATTGAACTCGGCACTTTCGACTATCGAGCCGTCGATAACAGCGAAGTGGAGATCAGAATTTTCGACAACGTAGCGCTGGTCAACGGGACCGCAGAAATAACGGTTGTAGCGCGTGAGAGAGAGTTCCTACTCCGAAGTCGTTACACCTGTGTCTGGCTAGACACGATTGAGGGCTGGAAGTTTCTTGCCTGGCAAAACACCCCCATCGCCGACTAGTGACTTCGAGTCTTATTTACCCAAAAAGAGTTGGCCAGACACAGCTGCGCTGAAAGCCGATACGCGATCTCGCTTAATGTCTTGTATCAGGGTTAAAGTGACCGGGGATGACATGAGCGAGAGTGTTGAGATTGTTGGGTACGACGTCGCCGCCGTAGAGGAGTGGATTAGTCAGAACACTGAAGGTCTAGAACCTCCATTCGAGTGGACCCGCCTAGAAGGCGGCCATAGCAACTTGACGTATGCGTTAGTAGATCAAAACGGGGAGAGAGCCGTGGTTCGGCGGCCTCCCATGGGTGAGTTGCTGCCGAAGGCTCACGATATGGGTCGCGAGTATTCAATTATTAGTGGACTTGGCCCAACTCCAGTCCCAGTGCCAGAAGCCTACGGTTATTGCGAAAGCCCCGACGTGACCGGCGCTCACTTCTACGTGATGAGTCAAGTTGACGGCAAAGCTCTGTTCGAATTGGAAGAGGCAATGGATTATCTGACCGTGGATGCCCGGGCCAAAGTCGGACTGTCGTTCATGGATGTGCTGGCAGCCCTTCACTCGGTAGACCCTGACGAAGTGGGACTTGGTGACCTTGGAAAGAAAGAGGATTACGTCGGCCGTCAAATCCGCACCTGGTACCGAAGCTGGCTGGCATCGGCCGAGGGAGCGTCATATGAGGACCAAGATCTGCATGAACTCCATGACTTTCTTGAGGCAAGGCGGCCACAGCAAGGCCCGGCTCGAGTGGTGCACGGAGACTACGGCTTACACAACTGTCTCGTTAACCCGGATGGCGAACTGACAGCAGTTCTGGATTGGGAGATCTCAACTCTGGGTGACCCGATGGCGGACTTTGCCTACGCGTTGAATACCTGGGCTGAACCGGGTGACGAATTGGTGAACAAAGATAACGCGCCCACCCTTGCCGAAGGATTCCTGGGTCGGGCTGAACTCATCGACCGCTATGCATCACAGACGGGATGTGATCTAACGAATCTTCCTTATTACATCAGCTTCAACCACTTCAAAAGCGCCTGCATCATCCACGGCGTGTATGCCCGATACATGCAAGGCCAAAAATCTACGGACGGCGTTGATCTGGATTACTACCGCTCCCGCATTGGTATTTGCATTGAATTAAGCAAGCAGGCAGCTGACGAGCTTGAGTGAGGATCCGCGAGTGATTACGGACTGGAATCCTCTCTTGCGAGACCAATTCACTGAACCTTATTGGATTGAACTCCAAGGGTTCGTTCAGCAGGAACGGGGTGTTTCTCAGGTCTTTCCACCCGAAGAAGATGTCTTCTCGGCGCTCCACCTCACCGCCTATAACGATGTAAAGGTACTGATCTTGGGGCAAGACCCGTATCACGGTAAAAAACAAGCACATGGCTTATGTTTCTCAGTTCGGCGAGACGTAGATGTTCCACCCTCCCTGCAAAACATCTATAAGGAAATGCAGTCCGACATTGGTCTCCTTCCACCGCCACACGGGAACTTAGAGTCGTGGGCTCGACAAGGAGTGCTGTTGTTGAACTCAGTCCTTACGGTGCGCGCCCACAACGCTGGTTCGCATCGCAATCGCGGCTGGGAGACCTTCACCGATCAGATCATTCGGATCGTTAATGAGAAGAAAGAACGAGTCGTCTTTTTGCTGTGGGGAGCATTTGCCCAGAAAAAGAAACCACTTATCGACGGTGAGCGACACGTCATCATCGAATCACCTCACCCGTCTCCTCTCAGCGCTCACAGAGGTTTTTTCGGCAGTCACCCATTCTCGCGAACCAATTCAGCATTAACCGATGCGGCAAGGGAACCCATTGACTGGAGCATCCCTCATAGTTGACATGCCGTGAGGCGCGGATCGAGTTTGCCGTTATTGGGAACCCACTCAACCTGGGTTAATAGAACCGAATCTTTTTGTTCACTTGCATCAACCGTAAAACGGTCATTATGAACAGACACACCTCGAGCCCAAACTCGGCTCAGCCAACGGGGATGTAGAGAAATTTCTATGCGACTATCGCGGCCGGACAAGCATCCGCGGATCCAAGGTTCCCCGTAAAGCTCAATTTCGCATTTGAATGGGATCAACGCCGGACTAGGCACAGCGGGTCGCTGATTTGTGAGTGCCTTCACAAATGCGCGACGAGCCCTCAGTCTCGTGGCCTCGGCGAGATGGCGACTGAGAGCGGGGCCGAAATCCCAGCCGCGCTGATCTCTGACGTCAACGACCGCCGCCATAGCTCGATCGAGGAATTCGTGAGGCAAAACAACTGACGCTTCGCCCATCTTGGCCGCTCGTTCTCTAGGTAAGTCGTACAAAAAATCTTGCACACCTTCCGACCGTAATCTCTCGAGCGCTGTTCTTAACCACCACCTACGTTGCCGGTCGGCTGTTTGCCATGGGGCCCACTCTTCGATGAAACCACCGTCTCTTAACGCAAACTCCCACAATTCAAAAACATCGAGACATTTTGGTTTTGCACCGCCTAAAGCAACGAGTGCCTTTTCTGCTTCTATTTGTGGGTGCTGTTCAAGAATTACCCGGCCATTAGACCAAGTAATTGTGTGTCGGACGTCCTCGCAATCTATCTCGAAGGAAACTGCGGGGACCTGGTCGTACCAAGGCACTTAGCGACATGCCTCCGAAGCAACGACTGCGACTTCCACTAACAGGTCAGGTTCTACTGAGCGGGGAACCGTTGCGAGAGAGCCCGCAACACGGTAACCCATTAACGTTGAATCCCTATCCATCATGGTGAGGCCACGATCAACGTTCACCGTGACGTAAGTAGCAATTGAGACGATGTCGGTTGCGTTCATCGGCGCCTCATTGAGCATCGCTTCGGTGTTTGATCAGATGCTTGACGTTTGATCGTCAACGTTTGGGGCACTGATCCATTGAGTGTCACTAGTACGAGGCCGGAGGTACTGAGCCAGAGCGCCCCTCCTTTGGCAAGGATCGCGCGGGCACAACTAATAGCAGGTGGGCTTATATGCCTAGGCGCAATTCCTCGGATCACATTTACATCGTAGAGATTCGGACGAAGGCATCTCAGATCAGTTCGTTGTCGAGACTCACGGCAAGTAGCTGCCCGAGCTCAAAAGCGCTGCTCAGAGCGGTTTCTGTAAGGTCGCCAACCACGAGGAGAGGCGGACGGAATTGCTTCCAACCCTGAGCTTTCGCCAACTTTTGTACTCCCTCGGCGGTTTGAGCCCCATCGGTTCCGGCTTTTACTAGTAGTTGCCAAGGCAGCCCCTGAGTCTGATCGAGGCATCCGGCCCAGATCTCTTCGAAGAAAACCTTTGTAGCTCCGGCCATCGAGCCGAAGTGCTCAGGAGTGGCGATAACGAGTGCATCAGCGCTTCTTACGTCTTTCGACGTGCCCAGCAACGCTGACCTCGTCACCGTGGTTATTTCGACGTCGACCAAATCTGATGCGCTTTCGATTCCGGCCACAAGTGATTCGACCAACTGAAGAGTCGCGCCGCTACGGCTTTGATAGACGATCAGCACCTGTAGAGACATGGCACTACTCTGCCATTCGATTTCAGATACCCCGGCACACCTTTCTTCAAGAAATGGAATCTCGCCGCCATAAGTGAGGTTGGGCGCGCCTCACGGGAATCAATGGGTCAATCATGGGTACGCTTTCGAACCATGCATGATCTTGTCGTCCGAGACGGCGTCATTATTGATGGAAGCGGCTCCGCACAGCTAACCGGTGACCTTGCCATAAACGGGGGTCTTGTAACTGCCGTCGGTGAAGTTGATGGGGCCGGGCACCGTGAAATTAACGCTGATGGTCAGCTCGTTCTTCCCGGATGGGTGGATGTCCACACCCATTACGACGGCCAAGCTACGTGGGATCCCGAGATGACTCCCTCTTCGTGGCACGGAGTAACTACCGCCGTGTTCGGCAACTGCGGCGTGGGATTTGCCCCTGTGCATCGAGGCAGCGAGGAATTCCTGATCAATCTCATGGAAGGCGTAGAAGATATTCCCGGCACTGTCCTTGCCGAAGGCATCGATTTCACCTGGCAGAGTTACCCGGAGTATTTGGACGTATTAGAGAGCATGCCGCGCGTGATGGACATCGGTAGCCAGATTCCGCATGGAGCGCTTCGATTTTTCGTAATGGGGGAGCGCGGAGCGAACCACGACGAGGCACCTACCGTCGATGAATTGTCGCTCTTCGAACAACTCATAACCGAAGGGTTCCACGCGGGAGCGCTCGGCTTCAGTACCAGCCGTACAACTAAACACAAAGCAGCTGATGGCAGGCTCACACCATCGTTGTCAGCCGGAGACCCGGAATTAGCAGCGATTGCAAACGCGATGCGATCTTCTGGAACTGGAGTGTTGCAAGTCAACAGCGATTTTGGACCCGGCGAATTCGAAATTCTTCGAGAAGCAGCTCGCATTTCCCAAAGACCACTTTCCGCTCTCATAATTCAGGTCGACCACTCTCCCGATCTTTGGCGTCAAACTCTTGATCAAATCCGCGAGGCAAACGCCCAAGGCGTGACCGCGACCGGGCAGGTCGGATGCCGACCGATCGGCGTTTTACTGGGTTTAGATGCCACCGTTAACCCATTTGGAAACCACCCCGCCTACAAGGCAATCGCTGACCTTCCGACCTCTGAACGCGCTGTCCTACTTCGGACGGACAGCGCTTTACGAGAACAGCTGATTAACGATCGGCCCGTTGATGCCTTCAGCAAGTGGATGAATTATGCGCTTACGCGAGCATACGAATTAGGTCCAGAACTGAACTATGAACCCGAACCGTCGACATCGGTTTCCGCTAGAGCAGAACTTACCGGTCGCAGTCCGTGGGAGGTCGTCCTTGATCTGTTGGCAACCGGAAACGGCGAAACACTGCTGCTGTATCCCTTTGAGAATTACACCTCAGGGTCGCTAGACGAAATCCACGAGATGCTTACGGATCCGCACACCATTTGCGGTGTGGGAGACGCAGGGGCCCATGTCGGAACCATTTGCGACGCGTCCTATCCGACCTATCTCCTCACCCATTGGGGACGCGACCGGACACGCGGAGAAAAGATTCCGCTGGAGTTTCTCGTAAACAAACAAACCCGCCGAACTGCGGAAGCCTACGGATTACTAGATCGCGGGTTGCTGCGACCCGGATACAAAGCAGACTTCAATATCGTCGATTTTGAACGCCTTTCTGTTGGCCAACCAGAACTCCTTTACGATCTTCCCGCTGGCGGCAAACGCCTCGTGCAACGACCTACGGGTTACAGCCACACATTTGTTTCCGGCACGGAGGTGTCGTGCGAAGGCGAGGTCACGGGCCAGCGACCTGGCCGACTTGTCAGAGGTGCGCAAAGTGACCCCGGGTGACTGAGCGATGAATGACGCTCGAAGTCGTCTTCGTCAAGCAATGTTCGGTGACGACACCATTTTCGCGCCACTAGTACTTGATCCGTTGTCGGGTCTGCTAGCGCAAGAATTTGGTTTTAAAGCCGGGTACTTGAGCGGGGGAGCGCTCGGCTTCCAATATGCGGTTTCTGAAGCTCTTCTAACCGCAACAGAAATAGCCGACGTCGCCCGTCGCATCACGTCTCGGTGCGAACTTCCACTGATCGTGGATGGAGGCGTTGGCTTCGGGGACCCCGTCCACGTAGTCAGAGCGGTATGGGAATTTGAACAAGCAGGTGCAGCGGCAGTCGAATTTGAAGACCAGGTCGCACCTAAACGCGTACACCATCACATTGGAGTCGAGCACTTAATCTCCACCGCAGATATGTGTGCAAAGGTCACAGCCGCGACGGAAGCGCGGTCTGATAAAGACTTCCTGATCATCGCGCGAACGGGTGCAATGCGCCACGAAGGTGTTGAAAGTGGGATCGCACGCCTCAAGTCTTATGTCGATGCGGGCGCCGACGTAGCAATGGCCTTTTGTCGAGATCAAGATCTACAAAAAGTAGCAACCAACGTTTCAGCACCCATGGCCACGATTACTTCGCTAGACCACCACTCCTCGCAAGAATGGAAAGAGTACGGCTGGTCGTTAATCATTGACGCGTTTACCCCTCAAGCACTTTCGCTAACAGCCACTCGAGAGGCATATCGCAGGTTCACTGAGAATGGTTCCACGGGAACAGATATCGACGGCCTGAAACTCCATCGCGAATTAGTGGAAATGACAGGGTTAGCTGCGCTCCTTGATTTAGAACGCCGAACTACTGAGATCGAAGCATCCGAAGAGGGAACGCGCTGATGGATGAACCGATGCCCCTATCCGATATCACCGTCATCGATTTGACGATTGCGCGGGCAGGGCCTACCGCGGTGCGGCAACTGGCTGACTGGGGTGCTGATGTCGTGCGCGTGGAGTCTCCAGAAGGGGGCTTTGAAGCTGGCGGTCGGACCTCGCCTGACTACCTGAATCTGCACCGAAACAAACGCTCAATCGTGATTGACCTTAAGAATCCAGATGGTCAAGCAGTTCTTCATCGAATGGTGAAATCAGCAGATGTTGTGGTTGAGAATATGAGGACTCCGGTGAAGCACAAACTTGGTTTTGACTACCAAACGCTTGCCGACATCAATCCTGGGATTATTCTCGGTTCCATATCGGGCTTTGGTCAAAACGGGCCCTATAGCCGACGCGGAGGTGTGGATCAGATCGCCCAGGGGATGGGCGGGCTGATGGCTATTACCGGATTACCCGGCCAGGGACCTGTGCGAGCTGGAGTAGCGATCAGCGATGTAACTGCAGGGCTCCAACTTGCCATCGGTATCTTGACAGCCTTACACGAGCGACATCGAACCGGGAAAGGCCGATGGGTCCACACATCGCTGCTTGAATCCATGATCAGCATGCTTGATTTTCAAGCTGCACGATGGACTGTCGCAAGTGACGATCCTCCGCAAGCAGGAAATGACCACCCAACTATGGGCCCGATGGGCATGTACAAAACTATGGATGGTTATTTGAACCTCGCTGCTTCGGGTGGACGTCTCTGGGAGGGTCTTTGTTCCGAACTCGGTGTAGTGGAGTGGCTCGAAGACGAACGCTTTTCTTCAGCGTCAGCACGAAGAGACAACAAGACTGTCCTGAATGTGCTTATCGAAGAACGCCTCTCAGAGGACACAACTGAGCATTGGGTTCTGCGCCTTAACGAAGTAGGAGTTCCTTGTGGCCCGGTAAACACCGTTGCCGAAACCTTTTCCGATCCACAGGTACAACACCTCGGTCTAGCATCCCCCGTCTCTCACCCAACTGCTGGCGAAATCAAGATCCTCAGAAATGCCACCAACTTAGAGGGCGTACCAAACGGTATTCGGTCCGCTAGCCCTCTGCAAGGGCAACACTCAGAGGAACTTCTCACGCAATTTGGCTTCACTAATGAGGAAATCGACTCCTTGGCCCGTAGCGGCGCAGTGCCACGAGCTTCTAATTGACCGACCCCGGACAATCAGAGCAAACGACCTCCTCAGACCGTCAAGTCCTTCCTATTTCTCCACCCTAGAATGGCGAGTCGTCTAATTACTTGAGAAGTAAAGAGGCGGGCGGCAACGAACATCCAGATCTTCAAAAACCAGCCTGCTTATCGACGGCACCCTCCAACGCGCTGCCCTCGCGAACAGCTACTAAATTTCGGCAGAATCGTTCCAAATTTCGACGTCCGCGATGCTGGCTAGCGCCAGCGGTGTGTGGAGTCATTACACAATTTTTAAAACCCCATAGAGGGCTGTCGGCAGGTAAGGGCTCGACCGGAGCTACATCCAGCGCCGCTCCTCCGATAGCTCCATTCTGTAGAGCTCGTTCGAGTGATGGCCCGTCAATGATTTCACCACGAGTGACGTTGAGGAAGATAGCGGTTGACTTCATGGTGCTGAAAAAGTTGTCGTTACACATTCCGCGTGTTTCATTGGTTAATGGCAGGCCGACTGCCAGCACGTCGCTTATGCCAATGACTTCATCCAAAACATCCAGGCCTTCGACCACTTCGACGCCATCACTAGGCTCAACCGGAAAAGCATCCACGGCTCTCACCTTCATCCCAAACGCCAAGGCTCGCCTGGCGAGATGACGCCCGGTTCCACCGAAGCCAACAATGCCCATAGTTAGGCCCTCCAGCTCTATTTCGGAGAACCGCATCTCTTCTCGATTTTTAAGAGTCCAGCCATCAGGTCCCAACTCAATTGCAGTCTTAATTCTTCTTGTCAATGCAAGTAGCAACCCGAACGCGGTATCAGCCAAGTGGCCTCCCACCAGACCCTTCTCGCCGGTAAGTACCACATTGCTTTCGACGAATTCTTCGTACATGAACATGTCCACGCCAGACGCAGTTGCGTGCACCCATTTAAGATTAGGAGCAGCGCGAAAAAGTGATTTCGGTGTGATGCCCAAAACCACGTCCGCCATAGCAGCGTGTTCGATGCCTTCCCTTGGGTTATCAACAATGGTGACGCTCGCCCCTGGACCGGCCGCTTCCCTGATCATCGCTTCGTCTTCAACGCTTACTTCAGGCAACGTCAGAGTTTTCGTCACCAGGATGTTCAGAGGTTTGTCTGGCACTGAGATTGTGGGACTCATTCATAACTCGTTTCTACACGTCCGATACCTGAGTACTCGGCGACCCAGTTCTCTCCAGGAGCGACTGGGTACCGGGTATATGCGCCGGTGATTATCTTCTGTCCAACTTCTAAACCAAGATCGAAGCGATGCAGCGTCGCTGCGAGGCGGGCAATCGAGACGAATGGGTTATCGACCTCTTGATGGTGGAAGCACCGAAATCGCTCTTCTCCGTTGCAATACTGCACAATTTCGGTTTCATCAATATCGGGGACCTCATCGGGAGCTACGCCGCTGCCCTCAACGATTGCCCAATTAGTCAGATTGTCCGCAACCAACATCGCTAGGTTGCCTCCGACCATGGCTCGCCGTTCGTTTAGCTCGTAGCCAGCTGAAACTTTTTCGATTCGACTTGGCACGCTTCCAGGATCAACATCAGCGCCCGAGATTGGTTCACCGATCGTGAAACACATCTCAGGTTCAATAGTCGCTCCGTTGACTGATGAAGCGAGGAGCGAAACACCGCTATCGAACTTCTGCATAAGGTGACCGAAAGGACGATCGTCTATGCCCACTTGTTTTCGAGCCCTATCGGAAGTGAGTCCCACTTTCCAACCGATTTGAATCGCTCCGTTTGCGAGCCGGCGGCGACGAATGTCCGCCTGAATTGCTAATCCATCGCTGAAACCAAGATTCTCAAATGCCTCATGCGGTAAATCGGATCCTTGTTGATAATGCTCCCAAAGAGCATCTGTCGCGCGAGATTGGGCGGCGTTGAGAGAAGTCACGCGACCGACCGTAGCTGGGCTTTATAGATCGTGCCCGTTGTTCTCGCTCAGGGTGCATGCCTTGTCACTGACAACATAGATCGGTTACCAATCAGTCGACTTGCTTGACTCGTCTCAACTGAAAGAATCGAAGAAGGTTTGGGTCCATTACCCTCGCAGAATGACCAGTCATCCAGTGAGCTTCAGCGAGATTATGCGCCTAGAGCAGCATGGCCCGGATACTTGGCTCGGACTCAGTCCTGAATATCACTGGGGACGTATCTACGGTGGCCAGGTGATTGCCCAGGGTCTGGGAGCCGCGTTTAAGACAGTCACTAATGACTACGTCCCGCACTCGATACACGCATACTTCATTCGCGGTGGAAATTTGAATGAACCCGTTCGTTATGAGGTTGATCGCCTTCGAAATGGGCGATCTTTCTGCACACGCTCCGTTGTCGCTCGCCAGAGTGGAGGGGCGATACTTAATCTTTCCTGCTCTTTTCACATTATTGAGAACGATGCCGAAGTCCAGACGGCGCGAATGCCGCTAGCCCCAGATCCACAAGATTGTCGTCAGCGCGACGATGACCATATGAGATTGATAATGGATCGTCGAGCATTAACCAGCCCCCCTGGAGCAGGGCGGTCGATGGGTTGGGTGCGACTTCTCGATGAGCTGCCTGACGACCCGAGACTTCAGATATGTGGCCTTGCCTTTACATCCGATTCCATTCAATTCGACGCAGCCCGCTCCATTCACCCTATACAGGCACCAAGGGAGGAATACCAAGACCGGTTTATGGGTGCCTCGTTAGATCACGCGATGTGGTTTCATCGGCCAACAAGAGCGGACCAGTGGCATCTCTATGAATGGGATTGCCATGGGCTCAGTGGCGCTCGAGGGATGACGGTGGGGAACCTGTTCGCTCCCGATGGAAGTCACGTCGCGACGATCGCTCAAGAGGTTCTTCTGCGGGAGAAGCGAGTTAGGTAAATTAAAGTAGACCGCGACGACTTTCACGCCAAGGAGCATCACGATCAAGGCGAGGCTCCCCTGGAAGGCCCAGTACGCGTTCGCCGAGAATGTTTCGTTGAATTTCGTCAGTGCCACCGCGAATTGACATCGAAGGAGCCGTCATCGTCTCGATATATCCAGGACCTTCGCTGAGCATTCCGTAGGACCCTCCCGATCGATTCGTTAGGTATGCCCTGTCCTTGTATGACTTCACCGTTCGCAACTTGGCTCCGCTGCCGGCGGGACCAGGAACACCAGTTGCGCGAGCTTCGTCTGCTGCGCGTTGTGACGTCCATCGGCTGACACTGTCGTGTGCATAAATTTTAGAAACCTCATCTCGCCAAACTTGCTCTTCGGCAACGCCTAATGCCTGAAGGTCTGAAATCCAACCGGGAACCCGCACGCCGCGGGCGTTGCCGTCACCACCACCCCTGCTTCCTCCACCCGCGCGTTCGTGGGCTAGGACAGTCATTGCAACTCGCCAGCCTTCGCCTCGTTCGCCGATTCGCCAGGAATCAAGAACCCGTGCGTCGCTGACAAATACTTCGCTGAAGTGAGCATCGCGGTTCATTTGGGTAAGGGGCCGAACTTCTACTCCGGGAGTATCGATAGGCAACGAGAACATCGTTAAACCTTTGTGCTTGGGTTGGTCGGGATCGGTTCGGGCTAAACAAATAGCCCAATCGGCCCACATAGCCCGACTCGTCCAGGTTTTTTGTCCGCTGAGAACCCACTCTTCGCCATCCTGGTCCGCCTTCAAAGCGACATTGGCAAGGTCGGAACCGGCTTCAGGTTCTGAGAACATTTGGCACCAAATGGAGGCTCCTGAAGCGATAGGGCGCAACCACTCGTCCTGCTGTGTCTCGGTACCGTGAGCTAGCAATGCTGGGCCGACCATGCCAAGTCCGATGGCGAATGGGTAAAGATCGGGAACAACGAATTCGCGCAGCAAACGACCGATTAACGCGTTTTGACTGGGAGATGCTCCGCGACCCCCATGTTGTTGTGGCCAAGTCGGAACATGCCAGCCTCCGTCGACCGTCGTGGCGAGATACCGTCGACCGTCGTCGAGATCGTCAGACCCTGCACCCATTGTGGTGAGTCGCGTACCGGCACTTCGGCGCTCCAGAATTGAATCGAGATCGGAGCGGATCTGGTCTTCAGTGAGGTCGCTCACAGTTTTGTATGGAAGTTGAACATGATTGAAACTACTTCCGAGAAAAGTTTGGAGTACGGCGTTCGTTCATGGCAGCGACACCTTCTTTCCAGTCATCGGTACTTCGGAGCCGGTCTTGTTCAACTTTTTCACGATCTGTGGCCGCCTTGATTGCCTCCGGTAGGTGTCCTCGCATTGTCTCGCGTATCGATTCGACGGCGAGCGGCGCAGAAGCAGCGATCTCACTTGCTAATTCGTAAGCGGCTGAGCGAAGGTCAGCGAGAGGGACGAGACGATCTGCTAAGCCAATAGCGACCGCTTCCTCTCCTTTGATGCGGGCGCCGGTATACAGCAGTTCTAACGCTTTTTGTTGTCCAACTAGCGATGGGAGAGTGGCCGTTAATCCGAAACCGTGGTGGAAGCCGAGCCGAGAGAAGTTTGCTGTAAAACGTGCCTCCGGAGCAGCGATTCTAAAATCAGCGAAACAAGCGACGCCGAGTCCTCCTCCGACTGCTGCGCCTTGAATCGCTGCGACGACCGGGGTTTTGCAGCTGAAGAGGTCAAAGGCAGCGTCGTACAGGTGTCTAGCGGAGCCGTCTGCGTTGCGGGCGATTATTTCACCGCCTCGACTGCCGTCATTGTGGAATTGCGCCCCCGCGCAGAAATTCTTTCCTTCTGCACACAGCATGATCGCCCGGCAGCTGTCGTCTGCATCTAAGTCTCTGAACGCGGACACCAATCCATCAATCAAATCGAGGTCGAAAAAGTTGTTGGGCGGACGGCGAATTTCTGCCGTTGCTACGAATCCGTCAACAGACACGTGAAGATCACCGTAGACACCAAAATCGTTCATAGCTTGATGCTAGGTCTGATCAGCGTCTATTGCCGTAAGAACTGTCGGTGTCCTAGCTGAGGACAGAGGACCCGCCGGTGACTAGTGCGTATAAACCTTCCGCGCCTTGAGACACGGCCGCATTGCCAAGCCATTTACTCCACTCGGCGTCGCCGCCATATTCTTTTCGCCATGACCACAGTCGCCGGCTGTAGTGGTGAAGTGGGTACTCCTGAGTCATCCCCATAGCGCCGTGCGCTTGATGGCATGCCTTTGTTGCTCGTGCCGCGGCCTGATTGGTGATGAGCTTCGCTGCGGCGATTTCGAAGAAAGCCGGTCCGCGGTTTGCTTCCCTCCCAGCCGTTTCAGCGGCCATGCGAGCTAGAGCGGCTTCCTGAGCACCCCAGACCAGATGTTGCTGCACCGCCTGAAACCTCGCGACTGGACGGCCAAATTGAATTCTGTCATTGGTGTACGTCACCGTTAGTTGGCTCATCTTCTCAATGGCTCCTGCCATTAGAGCTGCGCGGGAGAGAGCTCCCCGAAAACGAAACGACTCTGGGTTTACACCGGCGACGCAGGGAGACGCAGGCGCTATCGCCCCGTCGAAGCAAACCGTGTCGCGAGGTTCGCCTGCCATATTTGTCATTGGTTGGATGACACAATCTTTTGGATTGACAGATGCGACCATGCTCTGCCCGTCAACTTCGACCAGAACGGCGATTCGTTCTGCTATTCGTGCCCAAGGGACACGGGTACAGGTTCCTGCGAGCGTCATCTGATCACCCGAAACTGATGCCGTGATGTTGTTGCCATTAGGTAGGACCGTTACTGGGCCAGCGGGAATTTCATGCCCTGAACTAGCGAGCAACCATCCACCCAATACTCCAGTTTCAGCGGCTGGGATCGGTGCGGCGTGATATCCGACCAGCCTGAGAACCTCTAATGCATCAAGAAGCGTGCCACCCGACCCACCGCGATCTTCGTCAATGGAGATCCAAGGAAACCCCGTTTCGGCAAACGCAGACCAAATTTCCGGTGCGGCGCCCGCTGCTTCAGCATTCTGTACCGACTCATGGTCACAGATCTGAGTAAATAGACGATCAGCGGTTTCGGTGACCAGTTCATCAACGCCAGTTGCCTCGGTCATGCTGGTAACCCCTTCAAACCCTTTGACGCAACCGAACGAAGGATCTCGATAGTGCCGCCTCTGATGGTGTTGCCTGGGAAAGTCACAACACATTGAGCCAACAACCGTTCGAATAATGAATCTGAATCTGGCGAGTATTCAATATCGATGAGATGAACAAGCTTTTCCACTACTTCTTGTTCGTAGCGAGTGCCCATCTCCTTGACGAGCGACGATTCGATGGAAGGAGCTTCGCCGGTGTCAATGAGTCGTGCCACAGAGAGAGAAAGATTTCGGATACCCCACCAGCGGGCGACTAACTCACCGAAAAGATCCGACACTGTCTCCTCTAGCTCAGTTCCCTTTGCTTCGCGCAAGAGTTGTTCGACTGTGGAGAAAGGTGAAAGCCAACGGTCAGGCCCACCACGTTCATAGGCCATCTCCGTTGTGTTCTGATGCCAACCCATTCCCAGATCACCCACAACGTTGATGTCGGGCACAAATACTTCGTTAAATGTGACTTCGTTGAAGTGGTGAGATCCATCGAGAAAAGGGATAGGGCTTATTTCTAAACCGGGGGATTTAAGGTCGATCAATAGTTGTGACAACCCTGCGTGTTTGTTTCCATCCTCCATGGGGGAGGTGCGCAGTAGACACACAAACCAGTCATTTTCGTGGGCACCAGACGTCCAAATCTTGGTGCCGTTAATAATCCATCCGTCAGTCGTTTGTTCGGCCTTGGTGCTCACCGAGGCCAAATCAGATCCGCTGTCAGGTTCACTCATCCCGATAGAAAATCCGAGTTCCCCCCGACAGATAGCAGGTAGAAACCTTTCCCTTTGTTCTTCTGTCCCGAATTTCAAAATCACATTACCGGTTTGGCGATCCGCGACCCAATGGTGTCCGACTGGGGCACCCCAGCGGAGCATCTCTTCGACCACGATGAATCGGTCGACAGCTGTTCTGTCCGATCCGCCCCATTCCTTGGGCAATGCCATGCCGACCCAGCCACGTTCAGCCATTTTGAGAGAAAACGCTTTGTCTTTATTTGCTGCCATGCCAAGGCATGGCTCGTGGGATCCAGGTGGTAGCTCTTCTTGAAGGAAATCTCGCACCTGTTGTTGGAGGCTGAGCTCTTCTTCTGTGAGTTCTGTTGGAGTGAAACGCATGTGAGTTGTTTTCTTTTACGCAAGCTAAGTGTGCGGCCCGAGCTGAGATGCTCGAGTAGCGGATGCTGTTTAAGACAGCGACACGTCGGGTGATGTATCGGTCGGTATGTGATGGTATTCGACGCGGCGCCCCAATGGTGAGGCAGGATCAAAGAGTGAATGACACAGCAAGACCCTTTGAAGGACATAACGACGTCGTGCGAAAAGAGTGGATTGACTTTAATGGTCATTTCAACGCGGGGTACTACCTCGTTTGTTTTGATGACGCCATCGAATCTTGGATGGACTTCATCGGAGTGGGGCGGTCACATCGAGATCAACATTCGGTAACTACCTTCTCAGCGCAGAATCACGTTACGTACCTTCGCGAAGTGCGCGAAGGGGCCAATTTGACGGTCACCACACAACTGCTCGGATTCGATCGCAAACGCATTCATGCGATGCAGGTGATGTGGAACGCCGACGAACGTTTCGTTTCGGCTACTTGCGAAGTGATGTCGCTGCACGTGTCAGAGGAGACTCGTCGAGTGTCAGAGATGCACGATGAGGTGTATGAGCGATTGCTAGAAGTGTGGGATAGCCATGGAAAGCTAAAGGCGCCACAACAAGTTGGTCAGGTGATGTCTATCCCGGGATGGCCCACTTCGTTGGGTTAACGCGCGCAGAATATAGACATGAGTCGGCGACTAGAAGGTAAACGAGCAGTTATTACAGGCGGTGGGCGAGGCATAGGAAGGGCCATAGCGCTGGCTTTTGTTGAAGAGGGAGCGAGTTGTGTGGTGACCAGCCGACAGCTCGAAGATCTCGAAGCGACCGCTGAACTGGCGCCGGCGGGTGCTATTGAACCCATAGCGTGTGACGTCTCTAATGATGCGTCCGTAGCGGCAATGTCGGAGTTAGTTCTGGATAAGTTCGGCGGTGTTGACATCGTCGTAAATAACGCAGGTGTTCACGCCGCGGGGAGTTTTCTAGAAATAGATGCCGCCACATATTCTCGTCTTTACGAGGTAAATGTTGTCGGCATAGTACGCATCAGCCAGGCATTCCTAACGGGAATGATTGAGCGAGGTCGTGGAAGCATCATCAACATGGCCTCGACAGCTGGCCTTTTTGAATCACCAGGGCAGGCCCCTTACAACGCTTCCAAACATGGGGCAGTGGGGCTAACGCGGTGTATGGCATTAGAACTCGCGTCGGCGGGCGTTACCTGCAACGCCATATGCCCGGGGTTTGTGAATACACCGATGCTTGATGGATTCGCGGACCTGGTCGGTGCTGAAGCCGAAGAATTGCGAAGGCGGCTGGCCCAGCGAACCCCCATGGGGCGAATCCTTGAACCGAACGAAATTGCAGACCTGGCTATCTATTTAGGAAGCGACGAATCATCTGGAATGACGGGACAAACTATGGCCATTAGTAATGGGATGCGAATGTCATGAGTGGTGACGCCGGCGACCTGATCCGAGCGGCGATTCGAGTCGGGAGGACCTGTCATGAAGATGGCTTGTTGCGGCTCGCTACGCGTTTTTGGACGGGAACTCTCTGGCTGACTTTTGATGCTCGCTCCGTGGTATTTCGGTTTGATTTAGGCAATCTCGTGGAAGTAGTTGAATGCCAAAATGATTTGAAGCATGACGAAGGGCATTTCGGATTCTCAGCTTCGGCTACTTCATGGCGGCAAGTGTTACTCGCTCGCGCTTCCTCAGACTCCAATGGTGGATCCACCGCATGGGTCAGCGACATCGTCAGGACCGGGCACAGGGGCACCTACTGGCAGTATCACCGAGCAGCAGGGCGCCTTTTCGACCTGCTAGGCGAGGAGCTAGATGCGCGTCGGAACTCTTGGACTGGAAGAAAATCTTTTTCTCGTTCTTCCTAAGTCGCAGGGTTCTAGGCTGGAGCAATGCCTCAGTATCGATCAACTACTTCTACTGGCGGTCGCAACATGGCCGGAGCACGCGCCCTAAGCGGCCTTGGGTAGCGATCGACGCTACCTGTGAATGGGTCAACATTTGAAAGTCTTGCCATACCGGCATTTCGTCGGCTTTGGATAGCTGGCTACCTGTACTTCCTGGCAATTTTCGCGCAGATGATTGCACGCGGCGCCTTGGCGAAAGACCTCGAAGGCAGCAATGCGGCTTTGGGGGCGGTCACACTGGCTTTCGGTCTTACAGGGTTGATTGCAACACCTTTCGGCGGAGTCGCAGCGGATCGTTTCCCTAAGCGTTCCATGTTGCTCATTTCGACGGGTCTGCTTCTCGTTTCCTCATTGTGGATTGCTGTCGCCGTGCAGTTCGGGTTCATCAGCTTCTGGATGCTTGTGACTGCGTCGGCAATCCAATCGGCGGGGTTCAGTTTCCTTTCGCCCGCCAGGATGGCCTTCACTGCTGAGCTTGTTGGACGAGATCGATTAGCAAATGGCGTCGTACTCACTCAAATATCCATGAATGTGAACCGCGTCGCCGGACCGGTACTTGCTGGAGTGTTCTTAAGCGTGCCAGTCCTCGGCATCGGAGGCATCTACTGGGTCGGCAGCGCGATCACTGCGATAGGAGGCCTCCTTTTCCTCAAGCTTCCTCCTGGTTTGCCTCGCCCTAACGCGACTCGCTCTTCGGCTACCCGTGACCTACTGGACGGCGTCCGTTACGGCTATACCCAGTGGCCGCTTCCGCTGCTGCTTGCTACGTCAACGCTTGCCCTTATCTTTGGATTTCCTTACGTCGTTTTTTTGCCGAGCGTGTCCGAAGACTTGTTTGGAGCTGGCGATACCGGCTTCGCTTGGCTTTCCACCATCGGAGCTGTAGGCGGGCTTGGCGCTTCGTTATTTATCGCTGGACGCTCCGAGGGTTCCGTCGCGTGGAAAATTCAAAACTTGTCGGTGATCGGATTTGGCGTAGGGGTAGCAGCTACGGGCATAGCTCCCACCTTCGCCATCGCGATGGTGGTCATGTTGTTGCTGGGAGCGGCATCGGCGGCGTTTCAGTCGATGAACGCGACACTGATCCTTGGGTCGAGCGAAGCTGCCTACCACGGTCGTATGCAGTCCTTATTGCAACTCGGATTCAACCTCTTTGGCATCGCCGCTCTACCTATTGGCATATGTGCCGACAAATTCGGACTCCGGGAAACACTTGTGGCGATGGGGGCCGTGGTGACTTTGGTCGGCGCGGCGTCGATCATGGTGCGCAATGCCAAAATCAACATCGATGGAGTGCAACATCAGAGTCGGGGGTAGTTTCCGAGTATGGAGATTTTTGGGGTCGTCAACGCTTCCCCTGATTCCTTAGCTGGCTTCTCAGTGGTTTCCGACCAAACAGAGGCCGAGGAGTACGGGGCTCATCTGCTTGCAGAAGGCGCCGACCACCTTGATGTTGGCGCACAAGCATCACATGGGAATGCGGCATTTGTGAGCGCCGACGAAGAGTGGCGGATTATCGAAGGCCCATTACAAGGACTTCTTTCGTCAGGGGTAGAGGTAGCAATTGACACTTGGCAAGTTGAAACAGCCCGTCGAGCGTTGGATGCGGGTGCCCATGTGCTTAATGCTGCAGATGCGTTGCAGTCCGACGAAATGATCGAATTAGCCGCAGAGCGCGAGGTCCAGGTGGTCTTACCGTTCATGATGGGCCCAGATCCCCGTCACCTCAAACACGTCCAAGGTGACCCCGTGCAAGTCATGGTTGATTGGTTCGACCTTCAGTTGGAGCGCGCTGCACGATGGGGGATCCGCGAACGGTTGATGCTTGATCCCGGGACAGGGTTTGCACCACCCCACTGGGAGTGGGAAGACCGTTTTCGGTATCAAAAAGCTATTTATAGTGGCCTGGATCGATTGCGAGTATTTGAATTACCGCTCTATGTGCCCATTGCGTGGAAGCAGACACCGGACAGACTCGAGTTGGTTGACTTAGTTTTGGCGCAGGAAGTCGAATATGTCAGAGCCCACATTCCGCGTCAGATACGTCAACGTCATGCTGCGGTACGCGGTGGAACGCCACTACCTACTTCGGATTTGTGGCCAGGGTACGAGTAACGACTAGTTGGGGAGTGCCTCAAGACGGGCTCGTACATGTTTGTGGTGAGGCGTCAAAGCAAGCCAGTCCCGGTCTTCGATATCAGTCAGTTCGTTGACAGCCACACCATGAATATGATGCTCACCTGTTTCATCTGGGTACTCCATGCCGAATCCGTGCGGAAGGCTTACCTGGCCTTCCATCATCGTCTCGGAGATGTCGATGGGAGCCTCGGCTTCGCCGCGTTTCGTGATGATACGGACTCTTTGGCCCTCGCTAACTCCCACTCGGCTGGCATCAGCAGGATGGATCCGTAAAGCACCATCTTTGTCTTTCTTGCGCCAGGAGGGATCTCTGATGACATCGTTGACAGTTGACGAGCGATGTTCACCGGCCGTCAGAACAAACGGGTAAGCATCCGACGGAGACGCGGGTTCCTCTTGGGCCAGACTTCGCAGTTCTTCGACCAGTTCGGGGATGTGAATATGAATTTTCCCATCCGGAGTTTTAATCCGATCAAAACTAGATGCGTAATCGCTGGTGCTGAAGACCATGCCAGATTTAGCTTCCAGCAATGAATCAAAGAGGTTGTTTGCAAGTTCCAGACCATCGCCTTTCAGTCCTGCCGCACGAAGCGAATCTGGGAATCGCATAGATGCTTGGATCGCCGAGCCGAACATCACCGCGGCCGGCCCCATCTGTCCAAGGCTCTGCCCAAGGCTTCGATACAACGCCGTTGGAAGCTTTGAACCCAAGTCAGGATTGTCTGTTGATAAGCGCGTAAAGGTTTCGATGAACTCCTCGCGACTTTTCGCTGCAGCCTGAGCGAGCTCTTCCACTCCGTCAGGTGCGCCTCCCATAGCCTCAACTAAACGCGAATGGATCTCCGCTTCGGGCAGAGTGTCTCCCAAAGGCTCAAAAATGGGTTGACGAATATGAAAATAATTTGAAGGCATTTCACCAGCGAAAAAAGTTGCCTCGGGCTTTTCGTACTGAGAACAAGCAGGAAGGACGTAGTGAGCCTGACGTGCAGTTTCGGTCATAGCCACGTCAATCACCACCAAACAGTCAAGCTTTTGAAATGCTTCACGAAAGCGTTTGGAGTCAGGTAACGAGTGCGCTGGATTGGCGGACTCGACGATCATCCCCCGGAAACGATCGGGATGGTCTGTATCAATGGCGTCAGGAATTGCTGCACACGCCACCATGCCGCACAAGAGCGGAGTTCCGGTTACTGGTTCTACCGCCCCGTCGGGACTATGTCCGCAGATAGGTGCCAGCCGTACCGGAATGTTCATGCCTCCCTCGATACCGAAATTTCCCGTGAGTAGGAATAACAGGCGCTGCAACCAGCTGTTCAACGTCGAATGCGGGGCCATTTCTATTCCGAGATCCTCTTCCGTCGCCATTGAACGAGCGTTGGCCATCGTTCTCGCCGCTGATCGAAGATCCTCTCCTGAGATACCACATTTTCGCGCGTACTCTGTGATGTTTATTTCCTCAAGCAAAGGGCGAAGTTCATCCCAGCCGACGCACTGTTCCTCAAGGAATCGACCGTCGATCAGAGTTTCTTCAACCATGATTCCCAAAATCGCCGCGAGAGCCCAAGCGTCGGTGCCGGGCCTTACACGGAGATGATGATCTGAGATATTGGCGGTTTCAGAAATCCGAGGATCAAACACCACTAGATGACGGTTTTCGTCGTTCTTGATTGCGTTGAGAACATTGCGAGCCTCTGGGAATCCATGGCTGTGCCATGGGTTCTTGCCGACGAAGACCGCGCAATCGGTGTGATGAAAATCAGGAGTAGCTCCGATGTCTTGGCGACCGAAGAACTTCCCCTGCACCCAGTACATCCCCGTCTTCTCTTGAGCTAAAGCGTTGCTTCTGTACCGGACTCCTAAGGTCTGTAAAACACTGCGGGCGTAAGCACCGGGAAAGTGATTGCCCTGTCCGCCACCGCCGTAATACATGATTTTGTCACCACCGTAGGTGTCGCGGATTCCGACCAGTTGATCAGCGACCTCTTTAATTGCCTGATCCCAGCTGATTTTGGCAAACGTTCCATCTTTCATTCGCTTCATCGGCGAGGTGAGCCGGTCGCGACCGTTCTGATAGTGGTTGACCCGCAAACCCTTCTCGCAGGTGTACCCCCTGCTTGCCGGATGGTCCTTGTCGCCGCGAACGCGAATGATTTCACGACCGTCAATACGAACCTCGATACCGCAGTTGTCAGAACACAGAATGCAAGCCGTTTTGTGCCATTCCTTCGTCGGGTCAACTTCGGCGTCAATCTTGTCCACTGCTTGCTGATCGCTAATCTGCTGCATCTAGTCCCGTCCCTCCGGCACAAGCCATGCTAGATCGATCCAATGTGACAAGTCGATCCTCTGTCAGTCGTAAGCCCCGCCGCCTCAGAGATGGCTAACGTGCAACCGTGAGCGATAACGCACGAAATTACATAAAAGCCCTATATGGCTTCGATGCGGTGGTGCGGCGAGTTGATCAAAGCCGGTGGGGCGCAGCGTCGCCATGCGAGGGTTGGTCAGCGCTTGATGTAGTTGCCCACAACATTGGAATGTGCACCATGATCGCTGGAATAGCAAGAGGTGTACCCGCCGACAGCGCTGGGCACCCCGTTGTTGGTGATCCACAATCTGACTGGGTTGATGCCCGTGACGATGTCCTCGAAGCTCTCGATCAGCAAGGCGCACTTCAACGCGAGGTTGGAACCCCCTGGGGTCATTTAGCTGTTGACCGTTTTGTGGGCCTTGTTGTTGTCGACCCATTGCTTCACACATTTGATTTGGCGAAAGCTTCTGGCCAGGTGGCGCACCTCGACGAAGACTTGGCTGAAGCCGGATATATCCAACTCAAAAAAGCTGGGGACATGATTCGAGGCGAACGATTCGGGCCAGAGGTTCCGATCGACTCTGATGCTTCGATAACCGATAAATTGATCTCAATAGCGGGTCGGAATCCGTGATTTGGGGGAGGACCGATATGCGCGTTCGAGTCGATACTGAAAAATGTCAGGGACATAATCGCTGCTTCTCACTGGCAGCCGAGTTGTTTGACGTAGACGACTACGGCTATGCCACAGAAATCGGCGACGGTGACGTCCCGAGCGGACTGGAAGATAAGGCTCGGTTGGCGGCTGCTAACTGTCCCGAATTTGCCATTTCCATTGAAGAATGAGACCTCGATTGCCGCAGGCCACTGTGCCACTGTCGTAAGGCGCAGATTTCTGTGGACTCTCGGAGCCCCGACGAATTCTGATGTTAGGCGGACGCTTAGCGGCGCAAGTCGCTAACTGATTGACCTGCGCCCCATTGGTTTTTTTCCAAAGCCAACATTATGTCTACGAGGTTTTCGTCCCTAATTCTTTCGAGTTCAGCAATGGTGTGATGTCCTGATTGATTATCAGATTGCTCACTGATCAGTAGCGTCAACGCTTCTGTCAACTCTGGGGTGTCGGTGAGTCTGGACCACGGCCACGAAAGAGTGGGACCGAACTGACTTATGAAGTGAGCCATTCCAGATTCGCCTCCCGCGATTCGGTAATTCTCAAACAATCCCATTTGTGCCCAACGCAATCCGAAGCCAAAGCGAATGACATCATCGATTTCTTGAGTTGTGGCGACGCCGTCGTTTATTAGCCAAAGAGCTTCTCTCCAAACTGCCTCAAGAAGACGATCAGCGATAAATGCGTCGATCTCGACGCGAACATGGAGCGGGCGCATCCCGGCTGCGCCATACACCGCCATTGCGCGCGAAATTGTGTCGGAGGAAGTCAACTCGCCTCCGACCACTTCAACCATGGGAAGCAAATAGACGGGGTTAAATGGGTGTCCCACAACGAGTCGTTCCGGGCACTCCATGTCTTGTTGGAGCAAACTGGGCTTCAGCCCAGAGGTCGAAGAAGCGATCAAAGTTTTTAATTCGGCAGATCCCTCGATTTGTTTCAGTGTGGCTTTTTTGAGATCAAGGTTCTCGGGAACACTTTCTTGTATGACATCCGCCCCCGAGACGGCTGCTTCAATCGACTCGCAGAAATCCAATTTGCCCTCGGTCTCCGGCGCGGTCCCCATTCGCTTCCAGGCAGTTCGAGCGTTGTCGAGGACTTGAGAAACAATCCTCGGAGCATTAACTGATGGGTCGCTCACTGCAACATCCACACCGCGAAGGAGCCAACGTGCAGCCCAAGCGGCACCGATGACTCCGGCTCCTACGATCGCTACGCGTTTGGGCGACTCAATATCTGCAGTCATGGAATGTGTGCAGTGAGTTGCAACATCTCGCGAACTCGTCCCGGTCCGATGACCTCAAAGTTCATGGACTCGAGAATTTGCTTTGCACGTGCCGTGAGATTTTCATTTGTCGCGAGATTTCCTCGATCTATATACAAGTTGTCTTCCAGACCAACCCGCGCATTCCCTCCGGCGACAGCCGCTAGAGCAACGTACGGCAACTGGTCCCTTCCAAGTGAAAACGCTGAAAACGTCCATTCGTCTGGAACGTTGTTCACCATCGCCATAAATGTGTTGAGGTCATTTGGGGCTCCCCACTTAACGCCCATACATAGCTGCACCATGACAGGAGAGTCGATCAAACCTTGATCTACGAGTGATTTAGCCTCCCATAGTTGCCCCGTATCGAAGATTTCGATCTCAGGTCGAACATCGAGTTGTTGTATCTGGCGTGCCATCTCGGCGAGCGTGTCGTGAGTGTTTGTCGCAACGTAGTTTCCTTCCCCAAAGTTCATGGTCCCGCAATCGAGGGTGCAGATTTCCGGTCGCAAAAGGCGAACATGATCGAGCCTTTCCGTGGCACCAACCAGATCAGTTTGCTGAGAATCGAGCGGAAGCGGGTTCTCCACTGAGCCAATCACTAGATCGCCACCCATACCCGCCGTCAAATTGATTATGACGTCAGTTGACGACGCTCTGACTCGCTCGACTACCTCCTGGTAATAGGCGACCTGGCGGTCGGGATCTCCCGTTATGGGATCCCGTACATGAATGTGGGCGATAGCCGCGCCCGCCTGGGCCGCGGCGATCACATCCAGTGCGATCGCCTCGGGGGTGAAAGGAACTTGGTCGGATTTCCCGACGGTGTCGCCCGCGCCGGTGACTGCGCAGGTGATGAACACTTCACTCATCCTTGTCCTCCATAATGTTGCTCAATCCTAGGATTGTTCCTGTGAGGTGATCGCTCGCGCCAGAACTCTCATCCTCGAATAGACCTCGTCGGCATCAAGGTAAGTGCCCCTCAACTGGCGAGTGCCTTCGCTGCTATCGAATGATTCTCTACCGTGCATGATTCGGCGGTTATCGAAAGCAATTAGGTCCCCGGGTTCTAACTCATACCGAATCTGAAACTCGGCGCTGTTAGCAATTTCTCCCAGTCGCTGCAGTGAGCGATAGGAGTTTCCGATTTCGTGCTGACTCATGGCCGGGAAGCCGCGCACGGGGTGAAAGGCCCGAAATGTCCACGGAATTCGACCGTCGCCCTTGTCAACGACCGGACCAGTCCATCGATGATCGTGGTTAGCGTCGCGGTTGGAGAATGTCCACTCAAGAGTGGTCAAGCAACGGAATACATCCGGTTCTTTAGCTTGGAGATAGTTGATGACGGCGAGGCCGTCGGTCATCGTTGACTGACCGCCGCTCACGGTGTTCTCAAGACAATGGAGAAGTTGAAATCCGGGTGGAGTTTCCCTTGAAGGCAAGTCGCTGTGGGCCGGCAGTCTTGCATTCGTGTTCGCCGTCGAGTTTGGATCAAGATCCACGCTGACGTGCCAGGTCACACCAAAGTTGGAATCGCGTAATGCCCCGATACGGCTCCCCACGAGGCCCACAACTTGGCTCTCGAGCGGCAAGCAAGTCAGTCTCGCTAACCCTGTTTCCAAAAGATCATGCAACCAAGCAGCCATGGCGTCATCGTCTTCAAGGACTGACGGTCCATCATGGGTAGGTGGTATTTGCAAATCATGGGCAGTCCAAGGTTTGGGTGTAGGTAACAAAGAGAAGGGATGGTGCAGGCCGTCAGCGACATGTCGTAGCCATCCTGGATGAAAGCTTGCCTGTCGGGCTTCAGGAGTGAACTCGACCACTAACGCGCCGGCATCAAGAAACGCGTCCCTGATCCTGGTGGAGATATCCAAATCTTGTACATCAAGATCGTTTTCTTTTGATCGCGGATCAATGCCCCCAGGGCCTGGACAATTTTCGCGGAGCCACAAAGGGTGACATTCGAGTTGTTGACCATCAGGCCACGCTACGAGAACGCCCCCTTGGGGGGTTCTCGTGACAGACTCAATCGCTACCCATGGATAACGGTAATAATCGGGCGTGGGTAGGTCGGTCATCTCAAGGCGATTTGCGTCGTTGGCGCGTACGGAGCGGGGCATGTTGTCTGCATCGGTCAAAGTCGCAGCTTTCAACTCACGGCTAGTGCTTCTATTGAGGAAATCGTAGTCAATGCGAAAGGGTATTTAGATCAACCATCCCAAGTGACGAGAAGCTTCGGATCTTCTAGGTTTGCGGTGATGCCGAAACGCGATGTCTACACCCATGGCCATCAGCCAGCTGTTGTGAATCAGCACGCTCGACGAACTGCCGAGCGTTGCGCGGCCTTCGCCCGAGATGTGATTTCCGACAACTCTCTGATGTTGGATGTTGGATGCGGTCCCGCTTCAATCACCGTTGGGTTGGCTAAATGGGTACCGAAGGGTTCGGTAACTGCAATTGAACTCGGCGGCGCCATTCTTGATACGGCCCGCGTAACTATTACCGAGTCAGGACTCGGCAACGTGAAAGTTGAAGAAGGCTCGGTATATGAGTTGCCTTACGAAGATGGCGTATTCGACGTCACATACGCACACCAGGTCCTTCAGCATTTGACTGACCCGGTGTTGGCACTTCGAGAAATGGCTCGAGTAACACGCTCTGGAGGTCATGTGGCTGTGCGCGATGCTGACTATTACACAATGTCTTCTAGCCCTGAGTCAGAGGCAATTGAAAAGTGGAGGAAGATTTATCGGCAGGTGGCGAGATATAACGGCGCCGACCCGGACGCCGGCCGACATTTGCTGAGTTGGTGTCATAAGGCCGGACTTCAAGATGTTCAGATCTCAACGTCTGCTTGGTCCTATTGGACCAAAGATGATCGTGAGAATTGGGGTTTCTCGTGGGCCGAAAGGTGTCTTACCACCAGCTTCGCCGAGCAGGCCGTGGAATATGGCTATGCAACAAGGGCAGAACTTGAAGAGATAGCGGAAGGTTGGCGCGCGTGGGCAAAGAATCCGAGCGGGTATTTTCACTTCATCAATGGTGAAGCGCTCGCCCAGGTGAAGTAAACAAGCGTCACACCATTGGTTGTGGGGGGATCATGGACACGCTGATGCCAGATAATTTTCCAGGGCTTGTCAAACGAGCGGCGGTTGAGTTCGCTGCAACAGAAGCCATATCTGACGGCGACTTCAGCTGCGATTATGCCGAGATGGGGCGACGCATCAACGAGTGCGCAGCGGCGCTTGTGGCGTCAGGGATAGAGCCGGGTGATGCAGTGGGGGTATGGGCACCGAACTCATGGGAGTGGGTTGTCGCAGGAATGTCAGTTTTTGAGGCTGGAGCCGTTTTGGTGCCAGTTAATACCAGGTTCAAAGGACGCGAGGCTGCCTACATCTTGGAGAAAGCGAAAGTGAAGTTGCTCTTCACAGTTGTGGGTTTCTTAGGCAACGACTACGTCAGTGATTTGCGAGATTCTGGCGTGGAGGTCGATGGTTTAGACGAGATCGTTGTTTTACGAGGAGATACGCCGCCCGGCACCGTGTCATTTGGAGATTTCTTGCAGCGAAATACGGGTGACGAACCTGAAGAGCTAGACCGACGGAGGTCCCAAATCACCGGCTCTGATCTCGGTTTGGTCATGTTCACGTCAGGCACGACCGGCTTACCCAAGGGAGTGATGGTGGAACATGCACCGATCATTCGCAGTTTTGGCCACACAGCTCGGGAACTCGGCATGAGAACCGGTGACCGCATGCTTGTGATTAATCCGTTCTTTCATGCTTTTGGGTTCAACGGAGCGATTGTTCCCTGCTTTATGCACGGAGCGACGATCCTTCCACACCCAATATTTGACGTTCCCCGAGTGCTACAACGCATTCAGGACGAACGTGTAACGGTGTTCCCAGGCCCCCCTGCCTTATTCCAGGGTTTGCTTAACCATCCTGAAATGGATCAGTACGACACCTCTAGCCTTCGCGCCGCCATGACCGGAGCGGCAAGCATCCCAGTAGAAACTGTCGTCGACATGAGGCAACGACTTGGCTTCGAGACAGTGATTACTGCCTACGGAATGACCGAGACTCATGGTTTGGTGACAGCCTGCGCCGCAGATGACCCGCCAGACGTTGTGGCCAGCACTAGTGGCAAGGCGCTGCCTGGTATGGAGATGAAACTGGTGGATGACGCAGGAATAGAAGTACTTCTAGGAGAGCCGGGCGAACTACTAGTTAGGGGTTACGGAGTGATGCGGGGTTATCTAGATGACCCTGAACAGACTGCCGAAACTATCGATGATGATGGGTGGATGCGGACCGGTGACATCTGCGTAATGAACGAAGACGGGTACATCGATATCACCGATCGAAAAAAAGACATGTTCATCAATGGCGGATTCAACGCATACCCAGCTGAGATTGAGCGAATCATGCTTGAACACCCCCGAATCGGTCAGGTCGCCGTCATCGGCATACCCGACGAACGGCTAGGCGAAGTCGGAGCCGCGTTCGTTGTTCCAACTCCACTAGGCCCACCTGATTCAGCAGAGGTAGTTGAATGGTGTCGTGAACAAATGGCGAATTATAAGGTGCCTCGACATTGCTGGATCGTAGAAGAATTGCCGCTTAATCCATCCAACAAAGTGCTCAAGACTGAGCTTCGCGAAAGAGCAGCAGAACTCCTCAGTTGAATCGGCGAAGTAGACAGTCGGGGAGGTGGCCTCAACTTGGCTGCCCGCCTCAATCCAGAAAGTCTGAATTCTCTGCCAAGATTTTGTCGTAGATCGGTTGATAGCTATACCAACCTGCAACGTGGCCGCCTACCTGTTCAGCAGTGTGGCGAGCCACGTCTTCACGAATAGGGATCGGTGTTCCCGCTGCTTCGGCCAATAACTGACTCTGGCACGTTCGTTCCATGGTGATAAACCACCAAGCCGCTTCGTCAACACTATGTCCCACCGTTAAAAGGCCGTGGTTTTGCAGGATCACGGCCTTGTTGTCACCCAACGCATCACCAATGCGATCACCTTCGTCCGTGTTGAGAACTACCCCTGTGAAGTCGTTAAAGAGAGAGTGGCTCTCAAAAAAAGCACAAGAATCTTGCGTTAAGGGGTCAAGTAGACGCCCGAGACTCGACCAGGTCTTGCCGTAAAGAGAGTGCGTGTGGGCGGCTGCAATGACATCAGGTCGCGCCTTATGCACGCGGCTGTGAATAGCAAATGCTGCTTGGTTCAACGGGTACTTTCCCTCGACGATGTTTCCTTCGTGATCAACCAGTAGTAGATCCGATGCTTTGATATGTCCGAAAGGAACCCCAAAAGGGTTGACCCAAAAGTGATCAAGCAACTCCGGGTCGCGTGCAGTTACGTGACCCGCCAAACCTTCTTCGAACCCGAACTTGGCGAAAACTCGAAACACCGAAGCTAAGCGTTCTTTACGGTGTTGACGCTCCTGTTCAACTGAATCGAAGGTGGGAGCTGCCGGGAGCATCTGCTCAATCGTGTGAATGGGTTCGGCGGTATCTGTCATGCGTTCAAGCTTAGAACTCTGGCACGCGATGTGCCCAAGCTCTGAGTTCCTAGACACAAGGCTGACTATCGTGACGACTGGAGAACCTTGACCGCAATGGGGGAGTCGGTGACCGAAGTTGGTGCCTACACAGGGATTCGAGTGCTGGAGATGGTGGAGGGAATCGCTGGTCCTTACGCCACCAGATTTTTCGCGGACCAAGGCTCCGATGTAATCAAAGTTGAACACCAACGAGGCGATTACTACAGGAAAGACCCTGGGTTTCAAGCCATCAACCGAAATAAACGGTCCGTTATCGTGGACGATGACAGGGATCTGGTAGCTACTGCTGATGTCGTGGTCGTCCCAAACCAATCTGAAGCAAACCGAATTCGTGGCCTGGCCCCAGGGTCCGTCATTGTTTCCTTTCCCACTTGGGGATCGCAGGGGCCGATGGCCAACCGACGGGGTTCAGCTGCGCAAGTCGCCGCTATGACGGGGATCGCATGGAATCAAGTGAGTTGGTCTGAAGGTCCTGTCCATGTTGTTCTCCCGCTGGCTTCCTATGGAGCTGGAATGCTCGGAGCTTTAGCTATAGCTGCAGGCCTATATGCACGCGAGGCTCACGGGTTCGCACCAACATACGAAGTTTCCGACGTTGCAGGTGCAGGAGCGATGCAGGTAGGTGATTTTTGGTCCCCAGAAACAACTCAAGAACGAGATGGATCTAGTCCTCTCGGCCCCGCGGGAAGAGCACCTGCGTACCGCCCTTTTCGCGCAGGGGACGATCGCTGGTTCTTTGTTGCATGCGGTACTCGACGCTTCTATGAGTCACTGTTAAACGCGCTGGATCGCGTCGATCTATTAGAAGATCCGGACCTCAGCAATCCACCTTGGGGTCTCATCGAACCGGACCCATTGGCCAAAATTACGCCTATCTTTGAAAACCTTTTCTCGAAACGGAGCCGAGAAGAGTGGATAGAACTTCTGCGTGCACATGACGTCCCGTGCCAGCCCATCCAGACGAGGGCAGAATTTTTGGCGTCTGACTTGGCGCGATCTAACGAACTCATGGCGACCGTCCAGCATCCTGAACTGGGTTCCCTGTCAATGCCCACGCAGCCTTTGATCTTGGATGCCTGTCCATCTGAGTTGATACGTGTAGCGCCAAAGGTTGGTGAACACACTCGCCAAGTACTTGCCGAAGTTCACGTGCCCGCTAGTGGGTCGGGTCAAGGGGGACCGCCACTCGCCGGGACTCGCGCAATCGACTTGGCTTCGTTCATTGCTGGTCCCGTTATCACTCGCCACTTAGCGATGTTGGGTTCCGACGTCATCAAGGTTGAACCCGCTGACGGTGATCCGTTTCGCACCTTTAGCCCGATGTTTAATGGTTGGAATCAAGGTAAACGAGCGGTAACGCTTGACCTAAAAACCCACACCGACCGCGAGTTTCTTTATCGAATGGTGTGCGACTCAGACGTGGTTGTAGAGAACTTCCGTCCTGGCGTTGCGGAACGATTGGGCTGTTCTAGTGCTGAACTTCGACAAATTCGGCCAGACGTGGTGTTAGTGAAAAGCCCTGGCTATGGCGCTGACCAATCGCGAGCTAGTCAACCGGCATTCGACCCCCTGTTGCAGGCCCTTGGCGGCATGATGGCAGCACAGGGCGGAGATGACGAACCCGTCTTTTTGACTGTTCCCGTTCACGACGCAGCGACTCCCATTATTGCTGCGTTTGGCGTTGTGACCGCGATGTATCACCGGTTGCGAACGGGGCAAACCCAGACCGTTCACACTTCACTCGTCCAAACCACCGCTGCTGCTCAGGTGGCAGAGTTCGTGGATTATGAGGCCCGACCAGAGGTCAGACAAGGCGGCTTTGATCACCAAGGCCCCGACCCAGACAATTGTTTTATCCAGCAGGATGGCGCATGGGTTTGGTCTGAGCCGCTCGGTCAAGTACCAGTCGAAACAAAGGGCTTCGTTGGTAGCGAGGTCGCCTTAGCGAACGACTTAGTCTGCGAGCACCTTGAATCACCAGGATGGGGACCACTGAACCAAGTTGGACAGCTAATCAAGGGTGCGGGTCCGCACCCAGAGCGCGCTCCGCGTTTCAACGAACATGAGGCCGAGTTACGTTTGGAATTTGACTAGAAACTTTGTACTAGCGCAACTCTTATTCCACGTGCGTCACTTTTGGGGCCGGAGCATTGGCAACATCTACCCAACCCGAAAGCAAACCTGCGGTGTACCCACCATCTACAACGAGATGGTGGCCGTTGACCCAACGAGATTCACCAACGGCGAGCCACTCGATGGCTTCGGCGATCTCATCGGGACTCGCAGCGCGCCCTGAGTGAGCGAGAAGCCAGTCGATTCGCTCGTCGCCAATTTGCTCACGAAAGGTTGGTAGCAGTGGTGTGTCGACGGGTCCAGGGCTCACCACATTGCACCGGATACCAGTTCCTAAAAGTTCTCCGGCTTGGAGCATGCTCCAAACAATGACCGCTTCTTTAGAAAACGTGTACGGGTCAACGCCAACAGATTTACTTCGATCACACCACCACTCTCGAGCTTGATCGTCGTCTAGCCCTAGAAGAAATTGGTGAACGTCTAACCGCTGCTGCCAGGCATTACCGGAGATCGAACCAATGTTTACGATGCTCGCGCCGGCGGAAAAACGAGATGAGAAAGCGCGGCTGAGGGAACGCACCGCAAGAAGATTTACCTCCAAGACTGTCGAAGCAGGTTGAGTACCGGGCACCCCGGCTACGTTGATCAAAGAAGCGAAAGTGGTTGGATCAAACTGATCGTCCAAATCTCGGATCAGGTTTTCAATGGCGTCAGAGTCACTGAGATCGCAACCGAAATGCGCAACGACATCGACGCCCTCGGGCGCGTTGTTTTGATCAACACTGATAACTGCGATGCCTTTTTCCGTTAAACGACCGCAAACAGCGTGGCCAATACCGGACGAAGAGCCTGTGACAATGGCAACACGAGCGCGGCTATCAACAGAAGACACCGCGATGAAGCTACTCGGGACCCGGTAAGTCAATGAACCACTGTTATCTAGAAAACTTGCGAGTAGCTGAAAACGTCTCTCCAAAAGGCGCCGTTGGTGTTGCATTGGGCATCTGGTTTCCTCCGGCGTAGCATCGTGTTATCACTAGTAAAGAAGCCAATATGGTTGACCCTGACTATCTAAAATTCGACACGCTTTCGCTTCATGCTGGGCAAGAACCAGACCCAGTTACTGGCGCTCGCGCTGTGCCCATCTATCAGACCACTTCCTACAGCTTTGTTGATACCGAACAAGCCGCAGGGTTGTTCAATCTTGAACAACCTGGGCATATCTACAGTCGAATCTCAAACCCGACTGTGGCTGTGCTTGAAGAGCGAATAGCTGCATTAGAAGGCGGGGTCGGCGCGGTCTGTACTGCTAGCGGGATGGCGGCGTTTCACTTAGCGGCCGCGACGATTATGAGCGCAGGTAACCACGTTGTGGCTAGCCGCAACATTTACGGCGGTACGCACAATATGTTGAACCTGACAATGCCCAGGTTTGGCATTACAACGACATTTGTTGATCCGCGAGATCCTGAAGCTTGGCGGGCCGCTATCACTGCAGACACCCGGGTCTTATTTGCGGAAACCCTAGGTAATCCGGGGATCGAGGTTCTTGACGTTCCCTTGGTTGCCGAAATCGCTCATGAACATGGTCTTCCCTTGATGGTTGACGCGACATTCACGACGCCCTACCTAATGAAACCCATTGACCTGGGCGCTGACATCGTTATGCATTCGGTTACCAAGTTCATGGGCGGTCATGGCATTGCGCTAGGCGGCGTGATTGTCGATGGCGGAAGATTCGACTGGGCAGCCAATGAAAAGTTCCCCACCCTTTCCCAACCATATGACGGCTATCACGGCATCACCTTTGCAGAAGAATATGGTCACCAAGCCCTTTCCATGCGCGCCAGAGCCGAAGGGCTTCGCGACTTCGGTGCAGCAATGAGTCCGACCAACGCATTCCATCTCCTACAAGGGATCGAGACACTGCCGCTACGGATGAAACGCCACGTCGAGAACGCAATTTCAGTGATTGACTTTCTCGAAACAAATGATGCTGTTGCTTGGGTTAGTCACCCCTCCGTAACGACTCACCCAGACCATGATCTGGCGCAACGACTGCTTCCCAAAGGAGCCGGAGCCATTCTGTCCTTTGGTGTCGTCGGGGGACGAGAGGCCGGCCGTCGGTTTATCGAAAACGTCCAACTTGCGTCGCATCTAGCCAATGTCGGCGATGCTAAGACTCTCGTTCTTCATCCAGCCTCAACGACACATCAACAACTCAGTGCAGAAGATCTGACAGCGGCAGGAGTCGGAGAGGACCTGATTCGGTTGTCGGTAGGCCTTGAGGACCCTGAAGACATCATCGCGGACTTGAGCCGAGCCCTTCGGGCTTCCCAAAAGGGATAGGTGCTATGAACTTTGAATGTAGAGGCGAAGTCGTTAATTATGCGACAGGCGGAGTTGCGATTGATCGCGAACTCCCCTTAGTCGTGTTGTTACACGGCGCCGGTATGGATCGAACAGTATGGAGTCAACAGACCCGATATCTGGCTCACCATGGTTTCGCCGTCATGGCCGTAGACTTTCCAGGTCACGGCGAATCGGGCGGCATGCCGCTTTCTTCTGTGAAGGAAATGGCAGATTGGGTATCTGAATTCATCGCAGAAGTCGACATGGGACCGGCTTGTCTCATCGGCCATTCGATGGGAAGTTTGGTTTCCCTGGAAGCCGCTGCTCACCATCCCGAGTCTGTAGAACGACTGGTCCTGCTAGGAACCGCTCCTGCGATGCCGGTGCACCCGGACCTACTTGGTGCCGCAGAGCGAAATGAAGTCTTGGCCCCACAATTGATGACAAGTTGGGCCCATGGAACTAGAGCGCACATAGCGGGAAATCCAACCCCAGGTCTCTGGATGCGCAGTGGATGCCAAGCGCTGCTGGAAAGAGCCAAGGACGGCGTAATCTTCAACGACCTCAGGGCCTGCGACGCCTATGAAGCGGGCGATGTCGCTGCGATGATTACGTGCACAACAACAGTTGTAGTCGGTAGCGAAGACAAAATGACTCCACCGCGAGCTACTGCACATCTGGTCGCCGGATTATCTGACGTAGACCTCAAACACCTAGACGGTGTTGGTCACATGATGATGATTGAAGTCCCTGATCGCATACGAGAAATACTTTTATCTGCCCTGCGATAACTCGAGGCGACAAACAGGGCTGATCAGTGTCATGATTCAGCAACCTTCATCCGAGTAGGAGGACCCATGGCAGTGGACCATTTCCCGGTCGAGGCTTCGCACATTTTGATGTTCGCTAGAGCGATCGGAGACACGAACCCGATTTATCATGATGAGTCGCATGCAGCCGGAACCGAGGTGGGGTCAATAATTGCCCCACCGACATTCGCTCAAGCGAGTGCCCAATTTGACCCTGATTATTTCCTTCGCCCCAAAGCGGGACAGAAATGGTTCGGTAGCGGTGGCACAGCTTCTGGAATCATCGGAGGCGAGAAAAAAGAGGCATCGAACTCCGAAGGTGAGGAAAAGGAATCCGGCTCCGCAGCCGGAGGGCTTCATGCCGAACAACACTTCACCTACCACAGGCACCTAAAGCCCGGTGATGTTCTCACAGCAGAAACGAAACCAGGCGAGAGCTGGGAGAAAGAATCCAAACGGGCGGGCGTTCTGAAATTCAGTGAAAGCATCACCGAGTACAGAGATCAGAGCGGCAAGTTAGTAGTCACCGCCCGAGGCGTCGGTGTGGTGACCGAAAAAGTGATCGAACAGTAGGGGACAGACAAATGTCACTAAATGCAAGCGAAATCAAAGTCGGCGATTCCTACTCGGAACTGATCGTTGAAGACCTCACCCGTACTCAGATTGTTCAATACGCAGGAGCCTCCGGTGATTACAACCCCGTTCACAGCGATGAGAAATTCGTAACCGAGGTAGCCGGATACCCAACGGTTTTTGCCCATGGCATGCTCACAATGGGCATGACAGGGCGGATGATCACGAACTACGTGGGAGACGGCCGATTGACTTACTACGGGGTGCGTTTCGTGAATCAGGTATGGCCGGGCGACACGTTGACAGCCAGAGCAGAAATAGCAGGTATTCGAGAAGAAGACGGTGAAACTCTCGTTGACTTGACCATTTCGACCACCAACCAAGATGAGAACTTCGTCTTAACGGGTAACGCCACTGCTCGAACTAGCTAAACGAGGCTTTGAGAGTGTTGGTAGTAGTTAAAACCCCAAAGCTGCGGTTCACGTAACTTCCCAACAGTGCATAGCCTTGAGGACGGCCTAAGTGTCGTAGACGCGAACGCCTGAAAATAATCAAAGTCGTGGCTTTGGGAATTTTAAAGGCTATTCCTTGCGAGAGTCAACCTTTTGCGCGTCCTGCGTAGCCAAACAATTTTCCGGCTACCTTCCGTATCTGTATTTCCTCAGCGCCTTCGGTTATGCGATAACGCCGGTGGTGTCTATAGATGTGTTCGAAGGGCATGCTTCGGCCATATCCGACTCCTCCACAACTCTGCATGGCCCGATCAGCGGCGTCGCAGCAGAATCTGTTTCCCCTGTAGTTACACATGGCCACACGATCGGTTATCTCCATGTGGTCTGTGCCTTGGTCCATTTCCCAAGCGGTTTTCCATATGAGGGCCCTGATCATTTCCGCTTCGGTATACAACTCGGCCAGGGGAAATTGGATTGCTTGGTTTTGAGATAACGGCTTTCCGAAGGTTGTTCTACCGTTCACGTAGTCCACGGCTACGTCAATGCAATGGAGACCCGCGCCGACTGAAGATGCGGCTTGTCGGATTCGGTTCTCGTGAACGAAAAGCTGGGCGGTTTGCAGGCCTCGGGCTTCGTCTCCGAGAATGTCGCCGTTGTGAACTCGCACGTCGGTCAAGCGAACATGAGCATGGTCTGTTGGCATGTTGAAGGTCCACATGAACTCTTCGACTTTGAACCCAGGCGACTCCACCGGGACAATGAAACAGGTGATCCCATGGCCCTCTCCAGGATTCCCCGAAGTCCGGGCAAAGATATAATCGTGTGTCGCGTGGTGGAGTCCGGTATTCCAGTATTTCTCGCCGTTTATGACCCACTCGTCGCCGTCGCGAACAGCGGTCGTTTCCATCCAAGTCGCATCAGAGCCATGAAGCGGTTCCGTTAGCCCAAACCCAATACGGGCTGTTCCCTCGAGGATCTTTGGTATCCACTTTTGTTGTTGGTCCTCTGAACCAAATTTTTCCATCATCAACACCGTGGGAAAATTTCCGATGATCGAATTCTCATTTTGTAAGTCGTTATGGAGGCCGAGTCCTTTACGAGCCAAATGTTCCCGCACGATGGCCATCCCCAAATTGGTGCCATCTTTCCCACCGAAACGTTTCGGGAGATGCCATCGCAGGAAACCTGCCGCATCGGCTTCCGTTCGCATTCTTCCCAGAAGCTGTTCCCACTCTGCGTTAGGTAGACCATCCCGGTCCCAGTCGGTACGGGAGTCTTCGCGGCGGTGATCGAAGAATCGAATGTTGTCGTTTTCATTTTCTATCGGCTTGATTACGTCTTCGATGAACTCATCAAGATCGTCAAGTAATTGTTGAATGTCGTTAGGAATAGCGAAGTCCATAGGCAGCGAACGTATACCGTCGAACCTCATGGTGTTGCCGATTGTTGTCTGGTCGGACTTTCTTTGACCCTGGTGTCACTTGGCGCGGGCCCGTGCGGCTCGCCTCGAAGCACGACACGAAATTGCCGTTTCATGGTTGCCATATGAATTGCACCCTGAAATTCCAGATGGCGGTGTACCCAACGAACGCCAGTTCTCAACTCTTCAGCCGATAGCGGAAGAACTAGGGGTAAGATTGGTGCCGCCCAATCGGTTCCATCCAACGAGGCGAGCCCATCAGGCTGCCCTCGTCGTGGAATATGCCTCACCCAAAGAGGCAACCATTTACCACGACCGAATTTACGCCTCAGTTTGGGAAGATCAGCTAGATATAGAAAACCCTGAGGTACTCAGCGAGTTGGCCAACGACTTAGCCGTCCCCTCAGAGATCATTAGGCGGGTAGTTAGCAATGACGAGTTGTGGCCAGCAGTGGTTTCCTCAATGGAAAGAGCCCACGAATGGGGCGCTACCGGTACCCCTAGCTGGGTAATCGACAACAAACTTATGGTTCCCGGTCTACAAGATGACGACTTTTTTGACCGGGTAATCGAACGTTTAGCCGTCATTAAAGACAGCGAAGAGCATTCAGGATAATCATCTATGTCTAGGCCTTGGTACTGTCCTCGGTATGCAGCCAACCTATTCAGATGATGTTGAGGTCTACCGGGGCAAGATCCAGGAATTCATCACGGAACATTTGCCCGCCAACTGGGAAGGCATCGGGTCGCTAACTGGAAATGCCAAAGCCGAGTTCGTTGGTGAGTGGCGGAAAATTCTCGGCGAAAATCACTTACTGGCGACGATGTGGCCCACTGAATACGGGGGCCCCGGACTGACAGTTAACGAAAATGTGATTATCGCGGAAGAATTCACCAAGGCCGGATTGCCAACCGGTGGTTCGAACGACGGTTTCGGGATCGGCATGGTCGGCAACACCCTGATCGAATGGGGAACCGAAGAGCAAAAGAAGCACCACCTTCCCCGAATCCTGGGTGGAGAAGATCTTTGGTGCCAGGGGTATTCAGAACCAGGAGCAGGTTCCGACCTAGCCAACCTTGGATTCCGGGCAGAGCTTGATGGTGACGAATGGGTTCTGAACGGACAAAAAATCTGGACATCAAGCGGACATTTAGCGAATTGGATTTTCGTTCTTGGTCGAACTGCCCCCGAGCACGCGAAACACCAAGGCATCACTTTCTTTCTGTGCCCGATGGACCAAGAAGGAGTCGAGGTTCGACCGATCGTAAATATCGCAGGTCATAGCCATTTCAACGAAGTCTTCTTCTCAAATGCGAGAGTGCCCAAGGAGAACGTTGTTGGCCAGGTAAACGGTGGATGGGCTGTAGCGATGACTCTGTTGGGTTACGAGCGTGGTTTTGGCGCGACGACGACTTACTTTCGTTATCGAGCTGAACTAGATCGCTTGGTCGAGATGGCCCAACAACGCGGTCGGACAGAGGAGGCAACTATCCGCCAGCGGTTGGCCTGGTGTCATAGCAAAGTAGAAATCATGCGGTGGCTTGGACAGCAAGTCCTCACTTCTTTCTTGAATGGCGAACCGCCTGGACCGAAGAGTTCGATTGGCAAGCTCAACTGGAGTGAATACCACCGAGAGGTCACTGAACTGTCACTCGACATTCTTGGTGCCGACGCAATGGTGGTGGATGGCGACGATGCTTTAGCTGCGGGTTTAGGAGCCGCCGATGCGGGCACCCCGAACACGACTTCAGCCTGGATCAATAGCTTCCTCTCTGCGAGATCTGGAACGATCTACGCCGGTACTAGCCAAGTGCAACGCAATATTATCGGCGAACGGATTTTGGGTTTGCCCAAAGAACCGCGAGCCGATGAAGGGCCTTGGAACGAAACGCCTCGCTGAGGTGTTAGTTGGTCTTTGTGGTGGATCATGTGCCGGCAAGACAACATTGGCGCGGGCTCTTTTAGTCGAACGGCCCGATGCCACACTGCTCGAATTTGATGACTATTACCATGACCTCTCGGCCATTTCAGTCGAAGAGCGAGCAAAGGTTAACTACGACCATCCCGACGCCCTAGACATTCAACTCTTGCTGACCCACATGGATGAGTTAGCCGCGGGACGTGCAGTGGACGTGCCTGACTACGATTTCGCCACCCACACTCGACCTGGCGGCCTACATCGTGTGGAGGCCTCATCACTCGTGATCGTTGACGGCCTATTGCTGTTAGCACTTGTTGAATGTCGAGAACGACTAGATCTCAAAGTCTTTGTGGATGCTCC